>CAVUGE010000033.1:0-192783 GCA_963740945.1 uncultured Bacteroidota bacterium | reverse complement strand
GTAATATGCAAATTCAAGTTTTGCTACAATTTCATCGATATCAGGTTCTTCCCAATCAGCAATCAATTTCTTATTATTATCATCATACAATTTAAATTCATGCATATGTTTTAATGGCAAAGAATTGTTCTCTGTAAGGATATCTTTATGCCCGCTGTTAAAAGAAGCAATTACAGGTTTTCCGCAAGCCATATATTCCATAAGTACAAGGTTCGTTCCCCCTTCACACCTGTTTGGAAATAATCCGATATCTGAACTTAAATATAAATTTCTTAGCTTATTATTAGGAGTAATCGGCATAGTAAATACTTTATTGCCGTCAATATTATTTATCTGACATAAATTTATCATGAAATTTTTCCAGGTGTCGCCTTTATATTCATATTTTATATGCTTTGATGCGTACATTGAATGCATAGAATCGGGCCACATATTATACCATGCATTTATAAGAATTACATCAGGAAATTTCTGCTGTATTATTTGAACAGCTTTTAATACAAGGTCCTGACCCTTACGTAATTCAAATTTCCCTCCGGAGAAAATAATAAACAGATCATTATTTTTTTCTTTTTCTTCGGGATAAAAGAGTTTGGAATCAATACCCTGTATCAAAACGCCAGAATTTTCAATTCCTCTTTCTCTTAATTTCTTTTCATTCCAAGAGGACCCGCCTAAAATTAATTCATAGTTAGCTGAGTTCTTTACAGCTTCATCATTCAATTCAAATTCAAAAAAAGTATACCCAATGTTTTTCGTTCCCCTCACCGGCTGTAAACCGCTGAAATCATTATTATTAAGTGTGTGAAATACAGTCCCGTTTACTTTTCCTTCTATAGCTAATTCCGGGTTTTCATCAACATTTATTATGTTAATTTTACGGGATAGTTCCTTCTTCAAATATTTGCTGCATACTCCCCAGCCAAAGTTTTCTCCGGAAGTTAAACCCAGATAAAGAGTACTTCCTTTCAGATTCGGCGAACCGGATTCACTCTTTATTATCTCCTTTTTCTTCTTAGCAACAAAATCAGTTAAATCTTTTTTTAATAATGTGAATACAGATTTCCAGTCTTGAAAAGCAGGCTGCCTATATAATTTTACGGTTGGATACCACAAAGAATTGTTTCTCTCAAGTAACCATCTCCAATCCGGTAAAAACGGAAGAAGCAGCCATGTTTCTTTACCTAATGCACCAGCAAGATGAGCAACAGATGTATCCACAGCAATAACGAGATCCAGATTTTCAATTATTGCTGCCGTGTCCGAAAAAGTATTTATACGGCTGTCTAAATCGGTTAATAAAAGTTGATAGTCCTTTGCCTGAATTACAGGGATACCTTTTTGCAAACTATAAAAATGTGTTCCTTCAATGGATAGTAATGACATAAATTGATTAAGACTGACTGAACGATTCCTATCATTGCTGTGAGACGGGCTTCCCGCCCAAACAAGTCCTATCTTTATTCTGTCTATATCATTTATAATTTCAGACCATTTTTCTTTCAAATTTTTATTAGCTTTCAGATAAGGAATTGGTACCGGTATATTATTCTTATTAGTTTTGAAATATAAAGGAAGGCTAAGAAGAGGAAGTTCATAATCATATTCAATATCGGGTGCCTTCACAATGTTTCTTTCGATAATCTCATCAATACCGTCAAAACCCTGGAGCAATTCATGCATCTCTTTTCCGCATTCAAAAATTACATAACATCCTCTCTTTTTAAGGATCGGGAGATATCTTGAAAATTGAATAGCATCTCCTAGACCTTGTTCTGCATACACCAGCACTCTTTTTCCTTTTAAATCATATTCGGGTTTAAAAAGTTTATTGAATTTTCTTTGTCCGAAATCTTTCCTGTCAATTCTCCATTCATATTCTTTCCAGCCTTCATCAAATTCCCCAGAAATTAAAAGAAGTTCAGCTTTATTGTAGTGTGCAATTAAACTTTGAGGGTATATTTCTATTGCTTTATTGAAAAATTTTAAAGCCTCATCTAAATTTTTTCTTCTGTAATATACAACACCGATATTCGTATAAGCTTTTGCAATATTTTCATTATCGGTATTATCTTTCAATAATATTGCTAAAGCCTTGTCAAAACATTCTATTGCTTCTTCAAATTTATCTATTCCTAACCTTATCCCTCCAAGATTGAGTAAAGTACAGAAATATTCCGGATTTACTTTGAGTGCATTATTAAAATATTTTTCTGCCTCATCGTAATTTTTTAAGGCGGAATACAATAAACCGAGATTATTTAATGCTCCTATATTATTAGGATTAAATTTAACAGCCTTTTTATAATATTCTAATGCAAGCTCATTTTTATCCATATATTGATAACATACACCAAGACTATAATAAGCTTCACCATTATTCCCATCGATTAACAGAATCTTTTTGTAATAATCAATTGTTTTCTCATATTCTTTCAGATTGAAGTTTACAATACCAAGAGAATTGAGAAGATGAATGTTTTCAGGATTTTTGTTGAGGAGATTAAGGAGAATATCTCTTGCCCCGGCATTTTCATTTTTTTTAACCAGTTCGAATGCTTTCTGATATTCCACGGAACTATCCTTATCAAGAGCAAGACCGGAAAGGTTGCTCATTGCACTCATATTGCCAGGTTTCGATTTTATTGCTTTTTTGAAAGAAGCCTCTGCTTCTTCATATTTTCCCAAGCCCTTATATATTATAGCAATATTATTATATGCTTCCGACAGGAAAGGATTCAATTCTACGGCTTTTTGGTAATAGGTTAAAGCTTCCTCATCCTTATTTTGATTATGTAAACACAACCCAAGGTTATAATATGCTTCGGTATGAGAGGGCTTAAATTCGATAACTTCCTTAAATAAGGATTCAGCTCCGTTATAATCTCCCATTATTGATTTTACCACCGCCAGGAAATAAGTAACCTCTGTATTGTTTTTGTCTCTCTCTTTTAAGTTTATTAAAATATTCCTAGTTGATTTGTAATCTTTCTTTTCAAAATGTTCAATCGCTTCTTGATAACTAACTGCCATAGTTCTTCCGTTTAATTTGATGATTACTAATTACTGAAAATTACACTTAGTTTATGTTTTAATATTTCAAACCTTGAATTAAACTCGGGTATACTACCAAATTCATTTTCTGCAAATAAAAGCAGATTCGGAATTTTGCCATATTGATTATTCTGTATAAATAGAGATATTAAATAAAATACCGATGCGGGTTCTTTTTCTTCCAATGTCAAAGATTTTTCAAGCGTTCTTACTGCTTCATCCGGCATTATATTTTCGGAATATAATAAGCCTAATGTTTTAAGAAATTTGGCGTTATTTTGAAATCTTTCTTTAATTAAAAGCATTAATTCTAATGCATTATGCTTATTCCCGTAGTTTTCAATGATAGCTAAAAAAGATTCAATACTATCAATTGAGATCAAACTTTTTAAGCTATCAGTCTCAGCCGCTGATAATGTTTTATTCTCAATTAATATTTTAAATACACCCGATAATTTTATATTTACTTTCTCTAACTCGAATAAGAAATAATCTAATTTGTTCTCATCTTCCGATAATAGAGAATAATAAATCCCTTTTGATAAGATTATTTCTTTTTTTAATCCTACTGCCAGTGCCGATTTATTCAGACCCAATAAAAGTTTATTATTTTCTTCGAATGCAGTCTGACAATATTTAAGTGCCGTTCCTTTTTTATTAAATCTAAAAAAGATATCTGCTGCGAGTAAGTTCAATAAAGGATTTAATGAATCACATTGTAAACCTTTGTTTAGATATTCCAGGGCACAGCTTAAATTATGCTTTTTTAATTCATAACCGGCAAGATTCATATATCCATGCGCTTTGTATTCCCTATTCAAGTTACTCTCTTCAACGGCAGTTAAATAATATCTTTCAGCGGCAGAATAATCTTTTAAAATAGTATAGGTATTTGCCAGCTGGAAAGCATTATATGAGGATTTATCGTTCTCGTATTCCTTATTCAATAGAGTGAGATTTCTTTGAACTTTCTTTTTTATTTCTTCATACGGAATATTATAACCAACATGAATAATTTCTATACCGGTATCTATAATTTTATAACTGTTTGCAAAAAGAGATTTATCTATCTGCTCATGAATTGAGCCGATAAATTTAATGCCCGGACTGTTTTTAAATAATCTAGTATACCTCATATAATTAGGTTTGCCGTTAAAATCATCCAAACTTATAACGCGGCACCTGCAGCCTAATAAATCGTTTTGTGCAGTAATATTCTTTATTTCGTTTACCGAGTCTTTTGTCAATCTTTCGTCTGCATCAAGATATAAAATCCAATCACCGGTTGATTTGCTCAAAGCATAATTTCTCGCACTGGAAAAGTTGTTTTCCCATTCAAAATTAAATATAATACTGCCAAATTCTTCCGCAATACTAACCGTATTATCAGTTGAACCGGTATCCACAATCACTATCTGGTCAACTAAGTTCTTTACGGATTCAAGACATTCATGTAAATATCTTTCTTCATTCCTAACAATCATGCTAAGAGTTATTTTGGGTGATTGGATCATTGTGCTGTTACTGTAATACTGTATTATGCATATCAGGCAGATTCAATATTTTATTCACTTTTACGAGACCGGTTACAGCATATTGATTATCCGGATTATTTTTTACGGCAAATTCATACATTGTTTTTGCTTCATTATCCTTACCATCAAGGTAAAACAATTCACCAAGACCGGCACATGCCTGAGAGGATTCGGCATTTATATTCAGAGCAGTCTCGAAGCACTCTCTTGCCCTAACCTTATCATTAATTCCCAAATAGTTAAAGCCTTTCATATTTTCGAAAGCCGATATTAACTCCTTATTGTTCTGGGAATAGAAAATATCTTCCGATCTATTCAATGCATCGATGGCTTCATCAAAATGCTTTAAGCCAAACAATTCAAAGGAAGATTCCAGGATCTCGTTAAGAACCATTTGCAACTTTTGAAGGTCAGAATTAATTTGTCCCTCATTATCATCATTACTTTTTAAAACGGTTTCCGGAAGATTAGAGCCAGGTTTAATAAAATACCAGCTTCTTACTGTATTTTCTTCGGTTGTATAAAGATTAACCTCCTTATCACTAATAAAGCTGTCCACTGCACTTTTAACTCCAAAGATGCCGCCGGTAAAGGTTCCGTCGAAGTAATCATGTCCGGCAAAAATTCCTCCTTTTTTTAATTTAGGATACCAGGCTTTAAGATCATTTAAACAACCTTCATAAGAATGATCTGCATCTAAATAAATCCAATCAAAATACTCATCAGAGAATTGTTTTGAAGCTTCTATTGATTCTTTTCTTATTATATGAACACTATGATCATCCATAAATTTTTTAACAACAGATAAATAAAGTTCTTTTTGTTTTTCATCCGGCGCATTCGCTATATCTTTATAATTAGGACTATATCTCCACCAATCTATTAAATATAATTCTTCACCTTCCCATGTACTGCGTATTGTTCTTGAATATTCACCTGCCTGGACTCCAACTTCGGCACCTTTCCCCAAAAGTTGTAATTTGTTACATAATTTACCAATATCGTCACGGTGGTAAATTTTAAGTTTATCTTCTGAATTTAATCTTTGAGTAAGTGATGAATGATCTTCATCGAAATTAAGAAGTTTATTTACTTTTTTTAATCCGCCTATGGCAAATAAATTATTGGGATTTTTATTTACGGCCTTTTCAAACATAAGTTTTGCTTCTTCATCAAATTTGCTTAGGAATAAAACTTCACCTAAACCTGCAATAGCTTGAGATGAATCAGGGTTTATTTCCAATGCTTTTTGAAAACAATTTTTTGCATTAACGATATCATTTAATCCTAAGTAATTAAAACCTTTGAAATTATAGAACGATGAGGCAAATTCGGGATCTTTGGGCTTCGTTAGCTGCCCGTTAAACAAACTTTCCGCTTTTTTTAATTTGTTTAATGCCGATTCAAACTTTTTTTCATTAAACATTTCATATGCTTCGTTTATTAATTTATTCTCTTCCGGTTCTTTATTTTCATATACGGATTCCGGAATATTTATTTCCTCATTTAATTTAACGGGAATATTTATTTCTTCTTTTAATCTAGACAAAGAATTATCATTTGCTTGAAGATTAAGAATTTTGTTGACCTTTACTAACCCATCTTTAGCAGCCTTATTTTCGGAATTATTTTTTACGCCCCACTGGTACATTGTTTTGGCACTTTCATAATTTTTACTGACAAAAAGTACGTCACCTAACCCTGTGCAAGCATGAGAAGAGCTGCTGTCTTCATTCAGGGCATTTTCAAAATATTTTTGTGCTGCTTCCGGGTTGCCATTCAAAAATGATACATTACCAGCAAGATTTAACAGATTAGCTAAATCCGGGTCATGCTCATCATGATCAAAATTATTGTACACTTCCACCGAATTATTTAAATAATCAAGGGCAACATCATAATCCTTTTCTTCAATTAAAGACAATGCTCTTTCTAAATTTTCTTTGAACTCATTTTTGTTTAATGTAAACATGATTTTTCTTCCTTTTATTTGTTTTCCTTTTAACCAGATTTCTTCGGGTGTTGCACCCCATTTATTTATAAATATTTTTTGATTTATCTCTAACCTTGTTTTATATTTTTCCATACCTTCGGCGGTAAAACTTTTTGAACCGTAATGATGAATAAATACATCCTGTGCAATTACTGTTTTAAAACCCGCAATTTGAGCCCTTAGACAAAAATCGTCATCTTCAAAATTTCCGGGTGAGAAGCGTTCGTCTAATCCGCCGATTTTTTCAATTACTTCTCTCTTTATTAAAGCGCATAAGAAAGTTATACGTGGGAAATGAAGTGTTTTACCTAAATTCTTAACTCTAATATTCACCACATATTCATGCATTTGCTTTAAGTTTGAATATCTTGCATTCTTATCAAATTGCATGCCGCTTACATAATTGCTAATTGGACCCACTATTCCAATTTTATTATCGCTTTCTGCTACTTCAGCTATTCTCTCAAACCAGCCCTTAGTAACTACTATATCATTATTTGCAATTAGTAAATATTTACCTCTTGCTTCTTTTATTGCCTGATTAATCCCCTTGGGAAATCCAAAGTTTTTTTGATTGAATATTACTCTTGTATTTTCCTTGGACTTATCAATTTCCTTCAGATATTCAACAGTTTCGGAATCACTATTATTATCAATTATAATTAATTCAAAAGGAATTGTTGTAAATTCAAATACCGATTGGATAAATTCTTTTGTGTATTTAATTTGGTTATATGAAAGTGCTATGATTGAAACCGTTGGAGATTTAGTCTTAAAGTCATTTCTCCAGATTGAATTGAATTCTTCTATTATTTCATTTTTATTGGTTATTTTTTGAATTTCATTTTCAAACTTCTTATAGATTTTATTACGCGCTACTTCAAAATCTTTTCCTTTTGATGAAGTCATTGTTGAACCATCAACATACCAATTTACTTGAACTGTACTTTCTTTAATATGCTTAAACTCTGTTAATGAAGATAATCTCAGCCAAAAGTCCCAATCCTCTAGTACGGGTAAGCTTTCATCAAATAAACCTGATTTTTCTACCAAAGTTTTTTCAAATACAAAACAGTTAACAGGTGCAATATTTCCAATTAATAATTTATTCCTGTTGTAGTCAATAGAATATGGAATCGATTTATCTACAAGTTTGTAACTTCCATTTTCTTTCTTATATGTTGTTCTTAAGGCATCAGTATAAACTACTCTGTTATGTTTATTCAGATTTTCTAAAGCAATTTTTAGATGGTCGGGATAGAAAATATCATCGTCATCAAGCAGAGCAATAAATTTCCCTTTAGCTTCTTTAATACCAGTATTTCTTGATGCTGCAAGGCCTTTATTGGTTTCGTGTTCAAAATATTTAATCCGACTATCATTAAAATTTTTTACAACATCTTTTACATCATCACCTGCATCATTAACAATTACAATTTCGAAGTTACTATAAGAACTACCTAAAACACTCTCAATTGATTTCTTTAATTTATCTTTCCTATTAAAAGTTGGAATTATGACCGAGAAATCAATTCCTTGCTTTTTAGTCATCTGAAGAAATCTTTCAGCAGCCTCAACATCTTCAGAGGAATAAACTGATTTATTGTTTAGAATTATCTGAGCAAACTTTTCCTTCTCACCTTTTAAGGCTTCCTGAAATACACCGGTGTCATGTCTCCTGTAAAAGAACAACGGTTCAGGGATTAATTTCCCAAAATATCCTTTTGCTCCTAAAGCAATCCAGAAATCCCAATCTTCAAGTCCTTTAACATTGGTTCTATAACCACCCACTTCTTCCCATACTTTTTTTCTAAACAATGAACATACAGATAAAATATTTTGCCTTTTGAGAAGTTCAAAATTATACTCAGATGCTTTTACTAATTGACCGCTACCATCAAAATCCTGGCGATGAGTATATGCAACGCCCAGATCTGGAAAAGCTTCAAGTACAGACATAGATTTTTCAAGCATAGTTGGTGCTATTTTATCATCAGCATCAAGGCAAAGAATATAATCACCTTTAGCTTCTTTAATCCCATTATTTCTCGTAATAGCAGGCTGACCTGAATTAAGCTGATTGATTAATCTAATCTGGAGATCATTTCGATATTTATTTACTAAATCTTCAGCAACCTCTTTACTGTTATCATTACTCCCATCATTTACAATAATTATTTCAAAATCTTTAAAGGTTTGATTTATTACGCTTTCAACAGCTTCAGCTAAAAATTTGCCGTAATTAAAGCATGGAATAATTACAGATACAAATGGAGCCTTTACAAGATTATTCTTACTTGAATTTCTTGAAATTATCTTACTTAAATAAGGGTTTGTGAGTATGCCTTTTTTTACATAGTAATTTTGCAGTAATTTTATGCTTGACAATAGGTCGACTGCATTTTTTTGGAGATCTGTTTTACCTCCTTTTTTCTCTATTTCTTGAACTGCTGAGTATAATTCCTTTATTTTAGGCTCCGCGTCTTCCATGGTCTTTAGCCATTCTGAATATGAATTCCTGTCGAGATATTCAAGAGGGTAAGCACTAGGCTGAATATAACTGAGTGTTGCAGCACCATAACCACGTACTTGGTGAGTTTTACAGAAAGTTTCTAAAGTTATTTGATGATCATGCCATGCTATACAAGAATCTTCGTAAAGTACTCGATAGCCTGCTTGCTCAAGTCTGTATCCAAACTCAATATCTTCTGCTGCCGGACCGTTAAACGTTTCATTAAATAAATCGGCGGATACTGCCGCCGCTTTTAATATCGATATATTACAGGTATAAAAATGTTCGTAGTTATATAATAATCCCGAAATCATTTTAGGATAATTAAATAAACTATCTGTTGTATTTACAAAATAACCTAAAAGAGATCGAGTGTATTCAGGTAACAAATTAAATGCCCCGAGAACTGATATTTTTTCTCCCAAATGCTTGACTTGCATATCATAGTGGATTTTCAGAGCATCAAAGTTAAGAATTGCATCGTCATTCAATATCAGTAAATACTTTCCTGTTGATTTACGAATCCCCATATTTCTAGCTGCAGCTGGTCCTTTGTTTTCTTGTCTTAAATAAATAAGCCGGTATGGTACTTCAATCTTCTTTATTAGTTCAGTGGTGGTATCAGACGAGCCGTCATCACAAACAATTACTTCAAACATATCCGCAGCGAAATTTTGATTACATAATGCACTAAGACATTTTTCCAGAACAGCAGCTCTATTATATGTTGGAATTATAACTGAAAATATTTTTTCATTTTTATTGGCCATCGAAGGAATACTTTTTGAATATTCCTCTTGAATTAACCTGGTTTGCTTCCGTAAATCTTCGGACATATTCAAATTGCTTACAGGCTCTTGCCCTTCAATTAAAGAAATAAATAGGGGTAGGGATTTATTCCACCTAAAAGATTGCTCCCAGTGCTTTTTTCCTAAAAATGTGAGCTCATTTCGAATTTCCTTATTATTAATTATAGATTCAATTGCTTTTGGAAATTCATCGACTGGAACTATAAGGCCTCCTGCTTCATCTTTAACTGCATTGCAGGAAGGAGTAGCTATCCATGGAGTACCAAAGCTCATTGCCTGCAAAATTACCAATGGTCCGGCACTTTCTGCTTTAGAAGGTACTAAAAGTATATCCGCATCACGGATTGCGGCAGCAGCTATATTTCTTTCCAATGCTCCTAATACTCTAACTCGCTTATCCCGTTCAGCTAGTTTACTTACTTTATCATAAAATAACTTCTCGCTATCAATCTTCTTACCGATTATTACTATTTGCCACTCACCGTTATTATGAGATAAAATTTCTAAAAGGGAATCGTGATTTTTAACCGGCCAAAAATTAGCAACCATAACCAGTAATGGAAGTGATCTATCCAACCCATATTCATTCCGAAAATCAATATCTGCTACATCTTTTTCAACCGAATGTGGAATGAATATATTCGGAATATTAATTTTATCTAAGAAAGTTTTGTCATAACCATTCTCAGAAACGGTAACTATTCTGTCGGCCGATTTTAATATATTATTTATATTTACGCCAAAACCGTTATCGGCCCATTCTATTAAATTATTTGCACTAATGCTCGGTAACATTATTATTTGCGGCCTGTTTACCGGTAAATCATGTATAACCTTACCTATCCAATTATCCGGCTGCGACAGGACTATTACGCTTTTATAATTTCCGTTAAGAATTAACTCTCTACATTTTTTAATTTCATCTTTTAATTCTGTGTTTAAACTGCTTTTCAAAATATTAAATTCATGAATTATCATACCTGAATGTTTATAATCATGTCTATCATCAAGACGTCGACAGGCTACTTCAATTAAATATCCTTCTTTTTGTAACTGAATACCCAATTCTTCAATAAATACTTCAACCCCTCCTATAGAAGGCCAGAAATAATCGCAAAGAAGTAAAACCTTACCTGTATTTTGATGCTCAAAGCAATTATCTTTAATCGGGATCTCGTAAGATTTCCAATTTGTTTTAGGTCTGGCTCCCCAATCCTTAGGCCAATTTTCATTTCTGGCTTTTTCCGACTCTTCCCAATTCAAATTTATATTTGAAAGAGAAACGCTATTTTCATTTTCATAATATATTCCGAGAACCTCATTAAGATGAGCAAAGTTTATACCTTTTGTCGATAACCTTAACCAAAATTCATAATCACCTGCGGATTGATATCCTGAATCAAAATAACCTAATTTATCGTGCAGTCTTTTGCGCCACATAGGCTGCGGCCCCAGATAGCAAACGTCAAATAAATGACGAATATTATGTTCAGGCCATTTAAATATCCCTTTAATTTTTTTTGTCCCCCAGTTTTCATTCTCAAATTTTGTTACATAACTATCAGCGTATACTACATCTATATTTTTATTTTGATTTTTGTCTAAAAAGTTTGCCATCTTCTCAAAAGCAAAAGGTGAATGCCTATCATCGGTATTTGCATTGGTTATATATATTCCCGAAGCCTGCTTTGCTCCTCTGTTCCATGCACTATATATAGTTTCCCGTTCAGTCTTGATATATTTTATATTTTTATAGCGGGACTGATATTCTTCGATTACAGATTCTTCATTCTGCAGTGAACCCGAGTTTACAACAACAATTTCAAGTTCCCCTTTTGAATATAAAGTTTGATTTATTAAATCATCCAAACATGCTGTAATAAATTTTTCAGAATTATATGTTGAAACAATTGCGGATACTAAAAATTTATCAGTTAAAGTAGAGTCTTCATTTTTTCGATATAGATTCACTTTTGCTTTTTTATCTACGCCGGAATCAGTAGGAAAGATTTGAGATTTATTCTTTATAAGTTCAAGACAAACATGGCTAAGTTTAAAGATATTCGCCGTTTTCTCAGTAGTCCCATTATTAGCTTTAACATTTATACCGGCAGATTTCATCATTTTATTTAAATAATCTAGGACTGTTCCACCAAGTTCATACCACATATTTTCTTCATAAAAAGGAGTATGTTTGATATGAAAAGCTATTTTTTCATTTATTTTTATAATTTCAATAGAATTAAAAACTGCAGTAAGCAGGAAATAATAATCCCACCAGGGTAACCCGATTATAAGATCTAAACCGTTAATTTTCTCCACGTGATTCTTTGAGAAAAAGAACAAATCAAAACCGACCTTATATTCTTCCCCTTCAATGTTTTCAGGCTCTTTAATATCAATTCTGTTAGAGTAAAGAATTCCCTTTTGTAAATTTTCTTTAAGTTTATTTTTGAAAATTTCTTTATTTATCAATTGGGTATTCAGGATAATGTCAGAATTTATTAATCCATAATGCTGATTGGGAAATTCTTTGAGACCTTTAAGGATATCATCAAAATAAACCAGATATTTTCCAGTCTTTGAATACGCAGTTCTCCCTAAAGGATAAAAAGTAACATTGGGATAACAAGGTTTTAGTATCTTAATTTCTTCATGGCAATTAAAAGAGACTACCTTAAAACTGGAATCCACCCAGCTTTGATAAGCTTTAAATTGATTACTTCCGCCGTTAGGATTAAGGCTTGTAGCTAATATAAAATCATCATATTTCGGGTCTTGACATACTTTTAGATCGCAATTTTGTGGATCAATTTCTTGTCCCAATAATGCGATATCGTATTTATTTTTTTTGAAGTACTCTAATTCCGATTTAAGAGAATATTTCAATCTAGTAAAATTAAAATTATTTTGACCCATATTGTTTTGGCTTAACAGAAAACCCGGTTCATTTTTTTCTTCAAATATCCTTTTATAGTTTGATTCCTTTTCTAAGTATTTTAGATAGTCATTTTTTGCTAAATCTAATTTTTTATTATTTGAAAACTCTTCAACATCTTTATTCATTAAATATTTATATTTATTTAGATATTTGTAAGCCTGAACATTTAAACCGTAATTTTCTTCAGCAGTTTTTCTGCATAGGTTGCTGATATCATCATAATTATTTATTGTTAAAGCCCAATAAATCCCATTAGCTAGATCGTTCACATCTCTTGATTTTGCAATGTAACCGGTTTTAAGATGAGAAATCATATCGGGGATACCACCTACGTTGTAAGCAACAATGGGAGTACCACTTGCTAATGATTCTAGAACCGTATTTGGTAAATTATCTTCAAGAGAAGGGATTACAAAAACGTCTGCTATACTGTAAATAGCTGATAGTATTTTCTGATCGGAAATGGGACCCAAATTTTTATACTGATAGTATGATTTTTCCGGAAAAGGATTAATGCCAGAGCCAAAGGTTAAAACTAAAACATCGTTCAAATTTTTTTTGTTTAGAAGATCTAGTGCCTCCAATAAATGCTTCAAACCCTTCCGTTTATTCTGTAGACTTTCCGCTCCATAAAGAATTACTTTTTTATTTTCTTCAATATTAGCCATTTTTTTGGCAGCAGATTTCTTTAAAGGTTTATATATATCCAAAGGTAACCCATATGGTATAACCTCAATCGGGAATTTGGATAGAAGAGAACTATGTTCTGCCTCTTTGCCAAGCCACTTGCTGGGTGTTACAATGTTTAACTCTAGATTTTTATATGCAGTTTTTTTACGATTAAAAATATTATTTGCCAAATCGTCCATTCTAGTTGAACCTAATTGCGGACAGGCTTCGCATGATGAAAAATACTTATTACATCCTGAAGAATAGTGACAGCCGCCTGTAAAGGCATTCATATCATGCAATGTCCATACAATCTTTTTTCCCTTAAACCATTTTGGCAAATCATCATAGTTTACCATGCCAGCAATCCAATGAAGATTAATTACATCGGCTTCCAATATTTCTTTTATAAAATTAAGTTTTACATCAGAGGCGGTATCCGAAAAAATATCCAAACCTTCTGGTCGGTCTTTATATTTTTCAAGCATTTCGAACCAATGCTTCCATATGAATTGCATTCTCTTAGAATTATAAGACTCCATAGAATCACAATATGTGGCCGAACTTAATTCATAATCAGGTATAACCTTAACTGAAGGGTCGCCGCTTCTCTTGTCTAAAACAATAAAAGTGGAATCCACGCCGATCATCTGTAAACCTTTATGGAGCCGGTATGCTGCCCTGCCCGCACCGCCGAAATCCAGTGTACAGAGATGAACTACTTTTAATTCTTTCTTTTTTAATATACTTTTATAAGTTGTCTTATTGCCAATATCATAATATTTCCGGAAATTCTGCTTTATACTGTTATCAATTACTATTTCATCAGGAAACCTAAAAGGCTTTGAGTCGGATATAACCGTTTCATATTTTTTAGTTGCCCCGCAATGAACCCCACTTCCGTCCATTCCGATATTTATTATATGTGATTTTACTGGATAAATGTAATAGCCCTTATTAAGATAAACTGAGATCAGCCAATTTATTGTCCATACATCCTTTAAACTGCCATTCAATAATTGTTCAAACATTAGCTTTACATCGTTACCTCCCTGGTCAATATCAATCTTATTTTTTATAACTTCTTCTTTGAGGTAATTCAAATCATTTATTTTTTTGTTCCAAGCACGTTTCCATGTTCCCCATCCCCAGCTCCCTATTCGGGGAAAGAAATAAACATCATTATGATAGTCGTTTAATATTTCATTTGAAATCGGAACTGTATATCCGGAAATACCAAAAATCCTTTCGTTATTTTCATATTTATTAAGGCAGGAATTCATGAAATCGAAGAAATATTCCTGGGGAACGCAATCATCTTCAAGTAAAATAAGTTTATCATACTTATTAAAAACTGTTTCGACAGCATTATTTATAGATTTTGCAAGCCCCTGATTTTCAGTTTGAAGTACAACTTCGGGTTTAGTCCAATTAATAGATTTTATTAATTCCCTGGTTTGCGCTACTCCATTAATATCATTTTCCGATTTTGGTGCATCGGAAAAGATGTACAGATTATTTATGCCATGATTCTTAAGTGAATCTAAAACCTGCTGTGTATGCCAGGGCCTATTGTAACAAATTAAAATAACTGGAATATTATCATTAAATGAATCACAAGATTTATCTTGCTGGAATTTTTCATTTTTGAGATTCTGTGTGTTGGGATAGATGGTCCCATTTTTATTAAGATATTCATCTTCAGACTTAACTAAATCTACAATAAGAGACATGGGTCGCCTTGGGTTCTGCACTCTTTCATCATGATCGGGATTTCTCATTACAAAACCCTTAGAATAATCTATATTCTTTAACACAAAAGTCCCGTCCAGATTATAATACTGAATAAATTCGATTGTGCCGGATTTAGCGAATTCGGTTTTTTGAAGAAGTTGTCTTACGTTGGTTATAACCGGATACCATAAGTGACCCGGATTATCAATTGTCCCGCCTCCCCCAGCATCAAATATTATTCGACCATTTTCATCTTTAATCGATCTTTCATAAAGTATATCACAACCATAATCAGGAATAGATAATCTAAACGTTGCACCGGGTTTTAGTATTCTATAGATTTCATTAATAACTGAGGAAACTTTCTCGTATGATATATGCTCTAAAACATCCTCTGCCTGGAAACTGTCGACGGAATTATTTTTCAGTGGAAATAATTTTGTGATATCATGTTCTATATGCCTGTAATCCTTTTTGTCAATGGAGAGACCTACTAAATTTTTGTATTCTTCTCTATTCGGAATATCACCGGCATACAACCTGACACTCGAAAGATTTTTTAAATCTTTCCATGTCAAGTAATAATCATTATTTCTGTAAATATTTAATATTGATACATCATATGGAAATTCAATTAATAATTGTTTAAACAGAATAACGGCTTTTTCTTCTTCTCCATTTATGGCTGCTTCATTAACTAAATTTAATCCTCCGTATAATCTATCATAATCGGAGCTTATCTTTTGTTTAGAAGTTATGTTTTTTCTTATGTGATTTATTAACTGACGAGTATATATTGTTATGTCATAAACTTCTTTAAATGCTTTTTCCGCGCCGTGCTTATAAATATTATATCCATTAAATATTTTCCCTAAAGCTTTTGGTAATTCAGAAAGATTATTAACGCAGACTCCATTTCGGTACTGATCGATGACTTCGCTAAATGTAGGGAAGTCTGGGCATACTACCGGAATCCCGCATTGCATATAAGAAGCCATTTTATCGGAAGATTTTCCGGTAAGGTAATCGTTAATTACATTATTCCTATAAAATACTATTCCTACATCTGCAGAAGAAATTAATTTCCATCTTTCATGCCAGGAAACTTCGTGCGTATCAAATATAACTTTATTATTATGATCAAGACTTTTAAGATATTCCAGGTATTGATTATTACCAAAAGTAATTGCTTTAACTACAAGGAATATATCGGACCTAATTTGTTGGAAAGCAATAACCATTTGATCAATAAACCGATTTTTACTAAGTTGACCGAAGTATAAGGCGATTTTAGAATTTGCCGGCAGCCCATAAGTTTCTCTCCAATAATTTTGTTTTTCAAAAGATCTCATCGGACTTAGAGATACAGGGAAATGGATTACTTTTTTCGGCCTGGTTGATACATTAAGTATCCTGTAGAGAGCTTCCTCTCTATATTTATCCTGGATCAACAGCAAATCCAATCCTGGTACTGTTTGAGCTTCAAATTTTTTTAGTATGTCTAATTCATCCCCCCAAACCCCCGGATTCGTTTTATCATATAGTTCGAAACTCAAATAACCAAGAGGGCAGTTGAGAATCTCAGCTACTTTCTTAGCCATTACAAGTCCTATTGATTCTATTCCTATGCAATAGTCATAATCATTTTTTTTTAAATTAGCAAAAATAATTCCCAAATTATCAGCCGGGATTAAAGAAAAAGGTGAACCTATATAGTCTTTGATTTGGGATGTATATACTTCTGGTAGGATTACCGGTTTTATATTATCATGAAATACTGGAATTTTATTCCCAGCGTTTTGCAGATACAGATCGATTTCCAATCCTTCATTTGCAAGATTGTTTAACATATCAATCAAATAAATCAAATTATAAATAGGGAAATGAGATAAAAATACACCAAGTCTCATAAAGTGGTTACCTTATTTTTAATTTTATTTTTTTTAGCTATATAAAGCGCAGACCAAGTATTTTCATCTAAGGCATGCCCCGTTATCCATTCTTCTTTTTCCAAGATCTCCAATTGATTTGCTTCTAGGAATCCAATAATTTCAGTTTCAAAAAAAAACCGCATGCTATGCTTCTCTTTTATTTCAGTAATCTCGTGATTATGGGTATCTTCAACAAAAATATCATAATTTACATTAACTAAATTCTGGGAATAATCAACTAATGGTTCAGCAATACGCGTGATTATAGTTCGCTTGTTTTTAATTCTCTTTATGCGTACATCCGGTTTTATTGTCAGAACTGCCGGACCATACCAAAAATCAAAAATAAATATTCCTCCTGATTTTAAATGGTTCGATACATTATTAAATACGTTTCTGACTTCTTCATTAGTATTTTGATATGAAATCACATGAAAAAGAGAAGTGACAACATCGAATTTTTTACGGGAGTTGAATCTCTGAATATTTTCATGAATAAAATGAACATTCATGAATCCAAATTTTTTCTTTGCGGTATCAGCTTCCTTTAACATTTCTTTCGAATCATCAATCCCCGTTACTTCATAGCCTTCTTTAGCCCAATAAAAATCATGTTTTCCTGAACCGCATCCTAAATCCAAAATAGTTTTTGAATTGGGATTAAATCTCAGGAATAACTTCTCCACATATTCAGCCTCACTTTTATAATCTTTATCCTTGTAAAGGAGATTATAATATTCTGCATATTGTTTGAAGTTATTCATTTTTTAAGCCACAACTTTATTTATTTTTTCAGCAATGTATTCTATTTCTTCATCCTCTAATGGCAATCCGCTTGGAATATAGAAACCTCTTTCATATAAAAATTCGGAATTAGGTAGATTATTATCTGCTTTCAAGGTCTCCATTTTTTTTAACACAGGTTGAAGATGAAGCGGATAAAAAAATGGTCGCGTTCCAATTCCATTTTTGTGAAGTTCGGACATTACATATTCGGCATTTTTAGGAAATTCTTTTTTTAGTACTAATGGATAAACCCAATAAATATTTTCAGCAAAATTATTTCTCTCAATTGGAGTTTGTAAAAATTTATTGCCGCTCAATAATTTATCATATTTCCGTCCGATACATTTTTTTATTTCAATAAACTCATCTAGTCTTTCCAATTGTGCCAAACCAATTGCTGCCTGAATATTCGTGAACCTATAATTATATCCCAGATCGTTATGAACAAATCTTCTTTTATTTTCAAAACAAAGATTTCTATAATATCTGCATTTATCGGCAGTTTCTGCATCATCAGTAACTATCATTCCGCCTTCACCGGTAGTTATTATTTTATTAGCATAGAAACTGAAAATGCTAATATCCCCAAAACTCCCACATGGTTTACCTTTATAAGTTTGACCATGCATTTCAGCAGCATCTTCAATAATCTTCAAATTATATTTTTCAGCCAGTTCAATAACTTTATCCATATCAACAGGTAAACCATAAATATGAACCGGCATAATAGCTTTTGTTCTCGAAGTAATTTTTTCCTCTATTTTCGCAGTTATCATATTGTAATCGGATAAATCTGAATCAATTGGAATTACTTTTCCTCCTTCTTTTACAACTGCTTGCGCACATGAAATAATTGTAAATGAGGGCATGATTACTTCATCATCTTTACTAATACCAATTGCTTTTACAGCAATCTCCAAAGCAGCAGTGCCATTTGAAACAGCAATTCCATAGTTTCGGCCTACTTTTTTTGCAAAGTTTTCTTCAAGTTTCTTTACAAATGGTCCTTCGGATGAAATCCATCCGCTGTCAACAGCTTCACTTAAATATTTTTTTTCGTTTCCATTCAGCAGAGGTTCACTTACAGGAATAAATCGTCTCATACTAATTCCGAAACTACAGTTAAATGATTTTGATGATTGAGATTGAATTTGGTCTTATCCTTATCACCTGAATACGGCCCTTGTTTAACTTCAATCATCTCTATATCTTCCAAAACTGCAAAACCATGTCCGCCTTTAGATAATAATATGATATCTCCACTGCATAATATTTCACTAAAAATATAATTATGGTTGTCATCGTAAAAGTCTACCCTTAATTTTCCCCTTCTTATAATAAGTACTTCCTGCGTTAAATAGACCTTCCGATTCACTTCATTATGTATGTGCGGTTCTATTACATGTCCTTTGGGATGCATCATATAACCAAGCTGCTGTGAATAATCATCGGGAGTAAAAAAATTGATTCCCGGTTTCGAATAATTATTTCTAATAATTATTGCATAAAGATCATTGCCGCGTTCTATTTTCTGTACCATTTTGCACCAACGTAATTTATTATAATTCTATCCAGTCTAAGTAGACACATTTTGAAAGTCCTTTTTTCTTCCATTTAAACACCTTCCGATACTCTGAGCATTCTTAGGAGGGCATCTTGGCCAACAGTTTTACAACCGGACCTATCATGAGGAAGAATGCGTTGAATCAGTTGTTTATGACGTCCTTGGTAATAATTCACAAATATTAACAGTGCATTAATTCAATAATTATGCCTAACAGAAAAATATTTTGTTTTTTTTTGTTGTGATTTGTTTGGATAATATTGGAAAGATATAATAATAAAAGGCATCAATTTCTTGGTCAATATTATTGAAGTGTCCATAATTAGCCAGATGGAATCCCAATTAAATAATAATACCTGAGCGGGTTATAGTTAGAATGGATACATTTAGAATTGCTTAAATCGTTCATAATAGGAGTGAAAGATCTCGTTTTTCTAAACCGCACAAGCCTTTTATCTAACCTATCAGCAGCACTTAGTTTATTTTCCACCAAACTTTATTTGGGAGGTGTGGTTCAATGAATTTGATCTTTTGATGCAGTATTTACACAGACTATTTAAAATGTTCATGAGTAAGTATAAGATGTCTGGTTTTTAATTTTTATTATGGGTATGGTCATATGATCCTTGTTAATAAAAATTTTCTAAGTAATTATGATATCAAATTTATTATGTTTTTTCAAAGTTGACTAGACAATTTCGGCTGATATCTCTGATTTTATTCTTTCAAGTTTATTCTTTATTTCAAGTAATTTGTCGACTTTGTTAATTCTTAAGAATTTATCTGTCAATATGAGATAATGATAAACAAGAGTCTGCATCCCGGCATGGTTTATAATTTCATCTCTAAACTTCTCAACTATTTGATAATATCCTTCCGCATCTTTAATAAGGCTCTTTGAAATTGTCTCGTCTGAATGCCAATGCCATATAAATAATGGTTCATTTACAAATCCAAATTCATAATATTTTGACAACCGGATATAAGTATCCCATTCTTGCCATGCTACAATCGATTCATCAAGCATTCCAATCTTGTCAAAACAGCTTCTTCGAAGAAAAAGACCCGGAAAAGTCGATGCTGGATGTTCAAGCATTTTAATGTAAATGTTTCCTTGAAGAGGAGGAATGTTCATTCTTTTCATAAGCTTATCCGGATCTTTTCGAAAACATTTGCAATGGGTAACGTCGATATTTTTTTCTTTAGCTTTTTTTAATGCAAACTCAACCCTATTTGGAAGCCATTCATCATCTGAATCAAGGAATCCGATCCATTCGGAAGCGGAATTTCTTATACCAATATTTCGTGCGGTTTGAGCACCACTGTTCTTTTCTAATTTATAATATTTTATTTGTGGATATTCTTTTTTTATAGACCTAACTAATGAATCTGTGCCGTCAGTTGAGGCATCGTCGATTATTATTATATTATCAACATGAATCGTCTGTTTAAGTACACTATCTATTGCTCGCGGCAGGTAATTTCCCCTATTGTAAGTTGGTATAACTACCACAATTGATTCTTTTGTATCATTATTGTATATCATTTTTGGGGAGAAGTTATATATTGGTTCTATATTTAAAACTTTTTGACATAAAGAAAGTATGTATTGGATTTCATTCCTCTTTGATTCAAATGGAAGTAGTAATGATATTACTTGCATGGCCTCAACAGCTAATAATTTCGGTAATGGAAATTCAGGGGGGAACTTTCCATGTACAAAGATTGAAATACATTCTTCAATAAATTGATCTATTTCTAAACTTAAATAATTTTTAAATCTTCCTATCTCAAAAAATTTGATTATTTGATTAATGAGAAATTCTTTTTCGGCATTTGTAAGCACACTGTTCTTTACTACTTTAATATGCTTATTAGCCAATTTTGTCCAAATCATCGGAAATAATGTTTTTATTCCAGGATTTAAATATTCTGCGACTCTTCTAATTCGAACAGGCTCTGTTTCAGTTTTTCTATTTTCCCTTCTATAGAAAAGCGGCCTTTCAATTTGGTAGAATGACCCATATAAATTCAATTCGGCCAGAAAAACATGATCGGACCCGACATTTTTAGAAATGAGTCCTGTTTTCTTAGCTATGCTTGATCTTAAAAGTCCATAAACTGGATTGCATATATAAGTATTCCACATCACCTGATTGAATCTGTCTACAGGATTTAAATTCCTTGTGTCCAGTCTATCAGGCATTATTTCAATTGGTTTATCTTCCTCATCAATTAATAATGTTAAACCATAAGTTAAAGCAATTAATGAATCTGCAATCATAGGATCAATACAAGAAGAGATAAAGCTTTTATCCCAAAGATCATGGTCCGCAGCCCACATAAAATATTCACCCGAGGAAAGAAAAAAAGCCTGGTTAAAATTTGCTGATGCCCCTATATTTGTAATATTTCTGTTATATTTTATTCTATGATCTAATGCTTCATATTTGAGACAGATTTCCTTAGAAGAATCGTCGGAATGATTATCACAAATAATTAACTCAAAATTCGTGTAGTCTTGTTCTAATAATGAACGAATGGATTTTTCTAAAAATCTTTCACCGTTAAAAACGGTCATACCTATACTTACAAAAGGAGAAATTTTTTTATTCAATCTTTTATCTTATTTTCCTTAATTTTCTTTAATTTTAATTAAGTATTTCTAAATTTTTCTATTTTACTCTTTTAACAAATGCACCGGGCCAGTAAGTAACCCGATCTTTAATAATGCCTTCATTGAAGGCAAATAACGGTTCATCGATAATAAAATTATCATTCTCTAAAACGAAATCTTCAACAGCAGATTTGGGATTATTCCAATCCCAGTCATCAGTTGAACGCGGTGCACCAGCAAGATCCGACATTATCCCGTCCATAGCAACTATATATGAGCCAACTGAAACAAAATCTGAATAGGCTCTCAATTCTGCCATTACATGTTCTTTTGAATGATTGGAGTCAAGAAAAACCATAACCTTTGAATCCTGTTTTACTAATCCAGCCACTTTTTCAACAGTCTCTTTTGAAACTGAGCTGCCTTCAAACAGCGTAATAAATTCAAATAGTTCATGGGCTTCAATTGCTTTACGGTTATGCGGTCTTATTTCAATATCTATTCCTATTACTTTCCCCTTGCCAATAGCTTTGCACAATGAAGCATAAAATATCAACCCCCCGCCATGAGCAATTCCTGTTTCAATTATTACATCCGGTTTTATTTTATAGATAACTTCCTGCAAACGAATCATATCTTCCGGCAATTGTATAATAGGTCTACCAAGCCAGGTAAAAGAATAAACATATTTTGTATCCCAGCCTGCTCTTATCCATAAGTCACTTAGAATGGAAAATGCTTCAGGTGTTCCAATATTATATTCAACAGGTTTGTTTTTACCATTATCAATTTTTATTAAGTCGCCGTCTATTGTTATCATCTAATTTCCCTTTACAAAATAATTTTTTGATGCAGACAATAAGTCTTCAAGATCGTTGGAATGCAGACTTGCAGCAATTCCTTCTTTAACAATATATGGAATTACTTCAACCTTATTTCCGTTGAGTTTTGTATAGGCGCAATCATATGGAGGGTACCAAAATGCTCTCGCATAGCGGTCGATGGTTTCTTCATCGGCATTTACCGGAATTTCTTTTAGCTTTTCAAATTCTTCATGGTTTAAATACCGCATTTTTTCTTTCTGTTGTTTTTCTAGAGGCAATTCTTTACCGCTTTCGGCTATTTCACAAAACTCTACAAATAATCTAATCATCTCCTCTTGAGCCTTGCGCTCGAGACTTGCTGCTGTTTCTTTCGATGCATTTATTGGAAATCTGTTTACCTTGAATAATGGACCGGTATCAAAATTATTATCCATATAATGACACGTGCATCCATATTCTTTGCTGTTCTCAAGTATAGCAATATTATAAAATGCCCATCCACCAAATTCCGGTAGAGGGCCGGCATGAAAATTTACTGCAGCACGTAATGCCATATTAATGACTTTTTCATTTACTTTATACCGGTACATATAACTTATAACAAAGTCCGCGTTTTCATTATTTGGTAATTCTTTTTGCGTAACTACTTTTAGCGCTTTTTCGGCTGCCAGTTCAGTCAAAGTTTTTCCTGCAATCCATGGATATGAATGATTCTTACTTACAACTACATATTTAACATTCCATCCTCTTTCAAGAAGTATCGATAACACCACCACAGATCCGGGCTTGGAACCCATTAGAATAGCGCTTGGCTTCATTTTTTGCCTTTGCTTTTTTCTTTTTTGAAATAGGAATCAACTGAATTTGCAATCACATCAATTGTTGACTTTTGCATATCCGAATGAAACGGAAGAGAGAGAATCTCTTTACCAATTTTATCCGTAACCGATAGATCGCTTTTTCGGCAGTTTTTAAATAACGTAAACCAATGACCCGGCTGCCAATGAATACCTGTATCAATTTCTTTTTCTTTTAAATAACTTCTTAGGTTATCCCTATGCTCTTCCGGAACCCTGATATAATAAAGAAAAGGAGTTACATCATAAAAATCAGTTTTGGGAACAATTATTTCTTTTATATTTTGCAGTTTCTCGTTATAATACTTTGCATTTTTATTTCTTACCGAAGATATTCTCTCTAATTTTGAAAGCTGTGCTAACCCGATTGCCGCATGCATATTAGCCATGTGGTAGCGGAAACCCAATCTTTCCACATCGTATGTCCATGCTCTTTGATTTGTATACATAACCGATGAAGGCTGTTTCATACCGATTAACCTCATCTCGTGCAGAAGGGCTTTCTCTTCCTGCGAGTTGACTATAATTGCTCCGCCGTCAATGCAGGTAATTGTCTTCACCGGATCAAAGCTGAATACCGTTATATCAGAAAAACTACCGACCGGCTTGCCTTTATATTTTGAACCGAACGAATGACAAGCGTCATGGATTACTCTTATGTTATGTTTCTTCGCAAACTCAGCAACCTTATCATGGTCACAAAGGATGCAGTCGTAATCCATAACAATTATGGCTTTTGTTTTAGGAGTGATTAATTTTTCCGCTTTGTTTAAATCAATGCACAAGGTATCTTCATCAATATCGCAAAAAACTATTTCCGCTCCGGTGGCATGTATAGATTGAAAGTCGCACACATTATTAAAAGAAGGGGTAATTATTTCGTCTCCTGGTCCTGCTCCAACTAAAAGCAGCGATAAATGCAAAGCTGCCGCACCTGTAGATACAGCAACCACTTCTTTTTTATCATTGTTAATTATCTTTTTTATTTTTTCTTCAAATTCACTTACAAAGCTCCCCATTCCAAGCCACCCCATTTCAAGTGCAGACGTACTTGCCTTTATTTCTTCCTTTTCTATTAGGGGTTTAAAAACCGGTATCATTTTAATTCTGCTCCATTGAATTGTTCTAATTAATAATTTCAAGTGATGGGATTGGTACAACAAATTTTCCACCCCATTTTTTTATATATTTTATCTGTTTTATAATTTCTTCTTTAATGTTCCATGGAAATATTATCACGTATTCCGGTTTATCTTCTTTCAATATTTCTTCGCTATAAACCGGTATATGGCTTCCCGGCAGATATTTTCCTTGTTTGTAAGGTGAAGCATCGATTATATATTCAAGCAAGTCGTTTTTTATGCCGCAGTAATTTAAAAGCGTATTGCCTTTTGCTGCTGCACCATATCCGCAGACTTTTTTCTTTGATTTTTTTTGTTTCAAAAGAAAATCCAGCAGATTAATCTTTATCGTTTTCGTTTCTTCCTGGAACGACTTGTAAAAATCTATGGAATCCATATTAACCGCTTTTTCCTTTTCGATTAATCTTTTTACATTCAAAGAATTACCATAATTCATATTTCCGGCGTGTTTTGCATATACTCTTAATGACCCGCCGTGGGTAGAAATTTCTTCTACATCAAAAATTTCCAGCGTATGTTTCTCGAATATCCTTTTTACTGCCAAAAATGAATAATAGAAAAAATGTTCATGATAAATTGTATCGAATTGTTTTTGAAGTATTAATTGAAGAAGATGAGGGAATTCTACAGTTATTATACCATCCATCGCTAATATAATTTTCATGCCGCTGACAAAGTCATTTATATCGGGAACATGCGCCAGAACATTATTACCTATTAAAAGATCTGCTTTAATATTTTGAAAAGAGAGATTTCTTGCCGTTTCTTTTCCGAAATATTCTACTCGTGTTTCAATTCCTTTTGTTTTAGCTGCATCTGCTGTTCCTTTTGATGGTTCAATTCCCAGAACGGGAATATTTTCTTTCTGAAAATATTGAAGTAAATAACCGTCATTCGAAGCAATTTCAACTACATACGAATTCTTATTATAACCGAATCTCCCGACCATCTTTTTAACATAATCTTCTGCGTGTTTTAGCCATGTTTTGGAAAAAGATGAGTAATAAAGATATTCTCCGTTGAATATTTCCTCAGCCTTTATCTCTTCACTAGTTTGCACTAAAAAACATTTATTACATACAAATATTTTTAAAGGATAGTATTTCTCATAATGATTGAATCCCTCTTCATTTAAAAAAGAATTTGCTAAGGGAGAATGCCCTAAATCTACAAATACATCAGTCAATTCATTATTACAAAATCTGCAATTCAACCGGTCATGCTCCTAAATTTTCCTCAGCTATAGTTTCAATGCTGTCTTTAGCTGAAATTTTTGTGACTTCCAGAGGCCATTTTATACAAAGGCGCTTATCTTTATAATTAATTCTTATTTCATTTTCGGGACTGTAATATTCACTGTGAAAGTAAATTATTTCGCTGTTGTTCTCCAGAGTTTGAAATCCGTGTGCACATCCTTCAGGTATGTAAATCATTTTCATATTTTTTTTAGATAATTCAACAGATATCCATTGCAGATAAGTCGGAGAATTATGTCTTAGATCGACTGCAACATCGAATACTCTGCCGTTAATACATTTCACCAGCTTTGATTCTTCTTTTGGAGATTTCTGTAGATGCAATCCTCTTATAGTACCTTTCTTCATTGTTAAAGAATGATTGATTTGCACAAAATTCTTATTAACATTTATTGATTGAAATTCCTTTTTACAATAAATCCTTGAAAACTTACCTCTGTTGTCATTATAAGTATCCGGTTCTATTATATAAATGTCTTTAATATTTGTTTTAGAAAATTTCATTTATATCTTTTATTTTTTCTTCAACTTTTCTTAAATCAATATCCAGATCCCCTTCATTGATTAGATATTCTATCTGTTTAAGCCTGGTATATAATCTGCAGTCGAAGACCTCTTTTGTCAGATTAATTTTCTCATAAGAATTCTTCAACTCTTTAATCCCATAGCTTAATGTGTAATCCGGTTTAAAACCTAATAGCTTTTCAGCTTTTTCAAATGAAACAATATAGTTCCTTGTATCACCTGCATTTTTTTTCACTATCTCAATTTTACAATCACTATAAAAAACTTTAATTTTTTCTGCAATTGTTTTTATCTGATAGTTCTCATTACTGCTTCCAATATTAAAAGCTTGATTATGGATAGCAGATTTAGGCGCTTTAAGTGAAAGTATTATAGCTTTGCAAATATCATTTACATGCACTAATGGGCGCCATGGTGTTCCGTCACCTAAAATCTTTACAACTTTTTCTGTTTTAGCAAAACCTGTTAAACTGTTTACAACAATATCAAACCGCATTCGGGGTGAAATCCCAAAGGCTGTAGCATTCCTTAAAAAGACAGGACTAAATTCATTTCCAGCTAATTTTACTATTTCGTTCTCAGCAAGTATTTTGGATTTTCCATAGGCTGTTTGGGGATTAGCATTATCACTTTCAGTTAAAATTTTATCGCTTGCACCGTATAATGAACATGAACTTGAGAAAATAAATCTTTTTACACCGGCTTCTTTTGCATATCTAGCTATTTCAACAGATGCTTTATAATTTATCTCAAACGTTAATTCTTCGTTTAATTTGCCTAATGGATCATTGCTTAAAGCAGCCAAATGAATTACCGTATCAAAACCTGCAAAATCGGCTGCAGTAGTATCTCTTATATCTTTTCTGATTATTTTATAGCTTAGTAAAATTTCATTTGTTAGATTTCCCTCACTATAATAACAGCTGTCAAGCCCTGTAATCTCATAACCTTCCCTATTCAACATCGGCATAAGGACAGAACCGATATATCCTTCGGAACCGGTCACTAATATTTTTTTTATCACTTCCAAACCATCCATTCAGCTTTCCGGTTGACTATTAAATTTTCTAAGTAAATTTTATCCCTTAGAGTATCCATTGATTGCCAGAACCCTTCATGTTTATATGCGAGTAATTGATTTTCGTGCGCAATTTTTTCTAATATCCCATTTTCCAGAACTGAATTATCTTCTTTTATATAATCAAAGATTTCCGGCTGCATTACAAAAAAACCGCCGTTTACCCAAGCCCCATCTCCTTTGGGTTTTTCTCTAAACTTTTTTACAGTATTATTCTCATTAAGGCTTAAAGAACCGTACCTTCCGAAAGGTTGAACCGATGTGATGGTAACATATTTTTTATTTTTTATATGATACTTTACCAGTTCCTTAATATTTACATTCGACAAACCATCGCCATATGTCATTAAAAATGGTTCTTTTTGAACATAGGGTTTGATTTTTTTAACTCTTCCTCCCGTCATTGTATTTAATCCCGTATCTACAAGAGTTACTTTCCATGGCTCATTATAATGGTTATGATATGTCATTTTATTTTCATTCCTAAAATCAAATGTTATATCACTGGTGTGTAAAAAATAATTGGCAAAATACTCTTTAATTACTATTCCTTTATATCCCAGACAGATAATAAAATCGTTAAATCCGTAGTACGAATATATTTTCATAATATGCCAAAGAATAGGCATACCGCCTATCTCAATCATCGGTTTTGGTTTTAGATGAGACTCTTCGCTGATTCTAGTCCCAAATCCGCCTGCTAAAATAACAACCTTCATTTATACAATAGTCTAAAATAAATATTGTTGCACTTTCCAATTTCATACCGATTAATTTCTACAGTTTTTGAAACTTTTTTAAAGGTTTAGGCATTAAATATTAATTAGTTGGCTAATATTAACCATTCAATTTCTTTCAATAACTGGAAAGGGTCATTATATCCTCTCCAATATACAGTCCATAAGAGGAGGTTGCGGTGGGTTATGATAACTAATCTTTCAAACAAATCCTTTATTTGATAATTTTGATTTTGACTTTGACTTTGGGAAATTATTTAGAATTTGTTATTTACTTCTAACAAATCCTGTTTGAAATTTGGGGTTAGTTATTTGGAATTTATTATCTTCACATTATTTTTTGATTTTTTGTCAGTATTGTCCTCATCCAATAAAAATTCAAAAGGTTTAATCTCTTCGGTTATCATTTTGTCTGCTTGTTCTTTCATTTCAGAGACTTTTGCTTCCAGTTGCTTTTTCAACATATCAATTCTATCCTTGTTTTCACCTATAGGGATATTAAAGTTTTTTATTAAGGTGGCTTCTTTTTGAGCTATATCTTTTTTGAAATAGTTTATTTTATATTCTTTATCATTTTTTAACCGGCTGATATTATGCAGAAGCTGCTGACGGCGGTTGGAACGTTCCAGTATAGCGAATCCAGCAGAAAAAGCGGAAACGATAATTCCTACTAAAAATGTAATTACTCCCCATTTAATTCCGGTAACTAATGAAATTGAGATTAAGTTCTTTAATTCGGAAACATCGTGAACAAAGTTATTAGAATAACCGGCGCATCCCCCCATTAAAAATACTATAAATGAAAGAATTATATTATAAATCATTGCATGTTTAAAGGCTATTTGAGGATTTAACTTAGGTTTTAGAGACAGATTTTCAATCCCTTCTTCCAGAGCCCTGATATCATCCGCTGTTTTCTTTTCTATAGCTTTAATTCCTGCATCCAGCTTTATTTTAATTTCAAGTTTTTGTTTTTCCAGTTCCTGTGTTAATTCTTCAATAACCGCAGTTTTGCTCGATATCTCCATATTTATCGGGGAAACTATTTCCTCAATTTTACTATAATATTTATTCTTTGCATTTTCAATAATTTTCCTGACGGTCTTTATAAATAGATTTTTAAGCTTCTCTGCAGTATTAAGATAGTAGATATTGTCCGAATCGCCGTATTTTTTAATAGCTTTTTCAATAAAGAAAATAATTTTGCGTGTTTCCTCCGTGAGTGTTTCCTTATCTACGGCAATATTGAAAAGTTCAAATTTATTGGTTAAAACTTTAATAATTGGTTCATTCGATACCCTAATCAAGGAAAGAAAACTTTCAATACTTTCATTGAAATGGGAAAATTCGGGATAATAGAAAAGATTATTAAAAACGGCATTTTCGATATAATAAGCAAATAAGTTGAAGCTTAGGTTTTCTATTGCAAAATTTATTCTTTCGTAATCATAACTGTAGATCTCTTTTATATATTCTTCGATTCTTTCAAAATTCTGGAGCCGCGTATCTGCCAGAGCTAAATTAAATTTTGCCGATATTCCCGAAGATTTTAATCTCAGTGCATCTTCAAAAGTATCCCTAGCAAATTCATTCTCCTTTTGTATAATATATGAATATCCGGAAAAGAGTGTAACCAAATAACGAAGCTCTTTTTTGGCACTTTCGGTTAATTTTATTTTACCTATAATTTCTTTTGATTTGTCAAATAGTTCGATTGATCTTTGCGGATTAAAGATATCCTTATCATAAAGTAAAACTATTCCTGCGAGTATATTGCTTAGGAAGTTACTTCTTGAATTATAATTCTCTACGAAATCAATAATGGAAGTAGCAAAATATTTCTTTTGATCGTCATATTTATTGGTGAGCCATTTATTATAAATTTCCCTTACCCCCTTATACTGATCAACACCGTTCAGAATCGGAAAATTATGAACGTAAAAATCTTTTATATATTTGTTTAACGGGGAATCGCAAATCCAGATTAAGGGAGCTTCTTCCAGACGAAAAAAATATTCATTAATATTTTCCGGGAATTTATAATGGAAGAATTTATTACAGTTTTTTAAAAATGTCTGAAAATCTCTCAATGAAAGGGGATCAAAATTCAGATAATGTCTGCTGATGTCAAAATATTTTTGGACTGCCGAATCAAGTCCTTGATTAAGATCATCATCTGATTTGTAAATAATATTAGAAGAAATATCCATTTAATAAAATTTCTAACATGAAAAAAACGTTTCTATTCAATTTCATTATCGAATATTAGCGGTAAATATTAAATTCCCGTTAAAATTGCTGTTTTTAGACAGGAGAAGGGTTCTTATTTTGAGGCGGGGGGGCAAAGGCCAGAAGGCAGAAGGCAGAAGGCAGAAGGCAGAAGGCAGAAGGCAGAAGGCAGAAGTCAAGTTAATAGTTAATAGTCAAAGGTCTAAAGTTAAAAGTTAAAAGTCAAAAGGTAATAGTTAGAGATTAAATGATTTTGCTTTGGAGGTTGTCCAATCTATTATTTTGTCTTTTGAATCGGTTAATACTAATGTAAAGTAGACTGTGCATGAATTATACATTTTAGTAATATCTTTGATTTCCTTTGATAAAAGTTGAGTCAGATTATATTCTTCGTCAGGATTAAAATCTAGATTCTGAGAAACAGCATGTGAAAGCTTAATTAGATCTAAATTCTCTTCTTTAGGATTCTGAAAACATAAGACGGCAAAAGATTTCAGTTTTTTAACATTCGAAGGTAAAGTATTTAAAGCTGTTATTGAAAAAGAAATGGTCAGATTGTTAAAATCACAGTCAAACTTTGATAAATTTATTGGCAATCCACCGGAAACTATAAAGTTTTCGATATAAAACAAACCTTCATGTAAATGGTTTTGGTTAGCGCTTATGATATAATTATAACCACGTTTGCCTTTGGGGGCAGAATTTTTCCAAATTGATTTAATTTCAGGAAATGCATTTATATAGGAGGCAAATTTTGAAAGTTTTCCAAATATAGTTGTTGTACTATTGGTGCTTTTAGATTTCTTCTTTTTATATTTTTTAGGTCGAGCCGAAATAAAAGATTTTCCACCCATTTCTCTAAGGACGTAATCTCCTAACCTACCAGATAAGGAACCGAGTAAACCTGGTGTAACAAGAGCCATTTTGATAACCTCCGCTAAAAAATTTATATAAGACTTATATCTCAACATACTAATATTTAATACGGAATCAAAACGGTTCTAAAACGGTTTCATATCGGTTTCAAAGCGGTTTCAGATTGGATATAGATACCATGTTACCCAGAATTTGCGTGGAATTAAACCAGGTGGGATTTTGGAGATGTTACTAATGAAAAGAAATTGAATAATTTATGATTGAAAGGTTTTGGGGGAATTTATTTGGAGAGTTTCATCTTTATTCTATTACCATAAATCGATAATGCGATAGTCTTCATAAGATAAACCTAAAATATAGATTGATTGTTTATATGAATCTCAATTCATTTGCCAGAAATTTGAATAAAATTTTAATGAATATTAAACTATTATATTTAGGTTAGAATTAATCAATGTTGCAACTTTGCAATCCGAATAAATGAATGTTGCATAAATGCTACATAGGAATCTTACAACAGATCATATTTTTTCATCTTCCTGTAAAGAGTAACCCTATGTAATTTAAGTTCTTCTGCGGCTTTAATCTTACTCCCTTTATTTTTTTCTAATACATTAATAATTAATTTTCTTTCTACATCCTGAAACGGGGGGAGTAGGGTTTCGTATTTCTGTTCGGATAACTCTTTATTTTTACCCTGTAATTCAGGAGGCAGGTGCTTAAAATTAATATCAATTCCCTGGCACATAACGCAGCAGTGTTCAATAATATTTTCGAGTTCGCGCACATTACCCGGATAATCATATTGCATAAGTAATTCAAGGACATCAGGAGAGACATTTTCGATAGATTTCCCCATTCGTTTATTGAATCTCTCAATAAAGTAATTTACCAATAAAGGAATATCTTCTCTTCTTTTTACAAGAGGCGGAAGATATATTTTAACAACGTTCAGCCTATAAAATAAATCATCTCTAAAAGATTTCTTCTTTACTAATTTTGTGAGATCCTCCTTTGCGGCAGCAATTATTCGAACATCAGCTTTAACCGGAGAAGTTGCTCCTAAGGGTTCAAATTCCCGTTCCTGCAAAACTCTTAAAAGTTTTACCTGGAGCGGGAGGGGTAAACTTTCAACCTCGTCCAGAAATATGGAGCCTCCTTTAGCGAGAGTAAAACGACCGGGTTTATCCTTTTTGGCGTCGGTAAAAGCGCCTTTAATATAGCCGAATAATTCAGATTCCAATAATGTATCCGGAAGAGCACCGCAATTGATTGCGACGAAAGGTCCTTCTTTTCTTCCGCTTAGTCTATGGACAGCGCGTGCAAATAGTTCTTTCCCGGTTCCACTTGCCCCATGGATTAAGACGGTACTTTCACTCCGGGAAATAATAGGAAGCGTATCGAATATTCTCAAAATCTCATGATTCTTTGAAACAATATCCTCAAAAGTATAGGCTTTTTTTATAACTTTCTTTAATTCTTCAATAGTTGATAAATCACGAAAGGATTCAACACCTCCTTCATACTTTCCTTTTTCGTTTTTTAATATTGAAGTACTGATACTAACGGGTATTTCATTACCATCCGCTCTAAGGATAGTTACTTTTTTATCAATTGTTCGATTACCAGTTTTCAAAGAGCATTTTAAGGCACAGGCCTTTTCACAAATATTAGCCCTTAAAACTTCAAAGCAAAACTGACCCACAGCCTCTTTCTTTTTAATACCAGTTATTTCTTCTGCAGCGCGGTTAAAAGAAGTAATTCTCATATTTTCATCAACAGTAAAGACTCCATCGGCTATACTGTCAAGAATAATATTAGAATATATTTCCTGCGGCCCTCTTTTTTGATCTTTCATTGTAGAGTTTTATGAAAAAAGATTTTTGTTATACTAAAGTTACTACATAAAATTCAAAGTTGCGTTAATGCAACGTATTCATTTCAATTAAGTTATAATTTAATTAAAAAAGAAGATTTCTTTGCTGGTTCTTTTTTTGATTAGTACCGATTATTTAATTAGCGGGATAATCAACATAAAATTTGTTACTTCAATTCAGGAGAATAATAGATAAAACTTAATTAGAGGGTGACCAAAAAGTAGAGATTGTCATGCTGAACTTGATTCAGCATCTGTTTTCAGCGCAAAATTGAAAGGTTAGATTCCGGGTCAAGCCCGGAATGACACTTTTTAGTCGGCCCCGCAAGAATAGGTATTTGAAAGATGACATCTTTATTTTTTAAAATAAAGTTTTATCTGAACTTACATTTTAATTAATAATTGAAGGTAATTATTCTAATAAAAAGATGTCATCTTTACATATGCGTAACATCAGTTAGTAAAATTTCAATGGAAGATAATTCTACAAAATACGGAGTTCAAAAATGAAAAAATCAATAATTCTTTTTTGTTTAATTTTTATTACAGTATTATTAATAAACACAAACTTTGCTCAGCGAAGAATGCAGGGAGATCAAGGAATAGGTTATAACAGATTATACGATGCAAATATTATGGAAACATTTAAAGGAACAGTTATAAATATAATGACTTTCAACGCTGATCGATATATTAGAAATACGATAAGGTTCAATCTAAAAACTAAAGATGATACAATCTCAATTCATATCGGACCTTCGTGGTATTTAAACTATAAGAAATTTAGTATAAAAGAAGGGGATAAAGTTATTGTTACGGGCTCTAAAATAGTTTATAACAGTAAACCAGCAGTGATTGCTTCACAAATTAAAAAATCCAATGACAAAGTTGAATTAAGGAATCCGGAAGGATTTCCTCTTTGGAGTCAGTGGAATAACGAACCTTGAATGTAAGAAAAAATGTCTGTGGATGAATGGACAATTGTCATTCGGTTGTCATTCAATAGTCATTTATAGTCATTTGAGGAATGATGGGATGAATGATTGGATGATTGGATGGATGAATGAATGGACAATTGTCATTCGGTTAGTCATTTTCAATAGTCATTTATAGTCATTTGGGAATGATGGGAATGAATGATTGCATGATTAAGATGAGAGGGCGGACATATTAATTGATATTAGAAGTAATAAGAAATCTTTTTTGGATTTAAATATAGAGACAAATAAGATATTTATCGAAGTACCCTTAACTATTAGAACATACGACATAGATATTGCGGGACATGTAAATAATATTGTTTATATCAGGTGGTTTGAAGAGCTTAGAACAAGACTATTCGATAAATATTGTAATCTAAAGGATTTAATTTCAAATGATTTATACCCGGTGGTTATTTCCACAAATATAATTTATAAAAAATCCTTGAACCTTTTCGACAAACCGGCCGGGTGTAATAAATCCAGGGTGTTATAATCATGGTATTATAACATTAAAGGTTGAAATAAGGCATGAAGAAAAAATAGCTGCTTTCGGAGAACAGAGATGTATACTAATGAATTTAACAACGGGTAAAATGAACAAAAAGGGATTGGAGTTTTTTAATAAAAAATAAAATGTGGTTAGAATATTAAAATATATGCATATCTCATTAAACAGCCGGTTTCAATTTGCTTCATTTTTACCTTAGCGGGGATGAAAATATCCTTTTTTCACTTAATTTTAGGTTAGATTTATATAAACATTGTAAGAGTTTTTGATTTTAGGTCTATGTGCCTAGATTCTTTGTTATAAAGAATAAAACTTTTATTTTTGTTGTCTTAATAATTTTGCTTACAAGCGAGAATGGCGGAATTGGCAGACGCGCTAGACTTAGGATCTAGTACCGTAACAGGTGTCGGGGTTCGAGTCCCCGTTCTCGCACTATTAACTGAAAAAGAATTGGGGGACACTCCGATATATTAATGACCCAATAATACGACCACTTCCGACATTTTGAAAATTTTTGTTGCAAATATATCTTTAAAAATATACTTTAGAATTAGAGGTATTCGGGGATATTAGATAAGGGGCAAATTTTTCTTCCGTAGGAATACTTACGATATAATCCCCCACTGTCCCTGCCAAATATTCTCAAATAGAGTATCTAGTAAATTTATTTTGTGTGAGTAAAGCGGCGGAGCTGTGGGGTTTAGGGATGGTCATTGGTCAATAAGTCATTAATCAATGGTCATTGGTCATAGTTACTTCAAAAAGATTATGTATGGAAGAGTGGGTTTTGGAAAAAAAATCCAGACATAAGGGTTAAATATAATGAGATGAATATTCGAAGGAGAATAAAAGCAGCAGGAGACACCCGGGGGATTGGGAATTAGAATATGGAATTGTAAAAGAATTAGGATTAGTGGATAGAATAGTTACAGACAAAAAAATAATGGAAAGGAAAGATATATTATTTATAAATTGTGAAGGATTTTAATGAAAAAGTTTCTGGTATAAGAAAAAAAAGTTTTCTTATATGAGAAAAAATAGGAAAAGTTTCTGGTATAAGAAAAAATTTTCTTATAATAGAAAATAAAAAACAGAGGATTTCGACGGCTAATCAATATGTTATGTTGTAAAAAATGAAAACACATATTTATACCTTAATACTATTATTTGTTTTTTTAAGTTCATTGTCTTTTTGTCAAAATGATGTAAAGAAAGGAATAAAAATTGGGATTGATGTAGCAAATATATTTACCAAACCACCTTCATCATTCAATAGAACATATGATTACATGATTGGAGCGTTTACTGAAATTCATATTTGTTCTTTTGAACAAGGAAGTATTTTCATCAGAACCGAGCTAAATTATGAAAGAGTTCATTACTATCATCAATCTAAATATACTTATGGTGTAGACACAATTTATAACAATTGGAATGGATTAAATTATGCACTAATAGACGAAGATTTTTCGTTTCATATTATCGAAATAGCATTACTGCCTACATATCGAATGAAAGTTAATAAACGAACTTCGATTGAATTTTACATCGGAGGAAGTTTAGGGGTTGGAGATAAAAAGTTAAAAATAAAGTACATAGGTCAAAATAGATTAATGTTTGATCCCTATGATGAGTATGAAGATGGACTTGGAGGTGAGACATGTATTAATGTAGGCTGTTCGTTATATTATAGTCCATTAGTATTTGAAGTCAAATACAAAAATTCAAATGTACAGTCTGCTTCCTATAGCGAAAACGTTAATAAACTATATTTTCAATTTGGCATAGCAATATAAATTATCAACAACAATGCATTTCAAGCCGACAGCAATTTACGCACCCGACATTTTAAGTTTTTTTAAGTAGATGATCCGCTTATAGTTTCTTGTTCAACGGAGTCAAATTAATTAATAGTCTTGCAAAACATGCGTGTGAAAAAACAAGTTACGCATGTTTTGCTTAATTTTTGGCATTAGTAATAAATATAAGTTTCTTGTTCTGGGCTGCGGCTTAAATGCGGTCGTTATACGCTAATAAAAAATATAGTCGCAAAATGATTAAAACTAAAAAATTAGAAAATGAATTAGTAAGAGAATTGAAGCAAAAAATTTTGTTTAGGTATAAAAACATATATACAAACAGGAAACCAGCCGCATCTCCGAAGTATAGAAACCATATTAAAAATGAACTAGGATATATTCCAATTTTACAACCTGAGATAGACATGATTTTAGAAACTTATAATAATGAACTATTTGCAGTTGAAGTAAAACTATTTAGGACTGAGGAGATTAATTATAACCTTCCTTTTTATCATGGATTAGGTCAAACATTAGCTTTATATAGATATGGATTTGACAAAGTTGCCCTTTTCCATTTATTTTTAGGAGATAGTGCACTAAAAAAAATTAATGAATATGGGCCAGAAATATGGTCATTTATAAGAAATGATATTAAAATACCTGTAGATTTTTCATACATATGGGTAGAAAATAAATCAGAAGGTCATGATTTCCATGTAATGCAATACACTAGTAGAAAAAGCGGATATAAATTATCCTTAATAAATGATAAAAATTTTACAATAACATTTAAGCATAAAAACCCGATTAGAAACTTACCAGTGCAAAATATTATGAGAGAATGTATGGAACTATGGCTAAAGGATAAATTAAAAAGCGTATAACCATGCATTTCTACCCGACCGCCTTTTCGCATTCGGGTTTTCTAATATTCTTGGGTTGGTTTTTCCGTTTTAAGTTTGTTGTTCTAAGTAGTTCTTTTAATTAACATTGTTGCAAAGTGCAGTTTGCTAAATCTTTGGCATTGTCTTTTTAAACTGCATTGCTGTTCTGGGCGGCGGGTTATCGGCAACGTCGTTATGTTGCAAGTATAAAAAGAAATTATGAAAATATTCATCAAAGAAATATTTATAGCACTCTTACTTTTGATGAGAAGGGATTAAAATCTATAGAATTGGTTTTTAATACAAATATTCAAAATTATGAAAAAGAGTTTAATTATTTTAAGGAAAGACTAAACAATATATATGGAGATTCAAATAATATAAATATATGGTTTGAAGGTAGGCTTGAGCTTAAATTGATGCCAAATTATAATATTGAAATAAATGCCTATAGAATAAGAAGCTATCCAAAAGACCGGAAAGAATACTAAATTATTTTATAGTGTAAAAAATATTGCAACATACCCATGCGTTTCTACCCGACCGCGATTTCGCGTTCGGCATTTTAAATATCTTTGGCAGAGTTGCTCCGTTTTGGCGAACTTGTTCAAAGTTAACGGACATTGCGATCACTTTTCAAACCATTGGCAGCTCAATTCTAATTGGCGCTGCTGTATTGGGCGGCGGGTAAAACACGCCGCGTTAGGTTACTAAAATAGAAAGGGCGAGTATGAAAAAAGCAATATTTTTCTTTTGTATTATTTGTCTACTATATAATTCTACTGTACTATCTCAATATAAAAACTTTGATAAACCGCAAGATAATTATGAAATAAAAATTGGAGGCGAGGTAAATCGAAGTGTTCCTTCATTAGGAATTGGAAGAAATTTTTATTTTACAAAATATATTTCATTGTCACCCGAATTATTAGTAGTTGGAACTCCAATTTTGGGAGGAACATTTCGCGTAAATATTCCGATTACAAATTCATTAAAATTATCACCGCAAGCTGGATTTGGCTTTACTCCTGTTGGGTTCTTATTCTCAACAGTTGGGATTATAGGAATGAATTTTTTATACAAGTTAAGTAATCAAGTTAATATATTTATTGAGCCAAGAATTTATTATTACGGTGAAAAAATTATTTCTTTGGGTAGTGGGTTTTTCGGAATAAATGATTTAGATAAAACTAAACCATTCATTATAACTCTTGGAGTCGGGTTATAATATTTTTCATATCCAAACATAAAAGGAATAAAGTTTAGCAATTAATTTAAAAAGTAACCTAACGTTATAAGGGATTCATGCCGAAGCCCGTCCTCGCTTCAATGTAACAATTGATTTAGGTTTACATTATTACGCTTCGCCGGACAGGCCTGCCGAGGCATAATCCTTTGTTGGACTAAGCCGCAAGCGACTTACTCAACTACCTGTAATTTCAATAAAATTTATATAGAAGTAATAAACCCTGATATGTCCGATAGACAGGGAATTTTGAAGAAACAAAAAAATTATTATTAATAAAATAAGTCAGCCTAAAAAGCATTTCAAGCCGCTTCTTACGCCTTCGGCAATTTTCAGTTTTTCGGGTTTAGTTCTCGGTTAGGGAAATCGTTCAACAGTATTAATTCTAATTAATTTGGTTGTACCGCAAATTGCAAAATACAAGAGAAGAACAATTTACGTATTTTGCAACCTGTGGTACTAAAATCATCGGCAGAAGAGATAAAAACGGCAGTCTAGTTCTGGGCTCTGCGCCTAAACCGCAACGCCGTTATATTTGCTATAGAATGGGTTGAAAGTTTAAAACAAGGTTCTTATATTGGGGCTGTAAATAGGGACTAATATAAGAACTATTAGAGGTCAAGATGCAACAAGCTAAAATAAGTTTTGATGAGAACCACATAAAAATTTTGAACAAGTATCAAGAGTTCGGCTTCAAAGATAAAAGTTCATTGGTTCGTTCAGCTATTGATGATTTTATTAAATCAGTAGAAAAACAAAAGTTGGCAAAGTCAGCTAAACTGTATGCCGAGATTTATAAAGAAGATTCAGAATTAAGAGATTTAACAAACTCGGCAATTGAGGATTGGCCAAAATGAAATCAATTAGAAGAGGGATGGTTATTGATATAGATTTAAATCCTGTAAAAGGTTCTGAAACTGGAAAAATAAGACCATGTGTTGTTGTTACTAATGATGTTTACAATCAAAGAGTTCCAGTAATTCAAGTTGTTCCAATAACCGGTTGGAACGAGAAAAAAGCTCAAATTCAAACTAACGTTTTTTTAGAACCCTCAAAAGAAAACGGACTCACCAAGAAATCCATCGCTGATTGCCTTCAAACAAGACCGATAGATTATCAATATAGATTAGTTAAAATCCGTGGCCAATTATCGGAAAATAAAATTATTGAAATAGATCAAGCTTTGAAATTAGTCTTTGATTTGATGTAAACGAATGCAAATATAACGTTATAAGGGATTCATGCCGAAGCCTGCCGAGGCCAACCCTCACAATAAATTGTTCCGTTTGGTAAACATAATCCTTTGTTGGATTAAGCCCACCTACACTATAGTTCCAGTAGGTAAACCGCAAGCGACTTATAGCATGGCATCCATTACCAACCGGGATTGAGTTAACAACCAAATTCTTAGTCCATGTCTGAGGAGCTATTCGATTAACAATACCTGTCGTATTCAGCCTCTAATTTTGTCGTATTTACACCGTAATAATACGCTAATTGTTGGTGATATTTGTACAGTAACAAAACCAATTTTGAAGAAGCTTTTTAATGAATAAATTATTATTGACCGAAAAAAGAAAAGGGCAATTCAGAATTTGCCAAGATCTCGTAGACCAACCGTAGACCAGGAAAAAAGCAAAAGCTATAACTTCTTGTATCTTTTAAGCTTACGAGAACCACGAACAGTTGTTCTCGCACTACTAACTGCAAAAGAATTGGCGGGACACTCCGATATAATAATGACCCAATAATACGACCACTTCCGACATTTTGAAAATTTTTGTTGCAAATATATCTTTAAAAATATACTTTAGAATTAGAGGTATTCGGTGATATTAGATAAGGGGCAAATTTTTCTTCCGTAGGAATACTTACGGTATAATCCCCTACTGTCCCTGCCAAATATTCCCAAATAGAGTATCTAGTAAATTTATATTGTGTGAGTAAAGCGGTGTAGCTGTGGGGTTTAGGGATGGTCATTTGTCATAGTTACATTATAAATTGTGAAGGAATTTAGAGAAAAAGTTTTCTGGTATAAGAAAAATTTTTCTTATAATAGAAAATAAAAAACAGACGCTTTCGGCGGCTAATCAATATGTTAGCGGTAATAGCAAAATACATAGAATAGAAGTAAAGAATAATTTAAGATTTTTTGATTTTCTTTTTTTTGAGTTAAGTTATTAAATTAGTTTTAACGATTAAGAACATTACTCTTAACAAATTGAATTTTTGTTATAAATTTAGGAACCATTGACAAATGCCTAAGATTAAACCGGAAATTCTGACGTGGGCCAGAGAAAATTCATTGCTTTCCATGGAGGATGCTGCTCGTAAGCTTAATATTACGAACGGCAAAAAAATGAGTGCCATAGAAAAACTAAATGCTTTTGAATCTGGTGATAAAGAACCTTCTAGGGCTTTACTTCTTAGAATGTCCAAACAATACCATCTACCACTTTTGACTTTTTATCTTAACAAACCTCCAAGCATTGGTGATCGGGGAGAGGATTTTAGGACTTTACCTGCAAATTTTGAAGAAATTGAAGATGTAAATGTTGATATTTTAATACGAGATATTAAAGCACGACAAAGTACAATTCGTGAAACCCTCATTGACGCAGATGAAGAAAATCATTTAGAATTTATTGGCAAACATAAAATTGAAGATGGAATGTCTCGTGTTATTCAAACTATTCGTGAGGTTCTTGATTTTAAACTTGAAGATTATCGCAATCAATCAAATAATAAAGAAGCTTTTCGATTTCTACGTCAAAAGGTTGAATCAAAAGGTATTTTTGTATTACTAAAGGGAAATCTAGGCTCATACCATAGTAATATATCACTCACTGTATTTAGAGGGTTTGCTCTATCAGATGATATAGCTCCATTTATTGTAATTAATGATCAAGATAATGAGTCAGCATGGTCATTTACATTGATGCACGAAATGGTTCACTTAATTTTAGGTCAAACAGGTATCAGTGGGGCTTTATTTGAAAAGAATATCGAGAAATTCTGCAATAATGTAGCAAGTGAATTTTTGTTACCAGCAGTTGAATTTGCACAATTCCGAATAACTGATTATAGTTTTGAAAATCTTAGAGTTAACATTTCTGATTATGCTTTTTCTAAAAGGTTAAGTAGTACACATATTGCTTATCGACTTTATAAACGTGGAGATATAAACAATTCTTTATGGACAGACTTGCGAAAATTTTATCATGATAAGTGGCTCGAAAACCACGAAGTTAAAAGGGATAAAAGCAAACAAAAAGAAGGTGGCCCTAATTACTATGTAATAAAAAACTATAAGTTAGGTACACTAGTCGAATTAGTTCATCGTCTAACATATTCTGGTGCTCTAACTACTACAAAAGCTGGTATGTTGCTAGATATCAAGCCACTTAAAGTTCATCGATTATTTCAAGTAGATCAATTTGCATAGGAGATAATGTAATTTTGCTATACCTGCTAGATGCCAATACATTAATCGATGCTAAACGTGATTATTATCCTATTTCAAGAGTTCCTGAATTCTGGGATTGGATTATTTTTCAAGGCCAGCAAGGTATAATAAAAATTCCTATAGAAGTATATGAAGAGTTTTCTGATACTAAAGATAAGGATGGCGAAAAAGATGAACTTGCAACATGGGCAGAGCATATAGAAATTAGAAATTCATTATTACTTGACGAAGAAGCTGAACAAGATTTAGTAGCTCGGATAACTTACGGAGGATATGTAGCTAATCCGACTGATGATGAATTAGAAAAAATAGGCAGAGATCCATTTTTATTATCTTATGCACTAAAAGATATTGATAATAGATGTATCGTTACCACAGAATCTTCCAAGCCATCCCGAACTGGTGCAAATCGTCATATACCAGATGTTTGTAAAGATTTTAAAATAAGATGTATAAACAATTTTCAAATGATTAGAGAATTGAATTTCAGTACTGATTGGAAAAAGTCTTAATCTTAATACTTCATTAACAAATTTAAACCGCTAACAATGCAATTTAAGTTGACGGCATTTTACGCATTCGGCTTTTTTGAGATTTTTTAGGTACATGATCCGCAAAAAGTTTCTTTGTTCAACGTAGACAAATTATATTACAAATATTAATTCTGTTTTCTTAGTATTTAAAAACGGAAAAAAGTATTGATGCAAAAACCCGTAAAAGAAATCGTAAGGCTTCAGTTAAAAAAGAAAAGGTTATGTTTATCCCGAAGATACCAAAAAATTAATTTTAATAAGATAAGGGAAATGCCTTATGTTATAAAGGGATTCATGCCTAAGCGGCTCTTCTTTAGGTCATTTTATAAAAGCAGTAGACCAGCGGTTATTTCATGTAAATTGATCGGGAATCTTAAATCCAATTGTATGCAGCAAACCTTTTGAGTTGCGGCTTAGTAGCAAGGGTCGTTACATGGTTTAATATTTTGATATTAAATCGAAGTTCTTTATGTTAATTTAGTTAGTCTAAGTACAGCAATTGAATTGATATTACAATAATTAACTGACGAAATAATTCGAAAATGGAATTCAACCCAAACAACAATGTTGTTAAACGCTGCCTTCAAGGAATGGGCCTGGAAGAAAAAGGCAAGCCTGAAGAAGCAAGCAGAATATTTATTCGAGCATGGAACGAAGCGACAAACGACTTTGAAAAATTCCTTGCAGCTTATTATGCAGCCCGATATCAAGAAAATGTTTCCGATAAATTAAAATGGCTCGAATTGTCTTTGCAGTTTGCATTAAAAATAAATAATGATACTGTTAAAAGCGCCTTTCCTTCTTTGTATTTAAACATTGCTAAATGCTATCAGGATTTAAGCGATCTTGACAAGGCAAAAAAGAATTATGAATTAGCAACTTCGTTTAAGGATAAACCGTTTGAGAAAGGTCCCTTTTATCATGGGACGAAAGCAGATTTGCAGGTTGGTGATTTACTGACAGCATGGGGCAGTTCTAATTACAAACCTGAACTCAAAATGAATCATATTTATTTCACAGCCCTAGTTAACGGGGCAGGTCTTGCTGCCGCATTAGCTAAAGGCGATGGAAGTGAACGAGTCTATATCGTTAAACCGACAGGGAGTTTTGAAAATGATCCGAATGTTACAGACAAAAAATTTCCGGGCAATTTAACACGCTCATATCGCTCCCAAGCACCGTTAAAAATCGTAGGCGAAGTAACAGATTGGGTGAGACAAACACCTGAGGAACTCCAAAAATGGCGTGAAAAACTGGCTAATAACAAGGGAGATATTATTAATTAACTTAAGTTACGCGAGGTGAATATTTCAGGTTAACAGGCGTTCAGAATGACAATGTTTGCGTAACTACCCACTAATCAAGAATTAAAATGTCAAACATTGTGTTAGATTTATATAAAAGGATAGATTTGGTAATAAAGTGGAATATTAATAGAGGAGATATAATTTGAAATTTATCATATATGTTATGTCCTTTATTTTGATAATGCAAATTGCAAATAATAAAATTTCCGGAAAAGATAAAGATAAAGTTGAATATCGGAAAGAAACTATTAATCTTATTAAGGATAAATATTATAATAATCCTGATTATGCCATAACAGATAAAGATTCAGCAAATTCGAATTCAGAATTAGAAAATACATTTTTTGCATCATTAATAAAATTTGCCCAAAAGGATAATATTTCTATTTCAGGTATACATTTAGCACCTCAAAATTCCAAACCTTGCTTTGGAGATAATGTAACCCTTCTAGTTACATTAATAAATGGAGATGAGCCACAGCAATGGCTTTCAATCATTAGGCAAGATAGTTTGACAAAAGAAGAAAAAGAACTAAGTCCCCTACCTGAAAATGTAATTTATACTTCAACGGGGCGAGTTTTGAAATTCAGAAATACCAGGACTGCATTAAATGTCTTTTTCATTGGACCTTTTACAAGAAACGGAAGAGAAAATTATGATCAACTAAATTATCTATTGTCAAAGCCCAATAGGATACTTTTAAGTGAAGAGCAATTAAATTTAGGATTAGATAACTATGGCAGAACGGCAATTGCTCTAACTAAGCGAGCTAACCAGGCAAAGGCAAAAGAAGATGACTTATTTTATATTGGTGCACCTGTACCCTTAACTAAGGATCAACTAGAAAAAGGCCAGAAATATTTTGATCTTATTCATCCAACTGAATATGAAGAACGGGTAAGATTTAGTGTTACACTTGCACTTGACGATTTCCTTTCTGCAACACTTAAGATTAATGATTTCAGTAATTTACTTAACGAGGTTTTAAATCGTCCATCAATTTGGTCTGTAATATCAAACTTAGGTGTGAGTCGTGGTCTTTTATATAATCCAGCGGAGGTTAAACTTATAGATGCAAAAGATATAGGTATAAATTTAATAACATATGAACAACCGATTCGCCTTACTCTAAATGGTCAGGCAGCCTTGAATGCTTTTATAATTATGACCGAAGCCCGGCCGCCTTTACAGACTTGTGCCGGAATAGTTAAAATATATGCAGAAGATCCATTAGATAATATTAAAAAATTGATAATCCAATTAATTGCGGCAAATTATAGGGGTAGATAGGAGAATGTCTTCAAACCAAAAATGTCTGCGTAAGGGATGAAAACATTTTAGGGCTGGCCAAAAAGTACTTTTTCTGTCATTCTGAAGGAGTCTTCGACTGAAGAATCTCAATTTTTAATCGAATTTTGAGATTCTTCGCTACCGCTGCTAGTGACAACTTAAAAATTTAGATTGAGCAAATTATAAAGAGCGAGATTCTTCACTCCACTTCCTTCCGTTCAGAATGACAAAACAGAGTATGTCACTAATTAATTATTAAAGGCAAAGCCTTTTTAAAGGTCTCAGAATGACAATGTTACTTTTTGGTCAGCCTCTTAATAATATGGCCCTCTCTTTTGAATTATTGAAAAAACAATTCTGGTATTATTATTGTTTTAAATTGTACATGTTATTTATATAAATATCTATTGATAAATTCTTTTTTTTTGATTTAATTTGAAAATATCATTAAAAAAGATGGGGAGAATCAGCAATTCTTTTAAGATAATTCCCCGAATAATAATGTAGTTCAAATGGTGAGACTATATCTTGAAACAGATTATTAAGAGATAATTCGAAGATTGATATAAAAATTATAAAAAAGGAGAAGTCCTATGAAGAAATATTTACTAATATTTTTTTCAATCCTGATGTTTTATTCAGGTGAGATTAATGCCCAGGTAAGTGCAAGAACGTTGGATGGTACTTATTACTGGTGGAACTTTCAAGGACTTAAATTGGAAAGCAAGATTGAATTATACGGACTGTTATATGAAACAACTCTCGATGTAAAGATAAAACTCGGGGAAGCATCTCAATATGACTATAACAATGGTGTTTATTATTGTCAGGAACCTTATCATGATAAATATGAATTTGAATGGACATTCACACTTCCGCAAAATGCATATATAAAACAACTCGCGGTTTGGAATAATTCAAGCCAAAGGTTTGTGAGCGCTTCCGATATAGATTTAACTACCGCAGAAAATGAGTATCAGCCGGGAATGGATGACAGCACAAGGGCTATATTAAGACAATACATGCGCAGGGATTATAACGGAAATTACAACCAGACATATGATTTGAAAATTTCTCCGGTCAACTGGGATGAACCTGTTGAGTTTGTTATTAAATATATATCTCCTTGTTCTATGTACTATAATAAAAGAGTAGTTGAAGATTATTCAATTCAGTTTTATACTGGTTCATATGGTAATTGTTACAAAAGTGCTCCTGCAACATTTTCTGTAATAGATTATAATAACCCTAATACAGCACCTTCAAATTTTTCCGGATTTTCAGGCGACTGGAAAAAAGAAGGAGATTTCTGGATATCAAGTACAGGGCAGAATAATTATTACAGGAATTTTAAGTTATCTTTTCCGGCAGAAACCGAAAGCGGAAAATTCCTTCGTACTTATCAGGATACATTTAATAATTTTTACCAGCTTACTACAAAACCGTTTATCAATGATGAACTCAGATATCCCAAGAAAATTGTTGTTGCATTTGATTTAAAGCAGCAATATTTCAATGAATATTCAAGGGTCAACTTTCTAAATGTGATAAAAAATGCATTGATGATTTCAACAACTGAAAAAGATTCACTGATCTTTGTTACAAGCGATTTTAATGTTCACTGGCTGGAAAATAATTTCGAACCGAGAACAGAAAATTTAATTACCTCCGGAATTAATTCAGTAAATCAAATAATTCCAAAACTTAACACGCTCCCTTATATGCTGAAAGAGATTGTGCAGTTTCTTAATGACAAAGGGACAGATGCAGAAGTCTGGCTTGTATCAGATGATTACCAAACCGGAGTAAGAGCCGAAACAGTAATGGAGCTTTTGCAGCAGACTTATTATGCTGCAAAACATAAAGTCATCTTTAATATTGCAGATGTAACAAGCAGTTATTATTCTTATTATATCCAAAATAAGTCTTACATGGGGAATGAATACTTATATGAAAATCTGACACGCTTATCAGGCGGGAACTTCAACAAATTATATGATAAATATTATTTGAATTTTATTGATGAAATTCTCGATTGCTGGGCACCGAAGGTAAGTACGGTAGAGATAGATGCTCTTCCGCAAAACGGTATTACTTATTCAAGAATTAATATGAACAACGGGATCAATAATTTTAACATCACTTCAAGATACGGTGAACTGGGAATTTATGACGGCAGCACGCCTTTCGATATTAATTATTATGGATATTATTCAGGCGAGGGATACTTTAACAATATTAACGTGGTTGAAGATAATACAAATGTTCAGGACTATATCCTTGAAAATACCGGTCTTTATTGGTATGGCAATTATATAATGAAAGAACTATTTATGCAGCCCCAGAGTTATTCAACAATAAAATATATAGAAGATCTTTCGGTAAAGAATCATTTATTAACACCGTATTCGGGATTTATTATTCCGGGTCCTTCAGGTTATACAGGGTTCAAAAGAATTTATTTAGATCAGCAAGCTGTTTCAGTTAAAAATGATGATATCGAAAAACAGAAAAAACTTCCAAACGAAATCAGTCTTCGATCATATCCAAATCCTTTCAATCCAACAACTACTATTGTTATGAAATTGGGAAGCGGTACTTTTAATGCAAAGAAAAGACTGGATATATACAGCATACTCGGGAAAAAAGTAAAAACATTTAATTTGTCCGGGTATGATTCTTCAAATGAGGTAAAAGTTGTTTGGAACGGATTAAATGATAACGGCGATGCGGTATCGTCGGGTATTTACATTGCGGTTCTTAAAACCGATACACAAATAAAATCATTAAAATTATCATTAATCCGTTAATTAAAAATTTAAAAGGGTAACAAAATGAGAAAACTAATTATATATATTGTGTTCTTCACAGCCGTAGTTTCTGTAAAGGCAACAGAGTTTTCAGTTTATGAAGCTAATTATCCGAATGTAAAAGATTATAATGTAAATATTGACGAAGCAACGCTGGTAATACATCCCGAAGGTGCTTATGTTGAAATGAACCTGTACATGACTGTTTCATATGATTTCAACAGCTGGTTTTTCAAAAATTATAATGAACTTGAATTTCTGTGGCAGTTCAATTTACCGGAAGATGCAATTGTTCATCAATTTTGGTATTGGTTAGGTGATTCGATAATTCAGGCAGATGTAATGGACAAATGGACTGCAGAATTATTGTTCAATGATGTTAGTAATCCTATCAGAAATCCAGGATTGTTAACCCAGTCTTTTTCCAACGGTGCGGGGCAGGTCCCATATCAATTAAAATTATTCCCTATAATGCGGAATGAAAAAAGAAGATTTAAGATACAGTACTTATTGCCTGGGAGACCAACGGGGGATAACCTTCGTATATGGCTGCCGATGACTCAATTAGTCTCCGATAAAACACCGGGAATTGATAAATTGAAAATTCTGTATAAATACGATACAGAACCTTATGAGCCAAAAATTATTGGAACGAATGTATTATCATCAAAGAACAATATGGAACTTCAAGCATGGGAGACAGAAATCCCTGTGAATTACAATCAATTTGTTGAATTGGAACTTCCTTCACCCGTGAAAAATAATAAACCATTTTTAACAACATATACGCAGGGTGATCAGAGTTTTTATCATCTAGCAGTTAATCCCCCGGATGCTCCTAAAATTTCAAGACCAAGGAATGTATTATTTGTAATAGATTTTAACAGGTATAATACAGATAATCTTGATGGTGATTTCCTTCTGTCATATTTAAAAGAATCGTTGCTGCAAGCTTTTAACGAGAGTGATTCAATAAATGTTATAGCAGCATACGATGAAATAGTTGCCGGCGGAAACGGGTGGACTGCATGCAGTAGAGATGGTATCGACAGTTTATTTGAAAAAATTATGATGCGTTCTTTCCCAAGTTATAATAATTTACTGCCGTTAATTTCAAAAGCAGTAGATTTTATTAATACACGAGGGGATTCATCTGAAGTTTTATTCCTGACAAATACAAACACAATTAATCTTTATGATGATGCCAGGAATCAATTGGCAGACGAAGTAGTTCAGAAATTCAAACCGGGTACAAAAATTCATTTTATGGATCTGGATAATAAAGGATATCTCAGATATAACAATGGCTATTATGAAACACAGATGCAATCGTTTTACGGAAGAATTACTTATCCTACTTCAGGCAATCTATTCTTTCTAAGATATAATTCACTTAAACAAATGTTGTATTCTTTTTTGTATGATGAAATAAGCCACTATGAAAATGTTGAGGTTCAGATGCGTTTCCAAAACGGTTATGCATACAATAAGTATTTAATAGCACAACACGAAGGTTATTACCCGATGAGTACTCCAATTATGCAGGTTGGTCAGTTCTCGGGTGAATTACCAGTTGATATTACAGTACTCGGCAGATACAGAAACATTACCGGGAAATACACAACTACAATTACAGAGAATGATTTGGTTCCGGGTAATGAACAGATTGCTACAACTTGGTACGGCAGCAAAATACAATCAATGCTGAAACTTTCATATAGTCCGATTACAGTTGCTGACATAATTGATTTGAGTGTTCACCAAAGCATACTTACTCCTTACAGCGGATTTTTAATTTATAATCCAGATGAAAATCACGGGTACTGTGAAGGTTGTGATGATGAGACCCAAAATCCGACATCCGTAGATGAAATAGAAAAGGATTCTATATTAAATGTTGATGTTTCTATTTTCCCTAATCCGTTCAATCCATCAACAACAATAAGTTATGAATTGCCTGATCAAGGACATGTAAATATAATTGTCTTCAATATACTTGGTCAAAAGGTAAGTGAGCTTGTTGATAATATAACAAATGCAGGAAAATATTCTGTTAGTTTTGATGGTTCGAAATTATCTTCAGGTGTATATATTTTAACTGTTTCATTTGAAACTTCCTCAAAACATTACCTAAAGACTAAAAAAATGATTTTAATGAAATAAAGACGCAGATTTCGCAGATTTGCCAAATTTCCTTAGATAGCACTCCTATGGAATGCGGATGTACTCCTATGGAGTGCGGATTTCTTTAGTTTATTCTGTTTCTAATAATATTTCGCTCCTCTGGAGCTAAGACAATATTTAGATTACCCAAATTTTTTTATTATCTTGATATTTCTTTAAGCGGTTATTAGTACCTGAACAAATTATTGTTAAATCAGAAGAGGGCTTTATAATACCGAAATAAAACGTTAAGTATTGTTTATCATTATTTCTCTCTTTAGTATACCTTATTCTGTAATCATATGTAAAGCTACAATAATCAAAATGATAACAGAAATCAGGGTTACCATAGAAATAAGGAGCATTGCAAGATTAGCTTTAAGAGTACTAAATAATTTCAGTGCAGTTTGACGTAGTTCCGTGTCGTTTTGCCATATCCGGAATAAAGAAATGCCACCTATAATTAAAGCTGAAACAGGGAAAGCTATAAGAAAGATATAGAGACCAAAAAAAGTGTGCTGGCTAAACCAATCAATTAAATAACCGGTTTGCATCAGCGGTTGAACTTCACGCATGAAGAGCGCAATCATAAAGAGTGCGGCAGGGACAATAAATAATAACTCGGTGATAGCAATTGTACGTTTTACCATTTTCATAAATACCTCCTAATGTTAGAAATATTATTTTAATAATTCTACTATTAAATTCATACATAAAATAAATTAAAAGTAAAAAAAGACAAAGTCAAAATTAATAACTGAAGATAAAAATTTAAGGAAAGTCACCTAACTGTAAGTAAACAGCAAATTCAGGCAAAAATCTATGAATAAAATAAAAAACAACTATTCTTATATATACTTATTAATTGGGTTTATATTCCTTTTCTTTTCCAACGGCAGATGGATTCTACCAATCGCGGCTTTTTTAGCTCCTTTATTCCTAATAAGATTTTTAAGACTCCAAAAACCTTTTAGAGGGATACCATTCATTATAATAGCCTACTTGATATCAAATATATTTATATGGAAGAGAAGTAATTCCCGCCAGCGGTTTTTTCTATTACATTCTTATGTTTATGATGAGTGTGTTCACATCAATAACTTTTTTGTTAGACCGCATCTATACTCAAAGAGTAAAAGGAATTGTTTCAACACTTGTTTTTCCTTCTGTTTATGTAATAATGGAATATATTGTAGTAACAACAAATCCTTCCGGTTCATTTGGTACTTTAGCGCATACACAATCCAATTTGCCGTTGCTGCAATTAATTTCAATTACTGGAATTTGGGGCGTAACATTTTTAATAATGTGGACAGTGTCTGTTATAAACTGGTTGTGGGATAATTCTTTTGAAAAGGGAAAGATCATTATTGTTCTAATAATTTATGGTATTCCCTTTATAGCAGTAGTACTATATGGACAAATTAGATTATCAACTAAAATGGAAAGCAATACGGTGAGAGTTGCATCTATCAATATTAATAAAAGCTCTTTGAGTAAGCGGTATGATGCTTTGCATAAATTTTATGAGACAAAAGATCTGTCGGAATATGATACCGTAAGTGAAAAGAATAATAATGATTTTCTTCATTACTGTGGTATTGCAGCATCGTCAGGTGCTAAAATTGTGTTTGGAATTGAAACTGTAATAAGTATAACGAAAAAAAATGAAAAAGGGTTTATTGAAAAAGCAAAATCAATTGCGGAGAGAGATAGTATTTACCTGGGTCTACCAATTCAAATATTACCAAATGGTTTTCCCAAAGTGCTGCCGGAAAATAAAATTATATGGATTTCTCCCAAGGGTAAAATATTGTTGACTTATTATAAAACTAAGCCTACTCCCGGAGAAGGTAAATACGGAGACGGATTACTAAAATATTTTAATACTCCTTTTGGAAGAATAAGTACATCAATTTGTTTTGATATGGATTTTCCAGGATTAATTAATCAGTTAAGTAATAAGAGTGTTGATATAATGCTGGTTTCAGGTAATGACTGGCCTGAGATTACGCCATATCATACTTACGTATCATCTTTTAGGGCAATTGAACATGGATTTAATATGGTTAGGGCAGCTTCACAAGGTTTGTCTGCTTCATTTAATTACAAAGGTAAATTATTATCTTCAATGGATTTTTATAAAACAAATGATTTGATATTATATTCTGACGTACCTACCAAGGGACAAATAACAATTTACTCGTTACTTGGAGATTATTTTGCGTGGTTGTGCATTTTTTTCTTTGTTGCAATTAGTATAATAATTATTAAGCGCAGCATAAAGATAAACAGAGATTAATCTTCGGCAGAAGTAATAAAAGCAGCAGACTTGTTATGGGCTGCGGCTAAATTGCGGTCGTTGGGGCATAGAAGAGTAAGAGAGAATATTCATAAATATTTAACGATTATAAAAGAAACATTCATAATATAATTTTATCATAATTACAGGAAAGAGGAAGTAAAATTATGAAAACTATAAATATCGTTATTTTACTTTGTTTTTCATTTTTGATATTTCATTGTAAAAATTCACCAACCGAATCAGAAACAAAACCTCTATTAGATACAATATGGAAGTTAGAATCATTTGATATTGATGGTGTAATTACTAAGCCACCTGAAGATCAAGTATCCAATATTAGATTCTTAAAAGACAATACATTTTCCGGCCGAAGTGATTGCAATGAGATATATGGTCAATATACTATTAATTCAGGGAACACTTTAAATATAGATAATATTGCTACAACTAAAATATACTGTGGAACTGAATCTTTATACGACAATTATTTGGAGGCACTACACACTGTAAGATCTTATGAGTTAGTTAAAAACCAACTATATGTTCACTATGAAAATAATTCTAAATTAAATTTTACTGGAGAATAATTGTTTATTCTTAAAAATAACTGTTCTGAACCGAAGAATATTTATATATAAGTGTAGGGATATTGGAAAACAGGGAAAGTGCGAAATTTACAACTTTGTTTATTTTTTAATTTACGAGGGGTCTCGGAGGTTGTTCTCGCACTGGTTTAACACTTAGAAACTTACTTAATATTGTTAAAATCTAGTAAATTAAGGCAATATAGCACTCCTACGGAGTGCGCTCGAGTTTGGCAATTAACTAGATTAAGGATGAAAATGTGGGAAAATATTGATTTCGCACATTTTTTTAGTTAATTTGTATCTAGTCAATTAACTAGAGGTCGAATATGGGATTTCCAACAAAAATTCAACTTATTAAAAGAGCAGCAAGTGAGCAATGGTATATCAATTTCCCTTCGTCTGTTGCTCAGGCAATGGAATTCAACAAAGGTGAAATTGTCGAATGGATTATCGAGAATAAAAATAAATTGATTCTTAAAAGAACAAATACTAAAGATGAGGCTAGTAAAAAAAAACTGAAAGAACAAACTTGATAAAAGAATTTGATGGTTTGTTCTCAAAATGTAGTTCGGCATTTAAACAATATCGAAGTGCACTTAGAACTCATAACTTAGCCTATGGATTGCTGAACTGTCTGGGCAGACATACCTTAACTGGAATGATAACATCCTCCGGACATCAGTTTGTTGACTGGAGTTCGGTTTATCGATTATTTCAAGGTAACCGGGTAAATATTGATTCAATGTTTTCAGTAATAACAAGCTCATTACTCAACAATAAGTTCTGCAGTAATCAGGATGAAAATATATATTCTCATATGGATGATACCCTACTAAATAAAACCGGTAGAAAGGTTTTTGGAACATCTTGGAGAAGAGACCCGCTTGGTCCGCCATTTCATACAAATTTTATATGGGGACAAAGATTCATTCAGATTTCTATGTCATTACCCGAAAAACCGGGAGCATCTAGAAGCCGTGCCATACCGGTAGATTTACACCATTGTCCTACGGTCAACAAACCGGGAAAGAGAGCTACCCAAGAATCATGGGATGATTATAAAGAGAAGAAAAAGAAAATGAACCTAAGTCTACAAGGAATAGAAAGAATAAAGGTTTTACGAAAAAACCTTGATTCTCAAGCAGCAAAAGACCGACAGTTGGTAGTAAGTGTAGATGGGAGTTACACAAATGAAAATGTATTAAAAAACCTTCCGGAGAGAGTTACATTGATTGGTAGGATAAGAAAAGATACCGTGCTTAATGAACTGCCGGATGCAAAGAATGCTTCTGTGGGTAGAAAAAGGATATATGGAAAATTACTTCCTAAACCTGAAGAGATTAGAAAATCCGAACAATATGTTTGGCAACAGGTAGAGGCCTGGGCAGCAGGGAAAAAACATAATTTCAATCTAAAAGTAATTGATAATATAAGATGGAGAAAAGCCGGAGATAAGAAATTGAAACTTGTAATTATTCGTCCGTTAGCTTATCGTCTTACAAAAAACTCTAGGCTTCTATATCGTCAACCGGCATACTTAATTTGTACAGATACAGAGCTTGAAATAGAAAAATTGCTGCAAGCATATTTATGGAGATGGGAAATAGAAGTAAATTTTAGAGAACAGAAAACTCTGCTTGGATGTGGTCAAGCACAGGTAAGAACAAAGGACCCTGTTGAAAAAGTTCCGGCATTTATAGTTGCTGTTTATTCTCTTTTACAGTTAGCAGCATACAGAGTAAGAAAGAGTGGTAATGTTAATCAATTACCGAAAGCTAAATGGTATCCGAATAAAAAAGTAAATAGAGAGTCCACTGGAGACTTATTAAACACCTTTCGCTCACAATTGTTTGCAAGGTCGATGAATATCAATTTTTACGACTTCGTGAAATTGCAAAAGGCTTTACGAAATAGGAAAAATTATGTCGAACCTACAATTTCTGCTCATTTTTATAATAGAAATTAACCAAACTCGAGAGCACTCCTACGGAGTGCGGATATCTGTGGTTTATTCTGTTTCTAATAATATTTCGCTCCTCTGGAGCTAAGACAATATCAAGATTACCCAAAAGGAAGTTCTAATTAAAAAAATTGAAATGTTTTAAGAGCTATAAGTTATTTTAAGAAAACTAAAGACATTAGTTAAAATATTACTAATAAATTCAAGGATAATAGAACATTCAATGTTTTACTGCTATTAACAATAGGATAAAAGCAATAATAACAAGAAATAAAATAGATTATAAGAAAATTAAGATTACAGTATCTACAGCAGAAGAATTTATAAAAACCTTTCAAGTACAGCCATAAAAACAATAAAATAAGAGGCAATATAACCAAGCATTTGCCTTTGGGATAAAATAGAATTAATTTAAAAATGTTATAGGTATTTATGTGGATAATTTGAAAGAACTTATTAATCCTAAATTTAAAGATTGTTATATGTCTATATATATAAGGGTTTAATTATGATGATAATCAATTCATTGAATGATGTTGAGAAATTCTTTAACTCTATTTGGAGAAAGTTCAATCGGATTATTGCTGATTTAATTTGTGAAAATAATTATAACAAAAACGATTTAGAGGATATTTACGATTTTATTAAAAGATATCTTGATCACGATAAAAAAGATATGATGGATGAAATTAAAAAAGGTAAAAAATATCGTATTCCTGAAGATGGTTTTATGTTAAAACTAGTAAAGCAATTTGAAGAAAGTATTCAGGGACAGGGTCTATTTAGATCTTTTATTCTTTATAATGGTAATCAAGTATTAAAAGAAATTAACTTCAGAATCAAGCAAAATGAATATAGCAATAACCTTTAGTGATTATATAAACCCATTTTCAGTTAATCGATTATTAATATTTCTGTCAAAAAATAATTGCTCGCTAAAATTTATCTGACATTTTTGGCAGGCGAAGCTTATTTCCCCCGCAAATTGTAATCACCTGGCTAAAGCCGAGGTGTTAACCTTTGGGTGGAAAGAGTAGAGACACAATTAGTACGTTCATCTAATGCTTTACCGTTCCAAATCTTTCCAAAGCTCTGGCGTGAGCCCTCTCAGCTTCAACTTCGCGATCCCGCGGCCCGGCATTTGTTACCAACGAATAAAGAAGTTTCCGTGCACTCGAAGTTATTTCTTCAACTGCAGTATTAAAAGCTTCCTCATTTAATTTTGAAGGTTTATTAAAACCCGAAACTTTTCTGACAAACTGAAGCGACGCGCCACTTATTTCCTCATCTGTAGCAGGAGGATTAAAGTTAAACAGTATTTTTATATTTCTGCACATAAGATTCTCCTTTAATACAATTTATCAAATTTCCATTGTAAGTTCCAAATTGTTAGCAATAATTGCAATGTAAAACAGAGATTATTTACTTTCTGAGCCGGAATAGATTTTGAAATACATAGGTTTTCTTTTTATATTATAAAAATAACTATTTAAGATTTTAGAATGATAAGCAAACAGATAAAGAAATATCAGATTAAGGATCCGAAGCAATATGAGGATGAGATTGAATATTGGCGGTTAATTTCACCGGATGAAAAACTTAATATTCTTCAAGAATTGAGGGAACAATATATCCTACTTTTCAATAAACAAAAGCTATATAATGAAAGTCGAAAAGGACTTCGAAGAGTTTATAAAATTACTAAACTATCACAAAGTTAAATACCTTATAGTGGGGGCTTATGCGGTTAGTTTTCATACTTTGCCGCGAAATACAGGAGATATTGATTTTTTTATTGATGTATCTGAAGAAAACTCAATTAAAATGCTGCAGGTACTTAAAGATTTTGGTTTTGGAGATCTAGACTTTAAGAAAGAAGATTTTTTAAATCCCGACATTGTTGTTCAACTTGGCTACAGTCCTAACCGCATTGATATAATTACAGGAATATCCGGTATTTCTTTTGAAGAAAGTTATAAAAATAGAGTAAATAGTAAAATAGGCTCGGAAGAAGTTTTTTTTATATCGGCAAGCGATTTGTTAAAAAATAAGACCCATGCTGGAAGAGCTAAAGACAATGCTGATGCTGAGATTCTAAGAAAATTTTTAAAGTGAATTGCAGCTTTAATTCTAATAATATTTCGCTCCTCTGGAGCTCCGGAACTCAATAAAATTTTAGCATTATATAATATTTAACCCACAACCTACCCCTTCCTAGGAGTTCCTAGGAGGGGACATTTTCGGAGATTTGAGGATTCTCCGAGGAGGGGATAGTTATCTGAGAGGGGAGAATATCTGAGAGGTTTGGGAATATAACTGTCTTAAAAAAATTCAACTGACTGAAGCTGGGGGGAATGGATCTCTATGTTTATCACTTTATTCTGTGCCTTAAAACCTATATCTTTGTAATTCTAATTAAAATGAGGTCATATTGGAAACAAAGATAAGCGATTTAACAACTTCGGATAAGGAATTGGAAGTTACTTTATCTTATAGTGAAGTAAAAGATGATATAGATTCTGAGGTTAAAAAACAGACAAAAAAGCTACAATTGCCAGGGTTCAGAAAAGGGAAAGCTCCCCTTTCGATTATAAAGAAAATGTATGGCGATGCTCTTGAACATGAAGCTTCGGAGAAGGTTGCAAACAGCAGGTTCTGGAAAATAGCAAAGGAACAAGATATAATGCCTATCGGGCAACCGACTCTGATTGATATTCATTTTCATCCGAATGAAGAATTACATTTCAAAGTTCAATATGAGACCTATCCTGTATTGGAAGTGAAAAACTATATGGATCAGGAGATTGAAGTTCCGGATTTTATTGTAAAAGATGAAGAGATTGAACAGGAAATAAAATATATAAGGCAGGCGAATGCTACACAGGAAGATGCGGATTTAATAGGTGATGAAAATAATTATTTAATTGATGTTGACCTTCTAAGGATAAATGAAAATGGTAAGCCTTTTGAAAATACCGAAAAGCAAAATATAAAAGTAGACCTTTCCGATCCCAAAGTTAATCCTGAATTAGTCGAAAATGCCAAAGGGAAAAAAGTCGGAGACACGATTACCTTTACATTTAAGCGTGAAGCGGAACCTCAAAAGGATGATGAAGGAAAAGATAAAGCCGAAGAAGTATTAAATTTTACGGCGACAGTTACCTCAATTAAAAAGAATATACTGCCGGAATTAACCGATGAGCTGATTAAAAAAGTTACAAAAGATAAAGTTGAAAATGAAGCTAATTTAAGAGAGGGGATAAAAAAGGACATACAGGATTATTATAACCGGCAGACAGACACCATTATAAGGAACAAAATGGTTGCTTTAATTGTTGAAAAAAATGATTTTGTTCCGCCGAAAACATTGGTGCAAAACCTTCTTGAAGATTTACTGAAAAAAGAAGAGGAACAGGCCAAAAAAGGAGGCAACAGACTTTTTAATCGTGATGAAACAAAAATCCGGCTGAAGCCTTATGCGGAATCGGAAGTAAAATGGTTTTTGCTAAAAAATGAGATTGAAAAGAAGGAAAAAATTGAAGTTGATGAGGAGACTCTTAAAGAATTAGCGAAAAAGGAGGCAGTGAGTACAGGCTTAAGTGAAGAAAAGCTGCTTAATTATTATAAATCTCCAAATTATCAAAATACATTATTAGACCAAAAGTTGTTTGAGTTCTTAAAAGAGAAAAATACGATTAAAAAAGTAGAGCTCGAAAAATATTCACAAAAAGAAGAAAAGGATTCTAAATGAACAAACATATAGAGATTTACAACCAGCTGGTGCCCTATGTTATTGAACAGACAGGGCGCGGTGAAAGGGGGATGGATATATATTCACGGCTGCTTAGAGAAAGAATAATATTTCTCGGTACCGCGATTGATGATCATATAGCGAGCTTAACTATTGCTCAATTGATATTCCTTGAAGCTGAAGATTCGGATAAGGATATTAATTTATATATTAACTCTCCCGGCGGCAGTGTAACCGCAGGGTTAGCAATTTATGACACAATGAAATATATTAAACCTAAAGTCGCTACAATTTGTGTCGGCATGGCTGCAAGCATGGGTGCCATATTACTGGCAGGTGGTGCTGAGGGAAAAAGAACTGCATTACCGAATTCTAAGATATTAATTCACCAGCCATGGATTGGAGGGTTACAGGGACAAACATCAGATATTGAAATTCACGCCAGGGAAATGTTGAAGACAAGAGACACGTTGTATAAAATTTTAGCAGATCATACAGGTAAATCTGTTGAACAAATAACTAAAGATTGCGATAGGGATCATTTTTTATCTTCTGAAGAAGCAAAAGATTATAAAATAATCGACAATATTTTGGAAAAAAGAATTTCAATGGATAAGAAATAGGATTAAAAGAAGCTGCGGGTGACAAGGTTTTTCTTTTTGTCACCCACCTTTTTCAATATACGATTTAGCGGGAATGTTTATCTCTTACTTTAATAAACTCTTCATTCTAATAACAAGCTTCTTATTATTTCATAATCTATCTTCTGCACAGGACCTTAAACCGGAGTTTGATAAATTTATTGAGGATTACAAGGACTTTAAGAGAGTTCCTTCAATATCAGCGGGGATACTTTCCAGGGGTGAAATTACCTGGCTAGGTTCCACAGGCTACTCAGACATTGAAAATAGTATTAGTGCAACACCGAAAACGATTTACAGGATTGCGTCAATTTCCAAACCTATTACAGCGGTTGCAGTAATGCAGCTGGTTGAAAAGGGGAAAATACACCTGGATGACGATGCACTAAAGTATATCCCTTATTTCCCGGTGAAGAAATGGAAGTTTACAGTGAGGCAGCTATTAAACCATACTTCCGGGATAAGAAATTACAAGAGCGTTGAAGAGTTCGACAGTAAAGTGCATTATAATACAACCAGTGAAGCTGTGTTTCTAATGATGAATGACCCGTTGAGCTTTCAGCCCGGAACAAAGTTTCAGTATACTACACTGGGATATAATTTGCTGGCTGCTATTATTGAGAAAGTCAGCGGAATGGATTACAACAGCTATCTGAAAAAATACATTTTTGAACCGGCGCATATGAATTCGACTTATGCTGAAATTCAGAAAAATATAGTATTTAACCGGGCGCATGGTTATATAAAAAATGAATATAGAGAACTTGAGAATGCTCCTTTGGCAGACCTCAGCATAAAATATGCTGGGGGGGGTCTTATTTCAACTCCCGAAGATCTTCTTAAGTTTGCAAATAGTCTTGTTTCTGGAGTTCTGGTTAGACCAGCCACGCTGGACACTATGCTGCAGCCTGATACATTGCTAAACGGAAAAGTTATCAACTACGGTTTAGGTTTGAGTTTCGGTACAACAGATGACGGCAAGTATTACTTTGCGCATGAAGGGAACGGAACCGGGTTCTGTTCATTTTTTGTAGTGTTCCCTAAATCTCAGTTAGCGTCAGCGTGTTTAATAAATATTAAGGACAGGGATATCGAGAATCCTGCACTGCAGCTTGCTTTGCTTGCAAAGGGGGAAAAATATGAGGGAATAAAGATCTCTTTAGCCGATTCTCTTCTTCATTTAACCTTGAACAGAAATATAGATTCGGCTATTGTGCTTTATAATAGTCTCGCCGGTGATTCAAACCATGTATTTTTAAATAATGAGGATGAACTGCTGCTTTTCGGTTCCGATTTGCTGAATATAAATAGGCCTGTACAGGCTATTAAATTTTTCCGGCAATTATCTCCCAGATACCCGGATGATCCGGCAATATTTATGGTATTGGCTAAAGCGTATTATTATGATAGGAATAAAGGAATGGCGCTGAAGAATTTTCGGAATGTATTGAGGTTTGATCCTAATAATAAGTATGCACAAAGAATGGTGGAGGTGTTGAGGAAGTAAATACAAGGAAGACTTTACCACTGAGGCACTGAGGTTAAATTACAAAAGACAAATTACAAATGACAAATAAATTCCAAAAAAGGAAATTTCAAATTCGAAACGACCTATTTAATGTTAGGGAATAGATAAAGATAGTTGGTAACATCGAGTCAAAAGCCCAAAGCTACGAATTACATAAATTATGAGAAAGATGACATCTTTTATTTTTTAAATAACATTTATTTTGACTTATTTTTTTAATATAAAATAGAAGATGATTTTTCTTTTTTAAAGATGTCATCTTTAGGTTTGGTTAGGTTTCAGTAAATTATGTTTAAAGTTCTTAGCGCAGCTTAGTGCCCCTTAGTGTCTTGTATGTGGTAAAATGACCTCTTGCGACTTTGTATGGGTTTAATAATTTTTATAAATTGAGTTTATATAATCGTAGATTATTTAAAAATAAAAAGGAGGACAATATGCGGGGAGAAAAATTATTCGTAGTTCTTTTTACATTAATCTTTACAACCATCGTGTTCGCTCAAATGCCTCCGATAATAGATAGAGATGTTTTTTTTGGTGACCCTGAGATTGCAGGTTCAAAAATTTCACCGGACGGCAATTATATATCATTCCTTAAGCCGTATAACGGCATAATGAATATATGGGTAAAAGCAATAGATCAAAAGTTTGATGAAGCGCATCCTCTTACTGCCGATACCATCAGACCTGTAAGAGGTTACTTCTGGTCAAGGGATAGTAAATTTATATTATATGTCCAGGATAAAGGAGGAGATGAAAATTTCAGAATATATGAAGTTGATCCTTCCGCTAAAGGTGATCCTGTACCTCCTTCAAAAGACTTGACTCCAATTGAAAAAGTAAGGGCTACGATTATAGACGTTCCTAAGAACACACCTGATGAAATCCTCATTGGTTTAAATAATAGGGACCCGAAATATCATGATGTATATAAATTAAACCTTATCACAGGTGAAAGAAAACTCATACGAGAGAATAATGATAATATTGCCGGATGGTCTACCGATCTTGAAGGCAATTTAAAGTTAGGAATCAGGGTAACACCTGACGGGGGTTCGGAAATACTTAAGCTGTTAAAAGACACGGTTAAATCTATTTACAGTGTAAATAATGAAGAGACTGCTGATCCTATCCGGTTCGCTCCCGGAGGAGAAAGTTTTTACCTTTTAACAAATAAAGGAGCTGATCTTGATAAAACCGAACTGGTTTTATATGATATGAAAGACGGTTCTGAAAAGCTTATTGATAAAGACCCGGAAAATGAAGTTGATCTAAGCGATGCAATTTTCTCCGAAGTCAGAAATAAACTTGTTGCCACTGTTTATATCGGTGATAAACAAAGGATCTATCCTAAAGATGAAGAGTTTGCCGAAATGTATGAAAAGGTGAAACAAGCAGTACCTGCCGGAGATATTCATCTGAATTCTGTCACAGCAGATGAGAAAAAATGGTTAATCTCCGTATCAAGAGATGTGGATCCGGGTTCCGTATACTTGTTTGATTCGGAAACCGGGAAAGCTGAATTTCTTTACAAATCCAGACCGGAGCTTAATACCGATTATTTATCGGAGATGAAGCCTATTAGTTACAAGGCTCGCGACGGGATGACAATACATGGTTATCTTACATTACCCAAAGGAGTTGAACCTGAAAAACTTCCTGTAGTAATGTTTATACACGGCGGACCATGGGGTCGTGACTATTGGGGATATAGTTCATTTGCACAATTTCTTGCAAATCGAGGTTATGCTGTTATGCAGCCTAATTTCAGAGCTTCTACCGGTTACGGTAAGCAATATCTGAATTCAGGGAATAAACAATGGGGAAAAGCCATGCAAGATGATATTACCGACGGAGTAAAATGGCTTATAGATGAAGGGATTGCCGACCCGAAAAGGGTATGTATTGCGGGAGGTTCATACGGCGGCTATGCAACACTTGCAGGTCTTGCATTTACTCCTGACCTCTACGCAGCAGGATTTGATATAGTTGGTCCTTCGAATATTATAACTTTATTAAAATCGATTCCGCCTTACTGGGCTCCGATAAAGAAAATGTTTGATGTCCGAGTTGGTGATATGGAAAATCCGGAAGATTTAAAGATGCTTGAAGATGTTTCTCCATTGAATCATGCAAATGAAATAAAAGCTCCTCTTTACGTAGTACAGGGAGCCAATGATCCGAGAGTAAACAAAGGAGAATCGGATAGGATAGTTGCTGCACTGAGAGATCTGGGAAGAGATGTAGAATATATGGTTGCTCCGGATGAGGGGCATGGTTTTGCGGGACTAAAAAACAGGATGGCTATGATTGTTGAGTTTGAGAAATTCCTTTCAAAGCATATTGGCGGAAGATACCAGGAAGAGGTTAAGCCCGATATACAGGAAAGGCTGAATGCGATTAAAGTAGACATCAAAAGTGTAACAGGTTCCAAAACAGATACAGAGACCGCAGCTTTTCTAACTTCCTTTGACGGTTCTTCAGTTGAACCCGGTTCTTCCAATTACAAGGTGAACATAAAAGCCGGCGGACAGGATATTACGATGCAGCTTAAACGTGTAATCGAAAAAGGCGTGATGGGAGATAAAAACATTTATACAGTAATTGATGAATCAACAGGTGGAATGATGGCGGGTAATGATACTCTTATTGTGGATGCAGCCACTCTTCTTCCCATATCACGATCGGCAACACAGGCAGGAGCTAAAGTTAATTTAGCTATGACCGATAAAGCAGCTACGGGTTTGATTCAGATGGGTCCTCAGCAAATACCGGTAAATATAAAATACGACTCCCCTTCCTTTACGGACGGAACCGGAATTCAAATTGCATTAAGAACCCTTCCTTTAGCAGATGGTTATTCAGCATCTTATAATGAAATTAACCTTATGAAGGGTACTGTAGAAAAGAAATTAATTAAAGTCGACGGAAGTGAAAAGATAAAAATAGGAATAGGTGAATTCGATACTTATAGAGTCAATATAAATTCTGCTGACGGTGGACCGGGCTCAGTATCACTATGGCTGGATAAAAATCTTAAAAAGATTGTAAAAGTTGAAGCGGCTTTACCGCAGGGAAATGGTACTGTTACTGCAGAACTTGTAGACTGATGTAAAAGTGAAATGAGGCTTACTTTGGAAGTGAGCCTCACTTCTTATTTAGAAAGAAAATTACAATCCTGCAAGCGGGACAGGAATTAAAGTCAATCTTGCAAGATAAAAACGGTCTACCTTCTGTAGATAAATTGAAACCGTTTTGGGAGCTGGAGGGGATATATTATTTGAACCAATGGATAAATCTGTTGTACAACTATTTAATTTTGCTTGCCTAAAATTGAAGATGAGCAGAGACAATTTCGGCAAAAAGTTTAATAATTTACTATTCCTAAATATATTTTTGGGAAGGAATTTTAGAAATTGAACTCCTTTCATTGGTCTTCTTCTTAGAACTATCATTAATCTTTTCAAGTTCTGAACAGAAGCTATCAAATATGATTTTTTCTGTGCATTAGCTATCCCTCTTGTCATAAATTTCTTCAGAGTATGATTAGCCTTAGCTTCAGCAAATAATCCCTCTGAAACTGTTTTTCTTATTATATATGCTTGTCTTGCCCGTGGTGTTTTCAGTCTTTCTTTTAATCTTTCGTATTCCTTATAATAAATTGTTCTGCTTATGCTTCTACTTTTTGCATTCTGACAGCACTCTTTTTTTAAGGGACATTCCAGACAATCCTCTTCTCTAGCTTTATATCTATCACGCTGATATTTCTTATCATAGCTATAATATTCCAGCGGTTTATTATTCGGACAAATAAACAAATTTTCTTCTTCATTATAGTTAAATTGCTTATTAGCTATTACTTTTGGATGATTAATTCGCTGGGTTGGAATAAAGGCTTTTGTTCCACATCTCTCAAAATCTCTTAAATTTTCACCTGAACTATATCCTTTATCTGCAGATACTTCTTCTATGGATAGTCCTAATTGTTCTAATCTTCTTTCTGCTCTTTGATATACTTCAAAAAGTACTTTTGAATCTCTTCTATCAGCATAAGTAGTCAACACATCAGTGATAATTCTATGTTTACTGTCTGCACTATAATGCGTTGAATAATATAATCCGGTTGGCTTTCCTGGTTTACTGGTTATTCTACTATCTGGGTCAGTTCTACTGAAATATATTTTATTTTTATCTTTTTGATTGTGATTTTTCTTTTTACTATCAGCCTTTTCTAATTTTAATTCCACTTCAGCTTTAATATCTATTTCATTTTCTTCTTTGAGCCCCTCTAGATTTTCTTTATAGGCTTTATCCGCAAATTCTTTTACACTTAGCTTCGGCTCTTTTCTTTCTATACTTTCCAAAGACGCATTTGCCTTTACTAAAGTTGAATCTATTGATTGATGTTTGCCTTCTTTACAGACTATCATTGGTTAATGATATAACGACTCTTAATACAGAACACACCTAAGAGATTTTCAAATATTTTTTCCTTGAATTACAAATCTTTTATCCTAAATTAATAACTCATATATCTAACATTATATCCTTATAAAAATTATGATAGGAAGCAGATTTACTGAATATATTCCTGACGATAGAGGAAAGAATCAGTTTGAAGAATTACTTAAAATTTTTCTTAAGTTATTGACTATAACTTCAGGAGATGTTTCGGAAGCTTTAAACTGGATGAACCAGTTAGATCAGAAATACGGTTTAACCGGGAATGAATACGGCATGGGTGATTTTATTGAGGATTTGAAAAACAAAGAATATATCAAGGGAAATGAGGATGGCACTACGCTGATTTTAACGGCAAAAAGCGAGCAGTCGATTAGAAAACAATCGTTGGAAGAGATATTCGGAAAACTGAAAAAGACTACTAGAGGGAATCATAGAACACCATATTCCGGTATTGGAGATGAAAAGACCTCCGACAGGCGTGAATATTATTTCGGTGATTCTATGGAGCAGATTGATATGACCGATTCGATCAAGAACTCTCAAATCAACCATGGAATAGACGATTTCAAATTAACCGAAGATGATCTTGAAGTGGAAGAGCGTGATTTTAAAGCATTGACTTCTACGGTTTTAATGATCGATATTTCTCACTCAATGATCCTCTACGGTGAAGACAGAATAACACCTGCTAAAAAGGTTGCTATGGCATTATCGGAATTAATTACAACAAAATATCCTAAGGATACGCTGGATATAATTGTATTCGGAAACGATTCATGGCCTATTGAAATAAAAGATTTGCCTTATCTGCAGGTTGGTCCTTATCATACTAATACAGTATCAGGGCTGGAGCTATCGATTGATATTTTAAGAAGAAGAAAAACAAGTAATAAACAGATTTTCATGATTACGGACGGTAAGCCTACCTGTTTAAAAGAGGGTCTTAGGTACTATAAAAACAGCTTCGGACTGGATAGAAAAATTGTCAACAGGACATTAGATCAAGCTGCAAAATGCAGAAAATTAGGGATTGCAATAACAACATTTATGATTGCAAGAGATCCTTATCTTCAGCAGTTTGTAAGAGAATTTACCAAAACAAATAACGGCAGAGCTTTTTACAGCAGCCTATCCGGATTAGGCGACTATATATTTGAAGATTATATTCGTAATAGACGCAGACGTCTGAAATAATCTTTTTTTTCTAATCTTAGTCATTAATATTTAATAATCATAAGAAAGTATTATAACTATGGATTTTAAATCTATTCATACCTTAGGCGAGTTAAAAAGAAGCGGATATCAAGCCAGATCAATAAAAGATGAATTGAGGAATAATTTAATTTGTGCATTAAAGAAAGGTACGAATCCTTTCGAGGGAATTATTGGCTACCAAGAGACAGTCATACCGGATATTCAAACTGCAATATTATCGAGGCATAATATTATTTTACTGGGCTTAAGAGGACAGGCGAAAACAAAAATTGCCAGACTTTTAATAAACCTGCTTGATGAGTATATACCGGTAATTGCAGGATCGGAATTGAATGATGATCCGCTCCAACCTTTATCAAGGATAGCAAAAGATTTAATAAATATGCATGGTAATGATACTAAGGTAGACTGGATTCACCGTTCGGAAAGATACTCGGAAAAGCTGGCAACTCCGGATGTTTCGGTGGCAGATTTAATAGGAGATGTTGACCCAATAAAGGCAGCATCGCTGAAACTTCCTTATTCAGACGAAAGAGTAATACACTTCGGATTGATACCGCGTTCTCACCGTTCAATATTCGTTATAAATGAATTGCCGGATCTGCAGGCAAGGATCCAGGTAGCTCTCTTTAATATACTGCAGGAGAATGATATACAAATAAGAGGGTTCAAGATAAGACTTCCGCTGGATATTCAGTTTGTCTTTACAGCGAATCCTGAAGATTATACGAATCGCGGTTCGATTGTAACTCCGCTGAAGGACAGAATCGACAGCCAGATACTAACTCATTACCCGAAATCCACACAGGTAAGCAGGCAGATTACCGCACAGGAATCAATGCTTACAAAAGAGCAGAAAGAGTCAGTTAAAGAGAACGAACTATTAAATGATTTAGTTGAACAGATAGCATTCGAAGCGAGGCAGAGCGAATATATAGATGCAAAAAGCGGAGTTTCGGCAAGATTAACCATATCGTCTTATGAAAATTTAATCAGTACAGCAGAAAGACGTATGATAATTAATAATGAGCCTGAAGCGCATTTGAGAATTTCGGATCTGTACGGAGTTATTCCTTCAATAACAGGGAAAATAGAACTCGTTTATGAAGGAGAACAGGAAGGACCTTCCAAAGTTGCACATATTTTAATTAGTAAATCAATCAGAGCGTTATTTGAGAATTACTTCCCGTCTCCCGATAAAATAAAAAAGAATCAGCAGTCAAACCCTTACCAGGCGGTTATAAACTGGTTTAATAAAGGAAATATGGTTGATATATTGAATAATGTTTCTGAAAAGGAATATGAAAAGACTTTGAATAATGTGCCTGGATTAAAGGATATAGTTAAAAAATACCATCCTAATCAAAATGGAAACTACCAATTACTGCTGATGGAGTTCATACTTCACGGACTCGCAGAATATTCTATGTTAAGCAAGTACCGGCTTGAACTTGGGCTGCAGTTTAAGGATATGCTCAGCTCTATGTTTACGATCTCGCCGGAGGAAGGGGATGAGGATTTTAATTCGGATTTGTATAAGTAGGGGGTTAACCACTAAGGCACAGAGAACACGAAGTTTCACTAAGAACTTTTAAATATCTAAAAAGGTAAGTAAAACTAAGTACACTTATTCTTAATTACGATGACCTATTAATTCTACACTTACTCTTACTCCTTGAGGGATTACGATTAAGATTACCATCAAGATTAAGAATAAAATATGTTACTGTATTTATAGATGTACTAAGTACACAAAGTCATTTCAACTATAAAAAATTAAGTTAACAGAGTTACTTTAAACATACAAGGCACTGAAGCACAAAGGAACGCTATGCGAAACGGAGAGACGTGAAGACAGAGAGACTATTTGAGCGGCAGCTTAATAAAAAGGCACTGATAGAACTAATTATAAGCTTCAGCCGCATCTTGGTATCCTTAGGTGGCTTAAGCCATCTTTATTTTTTATTCATTACTCCCTCGGCTGAAGTCGAGGGCAATAGATAAGGTTGGATGTTTAATTCTTCATTAATTTGCCCAGTATACTACTCCTAGTTCAAAGGGATTTATTAGTAATTTATGTTTTGGGAGTATACGGATTGTGAATCCTTTTTGTCCGCTGTTTTGTGAAACTATATTGCCAGAATAAATATAAAGGCCGTTATCTTTTTTTGAATTAGTTTCCATAACAACGGTAGAACTGTAATTCGGATCATCCTGCTTATCCATGGGACCGTAGTATAACTGAACTTCAACGTCATCCGGTGTTAAATTCCCGAGTTCAATTTCTGCTTTAACCGGGAAGTCTTCTCCCACAAAAACTTGCTTGGTTGTTCCATTTGTTAGAGTATTAATCACTTTGACTTGCGACCAGTTATATCTCACCTTCTCTTTCCAATCAGCAAGTTCTTTTACAGCATTTCCTTCCCTTTCGAAAAGCATTTTTCTTTTTTCACATGAAAGTGTATAATATTTTTCGAAATACTCCCTGACCATTCTATGAGTATTAAAAAACGGTCCTAATTTCTTCATAGAATTCTTTACCATGGAGATCCATCCGCGTGGTAATTTATCTTCGCCGCGTGCATAGAATAAAGAAATTATCTGGCTCTCGAGGGTAGTATAGAATTGTCTTGCTTCGAGTTCATCCTGATAATCGGGATCGGTATATTCTTCTCCACTGCCGATCTTCCACCCCACTTCGGGATCGAAACCTTCATCCCACCAACCATCGAGAATACTAAAATTCAAACCACCGTTTGAAATAATTTTCATTCCTGAAGTTCCACTTGCTTCCAAAGGTCTGCGGGGATTGTTTAACCAGATATCGCATCCCTCGACTAGATATCTTGCAACGTTCAGATCATAATTTTCAATAAAAACAATTTTTCTTCTGAACCGTTCTTCCTTTGCAATTTGAACAATTTCCTGGATAAATCTTTTTCCTTCATCGTCCTTGGGGTGAGCTTTGCCCGCAAAAATAAATTGGACAGGATGTTCTTTATTATTTACTATATCGGCGAGGCGTTCGATATTTCTAAATATTAATGTTGCTCTTTTGTACGTAGCAAATCTTCTTGCAAAACCGATAGTTAGAGCACTGGGATTTAGAACTTCGGCAGCTTTTTCAATTTCGGATTGACTGCCGCCCCTGGATATTATTTGTTTTCTTAAACGGCTGCGGGCAAAAGCGACCAGCCTTTCTCTTCTTCTTTCATGAGTACGCCATAATTCTTCATCAGGTATCCTGTCCACTCTTTCCCAAAGTCCTTTTAAAGAAGGATTTTCAACCCATTTTTCTCCTAAATACTGGATGAATAACTGTTCCATTTCTCCGGATATATGGGAGCGGATATGAATACCGTTTGTTACGTAACCGATGGGAATCTCATTAAACGGCACTCCTTTATAACCGGATACCCACATTTTTTTGGATACAGAACTATGCAATTTACTAACACCGTTAACATAGCCGGCAGTATTCATTGCAAGGTGAGCCATATTAAAGACGCTGGACTGTTTTTCTTTATAAATAGTACCTAGAGAATAAAACTCCTCGCCTGAAATTTTTAATTCTTCCCTATAATATGAGCCTAAATATTTTTCGACAAGTTCATTTGAAAAAACATCTATGCCTGCAGGAACGGGAGTGTGGGTCGTAAAAATATTTGAGTAGTAACCGATCTCTTTAGCTTCTTTATATGCTATACCTGACTGCTGAATTAAATAACGCATTCTTTCAAGAGATAGGAATGCAGAATGGCCTTCGTTCATATGACATACCATAGGTTTAATACCGATTTCATGGAGAGTTCTAATTCCGCCTATTCCTAAAATTATTTCTTGCTGAATTCTCGTTTCAACATTGCCGCCGTATAAAGTTTCGGTAATTTTTCTATCAAGCTCGGTATTTAAAGGAATATTTGTATCCAAAAGAAAAAGAGGAACCCTCCCGACCTGAATTTTCCAGACCTGGAAATATACATCTCTATTTGAGAAAGAAACGGATATAATTAAAGGTTCATTCTTATCATTCAATACCCGATGCATCGGGAGGTTATCAAAGTCATTTATTTCATATCTTTCGAGCTGCCATCCATCAGAATTTAAATACTGCTGAAAGTAACCGACCTTATAAAGAAGTCCCATACCAATTAACGGGATACCGAGATCGCTTGATGCTTTTAAATGATCGCCTGCGAGGACTCCCAGCCCTCCCGAATAATTCTGTAAACATTCTGTTAAACCGAATTCGGCGGAGAAATAGACAATATTAAAATTTTCAGGATATTCATAGCTTTTCTGATACCATGTTTTTTCTTTTAAGTATTCCTGGAGTGAATTATGTACGCGGTTTAAATGGGAACGAAAGCCGTCATCGTGAGAAACGTCTTCAAGCCTGTTCTGACTCATACTACCAAGCATCATGACGGGGTTATGATTAGTTTCTACCCATAAATCCCTATCCAGTCTCCTGAATAGTTCTCTGGCATCCGGATTCCATGACCAATGCAGATTATATGCAATCTCCCTAAGCTTCTCTAAATTTTTAGGAAGAGAAGGAACAACATGATAGGTTCCCAGAAACTTATACATTCTTACTCCATTTGAATAATTTTAATTAAACTTTTTTTAAAGATGACATCTTTACATCTATGTAAGTCCATTTATAAGTTAAACGGATCCGTTTAATCACCTGATATGAACTAAAAAAATGAGGGTAGAAAATAAAAATTCTCAAAGGAAATTTGGATTAAATTGTTTTTGAGTATTTTGAAACCTCTTTGTTACTATCTATGAAAGCATCGAACTTCATTGCAATATTCCTAATCAACAACCTGCCCATTTCGGTAATTTCTATTTTATTCTCACTAAGCGCAACCAAATTATCAGTTTCCATTTCATCAAAGCTGTTAAGCTCTTTAGAGAAATAATCTTTGAAGTTAATGTAAAATTTACTTTCTACGGAGGGAAAATCAAGTTCAAAGTCACACATTAATCTCATAATTACAAATCTTCTTAACTTATCGTCGAAAGAGAGGCGGTAACCTTTTGCAGTAGGAAGTAAATTTTCATTTAAAGCTTTAAAATATTCGTTTTCGGTTTTATAGTTTTGAGCAAAAACGTCCTGTACCTGGCTGATGCCGGTAATACCCATCGCGAATAAATCAGTATCCGGATAAGTACTATACCCTTGAAAGTTTCTATACATTTTTTTTTCTTTAAGCGCAATTGATAATTCATCATCAGGTTTCGCAAAATGATCCATACCAATAAAAATATAACCTGCTTCGGTTAACTTTTCAATCGTAAGCTGGAGTATATTCAACTTGGTTTCAGCAGAAGGCAGATCATCGGCATTAATTAATTCCATATGTTTTTTCATCCAGGGAACATGAGCATAGTTAAAAACTGCGATCCTTTCGGGGGATATTTTTATTATTTTATCGAGAGTATTATTAAAAGAGTCGAAAGTCTGAAAAGGGAGTCCATACATTAAGTCTATATTCATGCTTAAAAAACCTAATTCCCTAATCCAATCAACAGTTTGATTCGTTACGTTATCGGGCTGAATTCGGTTTACGGCTTCCTGAACTTTACTGTCAAAATCCTGGACACCTAGACTTATCCGGTTAAAGCCATTTTTTCTCAGGGCAGCTAGATGTTCTTTTGTTAATTCACGCGGATCTATTTCACAGCTGATTTCAGCATTATCACGGAATGGAAATGTTTTCAGTATATAAGAAGCAAGTTCATCTATTTCTTCAGGAGAAAGATGAGTCGGTGTACCTCCGCCCCAATGGAGCTGAATAACTTTCTTGCTATCAACCGCATACTCTTTAATGAAATCTATTTCCTTTTTTAAGTAATCAAGATATTTTTTTATTCTATCACGGTTTCTTGTGATAATCATGTTACATCCGCAGAAATAGCAAAGCGTATCACAAAAAGGGAGGTGAAAATAAAGCGACAGATCCTGAGCGGAATCTTTTCTGCTTTTATTTATCTCGTCATAATAGTCCCTATAAGTAAATGAGGGATCAAACTGAAGAGCTGTCGGATAACTTGTATATCTGGGTCCCGGAACATTATACTTCTTATATTTTTCCATATCAAATTTAAACATATCAATCACCTTTATATGAATAGTGGCCTTCTATGTGACGGACACATGTACCAGTCACCTTCAAGTTGACTGGCACATCGTAACTATTTAAAAATAGTTATTTATGGCAACTATTAAAAGATAATTATTTCTCAACAGTGGGAATAAAATCTATTCTTTTCCAGTGGTGCAAAAATATTAAAAAAAATGTTTATTTTTTCATTCATAAGAGAAACAATTTTATGGTATGTACTTTGCCTTTAAATAAACAATAAAAATTTTTATTCATAGCCTAAATGAAAAGGGGCAAAATTTTATGAAATGGATAGATTCCTACAAATCAAAATTATGTACGGCCGAAAAGGCAGCTTATGCCATACAATCAAACCAGCGGGTATATGTGCATCCGGGCTGTGCCACTCCCTATGTTCTGTTAAACGCGATGTGCAATATTGATAAGCATCTGGAGAATGTTGAGGTAATACATTTATTAACCTTAGGTATATCTCCGTATTCTTCGCCTGAAATGGCAGGAAGATTCAGACATAACGCTCTTTTCATTGGAAAAAATGTCAGGAAAGCAATTAATGAAGGGAGAGCTGATTTCACTCCTGTATTTCTATTTGAAATACCTTATCTTTTAAAAGGAATATTTTACCTATCGATGTATCATTAATAAACGTCTCCCCTCCCGACAAATATGGTTACTGTAGTTATGGTGTCGGTGTAGAGTGCACTAAAACGGCAACTGAATGTGCTAAAACCGTTATTGCACAAATTAATACAAAGATGCCAAGAACATTAGGCGATACATTTATACACATAGATAAGATAGACTATTGTGTTGAAGTTGATCAGCCATTAAATGAATATAAGCCAAATGATAAAGATTTATCGGAAGAAGAGAAAGATATATATGAAAAAATAGGGATGAATATTGCTTCGTTAATAGAAGACGGCTCAACACTGCAACTTGGTATCGGATATATACCCAATGCGGTTTTACATTATCTAGGAGATAAGGAACATCTTGGTATCCACACCGAAATGTTTTCAGACGGAGTGATTAAATTAATTGAGGAAGGAGTGATTACCAATGAACGGAAAACTTTTCACCGGGGAAAAATAACCTCATCTTTTGTTTTAGGTACGAGTAAGCTTTTTGATTACATAGATAATGATCCAATAATGGAGTTCCATCCTTCGCATTACATTAATGACCCGTTCATTATAGCAAGGAATGATAAAATGGTTGCAATAAACTCTGCAATTGAAGTAGATTTGACAGGACAGGTATGTGCAGATTCCATTGGACCAAGGTTTTACAGCGGTTTTGGAGGTCAGCTTGATTTTATCAGGGGAGCTTCCAGAAGTAAGGATGGTAAGCCGATAATCGCGATCCCTTCCACTGCAAGAAACGCAAAGTGCTCGAGGATAGTACCTTTCTTATCTAAAGGCGCAGGGGTTACAACAACAAGAGGAGATGTACATTATGTTGTAACAGAATATGGTATAGCCGATTTGTATGGTAAGACAATACGACAGAGGGCAAAAGCTCTAATAGATATTGCACATCCCAAATTCAGAGAAGAATTAAGCCGTGAACTGTCGGAAGCATTCTTCAATAAAGCAATAGCTTAGTATTTGCAGAAATAGAAGCCTTTTTAAATCTCTCCTTGCTAAGGGGAGATATATTCTTATTAAAAAAGATACTGATTATTTATGTTTTTTCTACTTCTATGAGCTACGTTTTTATTTTTCTAATTTTTCGCACATTTTTTTAATATATTTATCCCTTTTTTTTCCAAAAATTAAATACTATTTTTGTCACGGTTAAAGAATCTTTATCTAACTAAATTATTCAAGCTCTATCTCTTCGATTAGACACATATCTGTTATAATGAAAGTTTGTTTTTAAATTCAACAATAACGAATTTAAAGAAATAAATAAAAAAGGAATGACTATATAGGCATGTTTAAAAATAGTGAAATAATAATGAATAAGGAGCTTACGATTGATTACAGTTTATTTGATACAATACCTGAAATTTGTTTATTTGTTTCTGAAAACTTCAAAATTGTAAGAGTAAATCAAACTGCTGAGGAAAAGTTAGGATATAATAACGGTGATATAATTGATTATGATTTCCTGGATCTTATAGTTCCCTCTTGTCTGGAAAAGACTAAAACTGCATTGCGGAACTGTTTAAATAATAACAAGCGAGTAACCATAGTCACTAAAATATATGATAAAGAGAAGCGAACAATTGATATTAATCTTACATTAACTCAATATCAGAAAAATGAAAAGAATATTTTCATATTTGCTAAAGATATAACAGAGGAAAAAAACCAGGAGTTAAATTTACGCCGTTTTTATTCCATAGTCGATAATACAGTTAACCCCATACAGGTTACCGATGTAAATGGTAAAATGGTTTATGTAAATTCGGCGTTTGTCGAAGCAAGCGGCTATACGGAAGAAGAATTGATTGGCAAGAATCCGAGTATTTTTTCCAGCGGCAAGCAGTCAAAAAAATTCTGGAAGAAGATGTGGGAAACCATAAAAAAGGAGAAAGTATGGGTAGGAGAGATAGAAAACAGGACAAAAACCGGAGAGCCTTTTTATACACAGGTTCTTATTTCTCCATTTCTTGATTTGGAAGGCAGTATCGCTGGCTACTTTGGAATCCATAGAGATTTACGAGACAAAAAATTGATGGAAAAGCAGCTTATCCATACACAGAAGATGGAAAGTATAGGGATATTAGCAGCCGGAGTAGCACATGAAGTAGGGAACCCCCTTGCGTCTATCTCGGCGCTTGTGCAGGTAGTGCAAAGATCGACAGAAGATGAATTCGCTAAAGAGAAATTAGAGCTTATTAAATCACAAATAAACCGGATATCAAAAACCATCAGGGATCTGGTTGATTTTTCACGTCCCTCAAATTATGAACTTAATCTAACGGATATAAATAAAAATATCCACAATGCTGTTGAGATAATAAAGGCCGGAACAAAGATAAAAGACATAAAATTCGATATTAAAATAAATAAAGATATTCCGCTTATTCCTTTGGTCGAGGATCAAATCCAGCAGGTATTTGTAAATATTTTAATAAATGCTGTGGATGCAATTTCAGAACAGACCAATAAAGATTTTAGAAAAGAAAATTGTAGTATCATCCGATATTGATGAAGATGACATAATTATCATATTTGAAGATACGGGTAAGGGGATTGATGATATAAACCTGGCGAAAATATTCGAACCTTTTTTTACAACTAAAAATGAAGGAAAGGGAACCGGTCTCGGCTTATGGATAACATATGGAATTATAACTAGTTTTCAAGGTACCATAAGTGTAGAGAGTATTTTAGGTACAGGAACAAAATTTATCATTACGCTGCCTATTCACCTAAATAATTAAGGGTCTTTTCTTATTTATTACAAATCTTTTTTGCATTAAAGAGAAATTCAGCAGTTATCATTAAAAAATCATCCCGTTTTAGTCTAAAAAATGTATTTCATTCCCATCAGCCGCCTGGCACATAAATAGTTTAACAAAAGTAAATTGCTTTTCCTCTCAAATACTGTCTTCAAAATGAAAAAAATTCTTTTATATAGTTCGGATTTCGTTATGAGTTTCAGTTTCTTAATGTATCTCCAGAACAGATATAATATAACTATGACTACCGATCTAAAGGTTTTTGAATTGATTTCGAAGAATACAAACTTTGATATAATTTTAATGGATGCTGAGCCGACAGTCGAAACAGAAAGCATATGTAGAAATATTCAACACCTAAAAACTATACCAGTAATTCTTTTTTATGTATACAGCAAAGAATTTAAAGAGTTTGACAGGAAAATCAGGAAATATGTAAAAGCTATTTTTTATAAACCTTTTGATTTGTTGGAAGTATCTCAAACGCTGGAGCTTTTAACCATCTAACAAAAGAAAGAGGTGAGATATGCTTATGTTAAAAAATATACTGGTGCCGATTGATCTTTCGGAAAATTCCAAGGATAGTTTTTATTTGGGCTGCACACTTATGAATCAGAGCGGGGGCATTCTGCATTTAGTACATGTAATAAAACCTCATTATAATACTGAATTACTTGTTGATGAAGATAAGCTGAATGAATTTAAAGTTAATAATGTTAAGGAAGAAATGAATAAATTCATTCATGAAATTCCTCATCCTGAAGCTAAAATTTCTGAAGTAATATTATTCGGAGAACCAAAAAGAGAAATCTTAAAGTACTCACAAGAAAACAATATTGATATGATAATTGTAAATTCGCATGGCTGGACAGGAAGTTTGAATGTGATGATGGGGAATGTTGCAAGTAATGTTTTTAAACTTTCGCCTATACCAGTCATTTGTCTAAAGAATTATAATGAAAATGCATTAAAAGATTTCTCAAGACTGCATTCTACTGCTGAGAACTGGGTGGGATAAACCATACAGTCATTCGGTTGTCATTCAATAGTGAATACGATGGTCATTTATAGTCATTCGATCGTTCTGCCTTTCTCCTTTTTGTTATAAATCATTTTTCATAATCAATTTAATCAATATATTTTTTATTTATATAACCATTATTTAATTTTAGAGTAAAATAATTTTATACTTAGCGGAGAGATATAATCATGCATAAATTCAATCTACATGACATACAGGAAAATTTAAGAAAATTAAATATTGACGGATGGTTAATTTATGATTTCCGCGGAAGTAATGACTTAGCATTAAGTATTCTTGACATCCCGAGGACAAGTCACCTTACACGTAGATTCTACTATTTTATACCACAGAATGGAACTCCATTAAAAATTGTAAATGAAATTGAAGCAGGTCATTTGAATCATCTTCCGGGAGATAAATTTACTTATTCGAGTTATAAATCTCTTCAGGAACATTTAAATAGAATTTCGAAAGTTACAAAAAGATTGGCAATGGAATATTCTCCTAAAAACAATATACCTTATGTCTCAAAAGTTGACGCGGGTACTATTGAATTTATCCGTTCCCTTGGAATAGAAGTAATAAGCAGTGGAGATCTTATTTCAAAATTTAATGCAGTCTGGTCTAAAGAACAATTCGAAGAGAATCATTCGGCTGCTGTTGCACTAACCGAAATTGTAAAGGAAGCTTTTGATTTTATCGGCAACATTTTATCAAATGATAAGAATACGAACGAGTATGAAGTTCAGCAGTTCATCATGAAAAGATTTAAGGATAATGGTTTGATAACCGATTTCCCGCCTATAGTTGGAGTGGATGAGAACAGTTCAAATCCGCATTATTCACCAACTGTTGACATGCATAAAACTATTAACAGGGGGAATTTTGTTTTAATTGATCTCTGGGCTAAAGTAGATAAACCGGATAGTGTATGGGCTGACATAACATGGACCGGATATACCGAAGCCTCAGTACCTGAAAAATACAGTGAAGTATTTGATGTAGTAGCTGAAGCAAGGGACACTGCATTCGATTTAGTTGTAACCAGGTTTAAGGAAGGGGAAGATCTGCACGGGTTTGAAGTTGATGATGCAGCAAGAGGAATAATTGAAAAAGCAGGATATGGAAAATATTTTATTCACAGGACAGGACATTCAATTACTACCGACCTCCATGGAAGCGGTGCAAACATGGATAATTACGAAACTCATGATGAAAGATTAATTTTACCTTCAACCTCATTTTCAATTGAACCTGGAATATATCTACCTGATTTTGGAGTTAGAAGCGAAATTGATGTTTTTGTAACCGGTGATGGGGAGGTAATTACCACCGGGCAGGAAATTCAAAAAGAAGTTTACCCGATATTGAAGTGATTACTTTTAAAAGGTGATTCCGTAATTTTATTGCGGTGACAAAAAGGGATAGCCAATAATGTTTTGTTACCGGACTAAAGTTCAGGAGGAGGTAGGAAAGTCCGGTATTAACCTTTGGCTCAAAATAATTATTCAACAGGCTTATTTCTTTTTTCTATATTCGGAAAGAACATAAGTTGTAACTGCCTTAAGCTGTTCAGGGTCTAAACCGGGTTTAGGCATCTGCGGAAAGTTGGAATTTATCTTCTGGGGATCATTTAAAAAACTAATTAAATCGTTTTCATGCCCTACATATTTAGTAAGCACTTCATTAAAGGCAGGCCCTACTACAGCATTGTCATAAGCATGGCAGGCGGCACAAATTCTATTAAATATTTTCTCACCGTCATTTCCTGCTTCAGCCCTTCTTTGAGCAAAAACATCCTGCATATGGTGAATGATTTCATAATCTGCTATATTCCTTGCTTCAGCAAGACTAAGGCCCGGATTCGGCATTGGAGGAAACTTTGGATTTACTTTAACAGGGTTCCTGATAAACGCTACCAGTGCATCTTTTTTACCTTCAAATTGCGGTAAGACATTATCGTAAGCCGGACCAACCACTACCTTGTCAAATCTATGACAGGCAGAACATACATTCTGATAAATTTCTTCGCCGCTTCTAACAGCCACAGTTGTTCCTTTTGATAGTCCTGTTAGTCCATTCATATAATCTTCAAATTCCTTACTCAAAATGACTGTCTGAACTCGGGTAGCATTGCTCATAGCTAATTCATCTTTTACAGTAGTAGCTAACAGTACAATAAGAATGATAAAAAATATAGAACCGCTGTACCTCGTATTTGAATATTTCACCATAGCATAGAGGAGATGCAGAGCAAGGAATAACAGTAATATAGCGGCAACCGAATAGCTGAATACTGAAAGAGACATAGCTACATCCGGTAAAATAATAACATTGGTTAATAAAAATAAGGGCAGAAGACTCATTGAAACAAATGAAATTCTAAGAGCAGTTTTTCTTACAAAATTCTTATAATTTTCACTTAAATATTTTCTGCCGCCTTCCCAAAAGAAAAAGTTAAAAAATAAAGCTCCCCCGGTTATTGCAAATGCACCTAAAACAAAACAAAAATATCTTAATATGACTTTAGCTGAAAAAAGCAAACTAAACAAACTTCCTTTTGACCAATCATCAGGATATGTGGCTAAAGTGATTCCCGCAATAAAAAGTCCAATACCAATAAACAATAAACATATACCAAACAAACCTGCTTTATTGCTTACTTTAATACTTCCCTCTTTGAATTTATGGAATTCTTCATAAATCTCTTCATTTTTAGGAGTATATTGTTCTAGAGAATCAAAAATTGTATTGAATGAAAGAGAATACCGGTATGAATATATAAGAATTATACCCAATGAAGATATAAGAAATGCTCCAATTAACAATCCGACAATGGAAGAATTTGCAGCATGTAAAAGTTGAGCATATATCAGTATTGCAGTTAGTAACGGAATTATACCAAGAATAATTCCCATACTTTTATTAATTGTAACGATCTCAATTAAATCCTTGGAGAACTTTAGATATAGACTATTTTTTTTATCATATCCTTTTTTCCTGTAAAAAAGTGATAAGACAGTTCCACCTAAAATAAGACTTACAAATGGAATAAAAAGAAATAGTATCAGAATTAACATATAATGCAAAAGCTTTATATGGTCTGCAGATTGTGGAATTACTAAACTATTGAAAAAATCCATCTATATTCTCACTGAATTTTTAAGGTATAAAAACCAATTTATCTATTGATAAGAGTATAACAACTAAAAGGGCAAACAAGTTTATTTCTCTAAATGCAAAGCTGAAAGATTTTTTTTGTTTATCGTGCTGTAAAAGCCCCGTAGATTTCCCTATAAGCCATAAACTTAGTAAAAAAATAAATAGGTCAACTATAGGAAAATTCACAATTCCAAATAGAGGTATTAATATACCGGTTGCACCTGTTGCAGAAATCCACATAAAAGTTATACGCGATAACTGATCATGATTAAATATTTTTGTTAAAGTCGGAAATCCAGCTTGTTCGTAGTCTTTAGAAAGAATTAAAAGTAATAACCAAAAATGCGGGATCTGCCAGATAAAAAAGAAGAATGAAATAATTAAAATTTGGGGATCGAAAATATAACCTCCGCCAGCTACCCAGCCTACGGCTGGAGGTATTGCACCAACCAATGATCCCGGAATAATAGCTAAGGCACTATATTTCTTCAACGGAGTATAAATTACATTGTACCAGATCATATTAAGAAGCCCCAGAGTAAGTGCAAGCATTCCGGCGCTAATGTATAATATAAAGGAACCTATGCCAGATAAAATTAAAGCCATGATGAGAGCATTCTTAGGAGAAATTCTTCCGGAAGGAATTGGGCGATTTTTTGTCCTACTCATTAAGGCGTCAGTTTTATATTCCTGGTAATGGTTTATTACTGCAGAACCACAAGCAAGAAAAAGAATTCCAATTACAGGAGCAATTATTCCTGTAGTAACTTCTCCGGCTGCACAAATGAAACCAAACGCAGTAGTTATTGTTACAAACGAAGTAATTTTAATCTTCGTTAATTCAAATAATATTTCCAGCTTATCTTTCAATCTATCCTCTTGAACTTAAACTTGAACTTGAACTTTTCCTATTTATCATCTTCCTGTATACTTTTATTCGAAGAAGAATCACCTGACGCAAGATTAATATTTCCTTTACCGTTTAACCATGCACTGAAAGTAGATTCGGGAATTACCCTTACAGTTGCTTGCATATATGAATGTCTTAACCCGCAGTACTCGGCACATGTTAACACATAATCACCCTCTTTCTCTGCTTTAAACCATACCGTGTTAGTTCTGTTAGGTATAACATCCTTTTTAATTCTGAAGTCCGGTATGAAAAAGGAATGATCAACATCAAGAGAATGCAGATTGAAATTAACATTTTTATTTAACGGGACATATAAAGTATCGGATTGTTTACCGTTTTTATATTTAAATTTCCACTGCCACATCTGCGCAGTTACATCGATATTCATAGCATCTTTTGGAGCATGGGCCATTTGTTTATAACCATTCCAGCCTACCCAAAACATGACCAATACTAAAAGAGTGGGAATAACTGTCCAGGTAATTTCTAATATAATGTTACCCCTTATATTCTTTGCTTTTTTAAATCTTTTACTATTGTATTTAATAACAAACACAACCATTAAAACAGTTATTAAAGCAAGGAAAAAAACGGAAACAGCAACGACAAAAATAAAGGCATCATTTACTGTTACTACAAAATTGGAAGCATCAGCAATCATTTTATAAACCCTTGCAAAAAAGAATAATCCGAAAATAAAAGTACAATTGAAATTATTAGAAAGAACATGGCTACAAAAATGAATATTTTAAAAGCCCTCTGCTCAACCCTGAGATGCATAAAAACTGTTAGGACCAAATAAGATTTTGTAGAAGCAATTAATAATGCTATAGCAATTGTTAATGCACCGAAATTAATACCCGCGACAACTGTTGTAAGCGCTGTTAAAGTTAGCAGACCCAACCAGACCAAAATATATATACTATAACTGTGAGAAGAATGTTCAACCTGAGTTTCTTGTTTTTCCATTTAATTCTCTCTTAATTTATAAGATAAAATAATGGGAAGAGGAATATCCATATAATATCTACAAGGTGCCAGTAAAGCCCTGCAGCCTCTAATTTAACATAATTATCTTTAGTAATTATATCTTTCGCCGTAAATACACACATAACTGAAATGATAGTCATTCCCGCAATTACGTGCAAAGCGTGAAGACCTGTCATTACATAATAAAGCCCGTAAAAAATTATTTGTCCGTGACTTTTTGCTGCTAATTCGGTAGAAGCAGGATAATTTCCTGCAGCAATTTCCGCACTCCATTCAATATATTTATTAGCTAAAAAAAGAAGACCAAAGACAATGGTTGTTAATTGAAAAAGAATCGAAAGTCTTTTATTTCCTTTTTCAATTGCAGTAATTGAAAGAGCCATAGTCAAACTGCTGGTAAGCAGAATGGCAGTATTCATCGCTCCGATAATAACATGCATCTCTTTACCGGCAAACGCAAAATCAGATGTGTATAAATAACGGTAAACAGAATAAACAAAGAAAAGTCCTCCGAATAACAATAACTCAGTAAACAGGAAGAGCCACATTCCCATTCTTGTTCTAATATCATCCCTATGCATATGAACCACAGCTTGTTCTTGAGTACTCAACTTTTCTCCTCCTCCAGAATAGGTTCTTCATTGAATTTATATTCATAAGGCCCATCGGTAATAACAGGGATCTCATCAAAATTTTCAGGCGGGGGAGGAGTTGGAACAGTCCATTCAAGTGTTTCACCATAACCCCATATAGCTTTTGCATCAATCTTTTTACCATATTTTACAGATCTTATTAAATTATAAAACATAATTATCATACCGGTTATCATTATCCATGAACCAACCGTAGATATTTGATGATAAACCGTATATTGAGGTAAATAATCATAATATCTTCTCGGCATTCCTAACCAGCCCATAATAAACATTGGAAAATAAAGTACATTAAAACCGGTAAAGAATATCCAGAAAGCAACTTTAGCAACATTAAAATTATACATTTTTCCAATCATTTTAGGAAGCCAGTAATGCAGAGCTGCAAAAATTCCTACACCGGTAATTCCAAAAACAACATAATGGATATGTCCTACAATAAAGGCAGTATCGGTAATTTGAATATCGACTGACAAAGTACCCTGTATTATACCGGATAGACCGCCAATTGAAAAAAGGAAGATAGCAGCCAATGCATAGAGCATCGGCGGGTCTAAAGTTATTGAACCTTTGTATAAAGTAGCTGTCCAATTAAATACTTTAATAGCGCTGGGAATTGCGACTAAAAATGTTAATAAAGAAAATATGAATTCGCCGGTATCGCTCATCCCCACAGCAAACATATGGTGAGCCCATACAAGTGAACCGAAAACAGCAATTGCCAAACTTGAAAATGCAATAAATTTATATCCAAAGATTGTTCTCTTAGCAAAAACCGGCAGGATTTCAGAAATTACACCCATAGCAGGAACTGCCATTATATAAACGGCAGGATGTGAATAGATCCAGAACATATGTTGAAACATGATAGGGTCGCCACCCAATCCGGGATCGAAAATTCCAACGTGAAAAACTCTTTCGACTATAACCAGCAGCAATGTAATTCCAATTATTGGCGTGGCTAAAATTTGTATCCAGCCAGTTGCATATAAAGACCAGGCAAAAAGAGGCATTTTAAACCAACCCATACCTGGTGCTCTCATCCTATGTATAGTAGTCAGAAAGTTTAATCCAGTAAGAATAGATGAAAATCCTAAAATGAAAACTGCCGTTAAAGCAAATATCATATTAGTGCTGGTTCTTACGCTGTAAGGTATATAAAAAGTCCACCCAGTGTCCGGTGCACCTCCTGGTAAAATAAGAGAGAGCAGTACAAGCAAGCTTCCTAACATATATAAATACCACGAAAGAAGATTTAACCTTGGAAATGCTACATCCTTTGCACCCAGCATTATTGGCAGGAAAAAGTTACCAAAAACTGCCGGAAGCCCTGGTATAACAAAAAGGAATAACATTATTACACCATGAAGTGTAAAGAATGAATTATAGGCTTGCGGATCTACAATCGTTTTACCTGGAGTAAAAAGTTCAAGCCTTATCAAAAATCCTAATGTTACTCCAATAGCAAACCAGCTTAACAATGCAACTAAATATAATATTCCAATCCTTTTATGATCAGTTGAAAATATCCAGGCTCTTATACCTTTATATTTTCCTGTATCATCCAGGAAACTGGAATGGCCATTTACCGGGACAGATACTGCATCACTTGACATAAATTTCTACCTTTATTTACTTTTAACTTTTTTAGGCTTTATTAAGACAAATACAACAAAAATTGAAGTTAAGAATAAAACACCAGCGCCGAAAATTTTTAATAAATTTATAGTATACGTTCTTCCGCTCGGGTCATAACTAAAACAAAACTGAATCAGTTTTCCTACAACAGATACTTCTTTTCCCTGTGCCGTTTCCATGTTTGCCATTTCAAAATCGAAAGGAAGGATTCCGAATTTCTTTTTCCTTGTTAAATCAGGGTATAGATACCTGCATATTTTTCCATCCTTTGAAGCAAAAATCAGCACACTTGTATGTATAAATCCATTGCTTACTCTTTTGAAATCAAAACCAGCCGCATCAGTTACTTTTTTAATTGCACTACTATCTCCGGTTAGAAACCTCCATGCGGAATCCGGAAAAGAAATATTTATCATACTTGTAAATGTAGCTTTCTTTTCTCTAGCTTCAGTAGAAGTTTCACGATCATCAAAACTAATTGAAACTATGTTGTAATCTACGCCCGGTTCAAGATTAATTTTGTTAACAACATCTGAAATTTCTGTCATTAAAGGATCGCATAAACCCGGACATCTATAATAAACAAAGGCTACAACTGTTGATTTTGTAAAAATCCTTGAAAGCTTTATATCTTTACCATTTTCATCTTTAAATGTTACATTCAGCGGTATTTTTGCACCCAGGTGCTCATGTATTTTGGGCTCTAAACTTTGTCCTGCAAGAGTAAAATTTATAATTCCGTATGTTATAATTAATAAAAAACTTAGAAATTTTTTCATATCACCTTTATATCAAAAGAATTTAGACATATAATTATAAAGCATACTCCATTGTGAATCGTTTAAAAAGAAAATCTTATCATTAAAACCGTCTTGATTCACATTATTTATAACAATGTCGACAAACTTATTTTTATCTTTTCTCCAGTCAGTAGAATTTATAAGCGATGTGATTGCAATAACCGGATCTTTAGTAACTTTTTTAAAAATAGCAGCTTCTTCAGTGGTATCTTTTGAAATAGCTTTAACAGTTTCTTTAACCTTATTTATTTTCCCGCTGCTTTCTTTAAGAATTAAATCCATAGCTGCATCAACTGGAATTTGTCCCGGAAGTCTTCTTTCTTTAGACAAATTATAAGTTTGTTCTAAATTTTCCAGGTCTGACTTCGAATCCGTTGGAGGATCGGGAACGAAAGTCTGCCTGATATACTGAGTAATTGCAAATTTATCTTCGGGAGATAAATAGTCAAAAGGTTTCATAGCTGATCCGACAATCCCGTGTTCCAGTGTTTCATAAATTTCAGAAATTTTCTGTCCGTTAACCCATCCTGTTTTTATCGTATAATTTCGTGGTGGCGGATTTAATCCTTGGGATGCAGGTCCGTCTCCTTTTCCATCTACACCATGGCAAGAAACACAATTGGCTACATATAAGGCTTTCCCTTTGGCGACCATATCAGTGGAAGGTTTACTCAATTCCATTACATCAACCGCAGAAACATTTCTGGGTTCAACTATATCCAATCCTTTAGGAGCCGTGGTATCGGGAAGTGGAGGAGGAGTACTCTGCTTTGCAATTTCTCCTAAGTTTGAAGAATATATAAGTCCCAATACCAGAAGGATTAGGAAAATATATGGGTATAAAAGTCCAAAAATCTTTCCTGGATCTTGTTTAAGAATACTTATTTTTTCTTTTATATTATCTTGAAAATCAGACATAAGTTTTTAGTAATTAATTTAGAGGCGAAAATCGAAACCTCTCTGAAGTTTTGGATCACCAACAGGGATTATATTATATTTTTTTGCCAAGGAGTTGAACAGTATCATTAATAAGCCTACAATGGCAATTGGGAAAACAAGATCGCTCCAGCTAAAAAAATATCCGCCTGATGCTATTTTCATCCCCGGCATAATCATCCAATAGACATCGAGAAAATGAACCGCAAGTATCCAGATGGACATAAATTTTAATCTTTTAGGATTTGTTTTAGACGGAAATGAAAGCAGAGCAAGGAAAGGAACAATAAAATGTGTCACCACTAAAGTAATAGATAAGATAGTCCATATGCCATGCCATCTATGGAAAAACCATGAAGTTTCTTCAGGGAGATCTCCATACCAGATAAGTAAATATTGAGAAATAGCCATATAACCCCAGAAACAGGTAAAAGCAAAAAGCATTGTCCCTAAACTATAATAGTGATCCTTTTTTATTTCATCAACAAAATATCCGTTTTCTTTTAAAAGCACTACAATCAAAGTTAATGCAGCTAAAGCACACCATGCAGTTCCTGCGAAGTAATAAACTCCGAAAATTGTAGAGAACCAATGCGGTTCAACACTCATCATCCAATCAACAGCCATGATTGAAATAGAGAAGCCGAACCATAAAATGAAAACTGTAGATATTTTTATATTCTTCTTTGTTAAGCTTTGATCCCCCGTCGCATCCTGTTTACGGGAATTTTTTGTAATGATCCAGTAAAAAATTATCCATGAGATGAGAATGAAAGCCAATCGAATTAACAAAAAAGGAATATTTAAATAAGATGTTTTCCCTTCTAAAATATTATCATTTACAACAACTTGTTTATTGGCCCAAAGAAAGAAATCATGAAGGTTGAACAATAATGGAATAGCAAGAATGATTAAAAAAGGAACAGATGCAGCTAAAAATTCAACTATTCTTCTGAAAGGAGTACTCCATGTTGCACCTGCAGTATATTCCAGTGCTACTAAAAATAGAGAACCTATACCGATGCTTACAAGGTACATATAAGATGTTAGATAACTAAAAGCTGCCCTAGAAGGATTAACTATATAGCTGACAGCCCCTAATATTACTCCTAAAACTAAAAGGAAAATTCCTATTTTACCTATAAAAGATGGTAATTCTTTTTTCTGATAAACAAAATTATTGGGCATTTTTACCAGACTCCTCTTCTTTAGCTTCTTTTACATCTGCTTCGGAAGCATTTTCAGCTCTTTGAAGTACTCTTATATAATTAATAATTGCCCACCTTTCATTTCTTGTTATTTGTGATGCATAAGAAGGCATCACGTTTCTACCGTTTGTAATAATGTGATATATTTGCCCATCACTCATATTAATAACAGCATTAGAATGGAAAGTAGGACCGGGCGGAAATTGTCCCAGTAAACGGCCCTGACCCTCTCCAAAGTTACCATGGCATGGGCTGCAGAACGTTAAAAATTTCTTTTGGCCTAATTTCAATACCTCTTTGGTGGGGAGTAAGGGATCGGATAAGAATACTTTCGGACTATCTACACCCATAAACGGATAAGGCATATAACCCCTTGCAACCGTACCTTTAACAGGGGTTCGCATACCGAAACTATCTGTGAAGAAATCGCTTTTTTCCTGAGGTATAAGTTTATCTTGTTTATCCATCCAGTTGAAGGGAATCATGTACATTAATTTATTCAACGAAAAATAAGTTGTACCACTTGTAATGATTGCAACAATAACCAGGAAAGTTATAAACTTAGGTTCGAATATTCTGAATGTTTCTTCTTCGGGCCAATAAATAGTCTCAACCTTCTCTGCTCCCAATTCCTTCAACAATTGTATTACTTTAATTTCATTAAATAAAGGATCCGCTGCCTCTATTATTATTCCAAATTTATTATCGGATACTCCCCTCATATATCCGGATTCATTTAATGGATGACTGTTTTTTGGTAAATTAAAGAAGGCTGCAATCATACCAAAGACAGTGGATACTGCAGCTAAAAGAACAGTAAATTCAAAAGTAATAGGGATAAAAGCAGGGAGAGGGAAAAATGGTTTTCCGCCTATTACAAGTGGATAACTAACATTGAAAGTCCACCACATAAAAAACAAAATAAATGCAGTGCCTGAAAATCCGAATGTCAAAGTCACAAAACCAAGGTATGAAGGCTTAAGCTTCATTGCCCTATCCATTCCATGAACAGGATATGGCGTATTTACATCCATTTTTTTATAGCCGGCATCAGTAACTTTTTCTGCAGCATGAATAATAGAATCAGCAGAATTAAATAATGCCGTAACGCCATAAATCTTATTTGATCTATCCATTAAGCTTGTCCTCCACATGCTCATGATGAGGCTGTGCATCTTTAGAATGAGCTTTAACTTCTGCAATTGAAACAACAGGAAGATTTTTTGCAAATAATAGAACTAATGTAAAGAATAAGCCAAAACTTCCGGCAAGGATTCCAATATCATAGAATGTCGGGAAAAACATTCCCCAGCTAGAGGGTAAGAAATCTCTTTGTAAAGAGGTCACAATTATGACAAATCTTTCAAACCACATTCCGATTAGAACAAAAATAGCAACTATAAACATAATAGGAATTGAGCGTCTAAATTTCTTAAACCAGAAAAGCTGGGGGAATAATACATTACAGCTTATCATGATCCAATATGACCATGCATAAGGACCAAACGCGCGGTTTATTATTACAAACTTTTCTAAAACCTCACCGCTATACCACCCCATAAAAAATTCCATTCCATAAGAATACCCAACCATCAGTGAGGTAAGAAGAATTACTTTATTCATATTATCCAACGTATTGGTTGTAATTATACCTTCCAGGTCGAACACCTTTCTAACAATTACAAGTACAAATACAACCATCGCAAAACCTGAGAAGATAGCACCGGCAACAAAATAAGGAGGGAATATTGTTGAATGCCAGCCGGGAAGTATTGCCATAGCAAAATCGAAACTTACAACACTATGTACTGAAAGTACCAAAGGAGTTGCGAGACCTGCCAGGATCATATAAGCTTTTTCATAATGCTGCCATTGACGATTTGAATGTCTCCAGCCTAAACTAAATAACGAATAAATAAACTTTTTAGCTTTTGAAGTTGCCCTGTCTCTTAAAGAAGCAAAATCGGGGATTAAGCCAACATACCAGAATAATAAGGAAACGATAAAATATGTTGATACTGCAAATACATCCCAAACTAGAGGAGATATAAAATTAACCCAAAGGTTATGCTGATTCGGATAAGGAATTAAATACCCCGCAAGCCACGGTCTGCCAAGATGTATAAGAGGAAATAAACCGGCACAAATTACTGCAAATATCGTCATAGCTTCTGCAAATCTTGCAATCCCTGTTCTCCATCTCTGTCTTAAAAGAAAAAGTATAGCAGAAATAAGTGTACCCGCATGACCAATACCTACCCAGAATACGAAGTTAATAATAGGGAATCCCCAAGCGACAGGTATGTTGTTCCCGAACATACCAATACCATAATAAAAACTAATTATTAAACAAATTACCCCCAATAATAACATACTTACAGTAACGGATAAGGCAAAGAAATATTTCTTGTTTGGTTTATCATCGATCGGTTTGGCAATTAGAGTTTCAATATCAGATAAAGTAAGCCGCTCATCAATAACAGATATTTCTTGAGAGTAGTCAGTAGACAATTATACTTCCTCCTTATGAGTGTTTCGTAATTTTGCGAGGTATGTAACATTAGGTCTTACATTTAAATCTGCCAATACATAATATCCAAGTTCGTGATTTCTATATTTAAAAAATTCAGAATCCTTATCATTCATATCACCAAATTTTATTGCATTGGTACTGCAGGCTTCCTGGCAAGCTGTTTTAACATCAGTACCTTTGACTTTCCTTCCCTCACGTATTGCTTCCGATCTGGCAGCCATTACTCTTTGATAGCAAAAGGTACATTTTTCCATTACCCCTCGAGATCTGACTGTAACTTCAGGATTATATACAAGGTTAAAAATATCTGCTTCCTGATACTTTTCTTTGAAATGATCTCTGAAATTAAAGAAGTTGAATCTTCTGACTTTGTAAGGGCAGTTATTTGAGCAATACCTTGTACCGACACACCGGTTGTATATCATCTGGTTCACTCCATCCGGACTGTGGGTAGTAGCTAATACAGGACATACATTTTCGCAAGGAGCGTGGTCGCATTGCTGGCATAACATAACTTGGGAGCTCACTAAAGGATCATCAGGAGTACCTGAATAATATCTGTCGATTCTTATCCAATGCATTTCCCTTCCTTTACCAACCTGTTCTTTCCCTACGATAGGGATATTATTCTCTGCATTACAAGCGATAACGCATTCACCGCAGCCAAGACACTTATTTAGATCAATTGCCATTGCCCATTTAACATCGGGATAATCATGAGGATAGTACATACTTTCTTCCTCATGTTTATTTTCTTCACCGTATAAGAAATGAGGATTCTTTTTATATTCCTCTACTGTACCTTCCCTGATAATACCTCTTTTCTGGACCTGATCTTTAGTAATTCCCACATCAAAAGTATGATGTTCCTGATTAGTGACTAGTTTATAAGTTTTATCTATTTTCTTTACTTCACCGTCATAAATCCAGGGGGAGAAACCGGAACTTTTAGACATTAAAACACCGGCATTGAAGCCAACGCCTGTACCGACTACACCAACTTTAGTTCTTCCATATCCCAATTCGATAGTAATGGTTTTATCAGCAGCACCCGGCTGAACGAATGCAGGAATTTCAAGTTTCTTTCCGTTAACAGAAACCTCAATCATATCATAAGAGACATCGTTCATGTCATGAGTGGTATTAATATTTAATTCTTTAGCAGTAGCCAGAGAAATTGCCGCATAATTATCCCATGTTATTTTTGAAACAGGATGTGGAAGCTCCTGCATCCATCCATTATTGGCAAAACGTCCATCTCCTGTAGCATAACTTTCCCTGAGGTTAATAACATATTCCGAATTTTTATAACCGGAATTTCCTACTGAAATACTATTATTAAAACTACCGATACTAACATGGTTATCATTTGATTTTGCAACTCCATCATGCAGGGCAGAAAGCCAGAACTTTTTAAAATCCAATTCTGCATTAAGACCGGGATAAATTTCAGTTTCCCAGTATTTCATCAAATAGTTATGAAATAAATCTTCATTGAATTTTTCGTTGGGCCCTTTTGACCATAAAAGAAGAACGGCTTCTTTTTGCCTGGTATTATAAAGAGGGGAAATAACAGGCTGCCTCATAGAATAAAAGCCTGTTCGTATCTTAAAATCTCCCCATGATTCAAAAGGATGATTAATAGGAAGAATATAATTACTAGCTGCAGAAGATTCATTTTCATTTTCTGTTAAAGTAATTACATCCGGAACTTTTTTAAGAGCATCTGCATAGCCGTAATCATCCGGCAAATTGTAGACGGGATTAGAATCAAAATGTATAACTGTCGCAACATTTCCATTATTCATCTTACTAATAAGGCTATCCCACTCTTCAGCACTGCTTAAAGCCTGCAGATAAACCTTTGAAGAATCAGTTCTATACATACTACCATTATTCAAAGTTTCATTTAATTTATTTACAGCGATATGAACATTTTCCGGTAATGTATCGCCTGCATAAATGATAGATTTACCTTTATTTTTCAGAAGATCATCTACCATAAATTTTATCTTTACCAGAGGGATATTATATTTATCCGCAAAAGACTTTAGTGCGGAATCGTTAGGACCGGAACCCTGTACTGCACGGGAAATTGCTGATACAAATTCGAGTTCGGCATCCGGTCTTAGTCTAATTCTATAATCAGCATTACTGCCGGTAACAGACAAACTCCCTTCAACAACATACAGTCTATTAAAATTATCCAGATTTTTTACTTCTCTTCCTTCAGAGAATAAGATAGCATTTTCGGTTTTGTTTTCACCGATACCCAGGAAATCGGCTTCTAATGCTACAATAATCTTTGCTTCATTCCATTTTATCAGAGGGAATACGTCTGCACCGTGAGTTTTTTTCCAGGCATTATTCCGGATATCCTCGTTAAATAAATCATAAGAATAAATTTTAGTATCAGGATATCTTTGCTGAAAATCCTGCATAACTTTTTTTGTTGAGGGTGAAATTATTCTATGAGTAATTAGAGCAATTTCTTTCCCGCCGGAAGCAGATAAAAGAGAGTTGATTTTATCATCAATATTCTGCCATGTAGACTTAAGCTGATCGCCGTTTTTGGTTTTTATCAACGGGTTACGGAGTCTTTCCGGATCATACAAATTCAGAATAGAGGCCTGGCATTTTGCACATGCTTTCCCTTTATTAACCGGATGATCGGGATTTCCGTCAACTTTAATAGGTCTCCCTTCCCTAGTTTTAATCAGAACGCCGCATCCGTTCCGGCATCCGTTTGCAGTAGAGGCATAATAGTTCGGCTGACCTAAAGTTATACTCTCGGGTTTATTGTTATAAGGAATTATATCCCCCTCATCCCTATAATTAGAACAACCTGCGCCTGCTAAGGCAGCAGATGCAGCAACAAGAGTTAAAAATTTTCTTCGTGAGAGTCCGCTAATCTTATTTAAATCAAAATCATCGGTAACGCCATTTTGAAATTCATGATGAGTTCCTTCAATAACAGCAGGATCCTTATATAAGGATTCAAAACTTCTCCAATAATTTATATCAGGATTTTCTTTCTTTTCTCCGCTAATACTTTTATTGTCAAGGTCAGACATTATTTTATACCCGTATTTTTTCTTTGAACAGCAAGAGGATTAATTCTTACTTTTATTTTCTGTTTTTTTAACCTCTCTTTTTTTGCAAAGAGGTTAAAAGGGAAAGATTTGAAAACCACATAGCTTAAAAATCCTGTTCCTATAGAAGTAAAAAACCTATCTCTTTTAATTTTTTTTTGAAAGTAATCAGCTATATCCATTCTAACTCCGTATTAACGGTGACATGCGAAACAGTAATCAGGACCATTTTTAATATTTTTTAATTCCGGTAATTTTTCATGAGCATTTCTATGGCACTCCAGACAAGCAGCCATAGTAAATGAATGAACTTCTGTTATTTTTTTCATTTGCCTTACATCACCGTGACAATGAACGCAGTCAATACCCATATTTACGTGAACACTATGATTAAAATAAACAAAGTCGGGTACCCTATGAACTCTTTTCCAGGGTAACGCTTTTCCTTCCTTATAGTACCTTGTTAATTTTATGATATCAGGCTTATCTTTCATGGCTATAGTATGACAATTCATACATGTTGCAACAGGAGGAACCATTGCAACGCGAGATTTCTCCACACCGGTGTGACAGTACTGGCAATCAATTTTCATCTGACCGGCATGGAGATCATGGGGGAAGTTAATCGGCTGATCGGGACTATACCCAACCATATCTCTTTCCGGCTTACCGAAGAAAAAAGTCAAAGTAAAAACAGCAAGAATTACAAATATAGTGATTGGTAACCGGACCCGGAGAATATAGTCCAATCGCGTACTCTTCATTATAATCCTTTTTTATGTAACAATTTTAATATTATTCCAAGGACTTTTTGAAATCACATTCAATTTTATAGTTTCATATTCAGCATAATACAATAATACGAGGTGCCAAATAGACGCCTTACAAAAACGTAAGTGGGATAGTTATTAGATTAAAGCAATGATAGTGTCTAATATTGATCAACGGATCTAAACTAGAGAATAAACTTAAATATATTCTATATAAAAACAAAAACATTAAAAAAAAATATTAAATAAATATTTAAGTCTATGTGTTCTATTTCAAAACCATTTTCAAAAGTTTTATTATATATCAGAGTTTACTGTCAAAGTAAAAAGATGAAACGAAAACAATTAAGACCGTATCATATTAAGATTGAGGTACAAATACTTCATGAGGAGAGATTCAACTTTTACTTAAAGCCTTCTTTATTAAGGTTGCAAGATGCATCACTTCAATACCGGCATTAAACTTTTCAGATCCATACTTCAACTGCGAAATACATCCGGGATTTCCGGTAACTACTATTGCGGCATTTGTTTTTTTTATATTATCCATTTTCTTTTTAAGAATAATCATGGATGAGTCATACTGCATTACATTATATATCCCGGCACTTCCGCAGCACCAGGAGGATTCTTCAAGCTCCTTGTAATTTATATTCGGGATAGACTTTAATAAATCTCTTGGCTGGGCAGTTATTTTTTGTGTATGTGCCAGATGGCAGGCATCGTGATAAGTTATCGATACATTAATTTCTTTTAAAGGCAACTTTATATTCACTTCACTAAAAAATTCTGTAAAGTCTTTTACTTTTGAAGAAAATATCTTTGCTTTCTCTGCATAATCAGGATCATCTTTCAGAAGATGAGCATATTCTTTCATGAAAGCACTGCACCCGGCTGAATTGGTTATCAAATAATCGTAGGATAGTTTGTTTGTTGTGGTTGGTTGGTTGTTGGTTGTGGTTGGTTGTTGGTTGTTTGGGGTAGATTGTCTGTTGTCTGTTGTTGGTTGGTTGTTTTTTAGAAAAGTATCTATAGTATGTTTGGCAAGTTTTATTGCAGATTCTAACTGGCCGTTATGAGCATTTAATGATCCGCAGCAGACTTGATCTTTAGGAGTAAAAACGGAACAGCCGGATTCTGTTAGGACATCTACTGTATCTTTATTTATATCCGCAAACATAACATTCATTAAGCAGCCGGAAAGAAATGCCAGTTTATATTTGGTCTCGCCTTTTGACGGGGAAAATTCGGGGATGAATTCATCACTGAATTTAGAAGAGACTTTCGGAGCTAATTTATCAATTTCCGACAACTTCGGGGCGAAAAATTTGAATAAGCCTGATGTGTGGAGAAATTTTTGTATGCCGCTGTTCTGATAAAAATATAAGAGTTTAGCAGCAAACTTAAACCTCTTTTTTGAAAGGAATATATTGTTTAATATAAATTTTTTAATTCTGACTTTTGCAGAATTGCCAAATTCAGAATTATCAACTTCAATCCTTGCCGCTTCCACCATAGAACCATATTTTACACCTGCAGGACAGGCTGTTTCGCATGCCTGACAATCGAGACAAAAATTCATTTCGTAAGAGAAAGTTTCCGAAAGCTTCATTTCTCCCCTTGCTATGGATTTTATTAACTTTATCCTGCCGCGCGGGGAAGATCTTTCGAGTTTAGTAATATCATAAGTCGGACAAACAGAGAGACATAAACCGCAATGGATGCATTGAGAAAGTACATCATCATCGGGCAGTACATTTAACAAATGATTTGGATTGGAATTCATAATTAAGTCTTAACGAAAAAAAATAAAGTAAAAAGCTAATTTAATTTGTTATTACACCAAACAAAAGGGATTTTGTCGCTAGGCGCAAAGGGAAAAACGCATGATGGTAATTTATAGTCACTGGATGGTTATTCGATGGTCATTTATAGTCATTGGATGGTCATTTATGTCATTTGAAAGGGCAGAGCCATAGAGAGGAAAAATAGAGTGGTGGGAAAATGGAATGGTGGAGGAATGTATGAGATCTGAGAGATTTTCCTTAGAATTACAGTTGCAGGAGTCTAAAGCTATAAAAAAAGTATATTTCAAAATTGAAAAAAGTTATAAACAATCTCGTTAAAAAGTTTTGGGTGCTGCTGCAGTACACCGTGATTTGAATCAGGAAAGATGCATAATTCAGCATGTGGAATTGATTGAAATATCTTTAGAGTATGCTCGGGTTTAATTATGTCGTGATCACCAGCCATAACCAGAACACGGCAGTGTATTTTTCCTAAGCTGTCAAACGGTATATTAGGCTGGTAAAGCATCATCTTATTCAGAGCAATATCTGTCTTTGAGGCTGTTATATCATGCTCAACATAATCTCTTGTTGTAAGAATATCTTTATATGGTATTGCAGTTGAGTCAGGAACAGTATTAGCTCCCGATACTGCCAGCATTTTCACTTTAGAGGGATATTTCAAGGCAAGTAAGATACCGTCAATTCCACCGTCGCTCCAGCCCAATACATAAGCAGAGTCAATACCTAGTTGGTCCATCAATGCATTGAAATCGGAAGCCATTAAATCATAAGAAATTGTGTCAGGGTTACCTCCCGATTTCCCTTGCAGCCTGCTGTCGATTGCAATTACTTTGTAATACTTCTCAAAAAATGGAATCTGGTTCCTGAAAGCCTGAATTGAACCCCCGTTTCCATGCAGCATAATCAAAGGTTTCCCTGTACCATACGTTTCATAATATAGCTTAATTCCATTCACTTCTGCATAATGACCGGCTCCAGGATTATTACCATATTCTATTTTTCCTGTTTGTGCCTGAACATTTATGATAGTGATAATAAATAACAAAGAAAAATATCTTGATTTTATCATTTGTACTATCTCTTAAAGATACCGTAGTTATTTTCTATTGATAAAAAGGTTTTGAATTGGATGTAATACGTTTTCAAAACGATTTCAGAACGTTTTCAAAACGTTTTCAGAGCTTATGAATGACGGACATACGAACGTTTTGATTTAGTATTTGTATCAATGAAAAATTAGTAAGAAATATTTAAATAAAAAAATGAGAAGTTGATAGATCAATGGTAATAATACCAAAACCATAAAATTATTGAAATTCTTCAACCATGAACATGATGTTTCATTATGAGAAAAAAGCTTCTCAACCCCCTATTTTTAAAAAGAAAATATTTAGCCATATATAACTATGTCTCACCCCGAGTTTTTTCAAAAATGGTTAGTTGAGAGGGGGTTTTTTAAAGAGAAATAGAACAATAAAAAGTTATCCCATCCCAAAATCATTCACTTAATCTTGGAATCTTGTAATCATTATCTTTCCCAGATCTGAAAACTAAAAATGAAAATATTGCATTTCTGATATTTATAACTCTAATTTCCGTATAAAAAGTTCAACAATAGAGGATTTCTGACTTATTTTTCTGGCTTTCTTTTTGAAAGTGTCCTGCGATTAGAATTTTTAACCACCAAAAGTGTCTTAAATAATGTATAAGATAATCTCAGCAGAATTTCTTGCACCAAGCATAAAGAAATTTATCATAGAAGCCCCGAAAATCGCAAAAAAAAGAAAAGCCGGCCAGTTCGTAATCATCAGAATAAAGGATTATGGAGAAAGGATCCCGTTAACAATGGCTGATTCCGATATAGAAAACGGAACAATTACAATAATTGTACAGGGGATCGGTAAAACAACAAAAGAATTGAATTCTCTTTGGGACGGTGATTTTATTCTTGATGTGGTGGGTCCGTTAGGAAAACCCTCGCATATAGAAAATTTTGGAACTGCGATTTCAATCGGGGGAGGTGTTGGAACCGCAATTGCCTATCCAACTGCAGTAGCATTGAAGCAGGCCGGAAATCATACAATTTCAATTATCGGAGGGAGAACAAAAGAGTTTGTAATCCTTGAAGATGAAATGAGAAACGTATGTGACGAAGTTTTTCCAACTACAGATGACGGAAGTTACGGATTTCATGGATTTGTAACTCAAAAATTACAGGAACTTATTGATGCCAAAAGAAAAATTGATTTTGTTTTAGCAATCGGCCCGATTCCAATGATGAGAGCAGTTTCTCAAGTTACAAAACCATATGGAATAAAAACGATGGTCAGCTTAAACCCAGTAATGGTTGACGGAACCGGAATGTGCGGAGGCTGCAGAGCTACAGTTGATGATAAGACAGTGTTTGTTTGTGTTGACGGCCCTGAATTCGATGCACATAAGGTAGATTTTGCAACGCTTGAGAGAAGGAACAGAACTTATGGCAATTTTGAAAAAGAAGCTCTTGATCATTTATGTAATATCGACTCGATGTTTCAAAATGGTTTGAATAAAATCACAGTATAAAAAATCTGGTTTATAATATGGGAAAATTATCTAATAAAGAAAGAATGAAAATCCAAAGGCAGACAATGCCTGAGCAGGATGAATTAGTAAGAAGAAATAATTTTGATGAAGTTAATCTGGGATTAACTGAAGAGCTTGCTTTACTTGAAGCACAGAGGTGCATCCAATGTCCAAAGCCAACTTGTGTTGAAGGATGTCCTGTGGGTGTAAAGATAGGTGAATTTGTCTCATTAGTTGCAGATGGGAAATATGTTGAAGCAGCAGCAAAGATTAAGGAAGATAACATGCTGCCTGCAATCTGCGGAAGAGTTTGTCCTCAGGAAGAGCAGTGTGAAGCCAAATGTGTGGTCGGGAAAAAAAATGAACCGGTAGCGATAGGAAGATTGGAAAGATTTGTAGCGGATTATGAAAGAGAAAAAAATGGTTTGGGAAAACCTGAATTAAAGCCTAAAACCGGCCGCAAAGTTGCAATAGTTGGAAGCGGCCCTGCCGGATTAAGCTGTGCAGCTGATTTAATTCAAATGGGGCATGATGTTACGGTGTTTGAAGCACTCCATGATTTAGGCGGAGTTTTGATATATGGAATTCCGGAGTTTCGTTTACCAAAAGAAATTGTTAAAGTTGAGATAAATTCATTGAAAGAATTAGGGGTGGAATTTAAGACAAATTCCGTAATCGGTTTTACCGACACCCTGGATGAATTACTAGAAGATGGTTATGATGCAGCTTTTATTGCAGTAGGTGCGGGTCTGCCGTATTTTCTAAACCTTGAAGGAGAAAACTTAAACGGGGTCTATTCTTCGAATGAGTTTTTAACGCGGGTTAATTTAATGAAGGCTTATAAATTCCCGGAATACGATACGCCTGTCTTTAACTGCAAGGACAAAAATGTAGCGGTATTTGGGGGCGGTAATACTGCAATGGATGCGGTAAGAACTTCAAAAAGGCTTGGGGCAAAAAATGCATATATAATTTATAGAAGGTCGGAAGTTGAAATGCCAGCTAGAAAAGAGGAAGTTCATCATGCAAAACAGGAAGGAATTGAATTTAAGTATTTGTCAAACCCTTTGAAATTTACTGGTGATAAAGACGGCTGGCTTAAATCGGTAGAGCTGCAGAAAATGGAACTTGGCGAGCCTGATGCCTCAGGCAGAAGACGTCCCATTCCTATTAAAGGTTCCGAATATGAAATTGAGATTGATATGGCAGTAATAGCAATCGGCAATGGTTCTAATCCTATTATCCAAAAGACTACTCCGGATCTACAATTTAATAAATGGGGAAATATTATCGTAGATGAAGCAACTATGAAGACATCAAAAACAGGAGTTTTTGCCGGAGGTGATATAGTTACAGGCGGAGCAACAGTAATACTTGCTATGGGAGCAGGGAGAAAAGCCGCAAAAGCTATTGATGAATATTTGAGTTGAAGAAATTGCAAAGATTACAAGATTAGATTACCCGTCTACACTTCGTTTCGCCGGTAGCAATGTTCAACCCTTCCCTTGAGAAGGAAGGGGTTATTATAATTTATGATTTAAAATTTTATCAGGATATTATTATTTGACGTTTTATTTTTAAAAAGCAGGGAGAGGGCCGATTTTATTGTGGACAGATGTAATAAAATTAAAAACTTATTATATTAATTTTTACTATCAAATAACATTTATTAAATTTCTTATCAAACTAAATAGAGATTTGCAGTGAGAACTTTATACCTGAGAAAAGAAGATGATGATCATGTTAGAAAAGTTCTTATAGATATGGCGTACCTTGTGTCTCATAAACTGATAAGATTACCTAGAGTATATCTTGAAGAAGGTTTATATCTTCCTTATTCGAATAATGGACAAATAGAAAAATATTTTCTAACCAAAGATAAGATTATTAAGGAAGATGAGAATCATTATTTCTTTAATTTCCCCTTTACCCCCGAACAAGTAGAAAACTCAGCTGATTGAATTATTTCATGCACCCCGCCTAGATTATTATACATCAGGATTAAAACATTAACCAGAAATCAGATAAAATGTGTATTTGGTTTGTGGTATGTGGTTTGACAACGGTAGTGGTTAGTGATCGCTAGAGTTAAAGGTATCTGTTGAAATTTGTTTGTTTTTCCCATACTCCTCAATAGATTTGCTGTTAGTATATAAAATAGTTATGGTTATATCTTCATCGAATTTAGAAGCAATAAGACCGATAAATCCATTGTTAAATTTCCAATATAATTCCGGTCCTTTAAATTCCCCGTAATCTGTAACTTTAATCCAAACAGTATCCATATCAATAGAAGGTCCGGCTCTGTAAATAGGTCTGCCGTAATCATCGATTAAATATTTTTTGAGTTTATTAAATTCAGCTTTAAATGAATCTCCAGGGTAAATGGAATATGTTCCTTCAAATAATTTTCCATCTTTAAAGGAATAATCTATCCGTGCATCCAAACCGGCAATATTCCCTTTGTAGGATAAAGCATCTATTCCAAAGCCATGGAATGACTGCATATAAACCGCTGTTTCAACGGATTTAACTTTATCCATACTGCTTCCCCATGCAGTTCCTCTGAAACCGGACAATTCTTCTGAAATATCCTGCTGAGAAAACAAAAACCCGTTTAATAAAATATAGAAGAAAAGAAAATTAGAGAGGATTTTATAGAATTTGACTTCCATAATTCAAGATGACAAAATTGAAAGATGACATCTTTGCTTATTTTAATAAATTAATAACTCATGTTACACAAATTATTTTTTTTCATATTGAGCGGAGCGAAATATCTCAAAATTGTGCAAATTATAAGCCTTGAGATTCTTCACTTCGTTCGGAATGACAGCTGTATTTTAACATGAGTTAATAATTTGAAAGATGACATCTTTTACATCTGTTATTTTAATTAATTCTTAAACAATTTCCAGACATTTTTCGAGATCAAGTAAAATATCGTCCGTATTTTCCAGACCGCATGCTAATCTTACTCCCCCGGGATCAATTCCATATTCAATCAGTTTATCTGCCGGAACCATTGAATGAGTCATTGAAGCCGGATGTTCAATTAAAGTTCTTGTATGGCCGAGACTAACGGCGAGAGTCATAGTATATGCATTTTTTGCGGCATAATTCATAAAACGTCTGCCGTTTTCTTTACGCTCAAGATTTGAATTACCTTTCAAAGTAAAATAAATTAAGCTGCCGGGAGCAAAATTGCCGTTAAAATCAATCATCTGTGATTTTGCCAGAGAATAAAAACGATAGCTTTTCAGACCGGGATAATTAACCATATTGACTTTTGGGTGTGCCTCCAAAAATTCAGCAATCCTCATAGCACTTTTAGTCTGCTGCGAAATCCTTAGATAAAGAGTAGGCAGACCATATGTCAATACCGTCCATGCAGCTTTTGTATTAAGAACCCCACCGAAATCTTTTCTATATAACATTAAATGATCATGAAAACATTTAGGGCCAATTACTACCCCGCCCATATCGGTACCAAAACCTCCTATACCTTTAGTTAATGAGTGTACTGTAAAATCAGCACCAAACTCTATGGGTCTTTGACAATAAGGTGTTGCAAACGTATTATCAACAACAACGTAAATTTTATTTTCTTCCGCCCGATTCTGATTTTCAGCATTAACAATATCCTTAATTGCTTTAATATCGATAATATCGAGATTCGGATTCGCAGGAGATTCAAAATAGACAACTCTTGTTTGAGGTGAGATATAATTTTTTAAATTTTCAGGAGACGTCAAATCGACGGAAGTATTTTTGATATTATATTTTGGGTACCAATTATTCAGCAGAGAAAAAGTACATCCATATAAAGTTTTATGAGTAATAATTTCGTCACCGGATTTTGTCAGCACGCCAAGGATTCCGGAAATAGCGCCCATACCGGTAGCAAATGTAACAGCTATTTCTCCTTTTTCTACAAAAGCGAGATTTTCTTCCAGAAGATCTTTATTCGGTTCACCCAATCTATCATAAATATAAATAGGACCAGGTTTACCATCAATAAGATTTGAATTGGCAAAATCTTCAAATCCCTCAGCTCCCCTCTCGACAGAATCCAGCCTAAAAATTACGGAACTGGAAAGAGGTGAAATTACATGGTGGGAATAATCCCATTTATTAGAATAATTTTTCCCATAGATTAAGTGAGTTTGTACAGAATATTTTGATTCATCAATTTCACCATCATTAGAATTATTTTCCATTTTTTTTTGAATATCAGTAAGCATGATATCCCCTTTCTTTTTAATTTTAATATTTAATAGTTAAACTTAATAAATATATTGTAAACTTTCTGCATATAAAAAAGAGGTATAAAATAAGAGAAACTGAATAAAATATAATTTAGATTCAATACAGACAGCAAAAGTCCGGCAATGGTTCAAAGAAATAGTTAGTTAAGCTGCAGCTACCTTTATTTTATTCAAAGTAATAGAAGGATAAATATTATTAGCAGAAATGTTAATTTTGGAACCGGTCAATTTTGTTATAAATTCAAAAAGGCTAAAATTGATGTATGATAAATCAAAGTTTATAAATTCGAGAATATCATCAAAAAGACTATTCAGCATCATACTATCGTCTGAATTTAATTCATTTTCTATATTAAGAGAGAATAATCTTTTAAAGAGCATTTTAATTCCGGGAAGTTCATTTTCAATATTCTTGTTAAAATTATTTTCATTTATATCCATCGAGATAAAGGCTGTTAATTTTTTCTTTATTTCATTTATATCTTTTTCAGAGCTGATGGAGTACTCAATTTTAGATAATTTATTAATTTCCCCTGTATCAATGATGGAATGGAATTCTATACCGGCGACCGAAAAAGTAATAGACACCCGCTGGCTGGATAATAAAAAAAGTTCCTTTATCTGCCATTTTTTCTGCATTATATATTGAACGGCTTCAGAACAACTTAACGTATCAGTATAGTCTAACCCCTTTCTGGAATTATTCTTCTTATACTGACCGGTATAATATCCTGTTTTAGAACCATTCAGATTTAACTGTATGTCTGTGATTTTATCTAACATGTCATTCTCCCTTTTTATAATCGAAAATTGGGAGAAAAACTTTAGGATTACTTGCCTAACCTAACCATTTTTTGATCAGCAGCATATTCGATTAAATCGGGGTTCTGAAGGTGGGTAAGATCATTAACTAGGGATTTGATTTTTTCGATAGATTGGAGTGCAATATTAAAATCATCATTAAATTTGTCTTTTTCCTTTGAATTAAGCTCATCTTCAATATTTTTTACAGATAATAGAAGACTGCTCAAAGGATTGTTTATTTTGTGACCGATAGTACAAGCCATTTCGAGAATCGCTTTATTGTGCTCGATACTTTTTAATTCATTCTGAAGATTATGAATTCTAATACCGGATCTTATTCTGGCCAATAATTCCTGATTATCGACAGGCTTTACGAGAAAGTCGTCAGCGCCGACATCTAATCCAATAACCCTGTCTTTTAGAGAAGCTCTTGCTGTAAGAATAATAAAATATATGAGTTTATAGTTCTCATTACCTTTAAGAATTTTGCAAAGTTCAATACCGTCCATAACAGGCATAGTCCAATCAGCAATAATAACTTTAGGTTTCTGTTTCTTTAAGATTTCTAAAGCCTCTTCGCCATTTATGGAGGTAATGACTTCATAACCGTTTTTTGACAGTAATTTATCAAGAATATATCTAGTATCTTTTTCGTCTTCTACAACTAAAATTTGATCAACAGCCATTTAATTTTCAACTAACTTTTCAATTTTTTCCAAAAGAAGATTATAATCCATTATAGGTTTAGTAATATAATCCTCAGCTAAACTTTCCTTAAAAAAACCGGGTCCATCAGCAATTAAAGAATAAGCAGTTACAAGCAAAACAGGAACATGCAAAAACTCAGGATTTTCTTTAACAAGCCTGGATAAAACTATTCCATCAACTTTCTCATCTTTAAGATACGTATTCTTTAAATTTATATCCATAATAATTAAAGAAATAGAAGTTTTCTTTAATTGTTCAAATAATAAATCACCGTCCTCAATAATTAAAGGGATATATCCTTCTCTTTTCAGGAGATATTTATAAAATTCCTGCGAGAAGGGATCATCCTCAACAACAATTATATTTTTCACTTATTAATTTAAGTATTTAAGAATAATGCTAATTCGTCTATTTACAAGATTATAAGGATCTTTTATATCCCTTAATCTTCTATCCGCATACCCTCTAATTTCTTCAATTTGATCCGATGGAAGGTTACTTGTTAACAAAGCTCTTCTTGCTGAGTTAGCCCTATCAGTACTTAATTCAAAATTGGAATAACCTTCATTACTTCCATGATAAGGACGAGCATCGGTATGTCCTTCAATAACTACTTTGTTAGGAAGCTTAGCTAACTGATCTCCTATTTTTTTTAGTAGACTAATCATTGCCGGTTGAAGGTTAGCATTACCAATCTCAAAAAAGACGTCGTTAGCAGAATCTACAATTTCTATCCTTAAACCTTCATCTGTAATTTCTATTTTAATTTGACCGACAATATTAATATATTCAGGATCAGCTGAAATTTCACTTAAAATTTTATCGCCCATTTCTTTTAATTCTTGTTTTTCAGTTTCCCTTTGATCAACATTTTTTTTAAGGTCAATATTGATCAATTGTGAATTACCTTCCATAATATTCTTACCTTTATCTGAAAACCCAATGGGATCTTTAAAATAATGAGCTACAGCTTCTTTTATAGATTGATCCTGTCCCAGAACCCACAAAACAATAAAAAGAGCCATCATTGCAGTAACAAAATCGGCATACGCAACTTTCCAGGCACCGCCATGACCACCCTCATGACCGGCTTTTTTCTTTTTTATTATTATGGGATTTCCTTCGGGATTAAGCACTCTTGCCTCTTACGTAATTTTCCAGTTCGGAAAAAGTAGGCCGTTCATCGGAGAAAATAGTTCTACGAGCGATTTCAACAGCAATAATAGGAGGATTTCCTTTTGCATATGCAACTATACAGCTTTTAATAGTAGATAAAAAACGGACTTTACTTTCAATACTATGTTCAACACTTGAAGCAAAAGGATTGATAAAACCATAAGCCAATAAGACTCCCAAGAAAGTTCCAACCAAAGCAGAAGCCACATGTTCGCCAACAACTTCGGCACCTTTATCAATTGAGCCCATTGTTATAATAATACCCAGAACAGCAGCAACAATACCTAAACCAGGTAAAGAATCTCCAACTTTACCAATTGTTGCGGCAATTGGTTTGGACTCAATTTCAAAAGTTTCAATTTCAGCTTCTATTAGGCTCTCTAGTTCATGAGGAGGGACCCCGCCAGTTAGCATTACTTTCATAGTATCGCAAAAGAAATCTCTAATGAATGGATTACTTATAAATTTTTTATTCTGAGAAAGAATATCACTCTCCTCAGGAGTTTCCACATGCTTTTCAATAGATAATAAGCCATCTCTTTGGGCAACAAGAAAGAGATCATTAAAAGATTTTAGCAATTCCATGTAATCGGATTTAGAATAGTGATTTCCCTTAATTACATTAGGTAATTCGGCAAATATTTTCTTTAATAAAGAAAGGGGTGAAGAAATCAATAAACCACCGATAGCAGCCCCACCGATAACAAGAAATTCCGACCATTGCAATAATAAAACCAAATTACCACCGGCTATCAAAAAACCGGTGATGATAGAGACAATAACAACAGCAATTCCAATTAATACAAACATATTATTTTTCTACAGATTTGGAGACTTCGATTTTTTCAACGGCAGAGAAGAAGAGTTCACATTTAATTTTAACTTCATCCCAATTTATATTGAGTTCTTTGACAAAGGACTCAATATCTTTGCAAATATCAGTAATTTCTTGATGCCCAATAGAACCACCTACACCTTTCATTTCATGAACTACACTTGAAAGAGATGTTTTATCTTTGCTTTCGAGAGCTTCAAGAATTTTTTGTTTTTTTAAAGGATATGTCTCTAAAAACAGCTTATGGAGCTCCTCAAGAAATTCTTTATCTTCCTCTTCAGAAATAATAGCATATTCCGCTTTTTTCAGAAAATCTTCACCCACAAGCTCCTTGATAGTTTTTACAATTATTTCTTTTCTAAGCGGCTTTGAAAGCACTCTATCGGCGCCTGCCGAAAGTGCAGCAAGAACGTTTGCTTTACTTGTAATTCCACTAATAACAATAGTCGGGATACGTTTTAAATTATCAATGGCTTTTAATACTCTTAACATCTTCATTCCATTGAAATTAGGCATCATTAAATCCAAAAAAATTAAATCCGGTATATGTTCTTGAGCTTTCCGAAAGCCTTCCAACCCATCCATACAACTTATGACTTCAAAATTATAACCGCTGAAAAAATTTTTTAATGAGTATCTTATGATATCAGAATCATCTACAACTAAAATTGTGACTTTTTTTCCTGGCATAAAATTACTCCTTAAAACTTTGATAAAAATTTAGAATACATCTGCTATCTTTCCTTTAAAAAATTTGGGTCATCAATAATTAAAAAATCTTGTTAAAGATGACAATAAGAATTAAGTTCTATCATATTAGTCTTCTAAAATGTATTTAGAATATTCAATCTTTCTAACAATAGAAAAAACATCATCACATTTATTTTTTATGTACATCCAATCTATTATCGAAATTTCCAGAGCATTTTCAATATCATTACAAATAATACTTATAACCGGATAGCCGATGGTACCTCCAGCCCCCTTTAATTCATGAACAAGACCAAACATTAAATCTATATTCCTGGTTTCGAGAGCCTTTTCAATTTTTCTTTTTGTCAGCGGAAAATGTTTTAAAAATATCCTGCAAAGCTGATTTAATATTTCTTTATTTTCTTCTTCCGTAACATTAATTTTTTTTGATTTTTTCAGAAAGTCAGGGCCCAATATCTCATTAATACTATTTATTATAATGTCTTTTTGCAGAGGTTTGGGAATTACTTTATGAGCACCGGCTTCCATTGCTGCAAGAACATTTGCTTTATTGGTATTTCCGCTTATTATAATAACCGGAATATTTTTCAAGTCATCCATAATTTTAATAACCTGAAGCATTTTAACACCATCAAAGTCAGGCATTATCAGATCTAAAAATATCAAATCGGGAACATGCTGAATAGATTTTTTAATCCCTTCAAGACCATCCCGGCAGCTAACCACTTCAACAAAATATTCTTCAAAATACCTGGTTAAAGTTTCTCTAATTAAATCTGAATCGTCAACAACAAGTATGATAACTTTTTTATCGGGCATAATATTATTTATTTTATTTTATTTACCTTCAATTTCGAGAGATCTTTGATGTCTTCATTAACTTGATTTGAAACATTTAGCTTTTCAAAAGGCAAATTTATTGTTATATTTTTAACCCGTTCATAAATTTCACCTCTTAATATTTCCATATCTTCCGGTGCGGAAATACCTATTTTAATTTGATTTTCAGAAATAGAAAGAATTTTTATTCTAATTTCAGAATTTATTATTATCTCTTCATTTACTTTTCTTGTTAAAATTAACATTATATTATCTTATCTTATTTTATCTAGGGTTTAAAAAGGTTATAATTCATAGAATATTTACTATCGGTAAGGACTTTCTGATACCCTATTTTTTCATCCTGATTAAGATAAACAGGCGATTTCAGATTTATTGTAATCTTCAGGGGGTCCTTATCTAAAGTAACTATCCCGAAGGCTTCGAAATCCAATTCTGGTGGGAAGGATTCATCAATTACCCTTATCCCAACCATAGGGAAGCATACTTCAGGTTTTTCAACGGAATTCAACCAGTAAAAAAGGTCATCTCCGGTTTTTATTAAAACATAATTTTGCAGGTTTTCAAACCCGATTAAACCTGAAGAAAATTTTACAATATGTTCGTCACGAAATTCAATTTCGCCAAATTGGCGTGTTACTATTTTCATTTTACTCTCTAATTATTACTATATCAACTCTTCTATTTTGAGTTCTGCCTTCAACTGTTTTATTTGAAGTTATCGGCTTATACTCGGAATTACCTACAATTGAAACTCTTTCTGCTTTCAAATTTTCATTATGAATTAAATAATAAGCAGTATTTAATGCTCTCATTACTGATAAATGCCAATTTGAAGGGAAATTCGGTGTACTAATAGGTACATTATCAGTATGACCTTCAATTCTAATTTCATTTGGAATCCGATTTAGAATTGAAGCAATTTTGTTCAGTATTTGAAGAGAATTTAGATTTAAATCGGCAGTTCCAGACGGGAATAAGATCTCATCAAGAATATGTATAATTATTCCACGTTCATTTTCTTCAAGTTTAATTGCATTCCCATAACCATTATCGGTAATAAGCTGTTTTAAATGATTCCTAAGGTCGTCAACCGGAGCCACAACAATATTTGTAGATTTTTGATTTATACCTATAATCTTTTCATTTTTTTTGAAAGAACTTCCAAAGGCATATTTTATTTTTTCATATTTTTTTAGGTCAATATTTGACACAGCATAAAGAATAATAAAAAGCCCGAGCAGCAGAGTAATTACATCTGCATAAGTAATAAGGTACCGGTCCTTTTCGGGATCGCTCTCAAAGAATTTCTCACTACCAACTAAGTGTTGAGAAGCTTTCTTTGTTCTTTTTGAGGAAGCATGCTTATTAACCTTGCTTTTATTATTGAGGGTACTTCCCCATTCTGCAGGGCCATAATTCCTTCCAGAGAGATCTCCATCATATATTTTTCGTCCGAATGACATTTTTTTAATTTATCACTTATTGGAAACCATAAAATATTAGCACTAACAATACCCCAAAGGGTTGCTATAAATGCTGATGCAATATTGTGAATTAAAATATTAGGATTAGCACCGGCATTGGCGAGGGTCATAATGAGTCCCATAACCGTACCGATAATTCCCATAGTTGGTGCATATCCTCCCATTTTAGAAAAAACATGGATGTTGGAGAAATGCCTTTCCTCCATAGCCTTCATTTCCATGAAAGCTATATTTTCTAAAGATTGAGGATCTGTTCCGTCAACTGCATATCTTATTAATTTTTTAGGAAAAGAATAATCAATTCTATCTAGATATTTTTCAATAGTTAATAATCCTTCTCTTCTCGATATTATCGAAAAATCAATAAAATTGTTTATAAGACTCGTTAAATTATATTTTTGAGGGAAATATGCCAACTTAATTACTGAGATAGCTTCAATAAATTTTTCAAACCCGAACCCTATAATTACTGCTGAGAAAGTTCCTCCGAATACAATTATTAAAGGAGGCAAAAGAAATAAAGCCTTAAAAGAACCGCCTTCAAGAAAAAATGCGCCGAATATAGAAAAAATTCCAAAACCAAGACCGATAAAGGCTCCATATTTCAGCTTCATAAATAATCCAAGATAGATTTAGGCAAAAACATTGATGCTAATTTATAATTCATATCCAAGACATAATTCATGTTTTGAAGGTTCATAATAGCTTTTGCAACATCAACATCCTGTTTTCCGGAGAGCAATTCTTCAATATTGGCCTGCTGGTTTGTGATTAAATCTGAAGTGTTATTCAACTGGTTAACCGTATTCCCATTCTCAGACAATTTACTGACAATTTTGCTACTGAAGTCTTTTACAATTTGCACCTGTTCATTTGTAGGTTTTATCCCATTTCTTAAATTATCCCTGATCGTTATCAATGTATTGAAGATATCATTTTTCTGGTTTGCTGATAATGAAATAGAGGATGCTGAATTTTTTTCCTCAAGCTGAGAAAGGTCGAGTGAAAAATTTATTTTCTTTGATGGATCATTAATAATAAATGAGAGGGAGGAATCGCCCTCTAATGATTTCATTGAACCGGTGGCTGAGTCGAAAACAACTGTTTTAGAAGCGGGCGGAGTACTAAAAATAGAAGTACTGGTAGCATCTAAAATATCATAGTTTAAAGTATAAGTATTTGCTGCTGTTTTAGTATAAGTCAAATTAAGAGTATATTGATTTCCAGCAACATCATAGATTGATTTCTGATTCGCAACGACATCGCCTAGATTATTATTAACATCAATATTTCCGTTTTGGTTAACAATAGTGCCAAAAATCTCCTGACCGCTCATGTTAATCTTCTTGATGATATTAGATGAGATTCTAACCCTCTGTTCACCTGAGACATCATTTAATTTCACTTCGATAGATTTACCATCTGCAGTTAGTCCATAAGGTTTTCCGGATTGGTCAGTACCGGAAAAAAGATATTTTCCGTCATATTCGGAATTAGCAGAGTTTAAAATGGATTGCAGAGAAAGGTCAATTTGATCGGCGAAAGTATTTAAATTTGAGTTATTTGCAGCATTGTCAATAGACGTTAGATTTGTTAAGACACTAACAACTTCGGATTGCATAGACTCCATAGCAAATGAAGTTTCATTAGCAAATGAAAGACTATTTTGAATATTATTTGAATAGGTATCAATTTGAGAGATTTGATTATTCATCCTCAAAATTTGAGATGTACCGGTAGGTGAATCCGAAGGTTTATTAATTTTTTTACCGGTTGAAATCTGAGTATTTAACTGACTCAGTTGATTCTTAAGGAGATTCAAATTATTAAGATAAGTACTCGAGTAAGATAAATCGGAAATTCTTTTCATTATTGCACCAATCCCAAAAGAGTTTGCAGCATTTGATCGGCAACAGAAATTAATTTTGCCGAAGCGTCGTAGGAACGCTGATAAGTAATTACATTTGTCATTTCTTCATCAATTGAAACACCCGAATAAGAATTTTTCTGACCCTGCAGCTGTTGTAAAACGAGCTGACTAGAATCCGCAAGCTGATCAGCAGAAACTTTATCATTTCCGATACCGCTAACCAGATCAGAATAACCATCGGAGATTGTAGAACCATTCAATAATTTTTGACTGCTTAGATCGGCAATTTTGAGAGCGATATCCCCATTACCTGATGTCCCATCGGATGAAACTGCAATATTATTATTGTTAGCCAATATCTTGTCATTGATTTTTAAAACACCTTCTTTATAACTGTCGAAAAAATTAATACCCGTTTCATGGGAACCAGTATTTGTGTAGCCGGTAGAATGAATGCTGTTAACAGAATCAACTAATGTGTTCATAACACTATTAAGATTATCTTGATATTTCCCGGTGTAATTGGAATAAGAATCTGTTATTGCATAAAGTTCACCACCTTTAATGGCTGCGACATTATTAGCATCACTAGTAGTTATCGATAAAGTGTCATTAACAGAACCGATTTTGAATTCAACGGCTATATTTTGGTCTGCGGCGAAAACTCCGCCAACGGAAATAATTGCATTATTTGAGGAGTCATAACTTACATTTATATTGGTTAATTTACTCAGCTCATCAATTACTTGATCTCTCTGGTCCAGAAGATCATTATTTTCTGCTCCGGAAACGGAAGAAGTAGAAATCTGAGTGTTTAATGACTGCACCTGTTTTAAAAGATTATTAAGATCTTTAACTTTGGATTTTGCATCATTTAACAGATTCCCTTTTATCTCATCAAGACCTTGATAAACAGTTTGAACCTGGCTTGCTAATTTTTGAGCGGACTGAACCACACTGGTTCTTAGTGCATCAGAATTTGGAGTAACTGCCAATTCATTCCATGAATTGAAAAAGGAATTAATTAAAGAAGATATTCCTAAATCAGAGGGTTCAGGGAAAAGAGCTTCAACCTGGCTAAGGACTTCAGAGCGTTGATTAGCATCACTGTATTTACTATTATTATTTCTAATTTGTGTATCGGTAAGCTGATTTCGGGCTCTTGAAATCTGGTCAATTGTAACACCAGTACCCCACACCATACCCGCAAGTGATTGAGGAGTTCTAGCAGATAGATTCACCCTCTGCCTTGAATAATTTTCATTGGAAGCATTGGCAATATTGTGCGAGGTAACATCGAGTGCACTTCGGTAAGCCATTAAACTGCTTCTTGCGATATCGAATATTCTTCCTAAGCCCATTTTTAAACTCTATAATTATTTATACTTTTCTATCCAGTAGAGGATGTTTATTTAATCCAATTAAAATAGCAATGGTTTCCCTTAAAAAACTTCGTGAGTGTTCAATTAAAACCTTATTTTGCTCGTTAATACGGGCTGCTTCACTTATTAAATCTTTAATAGAATTCCTTAAAAGGTTAATAACTTTTACATTAATTTCCATTTTATTATTAACAGCATTTAAGAATTCAGCTAACGAAAGCTTCTTTAAATCCAGACCATATTCACCGGCTAATTTTTCAACAGTAAAAGATATATTTTTACTACTTATTTCAATTTTGGATAATAACTTTTCCTCGTGCACCAACGAATTACGAAGGTTATCAATATCATTCCCGACAATTGCTTTTTGTTTATTTTTACTGCATTCTAAAAAGCTTTTAAGGCTTTCCTGCTGCTCTTCCAATACCGAAATAAGTTCATCTGTTTTCATAATTTTAACCGTTAAAATGATTTAAATATCCCAAAACCCTTGTTATATAATTTTTAGTTTCTTCAAATGGAGGGACACCATTATATTTTTCAACATTACCTGGACCTGCATTATAGGAAGCCAAAGCCAGATTGACATCCCCTTTATATAATCGAAGCATTTGGGCTAAATATTTAGTCCCCCCGAAAATATTTTCTTTAGGATCCAATGAATTATCCACTCCCAGTTCCTGCGCAGTTTGATCCATTAATTGCATTAATCCTTTAGCTTTTGCACCGGAAACAGCTTTTTCATTAGCTGCAGATTCAGCCAAGATAACCGATTTGACCAAATTTTTATCTACATTAAATTCTTGAGAAGCCTGATCAATTATTGATTCATACTTATTTAATCTTTTTAATGAACTTTTGCTAGGAGGTACAGAGAAAAAATTTTCGTCATGATTTTCAAGATCTATTTTTCCAACAGGCTTTTCAGGCTGCAGAGCTTTATCAGTCTTTGTACCGGTGTCGTCCGAATTGATATATTGAGCAGCTAATTTTTTATAGATAAAATCAGCAATCCCAATCCCCTTTCCTTCAGAAATTTTTGATGCAATTTCATTCTGAAAGATCATATCAAAATAATCACCACCGAGACTATTATCACCGAAAAGTCCATCAGTACTTTTCGTCATACTATTTAACATCATTGAAGTAAATAAACTCTCAAACTGCTTTGCGGCTTTTTGAAGTTTTGCCTTATCGATATTCGGAAGATTAGAATTGACTTCCGGAGCAGACTGTTTAATTACGTTCGTAATCTTAAAATTCATATTCTATTCTACAGCTAGTTCAAGTAAATTTATTTTCAAATGATGTTTATTAAATAATTATTATTTCAGCAATTAGAGCACCGGCTTCTTTTAATGCCTGGAAAATGGATATAATATCCTGAGGAGCAACTTTAAGCGAATTAAGAGCAGCAGCAACCTCCTGCACATTTGAAGCGCCCTTAATAGCAACGGTATTAGTTGAATCCTGGACCACATAAGGAACAAGGTTATTTACCACTGTAGTTGTTCCATTTGAAAACGGATTAGGTTGTGAAACAATCGGATAAGACTCAATAGTAATATTTAAGTTGCCATGAGAAATAGTTGCCGGCTGAATCTTCACATTATTTCCAGCGACCACAGTTCCGGTTCGTTCGTTCAGAACAACTTTAGCAGGATAATCAACCTGGACAGGGAGTAATTCGAGTTCAGATATAAAATTTACTATATCATTTTGTTTATCGGCAGGAACATTAATTTTAATTTCTCCTGCGTCAACAGCAATAGAAGTATTTTGACCAAACTTTGTATTAATTGCCTTTGAAACATTATCCGAAGTAGTCATATCCGGGTCTCTTAAGAATAGACTAATTTCCTTGCTTGAAATACCGTTTAAATCGACAGGAACCTTTAAAATACCTCCTCTTGGTACTCTGCCGGCTAGAGAATGGTTTTTAGCTATACGACTTCCAATTGTTGTTCTAATATCATAGCCGCCGGTTGAAATTGAGCCTTGCGCAAAACCCATCACTTTACCATCGACAGTGGATAATGGAGTCATTAAAAGTGTTCCCCCCATTAAACTGGTAGCATCACCAAGAGATGAGACAGTGACGTCAAAATTAGCACCTTGTTTCAAATATGGGTTTAAAGTCGAAGTAACTATAACAGCGGCAACATTTTTTGTACGTAAATCGGTTTGGGGAACCGTAATTCCAAATCTTTTAAGCATACTGGTAACAGACTGAACAGTAAAGAGGGAACGCTGGCTATCACCACTGCCTGCAAGACCAACCAGCAATCCATAACCAATTACCTGCTGGGCGTTTTCACCGGTAATATATGAAATATCTTTTATCCGCTGAGCGAAGGAGTTTGAATAAATAAAAAGAAATATTATTAAAGGGAAAATTTTTTTCATATTAAAATATCCAATGAAAGAATTTTGTTAACCAACCAGGGCGCTGAGCATTATCTATCATCCCGCTTCCTTCGAGAACAATTTCGGCAGAAGAAATATTATAAGATAAGACAGAATTATCGGCCATAATATCGGAAGATCTCACAACACCTTTAATATGAATCGTCTGTTCTTCTCCATTAATCGAAATTCGTCTGCTTCCATTAATGAAGAGATTTCCATTCGGCAGCACCGAGTCAATGGTAGCACTTATTTTTGTCTGAATCATACCTGTTGTTTTAGTGGAACCTGAACCAGTGAAATTATTATTAGAACCAATACTAATATCCGCTTTAGGTGCAGAACCGGAACCGATAGTTCCACTTGTATTAAACCCCAGATCGCTTTTTTTACCGGTAGATGTTTCAGCATTATTAGAAGCTTGTGATGACTCAATTACGAGAATTGTCACGGCATCGCCGACACGATTTGCCTTCTGATCGGAAAAAAGTGATTGAAATGAATTCTGCCGCATATCCTGCGGAAAGATATAAGCAGTAATTAGTAAAACCAGGCTAATATTTAGTATTTTTAACATATTACTCAACTACCATTACATTATTTGAATCAATTATTTTAGCTTTAAATTGTTTTTTATCTTTAGTAACTATATAGATTATATCTCCAGCGGTTCCATCCTGCCGCGCTTGGGCACTTGTAGAAATCTTAACATTCCCGGATACAGCTATTGCAGTTACATGATCTCCTTTATTTATAACCGGTATTTGCTCCAAAAGTTCTTTTAACAATATTGATCCCGGTTCAATCTTAACTTTACTTCGCCAACCATTTAAATCATTAAGGGATTCAACAGGAGTTCCATGCAAATCGGTAACATCCATTAATTTAAGTTCTATATTATCATTCGACAGCGGCTGCTCACGTTCAATTTCATTTTTTGCTATGCAAATTTTTTTGAACAATTTTAATCTTACGGTGATATAAGTTTGAACTATACCGGAGTTAGGTTTAGTGACTTTTATCGGTATATATGCAAAGCTATTATTTAAATTAATTTTTGCTTCATTCCTTATTTCAAAATCATCTTTCACTTCAGGAGCTTTAACAATCGTGAATTCATATTTATCATATTGGGTAAGATTTTTGTTTAAATAATCTTCAACGGATTTTTTTAACTTTTCATTTGGAGTGAAAAGAATTGATATCAATAATAAAAATGAATAAAACATATTTATTTTGGATTTCGAACTTCGGATTGCGAATTTTCAATCAGAAATTACTTTATTATCTTTTTAAATTATTTGCCGTTGACATCATATCTTCAACAGTTTGTACAGTTTTTGAATTCATTTCATAAGCTCTCTGTGCCGATATCATGGCAATCATTTCTTCAACAATATCGACATTTGATGATTCGAGATAACCCTGATGAATATCACCAAAGCCATCCTGTCCGGGTGTACCTAATATTGGGGTACCGGATTCATCAGTAGGAGCATAAAGATTATCGCCAAGAGGTTTTAATCCGGCAGGATTTATAAACCTTACCAGTTCAATATTTCCCAAGACAAATTTACTGCCGTCAGTCTGCTGAGCTTCTACAGTACCATCCCGACTAATCGATAATCCGGCTACTTTATCATCAACCGTAAGACCAGGATCTAAAAGTAAACCTCCAGATGTAGTAATATTTCCATCGGCATTAGTTTGAAATGATCCGTCACGCGTATAGACATAAGTTCCATCTGGTTTTTGTATCTGGAAAAACCCGTCTCCCTGTATAGCTAAGTCAAGCTGATTATTTGTATTAACCAGATCACCCTGTTTAAAGCTTTTGGCAGTAGATGAATTTTGTACACCGTTACCTACCAATATTGTATTCGAAGAAGCTTCATCTATACCGGGAGTGGGAGTTGTCTGGGGGTGTACCTGGACTTCCTGATACATTAAATCCTGAAACTGGGCTGTGTTTTTCTTAAAACCGGTAGTGTTTACGTTTGCAATATTGTTTGATATAACTTCAATATTTACCTGCTGTGCATACATCCCGGAAGCTGCGGTTCTTAGTGCTCTAGTCGGCATAATTATACTCCTTTTTTATACTTTTCCAATTTCATTTGCTTCGGACAAAGATTCATCCAAATAATTTACCATCTTTGAAGCTGAATTGTATTCATTATGAACCTTTATCATATTTGTCATTTCTTCAATCGGATTTACATTTGATTCTTCCAAATAACCCTGATTTATTTGATAATCACGATCATCTGCAACAAGATATCTTCCATTTACAGAAGAGAAATTGGTTCCGTCTTTTCTGTCAAATTTATCAGAGGGATCGAGTTTAACCATCAACAGCTTATCAACATAAGTGTCGCCTATTTTTATATCACCACTTTTAGAAATATTGATACTCTGCTTTTTATCCAGCTGATAATTATTAATATTTATGGGGCCCTTTGTTCCAAGGACCATTTTCCCTTGATCAGTAACTAAAAAACCATCATCAGAAATTGAAAATTTACCATTTTGAGTAAAATTCATTCCATCGTTTCCCTGGAGAGAAAAAAAGGCATTTCCATTAACACTAAGATCAAGAGGGTTATTAGTGGCAACAAAATTTCCCTGACTATAATCGGTAGCTTCATTAATTTCAACCTTATTATATTTAGAAATAACTTCTGTAAAAGGCATGGCTTTTTTATAACCATTTGTATTCACATTAGCGAGGTTGTTCCCGATAACCTCGATACTTTTAAATTTCGAATCCATGCTTCTTCCTGCTAAGAAAATTCCTTTAATCATTATTATTCCTTCATTTATGTGAACTTAAATGTGCCAACTGATAAGATTTAATTTTTGCAGCGAGAATGACTTCTCCTTTTCCAATTTTTAATCCCTTAGCTTTCGAAGAAACGAAATTAGTTGACAGTTCTGCAGCAGATTGATTTACCAATCCGCTTCTAACAAGATTTAATTCGGGATTATTTTCTTTTAAATTATATTCTTCAGTAATAAATTGGGTATTTTCTTTAGGTTTATCAAATGATTGATAGCGAGATTTATTTTTAATCCTTCTTATAAATACAATTATAAAGGCAAGTACCGAAAATCCTATAATTATGAACAACCTGGTGTCTAATTGAACAAAAAAAGATGATCCGTTTTCAACATCAGCATGTTTATGTACCGAAGGAATTATAACTGATTTAGTATATATATAATTAATATAACTCTTTATTTCTCCACGTAAATTCCTTGCTTTCGCAGAATCTATCTGTGCCTGTACTAATGCTCCAATATCAATTTCTTCCGCTAAATTTATTTGAGATTTAGATAACGAACCGCTTGAAGAAGTTTGACACATATCAGCATCAATCATAAATATCAATACAAGTAAAAAAACAGAAAAAAAGCGGATTAACTTCATAATCTTATTTTCCTTTGAAGTGGAAAAGTTAGGACAACAACCGAACCATTTACTTCATTTCCTAAGAAATTCAATTCTCCTTCATGTTTTCGCATTAAATTGTTAACGATTCTTAAATTATACTGAGTGGCATCTTTTTCACTATTTAAAGTTTTTATTTGATTAGTGAAAACAATTCTTACATCAATCTTCCTCTCTTTGTATTTCGTCTGAATTAAAATTCCGCCTCTGTTTTTATCTTGGGAATATCCCTTTAGAAGGTTTCTCGAAACATTTTCTGAAGGTGATGAAATAATAAAGCTAAAAATATTAGAAAGGATTTGATAAAAATAATCCGGATGACTCAGAACAGGTGGCAGATTATCGGCAAGATCCAGATAGCATTCATAATTTATATTATTAAAGGTTGAAGAAAGCAAATTATAATAATCCTTAATTAATTTATTCAAATCACAAGGATATATTTTTATATTTTCTTTATTGACGCCGGCAAACTTCACCAGCCTGGTCACAATTGTTTCGACCTTTTTAACCTGTTCTTTTATGCTATTTGATTCCGATTCGGTAATTTCCTGATTCCCCCTACTTAAAAAATCGACTTGACTCATTATTACCTGCAAAGGAGATAAAATTTCTTCAACCACTCCATTTGTCAATTCGCCAATTGCTGAAAGCTTATAATCGTTTAATAATTTTGACTGATAAATCTGCTGGTCCTGATAAGCTGATTTTAATTCATTAGTTTTCTTTATCAAATTTATCTTTGAAAAGACAATACCGCCGATAATTTGTATAACTTTGCTTTCTATAGATTCACCGGATAGTGTTGTTAAAGAAGTCAGAATTGAAAGCAGTCCCTTATTTTTATTTTCATATTTAAGAGGGAAGATTATATAATTATAACAGGATCCCTTTATATTATATAATTTTAAATCAGGAATAACTTTAGGGTTTGCATCTTCAAAAACCCAGTCAAGGATCCCTTCTTTATAGGCGTTATTCATAAAATTAATAGAATACTCGGGGGTAGATTCCGTTAAAGGAACTATTCGCGAATCTTCAAAGATAAAGATATTGATATCTTTAGAAGGAATGATTCTTTTAACAGCATCTTCTATTTCGAAGGCAATCCCCGAAATATTTGAATTATCAAATTCAAAAATCCTTTTCTGAAAAGAGAGCAAATTCTCAAACAGTGTTTTTAGTTTATTTAACTGGGTGGTTAAGGGAATACTTTCAGCCAACTGCCGGCTGCTATTTAATAAGGAATAAGAATTTCCAGAATCGATGGATCCGGATAAATAAGGCAGCGACTTATAAAAAGATTCGTATCTTAAAGTATTATGTTTGATAACTCTCAATTAAAGATTCCTAACAGATTCAATTTGATTAATAAATAATTCTTGATAACCCTCAATAAATTTTACCATATCCTCATCACTTTTAAATTGCATAACGGTTAATGCATCTTTATCCAATTCAATATTTTCATCCCAATAAAAATCACCGAGTTTTAATTTTTGAGTCATATAATCAGCAAAATGGATTAATGTTGCCATCAATCTATCTTCCTGTCTAGCAGTAGACGGATAATGATGTGATAATATTGCATTACATAGTTCAATCGGGAAATTCCACCTTTCGAGTAGAAAATTACCAATTTCCTGATGATCCATTCCAAGAATTTCCAATTCGGCTTCTTTTAAAGGCAGACCTTCAACTGTGATTAAATCATGAATCTGGATAAAGCTACTGTGTAAATACCTGTGCATGACCGAAATTCCCATATCATGGAGAAAACCCCCGATAAAAGCTTCACCGCTATTATAGAACCCAATATCTTCAGCCAGTCTTTTAGATGCGCTTCCAACTAAAAAAGAATGAAGCCAAAATGTTTTTTGATCAAGATATTTATCGGTTTTATTTTTAAAAGCCTCAGTCAAAGAAAGTACAGAAATTATACTTTTTAATTCACTGAAGCCCAAAATTAAAAGTGCAAAATCAAGAGAAGTAACTCTTCTTTGTAAGCCATACATTGGGGAGTTAGCAATAGTAAGAATCTTTGAAACAACCCCCTGGTCTTTAGAAATGAGAGAACCCAACTCAGAATTACTCGTTTTTTTGTTTTCTAAAAGTTTTAATGCCTCGCTTAAAACTTTAGGAAGCGGGGGAAGATTATAAATATTTTTCAGTACTAACTCTGTTTTCTCTTTTCTTTGCTGCAAAGGTAATATGCTTATCATAATTTTACTCGATTATTGGTTCTAATTTATTTTGAAAAATCTCTCTATAACTTTCAATAAACTCATATACATATACTTCGCTTCCCCACCCTAAAACCTCGATAATTGAAAAATCAAATTTGATATCCTTATCCCATTCAAATTTTCCAAAATCAAGTTCCCATGACAGATAATCAGCAAGATGAATAATTGAAACAAGGAACTTATTTTCTACTGATTGTCCTGGATTATGATGAAAAAGGATTGAATCGCTAAGCGGCTTGGGGAGGTTCCATTTTTCGGCTAGGTAGCTTCCTATTTCCTGGTGAGTTGCACCTAATATTTCCTTTTCTGCTTCTAAAAAAACTAATGATTTTGAATTCATTAAGTTATAGACTTTTTCACTTTCTTTGTTCAGATATAACTGAAGTATAGCCAGACCAAGATCATGGAGCAGACCTGCTGTAAAAGCTTCTCCCGATTTGGAATAACCTAGATCTTCAGCAAGCCGTTTTGCCATACTGGCTACCGCCAGACAATGATACCAATATTTTTTCCTATCCCAATTTTTACTATTTCCTTTTAATGCACCCATCATTGAGAGAGCAACTATTATATTTTTAATATTTTCAAATCCAAGGATTACAATGGCAAATTCAATTGTTGAAATTTTTTTGGTCAGTCCATAAAAGGGGGAATTAGCTACCGTTAAAATTTTGGTAACCATACCCTGATCCCGGCTGATTAAACTGGCGAGATCAGAAGCATTTGTCATAGGATCCTCAAGAAGTCTTGAAACTTCAAAAATTACATTCGGGATCGACGGCAGATTTCTTATATTCTGTAAACAATTTATATAAGATTTATTTCCGGGTTCGGGATTAATTACTCCCCCATCGTCGTGTAATTTATTTGAATTGCTGATATCGTCAGACATTTAAATAAGCCAATCTAATCTTAAGTGTTTTAATTATTTTAGAATGAACCTGTGATACCCTTGAAACAGTAATGCTTAAAATTTTTGAAATCTCCTGATAATTCAGATGTTCGTAATAATATAAACTAAGAATGGTTCTATCTCTTTCAGGCAATTCTTTAATTGCCTCAGTTAAAAGCTCGATTGCTTCATTTTTTTCCACTTCTTCATTTGGAGTATCATAACTGCTAGGGAGTATATCAGAAAGAGTATAATTTTCATCTTCATCTATAGTGTTATTAATAGAAACAGTAGAATAGATAACGCCATCACTTGAAGTTCTCTTCTTTTGAAGCTTTCTTAATTCATCAATTATTTTACCCCTAATCCTTTGAATAGCATAGGTCTCAAATTTTGTCCCGTAATCCGGATCAAACCTATCAATTGCTTCACTTAAACCTTCAATACCAAATTGGAAATAATCCCGGTCATCAAGGATATCCAGATTGATAAACCTGGAGTTATGTATTACGTAATGAACAAGTCTTGTATAATTCATCATAATTTTTTTCTTGAGTTCCGGACTGGGGGATATTTTGTATTCGTTCCATAAAAGTGAATTATCCATAAGACGTCTATTTCATTTAAGATTTTTTTGACTAATTATCATCTTCATATGATGATTTATGTAGAAGCTTCATAAAAATAAGTGTTACTGCGCTTATCATAATTGTTAAAGCAAAAAACAGGATAAAAGCTCTTAACAAAATGTCCTGCAACGGTAAACCCGTTTTTGCAAAAAATATAACAGCCAGGAAGAAGAATAATAAGCCGATTTGTATAATTACTTTTTGCATAATTACACTTGAAATTTCAAATAACATACCAATAAAAAGGATTTGAAATAGATAAGAAATCGGGTAGTTTTAATCAGAAATCAGAAGACTTTAAAACAATATTTGGCAAGGGATGAGGAATATTAGCCAATTGAATAATATCTGATAATGAATAGGCTAAATGATTTATTTTGCTACTTGTTCTTGAAGAGGGATTTTTAGCAATCAAAAGCTCCTGATGAATGATTGAATTGTAAACGTTCTCATCAAAATAGATATATCCTAAAAGTTCAATTTTTTCATCCAAAAAGTGTTGTGAAGCGGTTTTAATGTTGCTGAAAGCTGTTAAAGATTCTTCTTCCTTAGTACATTTATTGACAATAATTAATTTCTTTCCTTTATAATTTTCTTTACTTAAGAGTTTAACTATTACATAAGCGTCCATAACAGCAGTCGGTTCCGGTGAGGTAACAATAATATTGGCATCAGAAAAGGTCAGAAGGTCAATTAATCCTTTCTGGCCGCCGGAAGAGGTATCAAAAATAATATAATCATAATGCTCAGTTAAATTTTTTAAATGATTAAATAAGCGTATAACTAATTCATGTTTTAGTTCTTCCGGTTCTGTTTCTCCGGATTCTCCAAAAATCAAATGGAAATTTGAACTATATTGAGTAATAACCTCTTTTAATAATTTACTCCCCTGAAAAAAATCATTAATTGTTGCCTTAGGAATTAGGTTTAATAATATGTTGGAATTTGCAAAATTCAAATCAAGATCAATATATAAAACCTTTCTGTCCAATTTAGATAAAGCGTAAGCAATACTTAAAGAGATAAAAGTTTTACCCGTACCGCCCTTTCCGGAAGTAAAGCTAATAACTTTAAATTCCTGAGAATCTCTTTCCCTGTTCTCAATTTTTTTTAGACCTATTAATCTTTCAGCTTGACCGATCATTTTCCAATTTTCCCGGTGTAAATTAAATTAGCAATAAACTCGGAATCTGCAGATATTATATCATCTGGAATAACCTGACCATTTGAAAGAAAGGTTAGAGGAATATTAAAATTAGTAACAGTATTTAAAATATTTCCAAAAGCTATACCCTCATCTATTTTAGAGAAAATAAATGAATTATAATTAAACAATTTGAATTTTTCTGCAGTATCAAAAATGTTTTTAGTTGAACTGGTAGAGCTTAAAACAAGAAAAGTTTCATCGATCTTAATAGAATTAAGGAACATTTTGGTTTTTTCAAGATGTTCAGTATTCTTTTGACTTCTTCCAGCGGTATCTATAAAAACGATATCTTTATTCTTAAAACTATTTAAATACCCTTGCATTTCTTCAGGCTCATATGCAACAAGCATCTCGATATTACTTATTTCGGAGAAGATTCTTAATTGATCAATCGCTCCAAGCCTATAAGTATCAACAGAAATCAGCCCCACATCAAGGTTGTGCAGAATCTTTGCAATTACAGCTAACTTGGCAATACATGTTGTTTTTCCAACACCGGTAGGACCAACAACTGAAACAACTTTAGGTCTGTCACTTTTATATAGTTCAAAGTTTTTTGTAGGAGTCATTGACGCAATGCTTGAAAGGACGTAGTTGTCAATATTAGATGAATCTAAAAATTTTCTATACAATTCAAGCTGATTCATAATAACAGATATCAGATTTTTAGAAATCTCCCTATGTGCCAGCAGATCTGATATATCCTTCAATTCTTCATCAACAGATATTTGCGGCCGGCTAAGATTCTTTCTCCCTTTTACAGGAGGACTTAGTTTAGGTTCAATGGATAACTGCTTTTTCTGGATATTTGATTTTTCTTTAGCAGCAGGATAACTTAAAGGCTTATCCGGGTCAATTTTTAAACTTTTTATACCGTTTTTTGCTAAACCGTTTGTTCCATGTCCAGCAGGATATATTTTTTTAGTTAATAATGTAATTTCATCGGCAAAAGAGGAGGTTACCTCAGGTTCATCTTCAGGAATATTAACTGCTTTTTTAGTAATTTCATCATAACCGACAGTAATCTCAAACATTTTCCTATTACCAAACTCAGAGATATCCTCAATCATTCTTGAACCGAGAATGATTGCTTCATTCCCAAGTTCATCTTTCATTTGTTCGGTAGCTACTTTCAAGGTAGGTCCAACAAATTTTTTAATTTGCATTTTCTATCTCCACTTTATCTATAAATTCAATTTCAATATGTGAAGGAAGTTCAGAATATGATAGGACAGCAACTTCCGGGAAACTCGAATTAATTAATCTATAAAAATACATTCTTATGGTTGCAGAGGTTATTATTACAGGGTGATAGCCGAATGTTTTGAATTTCTTGACCGAATCATCAATTTTTAAATTTAAATCTTTTAGTATCAAAGGATTTAATCCTAAAGTAGAAGTCGCTTCTTTTTGATTCTGCAAAGTTCTAGTTATTAAAGTTTCGATGTTGTTACCAAGAGCTGCGGTTCTAATAATATCATTACTATCTTTATAAATATTTGCGATAGTATCTCCTATTGAATGTCTTACATACTCGGTCAGCACATCAATATTTTTAGTAGCTTTAGAATAATCAATTAAGGCCTCTAAAATCTGGACAAGATCTTTAATCGGAATAAATTCTCTTAATAAGTTCTGTAAAACTTTTTGTATAGTTCCAAGAGACAATACTTCGGCATTTATATCTTCAATGACAGCGGGATAATCTTTCTTTAAATTCTCAAGCAGCTGTTTAACTGCCTGGCGCGAAAGGATCTTATCAAAATTCTTCTTTAAGGTTTCCTGGAGATGGGTTGATAATACAGATGTTCCATCTACCACTGTAAATTCCAATAACTCAGCTTTTTCCTTTTCTTCAGGTAAAATCCAGCATGCGGACAGATTAAAAGCTGGATCTTCTGTTTGGATACCACTTAATTTATCTTTAATATGGCCCGGATTCATTGCAAGAAATCTGTCTGTATAAACTTCAAATGATGCACATATATTACCTTTTATCTTTATCAAGTATTGATTGGGATCGAGTTGAAGATTGTCCCTAACTCGTACGGGAGGGATAAGAATGCCATATTCGAGTGCAATATATTTTCTTGTTGAGGAGATCTTTTGAAATAAATTACCGCCTTGCTTTTCATCTACAAGACTTATTAAGCCGTAACCAATTTCAATTTCTATGGGATCAACCTGCAAATATTGTTCAACTTTATCCTCACTTTGCTCTGTACTTACTTCTTCTACAATTTCAACAGCTTGTGCTGCTTTAATTTTTTTCTTACTAAAATAAGATCCGGTTCCTAAAAAAATACTTAAAAGGATAAAAGGAATGGTCGGCATTCCAGGTATTAAGGCAAATAAAAATATAGCGCCGGAAACAGTCCCCAAAACTCTTGGATTAGAAAGAAGTTGTTCTTTCATCTGCAGATCAAGAGCGGAGCCTGCAGCACTTCTAGTAACAACAAGACCAGCAGCAGTGGCAATTATTAAAGCCGGAATCTGTGAGACTAACCCATCGCCAATAGTTAAAATTGTATAAGTTTTTAGAGCATCCGAAAAACTTAAACCTCTTTGTGCAACCCCGATAATAAAACCGCCAATTATATTAATGCCATTTATAATTAAACCAGCAATGGCATCACCTTTAACAAACTTGCTGGCACCATCCATGGCTCCATAGAATTCAGCTTCCCGTGAAATTGACTCTCTTCTTGACCTTGCATCATTTTCAGTTATTAACCCTGTATTCAAATCAGCGTCAATAGCCATTTGTTTGCCGGGCATAGCATCCAAAGTAAAACGTGCGGCAACTTCGGATATTCTTCCGGAACCTTTTACAATTACAATAAATTGTATAACAACCAGAATAATGAATACAATAAAACCTACAACAAAATTTCCACCCACCACAAAATTGCCGAAACTATCTATAATTTTTCCTGCATTTCCTTGGATAAGGATTAACCTGGTTGAACTGATATTCAGGGCCAGCCGAAACAAAGTTAACACAAGAAGCAATCCAGGGAAAATAGAAATATCTAGAGGCGACTGAATATATAGTGAAACTATAAGAATTAAAACGGCAAAAGTGATATTCAAAGCAAGAAAAAAATCAAGTATTCCTGCTGGCAAAGGAATTAACATTAAGCCCAATATAAATATTAAGCCGAATGCTAAAATAATATCAGTATTTTTACCTATGCGCTTCATCTATACAATCATTTTTCTTTTTTTAGTTTTTTTAAGCTGGTAAACGTATGCAAGAATTTGAGCAACAGCTTTAAATAATTTCTCAGGAATTTGTTCACCGATTTCACAAAACTTATATAAAGCTCTAGCCAATTCTCTATCCTCATGCAATTGTATATTATTTTTAACAGCAATTTCTTTTATTTTTTTTGCAAGCTCATCGACACCTTTTGCCAAAACTCTTGGAGCATGGTCCTTTTGAAGATCATATTTTAAAGCAATTGCATAATGAGTAGGATTTGTTATTACAACATCTGCTTTAGCAACATCCTGCATCATGCGGTTTCGAGAGATCATAAATTGCGCTTTTCTAATACGGGATTTAATTAAAGGATCTCCTTCAGCCTGTCTATTTTCCTCCTTTACTTCCTGCTTAGTCATCATCATTTCTTTTTTGAAATGCAATTTCTGGTAAATAAAGTCAGCTGCAGCGAATAGAGAATAGATAAGAGCTATTTTCCAGGTTAATTCAAAAGCTGCTTTTATCATAAATGTTGTTATTTCAGAGACTGAAAGCTCAATAAAAGAAGTAGATTGCTTCAATAAATCGCTCAATACGTAATAGACGGCAACACTTATTACAATAAGTTTCAATAATGATTTAAGCAATTCAATAATAGAAGTAGGTGAAAAAAGTATCTTCTTAATTCCACTAAAAACGTTAAATTTCGAGCCCTTGGGTGCTAATGCTTTGAAACTGATTTTGAAACCGACTTGTGAAACTGTAGCAACAAAAGCAGCAATAAATAATCCGATAAAAATTGGAGCAACTGTAAAAGCCATGAACCATAATCCATCTTTTACATAAAGTTGGAAATTATTTATATTCAAATCAAGTACATCCAGAGAAGAAAATATTTTAATAGTTATTTTTGATAAGTTTTCTCCAATCATTGAATGACTGAAATAAAGGAACACCAAACCTGATGTAAAAATCACGAGTGAATTTATTTCAACGCTTTTTGCAACCTGTCCTTTTTCCCTGCTTTCATTTAATTTTTTCGACGAAGGTTGTTCGGTCTTTTCCTGCCCATCAGATTCAGCCATATTAACTTCCCATTGCTTTGACTAAGGTAAAAAGATTATCTTCAAAGGATTGCAGAAGATTTTTTATTGCAAATATCATTAAAGGAGTACATAATATTAAAAGTATAAATCCTAAACTGATTTTAAGAGGCTGAACTACAAAAAGGACCTGCATTTGCGGAATAACCCTGGCAACAATTCCCTCTGCTACATTTACCAGGAAAAATGAAATTAAAAAAGGAGCAGAAATTTTTATTGCGATTACAAAAATTCCGGCTGAATATTTAATTAATAAATCAAAAACGGGTTTTGTAACAGAATATTTTCCTAAGGGAATAATAGTAAAGGAATAAGCAAGAGACCTAATCAGAAAGTGATGTCCATTTAATAAAAAGAATATTAATATAGCAACCATATAAATAATTTCACCAATGATATTTGTATTAGAATTATCTAAAGGATTAAGAACTTCTGCCATGGACAATTCCATATCAAACCCGATTAAACTTCCCGCGTATGAAAAGCCGTAAAATGCAAGGTTCAATGAATACCCTATTAATAAACCAGTAATTATTTCTTTCATAGCATTTGTAAAGAGCCAGAAAAGCCCGATTTCTATCTTTGTTGTTGAGTTATCTCTAACTAAGAAAATAATATATGCTATAATAAAGGCCAAAAATATTTTTACTACCACCGGAATGGAACGATCACTGAAAATAGGTGCGGAAATAAAAGCCGCAAGAATTCTCAAAAATATTAGCAAAACAATAACGAAATCGAAAATTAGGATATGATTCATCTTATTACACTTGAAAACATCGCAAATATTTTAAGAGTAAATGAAATAATTTTATCCATCATCCACGGCAGGAGGAATATGATTGTAATTGCTGTTACAAGTATCTTAGGAACAAAAGTTAAAGTCATTTCCTGAATTGAAGTGGCTGCCTGAAAGATGGAAATAATTATTCCCACTACTAAGGATACACCGAGTACGGGTAAAATAATTATAAAAGTTGTATAAAATGCTTCCTTTATAATTTCAATTACGATTTCTTCAGTCATTTATCCAAAACTCCTTACTATTGAACCGACAATTAAATTCCAGCCGTCTACTAAAATGAATAATAATATTTTAAATGGAAGAGATATCAACATAGGTGGGATCATCATCATACCCATAGACATCAGGATGCTGGACACAATCATGTCTATCATTAAAAAGGGTATAAAGAGAAAGAAACCAATGATAAAACCGGCTCTCAGCTCACTTATTGCAAATGCGGGCACAACTATATATGTGGGTAAATCATTCCTGTTTTCAGGTCTTTTCAAATTTGCAAGATTAACAAATAGCGCAAGATCTTCATCCCTAACATTCTTAAACATAAATTCTCGGATAGGCTCAATACCCTTATCATATGCCTCTTCTAATTTGATTTTACCATCCATTAATGGTTTTAAAGCCGTATCGTTTACTCTGCTCCATGTAGGTGCCATAACAAAAAAAGTTATAAATAAAGCAATCCCGGCTAAAAGCTGGCTTGGCGGCATAGATTGAGTTCCCAAAGCACTTTTAAGAAAATGAAATACAATTATTATTCTTAAATATGAAGTAGTCATGATTAAAAGTGATGGTGCAAGCGAGAGAACGGTCATTAAAAGTAATATTTGGAGAGTAACGGAAACATCTTGAGGATTCTGGGAGGTTCCTATGTTAATACCGATTTTGGGAATTGGAATAGTTGTAGCTTGCTGAGCAAAAACCGGATTTATAGAAAGAATAGTTAATAAAATAATAGAGATAAAAATTACTTTTTTCATCTAATTCCTAAATTCTTTTTCAATATCATCAAAAAATTATTTTCATTATTGGATTCAGTGTCGGGCTGCTCTTCATAATCGATTTCATCGTCGAATTCTTTTAACATATTTATTGAATTTTCACTTACCCCTAAAACGAGAAATTTATCTTTTACTTTTACAATTGATATGAATTTCTTGGGCATAATCATTTGAGTACTGATTACCTTAATATTGAAATTTTTTGAAAATTTTGACTTGCCCCCCCGAATTGAGAACCCGGACTTTTTTACAAAGTGAAGAATAATATAAAGTATACCGACAATTAATATAAGAGGGAAGAAGGTTTTAACCAGATCATAAAATCCCATTTAATATAATCCTTTTAATCTATTCGAAGCCTCATTTAGACTTGTTATACGAATTCCAAAATGTTTATCAATAACAACAACTTCGCCTTCAGCAATTTTTTTATTGTTAACGAAAATATCGACAGGCTCACTTGCAAGTTTATCGAGTTCTATTACATATCCTCTTTCCAGTTCAAGTATATCTTTTATCTGCATTTGTGTTCTGCCCAATTCGATATAAACACTGAGCTGGAGATCTTTTAAAAAATCTAATTTTTCCGAAGAATTTTTGTTACGAATATTTGATTCATCCAGGTCTTCAAAATCGGCGATATTAGCCGCAACTTTCAAGTCCTGATCCAGACTATCTATAGAATCAGATAATTCATGCTGATCCGGATTATTAAAATTATTATGTTTATCTTTTTCTATATTATCAGACATAGATGTTTTACCTGCTTAAATTTCATTAATTATTTTTTCTAGTAACTTTAATAGCTTTATGTCTATTTAAATTTCCCGATCTTCCGAAAAAGAGGATCTTATTACCCACTTTAATTATATGTTCATCATTCACTTTTGTTTCTAATTCAATTATATCGCCTTTTTCCAATTCCATCAGTTCATGTACGGATATTTTCGCCTTTCCGAATTCCACCGTGACGGGAATAAAAGTCTCATAAAGGTGATTAGTTAGAATTTCTTCCGAAGTTGTACCTTCGTATTTGATTGGTCTAACCGATGAAAGTTTTTGAGAAGACAGTTTATTTAGTATTACATCAAATGCATAGGTAGCAAAACAAATATTTATCATGTAAGATTGTTCACCGATAATTATTTCAAAGGATATAAGGAGAACGGATTCACTTTGAGTAGTTATCTGCGCAAAATCAATATCAGGTTCAAACCTTTCTATGCCAAATTCAAAGTTTCCAACTACCTGCCATGCTTTATTCAGATCGAGCATTACTTTATCAACCACAGAGCCCAAAACCTTTTGTTCAATAGGGGTTATACCTTTTGATTGCTTGTTACCGCTTCCATTACCACCCAATAATCTATCAACAATATTTAGTGCCAGATCTGCGTTTATTTCCAGTATTCCTTTGATATCTGTGTTTTTTATTTCAAAGGTAAAAATACATGCAGGATTAGGAACAGAAAGGATATATTCCGAATAGTAAATTTGATCCACAGAGGTAACTTTAACTATAACCATAGCTTGAAGTTTAGAAACCAGAAAAGAGCTAAAACTTTCGGCAAAATTTTCATTAATATTACGAATAGTTCTAAGCTGATTTTTTGAAATTCGATTCGGCAATCTAAAGTCAAAAGGAATAACTTCATTATCAGAAGATTTGAGTATTACATCTTCATCCTCTTTTCCTCCTTTAACTTTATTTAGAAGTTGATCTATTTCTTGTTGTGAAAGTACTTCAGCCATTTTCTATTGAATGATATATTTACTAAAATAAACTGCATTTAATTTTAAATTTGGAACCAGGCTAATAATTTTTTGTCCAATTTCATTTTTAAGAGTATCCCTGTAAGAACTATCTGAAAGCTGCTCTAAGGTTTTACTTGATAAAGCGGATACAATAACATCCTTAACCAGAACTTCTTTACTTTTTAATTCCTGCTGTTCCTCCGAACTGGATAAATCAAATCCTATTGAAGCAAGTAAAAGTTTTTTTCCGTCTGTTTGGGCAGGATTTACTATAATATCTTCAATTAAATAGATAAATTTTCCAAGCTCCACTTTTTCGTTTTTACCGGCATTTTCTCCTTGGGTTTGTCCGTTTTTTGTGTTTGCATCAGCAGGCAAACCTTGAACTCTATTTAATAGGAAATTTGCCGTTATAAAGTAAACAGCAACTAATTGAACAATAAAAATGGGGAGTCCGATTAGTATTAGCTTTTGGTTAAAAAATGAGCTCTTCTTTTTTATAGTAGGCTCGGGATTTTCTTCCGTTTTTTCTTTTTTTTCTTCTTCTTCTGCCATAGTGTTTTCATTTAATCAATAGATATGCCACATTTAAAAAAATCATCTAACTAAATCCAGATTATCAAATATTTTCTTCGTTTTTGCTGATTAATTACCTCTAGCAATTCTGAAAAAGAAAAAATATCGTGCTTTAGAGGAAAAGGATTGTAGAAATTAAAAGGGTATCTTAATGTAAAGAGGTGAATTTAGTTTATTGCAGTGGTTATTATTATACAAATGGTTGAAATCAAGTAAAAAAGCTAATACCTATTTTATTCACCATTTTACAAAGTTCAAAAGGAGCGACCTGGGGGAGTCGCTCCATAAATTTAATATTATTTTAATAATTATCTAATGAGGTTTGTAATTTCTTGAAGCAGAGAATCAGCAGTTGTGATTACCCTTGCATTAGCCTGAAAACCTCTTTGAGAAACAATCATTTTTGTAAATTCTTCAGATAAATCAACGTTTGATTGTTCAAGAGCACCAGATTGAACTGTTGTACCGGTTTCTTCTCCCAAGCTTCCAATCCTTGGTTCACCAGAGTTTGCATAAGCGGAATATAGATTATCTCCGGTACTAATAAGACCGTTTAGATTTGCAAAAGTAGCCACCATAACCTGTGCTAATGTACGAGAATTACCATTAGTAAAAATTCCTTCAATATTTCCATATTGGTCTATATTTAGATTTGAGAGAGTTGCTGATGCCGAACCATTTTGACTTAAGGCAGAAACCACGGAACTTGACGAAGTCTGTGTAATTCCCTCAAAGCCACTACCAAAATTAAGATCAATAACCAAAGGATTTGCACCACCCGAAGGTGTATATGTTAACTGAGGGTTGTTCGGAGAAATATTAGCCGCATCCAGAGTACCATCTGCATTAAATGCAATGGAACCGCTTGAAGAAGCAGGCTGTCCATTATCAGTACTTGTACCGGGTACAGAGGCTGTCCAGGTCCATTGATTATTTCCAATTTTTGAATATTTTAATGTAACCTGATGTGAATTTCCTAAAGAATCAAAAATTGTAACTGAACCGCTTACAATATTAGGCTGTCTATTTCCATCAGCAGAAATACTGAGAGTAGTAGTAGATGAATTTTCAGTTAAACCTGTTCCGTCAAAGAGAAAATCCACATTACTTCCAGGAATATTTACCCGGTTATTAGTACCGTCGAATAATGCTTGAGATGCAGCATCTAATGCCATATTTCCGGAACCATCGTCAGCAAATTGAAGTCCATTGATAGAACCATTCCCAAGTTGATTCCCATCTGCATCCAATACTTGCCATGTCATATTATACTGGTCTGCATTTCCTGCTACGGGAGAATAAGAAGTATCAAAAGTTAAAGGTTCTCCCATTTCATTATAAATTGTTGTTTGGCTGTCAAATGGACCTGGTAAAGAAGAATTCATATTTCCTCTTTGCACAACATTTTCAGTTCTTGTTAGATCTGAATTGCTTTGAAGATTACCACCCCATTTTATTAAATCAGTTGCAACAGCAGGAAGTTTTAAATTTTTATCAATTACAATGTCTTGTAAGTTATTGCCTGGCGGCAAGATACCGTCTTCATTAGCTACTTTCCCCTGTACTATAGCTCCGTTTTGAGGGCTGACTAGTTTACCATCGGCATCAAAAATAAAAGCGCCAGCTCTAGAATAGAAATTTTGGCCATTACTCTTTAATACAAACAAACCGCTTCCCTGAAGAGCCAGATCTGTGGTTATACCGGTCGTTTCAAAAGTACCCTGGTTCCAATTTCTATCGATTGAATTGACTTTAGCGCCTAAGCCGATTTGGAAAGTATTGGTACCACCGGTAGAGGTGGTCGGGTTAGTCCCGGCTTTTACAAATTGGTTAAATGTATCACTAAATGTTACTCGAGAGCCTTTAAAGCCTATAGTATTAACATTAGCAATATTATTTCCGATAACATCCATCATTGATTGATGATTTTGCAGGCCGGATACACCTGCGAAAAGAGAATTAAGAAGTGCCATTATAACCTCCTAAGGATTATATATTATTTTAAGATTTGATTCAACATCAGTCAGTCAGTTGAATCTAGAGCGTCCTTAAAAGGTCCCGCCCTATCGTTATTTATGTTATTTACTTATGCAAAAACCACACTATCAATATTTGTAAAGATATTTTCTTCCGAGCTGCCTAACGGCATTGCGGTAACCACTGTTTTATTCGGAATATTTACTATAAAAGCCATATCTTTCATCATTACCAAAGAATCTTTAGCTCCTTTCAGCCCGGCTTTCTCAACAGCGTCTTGAATTTTATTTAAATCTACATCTGATAGATTTATATTTCTGCTTTCAAGTCTTTTAAGAGCATGATTTGAAAATTTTACTTTCTCCAGCTCTTCCTGGAAAATAGACTTAAAAGGGGCTGATGTATTCTGAGCGCCGGATATATTCTTAATATTTTTTCCGGGCTCAATCGGTACAAACGGAACATTTATACCGTTCATTTCAATCATTATTACTCTCCTGAAGAATTATTTAATATTTCCATTATATCGGAAAGATTGTATTGATTTCCATTAATTAGAACCATTGAACCAGAACTTGAATATTTAATACCATCAATTGTGCCAGAACTAAATGTTTGTACATCTATCTCATTTCCACTATTATCAACTGCATTAACGGTAAAAGTGTAATTACCTTCCGGTAATTGATTACCATCATCATCGGAAAAATCCCATGAAACTTTATTGTCACCCATGGTTTTTGAGATTCCTTCGATAGTTTTTACAGTTACCCCGTTTTCATTCTGAATAGCAATAGTTGCTGAAGCCGCATTTTTAGGTAAAGAATAACCCAGATTAGTCTCTCCCTGTCCGCTATTGGTTACGGAGTCAGACAGAACAGTAACATTTTTTCCAACTAAGTTTGAAGCTAAAGAGTTATTAATAGACTGTGTTAAGTAGTAGCTATTATTCATACTTTGCTGGATAGAATCATTTAGATTTGATAATTGTTCCAAAGAACTAAACTGTGCAAGCTGTGAAGCAAATTCAGTTCCGTTAGTCGGATTCATAGGATCCTGGTTCTTTAATTGCGTTATAAGCAGTTTTAAGAAATCATCTTTTCCCAGAACACTATTATTACCATTGGTTTGAGAGTTCGAATTAATTGCAGTGTTATTAGAAATACTATTTAGATCCATATTTTACTCCTATGCTAAAAACTCATATGTATTGTAGCCGTAATTTTTAGAAACTGTCCGTGCTTCTTCATCACTTATTTCTCTTATCTGTTCATTGTACATTGCTTTTCTTTTCGATAAATAAGGCTTATTAGATTTTTGTTCATGATGATTTGCCAGAGAAATATTTAAAGAATTTAACTGTAAACCTTGTTGTACTAATGATTGTTTTAGATTATCAACATTATTCTGCATGAGAATTTTGGCGGCTTCATTTTCAACTTCTGCATGCGCATGAATTATATTGTTGGATATATCCAAGAAGATTTTCACTTTCCCAAGATCTTCAGGAATTAATTTCAACACTACATTTTTTTGATCACCAGCAGCCAGTTTTGTAATCTCCTTAACAAGTTCACTAGAATCAACTCTTTTCATTTGATCATCAAAATTTTCTTTATAATCAGGTCTTTTTGCGCTTTGAACATTATTCATTTCAATTTTGTTCAAATAAGAATTAAAGAAATTATCTCCTTTACTTTGAGAAAATTGCCCCTCATCTTTTGAATTACCCGAATCATCCTTTTTATTATTTATTAAATTATCTTCAATATTATCATTCAACTGATTATCGCTTAAATTAATTTTACCCGAAAGATCGCTTTTGATATTTGTGCCGTTATTGACTTCGGAATTTGATTTTTGAGAGTCAGTTTCAATTACTGCTTTCCCGGAAGCTAATATTTCTTTATTGTCATCCGCATTTTTTGATGCAGATATTTCTTTGGAATCATTATTATTGTTTGATTTAATGTTTGTATTTATACTTTTAGTTTTCGTATCGATCGTTATAGAATTTTCTTTAGTAACATGTTTTTTATCAGCAACATCATCTGTTTTTTGAACATCAAAGGGAGAGGATTTCTTATCTTCTATTTCCTTTTTGAGAATAGAAATTTGAGGATTTAACTGATCTTTTGCTTTCCCTATGTCATTTAAATTACTATCAGAGTTAATTATTTTAGAATCTTTTTCCTCAGTTTTAACCGATGTAATAACTTCTCCAGGGATTTCTGGTTTCTCAGTTGGGATTCCATTTCCTTCATTTAACTTATCATTATCAATACTTTCTGTATTAACCAATATTTTTTCGTCAGAAATATTTTCAATATAAGACTCATTCGCTTTTGCTGAAGCTTTGAGAGGTTTGGTTGATCCTGATTCAGTTTTACCTTTATTGTCTTCCAACTCTATTTTAACATCGTTATTTTTAATCTCGTCCTTTTCAAACTTATTTTCATCACCGCTGGTTGAAATTTTAGAAGTTTCTTTTAAATCTTTTTTGGAATTTATTGAATCGTTTAACTGAATTTCTACCTTTGGATTTTTATTTTTAACTATTGGCTCAGCATCTTTTAATTCACTTTTAATTTCATTTTTGAAATCTATAGTGTTCTTAATCTTATTTACATCTGATTTAATCGAATAATTATTCAGTTCATTGGAAACCTTATTTAAGTTTTTCAGGCTGTTTTTTGAAGCAACAAGCTTTTCAATTTTAGATTCATCAAAAATTGCTGCAATTGGGGAAGATTTGGTCAACTTTGATTTAGGGTTACTTTTGTCGTCTTCAAAAAGAATTTTCAGATCTTTGTTGCTAACCTTATCGATTTCCTTTAAATCTTTTTGAGATTTTATTGAATCGTTAAACTGAATTTCTGCCTTTAGATTTTTATTTTTAACTATTGGCTCAGCATCTTTTAATTCACTTTTAATTTCATTCTTGAAATCTATAGTGTTCTTAATCTTATTTACATCTGATTTAATCGAATAATTATTCAGTTCATTGGAAACTTTATTTAAGTTTTTCAGGTTGTTTTTTGAAGAGACAAGCTTTTCAATTTTGGATTCATCAAAAATTGCTGCAATTGGGGAAGATTTGGTCAACTTTGATTTAGGGTTACTTTTGTCGTCTTCAAAAAGAATTTTCAGATCTTTGTTGCTAACCTTATCGATTTCCTTTAAATCTTTTTGAGATTTTATTGAATCGTTAAACTGAATTTCTGCCTTTAGATTTTTATTTTTAACTATTGGCTCAGCATCTTTTAATTCACTTTTAATTTCATTCTTGAAAACTGCAGTGTTCTTAATCTTATTTACATCTGATTTAATCGAATAATTATTCAGTTCATTGGAAACCTTATTTAAGTTTTTCAGGCTGTTTTTTGAAGCGACAAGCTTTTCAATAGAAACAGACTCCGATACATTCTTTGACAAATTATTCTTAGGTTTACCAAATATTTTATTTGATAAATCAGGAGTAATCTCCGATTTGGGTAACTGAGAGGGCTTTTCAATCTTTGAAATTTCAACTTTGAGTTTAAAAATATTCTGAGCATTTGAACCACTCTTCAATTTTATAAACGGTAAAGAATTTGAATTTTTCGATAGGTCAGCAGGGAAAGCAGAATCTTCAAATAAAGCTATTTTAGACTGTCCATCAGAAACAATTTTTCCCCCATTTTCCGAAGATAAGCTTTCAATTTTATCCGGGCTCAATATATTTTCTTCAATTTTACCTGAATTTGAAGCGGATTTCAATTTATTTAATTCAGAGTTTTGCCGCAGTGCTTCAATAGATAAAGAATCTGCCGGTATATGCATAGATTCTTTGTAACCTGTATTATTAATTAATTTGAAATCGAATTTATCTTCTTTCAGGGAGACTCCTGAATTACTATCATCGGGATTTAATGAAATAGATTTTTCATCCTGTCCCACTATATCAGTTTTTTGTAATTCAATCTTTAAGATTTCGTTTTCATTAACAATGTTTATGATAACAGGTCTATTTGCATTTAATGAATTAAGGATGTTTATAATCAAATCTCCCTGATTATCATCAACTTTATTTTTTGCTTTTGACGTGTCTCCATTACCCGTTATATTTTTTGTTTTATTTGCGGAACCGGTCAACTTAATAAAATTATTTAAAAGGGCAGTTAATTCATCCGATGTTATCATTTTCTCATTTGGTAATATGCCTGATTTAAAAGAATTTAAGCCGGAAATTCCACTCTGTAAATTAAGCTGTCCGCTGCCGGATAATTTATTTATTAATTCAATAATTATGCTCAGATTATTTACTACAGAATTAATAGTTTTTGATAAATCCTTTTGTTTATCAGGTATGGGTGCTGCGTTTTGAATATTCAATGAATAAATATTTGCTGCCTGAAGCTGTTGATTTGACAAGTTATCCTGAGGTAAGTTTAATCCGGAATCTTCCTGGTTTTTAATTAAATCCGCTCCAGTAAAAACTTTAATTATATCAGAAAATAAATATGTACTGTTACTTAATTTAAAAGTTTTTGTGATTCCTGGATTTTCAGCAAAATTATTTGCCGGTAAAAAAAGAGGATTAAACTGCATTAGGTTTTCTTTATTTTGGGACTCAAATATATTTGCATTCATTGTTTATTATCGAACGAATTTAAAATTAGTTTATACATAATTATTAATTTTTAATTAAATCTGATTTATCTTTTTCTGTAGGGAATTGGGCTATTCTATTAGCAGTAACAGGATCAAGTTCGGATAAAATATCTGCTGCCTGCTTTTTTTTCATTTTATAGATAATATTTCTTGCCGTCGACTCGGAATAATTCCTTATAATTAAAGCAGCCTTTTTAGGGTCCATTGATTCGTAAAGCTTAGCGGTTTGCTTAATCCACTTTTGATATATGGTATCAACTTCCGAAGCCTTTATATTTCTATCAATAACAGTTTCCTGTCCGTTTTGCTGTTCTGGTTCTGTTTGATTATTAACAGATAAATTTTGAGATTTATTTTGAATAGGAATAACCTGTGGAGTTGCTTGAGCATTTGGAATAGAAGCGGTTACAGAATCGTTCTGCATATTAGTATTTAATGCCAGGCTATTAGTTGTATCGTTTCCCCCAACCGGTTCAGCTTTTTTATCAACTTGTTCCTTAAGTTCTACAGAGGGATCATTTGGAGAAACTGTGCTTGCAACACTTAAAGAATCTTTATTAGAAACAGGAGAAAAATCAAATTTAAAGATGTTGTTATAAATTGAATTAAAAAAGATCAGACCACCTGTTACTATAAGAAAAGCTGCAACAAAAACAAGAATATTTAATATTTTCATTTCAGCTATTGTCCCTGATAAACTTTTGAGTGGCAATTTCATTTATTTTAATCTCATCTTTAAGATTTTCTTCATATTTGAAGTTTTCTAGATAAGTTTCTTCTAATGTTTGAAAGATTTTATTTTCTTTACTTCTCTCAGCCAATTCCTTCAATTTTTTTTCTTTCTGCTGCTTTAGTGCTTCAATATGTTTTTGAATAATTTCAATTTTCTTTTCCAACGTTTTTTTATAGTTCTCAACAGCTTTTAATTCCGATATCCTATTACTTTTGGGGATTTTGATAGTATTTTCTATTTCCAGGACCAACTTTTCACACTCAAAAATATTTCTATCAATTTCCAACTCTATAAGTGCCATTTCCTTTTGTACCTTTTTTTCCAGTAATTCCTTAACTTTTTTTATAGAATCATACTTAAATGTAAATTTTGACATATCCGGCTTATCAGGTCAATGGTTTTTCAATAATATCATTTAATCTTGAGACAGTAGAATTATATAGAGTTTTTTCATTCATATCCTGTTTTAAAAACGATCTTAAAAGATTTATTTTAGATAGTGCATGATCAATTTGAGGATTACTTCCTTTGACATACGCCCCGATATTAATTAAGTCTTCTGCTTCTTTATAAGTAGCAAGGATTTCATTAAAAATCATGGAACGTTTATAATGATCTGATGTAACAATATCCGGCATTACCCTGCTGACGCTCTGCAGAGGATCAACAGCAGGATATTGTCCTTTGTTTGCTAACCTGCGTGATAATACCACATGTCCGTCAAGGATTGATCTTACAGCATCAGCAATAGGTTCATTCATATCATCGCCATCCACAAGGACAGTGTAGAAACCGGTTATAGTACCATTTTCGGATGTACCTGCTCTTTCCAAAAGTTTTGGAAGGATAGCAAATACTGAAGGAGTATAACCTTTAGAGGTAGGTGGTTCTCCAACGGTAAGTCCAATTTCTCTTTGCGCCATTGCAAATCTAGTTACCGAATCCATCATTAAGACTACATCCATTCCCTGATCTCTAAAAAATTCGGCAATAGTTGTACCAATATAGGCTCCTTTGATTCTTACCAATGCGGACTTATCACTTGTTGCTACAATAACAACTGATTTTTTTAATCCCTCTTCACCCAAGTCTTTTTCTATAAATTCGCGTACTTCTCTTCCTCTTTCACCTATTAAGGTGATAACATTAATATCAGCATTGGTATTTCTAGCGATCATACCCAATGTTACACTTTTACCAACCCCGCTCCCGGCAAAAATACCGATCCTTTGTCCTTTGCCAACAGTTAATAATCCGTCAATCGATCTAACACCAGTCTGCAGAGGTGTATTAATTCTCCTTCTTTTTAAAGGATTGGGCGGTTCTCTATAGATATTAATTAAAGAGGAGCAATTTAACTCCCCTTTCCCGTCAATAGGGTTCCCCAATCCATCAATTACTCTTCCTAATAATTCTTTTCCCACCGGAATATTAAAACTCTTTCCGGTTGCAATAATCTCGCAAGCAGGAGAAATATTGTGAACTTCACCTAAAGCAATTGATAATACCTTACCCTCTTTAAAACCAACGACTTCCGATTGACATACTGTTTTTCCGTTCCTATCCACAATAATACAGACTTCTCCAAGCGAAACATTCGGTCCGGTGGAAATAATTACTAACCCTACAACATCGGTAACTTTTCCATTTAATTTAATCAGTTCCGAACGATCTATAAGGTTCCGGTATTTTTCTATATATGCTTTTGTTAAATTCATTTACTAATTTGACTGTGAAATCAGATTGGATTCAAAATATTTCTTTAATTCATTTATCTGGGAAGTTACGCGTGCATCCACATTACCAATCTCAGTTTCAACTGCACAGCCTCCCTGTTCAATTCTGTCATCCTGTTCAAATTTTATTTTTGAAAATGATTCATCAAAGAATAGATTTTTGCTATAGTCATCATTTATTAATTTAAAATCTTCCGGGTGAATTTTTATAATTACAGAATTTGCGCCGAGTATTTTTTTAAGTGATTCCTTTAAAACATTCTCTATCGGCGATTCTTTCTTTATTTCTCTTCTAACAATTTTTTGAGCTATTTCAAAGGAGAGGCGGACGACAAGTCCTTCAAATTCTTCACCATAACCGGAAATTTTTTCATCTGTTTTCGTTAAAATTTTTTTAAATTCATTAACCTTTTTTAGAAGTCTTTCGTTATATAATTCTTCAATATCATTTTTTGCATTCTCATAACCATTTTGAAACCCAAGTTCATACTTCTGTTCTAGCTGGATTTGAAATTGATTTTGTTTTTGTTCTTTTTCTTCTTCAAGGTCATCATATTCATTCTTAAACCTTACCGAAAGCTTTTTAGAAACTACATTATTTAACTTTATTACATCAGACATATACTTCTTCTTTGCTTCCGCGTAAATTCAATGTTATTTCACCGGCTTCCTCAAGCATTTTTACTAAATCAATGATTTTAGCCTGGGCAGCTTCAACTTCTTTTAATTTAACCATTCCCATATATTGAAGTTCCTCCTTAAGCAAATCCGCTCCCCTTTCTGACATATTTGCGAATATTTTATTTTTTAATTTATCTTCTGCAACTTTTAAGGCGAGAGCAAGATCTTTTCTATCAACTTCTCTAAGTACCCTCTGAATATCTTTATCTTGAATATTGAGAATATCTTCAAATAGGAACATAAGGCGTTTAACTTCCTGAGCAACTTCAGTATCCTGTTGTTCAAGTTTTTCCAAGATTAACTTACTCATTGTGGCGTTAGTCTTGTTTAAAATATTTGCAAGACTTTTAGTTCCGCCAATTTTACTTAATGACTGAGACATGCTGAAACCAGCCATCTCATCTACAACTTTTTCCACCTGTTTAAGTGTTTGCGGAGATATTTTTCCCAAAGTAGCTATACGATAAACAACATCGGCCCTAGTATTCTCGGGTAATTCTTGTAAAGCTTGGGCAGTTTGATTTGGGTTAAGATGTGAAAGAATCAGAGCCATAGTCTGAGGATGTTCCTTATTTAAAAAACCGATTAGCTGCGCCGAATCAGCTTTTTTAAGTACGTCAAAACCTTTTAGAGCTGTTAAAGATTTAACCCTTTCAATTATTTCCGTGGCTTTACTAGGCCCAAAAGATTTCTCGAGCAGTGCTTGAGCATAATCTATCCCTCCTTCCAATACATATTGACGCGCAGTCGCCATTGTATAAAATTCATCCATAACAAGATCGACCACTTGTGAAGCTATATTTTTAACCTTTGAAATTTCAGTTGAAATTAATTCTACTTCGGCAGAATCTAAAAATTTAAAAACCTCTGATGCTGTTTCGACATTTAATGCTATCATTAAAAGAGCAGCTTTTTGAACACCTGAAATATCTGTTGTTTTAATGGATCTATCTGCCATACTTTTTCCTACATCTCATCTTCATGAATCCATGAGTGAATAAGTTTAGCAGTATCAGTTGGATTTTTGTTAACATAATTAGATATTTTTTCCTGCTGATGTTTTTTTCTTACAGCGTCATCGGAAATATCATCTTCAATATCACCTACAGGGAGTAAATCTCTTTTAGGTTTTTGTGCAATCTTTTTACCCTGCTGGTTTTTTGAAACAGGAGCTTGTGCATTGAAACTTTCAATCCTTTTTTCTTCAAGCTGATCAATATTACCAAGATTAATTTTTTGATTTTTCAGCTTAGTCATTAGGCTTTTTAGAATAAACATTGCCCCTCCAATACTTATAACAATTAATATAATATTGATATAACCATCAAAGTTATTCATAATTGAAGATGGTTTATCTACCTTCAAATCTTCGAAAGGTTTTGTTTCAAAAGATATATTTTCAATTGAAAACTGATCATTTCTGTCAGTACTTACCCCGATGGCATTTCTAATAATATCTTCAAGTTTTTTCATTTGTTCCGGCGGACGTGGTTCATAGACAGTTTCTTCTTTATCTCCTTTTTTTACTACTTTAGCAGCATCATTAATAACTGCAGCAACACTTAAACGTTTTATATTTCCGGTACCCTGTACAACTTTTTGTACAGTTTTATTTATTTCATAGTTTGTTGTATTATTTTGACTTACCTGAGAAGTGGAATCACCGGAATTTTTCCCTGCATTTTCTGTCTTTGTGGTTTGTTCACTAATAGCTACCTGACTATCAGGATCATATAATTCCATTGTCTTTTCCACCTGATCAAAATTTATATCGGCATTTACCTGGATTACCGCATTGCCAGGTCCTAAAATATTGTCCAGAATAGTCTGTGCTTTTTGAACAAGATAATTCTCAACAGTCTGCTTTATTTCATATTGTTTCGAACTGGAATGAGCAATAGGACCGTCTTCAAATTCCTTTGATAATATCCTTCCTTTTGTATCTATTAAGGTTACATTGTTCTGGGTTAATCCTTCAACACTGCTTGAAATAAGGTTTACAATTGCAGCAACATTTCCATTTGTTATCATGAAATTATTTTTAAGTTTCAATACAACAGAAGCAGTAGGCAATTTTTCTTCATCTTTAAAAGTTGATCTTTGAGGAATAACAATCTGAACTCGAGCACCTTCAACCCCTTCTTCTTCCATTATTGTTCTTGCAAGTTCACCTTCAAGCGCCCGCTTATAATTAAGTTTCTGCATAAACTCGGACATTCCCATTGTATTTTTATCAAATATTTCATAACCAACAATTCCTGAAGCCGGAATTCCCTTACCTGCCAGAGACATACGGGCTTCGTATACTTTTTCTTTTGGAACTTCTATAACTTTTCCATTATCACCTATCTGGTAGGGAATTTTTTCATTATTCAGATAATCAATTACCTTGGCAGCATCATCTTCTGCTAGATTGGAATATAAAGGAGAAAAATTCGGTTGATTCAAAAAGAATAATAATATTGCCAGCAATATTATGGTTATTGCGACACTCCCAGCAATTAAGATTTTTTGTTGTAGTGAAAATCTATTAAATAGATTAAAAACAGCTTCTAAAGGGTTTTTGTTCATATTTCAATCTATAAGGGCATATTTGTTAATTCTTTATACATATCAATTGTTTTGTTTCTAATTTCCATTAGTAACTCAAGACTGGTTTTTGCTTTTTCAGAAGAGATCATGACATCCTGCAGCTCAACATTTTTTCCAAGAATAAAATCATTGGTAATACTATCCGAATCCAGCTGACTTTGATTTACGCTTCCAATAAAATCTGATAGAACATTTTTGAAATTGCCGTTATCAGGTTTTTCTGTTTTATTTAGAAGGTTAGCTGATAAAAGATTGTTTATTTCTCCTATTTTCATATTTATCCCTTTTTATCGAACAATTGTCCGATTTTAACACCGGACATTGTTCCGCTTTTTTGATAAAAATGATAGTCTATTATTTCTGCTTTCTTTTGAGGATAGCGGTCTATAAAAAATCGTTTTTCTTCGGTTGATAAAACCTCATTCTTTTTTTCTACAGTTTTTTTCTGAACTGCGTTTTTTGCTGCAACCGCATGACTGTTTATCGAATAATTACCAATATTGTTTGTAGATATTTTCATTTGTTATATCTCCAGTGAATCTTTTGCCATTTGTTTTGAAGAACTTAATGCTGTAAGATTTGCTTCATAACTCCTGGTAGCCGCAATCATTTCAACCATTTCATTAATAAGATTTACATTAGATTGTTCTACATATCCTTTATCATTTGCGTAGGGACTATCAGGCATATAAACTATTTCACCGTGAGAATTATCCTGCTGCTGCTCTGAAATTAAACTTGAATCATCATTTGCATATTGATTTATTTCAATTTCAGGAGATGTTGAAATATGATCTTCGTCAGTTGTATTTAATCTTAATGTGTTTTTAGGAGGTATTCCCTGAAATTGAAATGGATCCTGTTTTTGTATTACAGTTAAGAATTTTCTTTTATACGGTATCCCATTTGCATTTCTAACATCTGCATTAGCAATATTTTCAGCAATAATATTCATTTTCTTTCTTTGTATACTAAGACCTTTCGCTGAAATATTGAAGCCGGGAAAATTATCACCAATTTTCAAATGTTTATCTTCCTCCCTTAATTACGCCTTGAAGTGTTTTAAAATAGTCACCTATTTTCTGGGATGTAAGTTTAAACTGGATAGTATTTTTAGCCAATTCCGCCATTTCTTCATCAATATTAACATTATTGATTCCTGAGACCATATCTTTGCTGTTATCAGTTTTTATGGTATTTTCACTTTCAAAACTAATTTGTCCATAGTGCCTTGGATCAGACGTTTTTAACATTTCGATATTATTATCTAATAAATCTTTGAAAACAACATCTTCCCTTTTGTAATTTTCGGTACCAATATTAGCAATATTTTTACCGATTACTTTATTCTTTAAAGAACAGTAATCAATAAAGTTTTCTAAAAATTTAATGTTAGTAGCAGCCATCTTTTCTCCAATTTTCGTTTGTGGAAACTCAAAACAGGTGCCATTCTAACAGGAATGTTATTTTTGGTTTATTTAATTGTTTATTTCATTAAAGTGAAATTAAAGAAGGGGACAAATGGCTAAAACTAACCAGATGCGAATTATTATTCATTATAATCTAAAACGATTGATTTGGTTTTTCCGCAGGAACAGATGAACTTTATTTCTTTTACCGTATCTTTTTCATCTTTTTTTACTACTATCTTAACGCCGTTATGACTTTCTTCATCAATTGAAATCTTTATTTTTCCGATAACTTTTGCTTGAGAAGATTTTATTACACCTTTGCAATTTTTTGCGAATTCAATCTCCTTATAAAGAGATTCTTCAAATACCTCTTTCATATTAAAAAGCCCTGTTTATTATTTCTGAAATATTGTCCAAAGGTGCAATAACATCTGCAAATCCGGCATCAATGACAGCTTTTGGCATTCCGAAAACAACACTTGAACTCTCATCCTGTGCCAAACAATAGCCGCCGGCTCCTTTCAATTTCCTTATACCTTCCAGTCCGTCTTTTCCCATACCTGTCATAATAACACCTAAAGTATTTTTACCGAAAATATCGACAACCGAATTAATCATTACATCAACCGAAGGACGATGTAATGTTGTCGAAGGTTCTTCAGAAATAGAAACAAAAAATGTACCTATATTTTTTTTAGATAAAGTCATATGAAATCCGCCCGGTGCAATGTATACTACACCATTCCTAATAACTTCATTATTTTCAGCTTCTTTTACTTCTAATTTGCTTAAACTATTTAATCTATCAGCCAAGGATTTTGTGAACTTGGGAGGCATATGCTGTACAATAAATACCGGACAATTTATTTTTGTAGATATATTAGGTATTATTTTTTGTAAGGATAAAGGTCCTCCTGTAGATATTCCTAATGCAATAGCTTTATATCCATTTCTTGGCAATGACTTCACAGATGGGAAATCGATCCCTTTCGAAGAGACCGGGTTTAATTTTCTTAATTTCCTTAATCTTTCCTGTAAAGAACTTTGTTTTACAATCTCCTTAATTTTCCGTATAAGGTCTTCTCTAATTTTGATAATATTTACATTTATATAAGATAATTCTTTAGGGATAAAATCAACTGCACCATATTCCAGAGCTTTTATTGTAGAATCAGCTCCTTCAGTCGTCAAAGAACTAATCATAATTACTGAAGTCGGGCAATCTTTCATGATTTTTTGAAGGGCAGTAAGACCATCCATCTTTGGCATTTCGATATCCATGGTAATTAAATCCGGACGGAGCTTTTTTGCCATATCATAACCTTCTTCACCATTTCTGGCAGTGGCGATTACTTTTATTTCTTCATCACTTTCCAGCATAATGGAGATAGATTTCCTCATAAAAGCTGAGTCGTCAACAACTAATATATTAATTTTTCCAGCCAAAATTACCTTTCCAGCTTATGAATTAATTCAGCTATATCCAGAATCATAATAACAGTTCCATCACCTAAAATAGTGGAGCCTGCAATCCCTTCAATATTCCCCAGATAAGTCCCAAGAGACTTAATAACTATTTCCTTTTGTCCTATCAGCCGGTCCACTTTAATTCCGAATCTTTTTTCAGCAATTCCTACAACAACAATATATTGCCATACTTTATCCTTACTATAAGTTATACCGCTTAAAAGTTCATCAATACCCAGCAGCGGAATAACACTATCCCTCATTCTAATTACCTCACGCCCATTAATTGTATTTATATTATCAAGATGTACGCGAACAACCTCAATAATAGAATTTAATGGAATTACCATAGATTGTTCGTTTACTTTTACAATCATTCCAGAAATGATTGCAAGAGTTAGAGGAAGTTTGATTATAATTTTTGTACCGAAACCAACCTTGGAATCTATGCTTATTAATCCCCTTAGCTTTGTTACATTTGTTTTTACTACATCCATTCCTACTCCTCGGCCGGATATATTTGTAACTATTTCCGCAGTTGAGAAGCCCGGTAAAAAGATAAGGTTATAGGCATCATTTGTTGTTAGTTCTTTAGCTTTCTCTTTCGAAATTAATCCTTTACTTACAGCTTTTTCTTTAATAATTTCAGGATCTATTCCTTTTCCATCGTCCTCAATAGTAATAATAATATGGTTCCCTTCATGTTCGGCAGAAAGTGTGATTGTACCAGTGGTATCCTTTCCAGTCTTTTTTCTATTTTCGGGAGATTCTATACCGTGATCAACCGAATTCCTGATGAGATGAACAAGGGGATCATTTATTTCTTCGATTAAAGTTTTATCAAGCTCTGTTTCTTCTCCTTTTAATTCCAATTTGACATTTTTTTGAGATTCTTTTGATAAATCTCTAACTAGGCGGGGGAAACGGTTAAATACTTTACCAATTTTCACCATACGGGTTTTCATTACCACAAGCTGAAGTTCATTCATCATTAAATCAATTTGTCTGGTTGCATCTGCAAGATCCCGTGACAACTTCGTTCCCTCATACTCCAGTGCGAATTCTGAATTTACCTGAGCCAACCTGTTTCTTCCCAGTACCAGTTCTGATGCTATATTTAATAATTCATCAAGACGTGCAACATCTACTCTTATTGTATTATCTTTTTGTTTTAACTCTTTTATCTTATCGGGTTGGTTCTTTTCATTGTCATCATTTGCCGGCTTATTATTCTCTGTATTATTCTCTGTATTATTCTCTTCGTTGTCCTTATTATTGTCCTCAATAACTTCCGGATATGAATCTTCTTTTACCTTGTCGGCTTTTTTACTTCTTTTTACTTTACCTGTGTTGGCTTTTATTCGGGATTTAGATTTTTCTGTTTGTTCCGCTTTTATAGCTTCTTCTACATTCTGTTCATTACCATGCTTATTGATTTCCAATGAAACAATAGTATTAGTTAAAACTTCAAGTGAAATCTCAATATCAACATCCTCATTAAAGTTGCTTTCAATACTTGAAAGAAGCTCTTTAATTTTATCATAAGCTAAAAGAATTGAATCCATAATATCCGAATTCAATATGGCTTCTCCTTTTCGCAGCTTATTAAGGATATCCTCACATTTATGGGTAATTTCAGTAAGTTTGTTTAATCCGAAAAAACCTGAAGTTCCTTTAATTGTGTGAAAAGACCTGAAAACCTGGTTAAGCAAGTCCATGTCTCCTGATCTTTTTTCCAGTTCCATTAAATCAAGATCCAGTCTTTCCAGAATTTCTTTGGATTCAACCAGAAAACTTTCCAGAATCTCTTTCATTTCCGGATCTTTTAAGAGGGGGTATTCGTTCATTTCATCCATATTCTTTACGAAAATAATTTATCTATTTCATCCTGTGTTGTTTGATGATTATTTACAATTGAATCAACGAGATCCTGTCTTCCATCTGATTTGGAATAATTAGCATTAGGGTCAAAACAAGAACCTTCCGGCACTACTATTCCGCCTGTATCCGCTTCACTAATACTCGCTTCTTCAAGATTAAGTATTAATGATGCCAACCGATCCTGTACGGAAACAATCAAATGATTAACCGCAGCTAATTGCTGGGAAGTTATATCCTGTACTTGAAGAGAAAGGGTTATATTATTTGAGTTATTTTTAATTTTTGAAATTAATTCTGAAATTGACTTATATGGATTAGTAGATTCATCTAGTTTCACATATTCATCCAGGAGCTTTTTAGCATTTTCATCATCAATTAAGCTCCTTATTTTTTGAACAATTTCGGTCTTCCGTTTTTTGGCTTCTAATATATCTTTGAGATAATTTTCTATTTCAATAATATCATTAGAAATGAGATCTATTAAATCCAATATTTCAGTAGTTGCTAATTCAGTAGCACTTGTCACATTGTTTATTTGATTAGTAGCCTTTGGAATTTTACTTGTACTTTCTGTTATTGAAGCATTAATATTTTCCAACAGAGGAACAGTTTCACTCATAAAATCGAGCAAACTTTGAATTACTGGTATTAACTTCTGGCCATACTTAAAAACAGACTTCAAATCATTCAGCCTATCAAATAGTTCCGTTATATTTGTTGGTTGATTCATGTTATCTCTCCCTTTATATAGTTGCTAAAATTTGTTCAATCTTTTCTTTTAAAATTTGAGGAGTAAAAGGTTTTACAATATAGTTACTTACCTTTGCATTGAGTGCTTCAATTATATCTTCCTTAACACCTCTCGTTGTAACCATTAGAATTGGAAGTTTTGAATATCTGCTGTTACTCCTAAGCGATTTTACTAAATCTAATCCGGAAACACCGGGCATATTCCAATCGGTTATCAGGAAATTTATATTTCCATCCGCAGTTATTTTTTCAATAGCTTCTTTACCTTCTCCTGCTTCAACAAAACTATCATAACCAATATTTTTTAAAGAATTTACTACAATTCTGCGCATAGTAACCGAATCATCAACAACCAAGAACTTTACTGACATAATTTTACCTCATGTTAAATATTTTGAAACTTCATATAATATTCTTTTAGGATCAAAAGGTTTGATTAAATAAGAGTTTGCACCAAACATTAAACCTTTCTTAATTTCTTCACTTCCGCCCATAGATGACAATATTATTATTGGTATTTCCTTCAATTCCTCATTTGCCCTAATGGCTTTAATTAACTCAAATCCATCAACATTCGGCATATTTATGTCGGTTATAACCAAATTTATATGTTCTGATGGGAGTTTTTCAAGAGCCTCCATTCCATCGGAAACAGGGATAATTTCATACCCTTTCATTGCCAGTGAAAATGCAACGAACTTTCTAATCGAAGGCGAATCGTCTGCTAACAAAATTACTTGTTTCATTTTATTATTCTTTTTTATAACCTATTGTTTTAGGAAAACTTAAAATCTTAAAAGCCTTTGAAATATTATGCAAGGTTTCTGAATATCCTATAAATAAATATCCCCCTTTATTTAGAGAATTATACAACTGGTTCACAACTCTGATTTTTGAATCAGCATCAAAATATATGAGAACATTTGCACAAAAAATTATGTCGAAATTAAACATTGACCTCATACCGGCATTATCATATAAATTCAACAATTTAAAGTTAACATTCTTTTTTACTTCAGGATTCAGTTCGTAAATATTTTCTTTAACAGTAAAATATTTCTTCAGGTAATAAGCCGGCATATTTCTAACGGAATATTCTCTATATACTCCTTTTCTTGCTGTTTCTATTACCGAGTAACTGATATCTGTACCGACTATTTCGAATTCAAGGTTTGGATACCTTGGTAATATTAGATCATTTATAGAAATTGCTATAGAATAAGCTTCTTCACCGGAAGATGAGGCTGCGCTCCAGATTCTAATTCTAGTCTTATTACTTCTCCCGTTTTTTTCAACTATATCCGGAATTAAGGTTTTAACTAAAGTATCCAGCTGCGGCTGATTTCTAAAAAAATAAGTTTCATTTATTGTTATTGCTTCATATAAATATTTTTTCTCATTTATGCTGTTTGCACTGTTTAATACGTATCCTAAATAATCATCAAAAGAATTTAGCCCCAGATAACTCATTCTTTTCAGCAGCCTTGATTCTAATAAATATTTCTTGTTATCCTGGAAATAAATTCCACAATTTTCATATATATAAGTTCTCCACTTCTCAAATAGCTGGGATGTCATTATTTGAGGTTTTGCGAAGCTATTTTGTGAAATATTTTTTAAAGCTGTATTAGTGTAATTATTCATTCTATTTTCAATATCTTTTAAGCTGACAACTTAAATGTGAACATCCCTTTTGGAGAGACAGAAATTTGCTCTTTCCCTTACCATCTCTTCGGAATCATTAGAAAGTTTGACCAACGCCTCATCTGCCTTTGGATGATAAACTTCATCCAGCAGTTCTATAAGCTTTAATCTGTTCCAAAGATTATTATCTTCGATAAATTCATCGATAAAAAGGATCCCTGCATTTTTATCCAGAATAAAAAGTAATTCAAGTGCTAACATCCTTACTTCTTCATCATAATTAGATAAATAGTGGGATAAAGAATCAGTTAAACTTCTTAGCTGAAGAGAAGGGATAAAATTATACTTTTCTTCACCATCCAGGTGAATTATATCTTTAAGTAAATTTAAAAGTGATTTTACGTTTTGAGGTTCTTTATTAAGTAATTCGGAAATAATTTCAAATACTACATACGGATTTTCCCAAAATTTCGGCAATATCATTTCATCGACTTCCGGCTGATCTCCTAAAATCTTCAGGTATGCCGAAATAATTTCTTTATCATTGAAAATTGATAATAAATTAGCTGCTATTTTTCTATATTCAACACTCGCATCGGTAATTGTCTGAAGTATAATATTCTTCATCCTTTCATCAAACGGTATATCGAATCCGAACCTTTCTTTTAGATTATAGACTGATTTAATAATCGGCCATACAAGAGGCCCTTTCACCTCATTTAGCTCGGATAAAAGGAAAAAGAATGTTTCTTCATCCCCTATTAAACCAAGACTTTCTATAATTGAAAATTTAATTAAATCGTCATTTTCTTCTTCATACTTGGAGACAATGAATCCCAGTGCAGCAGGTGAACTTATTTTACCCAAAGATTCAATGACTGTGGGTTTATACAACTCATTTAATCCGTAAAAGGCCATCAAATGATAGAGGGATTTTTCGGATTTCAGATTTCCCAGTGCTTCTATGCAGGCTAAAATTACATTATCATTTTTGCTTGTATTTAACTGTCTTGTGATTTGCGCACTTGCTTTATTATCGCCGATAAGTCCTAAAATATCTACTACAAATTTTTTATCATCATCATTACCGCCGTCTATTGAATCCAACATCGGTTCAACAGCTTTGGGACCTATTTTTAGAAGTATTTCCCCGACAAAATTTTTCATATATATGTCGGGTAAAGATAAAAAACTTACAATTTTTCTGCAGGTATTTTCAGTGGCATTCTTACTCAATAAATAGGCAACTGAGTTCCTTACCCCTTTATCATTATCTGTAATTAAATCGCATATAGAATTTAATTCATCTTCGGATAATTGAGAATCATAAAGTGATTCAAGGAAAATTATCTTTTCTTCCGGAGTTTTACCGTTGACTAATTCAGGTATTTTATTTATTTCAGATTCAATATTTTCCATTTTTATCCCGAATAAAGAAACAAGCATCGTTATGTGTTATTATTATCGTAAAAAAATATTTTTTGTTAATTTGATAGTTTCTCATAGTGAAAAGACTAAAAAATGGCTTCCATAGTTTCTATTTTTTTAATTTCATTTGTCTGGATAACCTTTTGAATATCAATTAAAATAAGCAGTCTGTCTTCTAATTTTCCTACTGATTTTATGAATTCAGATTCAACTCCTGAAACCATCTCAGGCGGAACTTCGGTAAGGTTTGCGGGTATCCTCAAGACTTCATTAACCGAATCAACAATAAAGCCAATTGTTTTATTATCCACTTCAACAACTATAATCCTGGTATTCTTATCATACTCTTTTTTTTCTATTTTTAATTTTAATCTTAAATCAATAACAGGTATTACTCTTCCTCTTAAATTGATTACACCTTCAACAAAATGCGGTGCATTCGGAACTTTAGTAATATGTGTCATTCTATTTATTTCCTGCACATGAAGTATATCAACGCCATATTCTTCCTTACCAATATTGAAGGTAACTAACTGCAGTAATTCGCCTGTCTCGGTTTTTTGCTCTTTATTTATATTCATTTCTTCCTCTTAGAAATATGGTTGCTTTTTCATGTTTTAAGTTGAGATTTATTATTTATTATCGAATTTTATCATAATTTGTTGAGTTAAATTGTCATTTAAGATTTTGAACATCTATAATTATTTTATGACTTAATCAACTTTCCGTTTTGTCTTACTGAAAAGTGTGTTTCGCTTTCTTCAGAATCACTATTTATTTTAAATTTACTTATTAAGTTCTGCAGGTTTTCTGTGAGCATGTTTAAATCTTCAGCTGATTTAGCCACCTGTTGAATTCCATTTGCACTATCCTGTGCTACATTATTGATTGCATCAATATTTTTGCTTATTTGTTCCGCTGTAATTGATTGTTCCTCACTGGCACTAGCTACCTGGTTTACTTCATCCACGACCCTGTTTGAGGCATTTATTATTTCTCTTAACGATTTTCCGGCATCGTTAGCTTTCTCTCTTCCTCTTTTTACTTCTTCAGTCCCCTTTTCTATTGAACCCACTGCTTCCGTTGTATCTTTCTGGATTTGCTTAATCATTAATGCAATCTCATTCGTAGCTTTTGTTGTTCTTTCGGCTAATTTCCTTACTTCATCTGCTACTACTGCAAAACCCCTTCCCTGCTCTCCTGCACGCGCTGCTTCTATTGCTGCATTTAATGCTAGTAAATTAGTCTGATCTGCTATATCATCTATTACTTGAACTATTTCTCCTATTTGATTACTACTTTTTCCGAGTTGTTTTACCGTCTCCGCCGCTTTGGAAACTACATCGGCTATCCTTATCATACCCTGAATAGTATCTTCAACGACTTTCCCTCCTTCACCTGCAATCATACCTGCTTTTCTCGCATTATCGGACGCTGTTCCCGCATTTTGAGTTGTTTCAAGGATAGTCTTTGTCATTTGTTCTATAGCCGTTGCCACTTCAGATGTCTGAATAGACTGCTCTTGAAAGCCTGCAGCCCCCTGTTCTACTATTGCAGATATTTCTGTTGAAGCATTTGCAGTAGCTCCAATTGCCTCATTAACATTTTTTATTAAGTTATTTATATTCTTAACCGATAAATTAAAACCGTCATATAGTTTCTTAATATCGTCATCCTTTTCTGCATTCAGCCGGATAGTTAAATCTCCATCCGAAAATTTCTTTATTTCCCCAAGCATAATTTCAACGCTCTTTGAGAGATAATTTTTCTGTTCCTCTGACTCTTTAACTGCAAATTCCACCTTTTTTTCAATACTTTTCTTTTCTTCATTTAAAGCTTCGTTTGCTTTTATAAGATTCCTTACCATACCGTTAAAGCTTTTCCCCAGTGAACCGAGTTCATCTTCAGAATCTATTGAAACACTTACATCCGTATCTCCTTCGGCAACTTTATCCGCAGCATTTTTAAGTTCGGTTATTGGCCTGCTTATATTTCTGGAGACAAAAAACCCTATCAGTACAATTAAACCAACACCTAATGCGGATATTAATGCAATCAGCAAAGATTTTTGTTCAACAGATGCTTGAACCGGCTTCATTGACATTAAAATTTCAAAAGCTCCATGTATTTCACCGGCTTTCCAGCCTTCCATTTTTGCTCCTGTAATATCTTTTCCATCACTTCGTCCCCAGTACTCCATAGATTTATCTGGATCACCATGACACTTTAAACATTCCTCAGTTAACTTAATTGGTTTAAAGAATCTAACTGTATTAGTAGCATTATCAATTTCCCAATACTCATTTACATTACCGGTTTTAAGTTTTTCAAGTATCTTTGATTCATAGCTATCCGGAGTATTATCCGGATTCCTTGGCTGAAATTTCGGAACCTTAAAATTCATATTTAATTCCGCAGCTTTTTCCTTTGCAACTTTCATTGCAGAAAAAATCGGGACGGTAAAAAGCACTTTCTTTGTATCCGTTAAATCATTTTTGAATATCCCTGTTTTAAGCTGTGTTGCGGTATAATCCCTAACGGCTTCAGCCTCAACAATTAGTGTACGTGCCCTTGACACAAGCGAATTTACTTCGGTTTCTTTATAAAGGTTATAAAAATACCAGAAACTAATGCCTCCGCTTAAAATAGATACTAAAATGATTGGGTATAAAATTTTCTGATTTATTTTAAGATTTTGCCAGTACTTTTTCATAGATAAAACCTATTTTTCGATTATTTTTTATATTCAGCAGATATTTTGATACTTCTAATATTTAATTAATTCACTATTATGCTCTTCCGTTTGATACAACTCTGGGCCGGAATTGATCTTAAATCTGTTGACTAATTTTTGGAGATTCTCAGTAAGGTTATTTAAATCTTCAGCGGCTCTTGCAACTTGCGCTATTCCCGAAGCATTTTCATGTGAGACATTATTTATTGCTTCTATATTTTTACTTATCTGTTCTGCTGTAACAGACTGTTCTTCACTTGCACTTGCAACCTGGTTTACATCATCTACTACTTTATTTGATGCATTTATTATTTCTTTCAATGAATCTCCGGCTTTATTAGCCAAGTCCCTACCCATTTTCACTTCCTTGTTACCTTCTTCTATCGAATTCACAGCATCTGTTGTATCACCCTGTATTTGCTTTATCATTACAGCTATCTCTTTGGTAGCTTTGGTTGTCCTCTCAGCTAATTTCCTTACTTCATCTGCTACTACAGCAAAACCTCTTCCCTGCTCACCTGCACGCGCTGCTTCTATTGCCGCATTTAATGCAAGTAAATTCGTCTGATCGGCTATATCATCAATTACCTGAACTATTTCTCCTATTTGATTACTGCTATTTCCAAGTTGTTTTACTGTCTCTGCTGCTCTGGAAACCACTTCTTCTATCTTTTTCATACCTTCAACAGTATTTTCAACAATTTTTCCCCCATCTCCGGCGATCTGTCCAGCTTTCCTAGAATTTTCAGAAGCCTGACTGGCATTTCTTGTTGTCTCAAGTATAGTTCTTGCCATTTGTTCTACAGCTGTTGCCACTTCTTCCGTTTGTGAAGATTGCTCCTGTGCGCCCGATGCCATTTCTTCAGTACTTGAGGAAATTTGGTTAGATGCACTTGCAGTCGCATATACTGATTTTGAAACAGCGTTTATGGCTTCGCACATTGAATCAGCTACTTTATTTATGTTCCTTTTTATTTTTATAAAATCGCCCTGGTAATCGCCTCTCATTCTAACGGTAAAGTCTCCCTGTGCCATTTCACCTAAAACCTGCGAACTTTCTTCAAGGGGTGTACTCATTGCATCTAAGGTTTCATTATAACCTAGAACAATTTTTTTATATTCTCCGGGGTGATTATCTGCATCCACTCTTTTTCTAAGATTTCCTTCTTTAGCTGCAACAGACATCTCTTCGATATCATTTACTAATAAGATAAGACTCTCTTTTACAGTTATCATTGCTTTTCCAAGCGTATCATTCTCGGAAAGCTTTACTATCTCAACATTCATATTCCCTTTAGCAATTTGCTCTGCCGCATAACTGTGTCCATTAAGAGAATGTATTAGTTTACCAACTGAATCGCACAATTCACCCAGTTCATCATCTCTTTTAATGCTCATTTCACATTTCATATTTCCGGTTGAAAGTTTTTTAATTTCTTTAACTGCAAGTAGTAAATCCTTTATAACTGTCCTTTTTAGAAATATCATTACCATCAGAATCGCGATTATAATGGTACCAAGAGCCATTAGTATGGCTTCCAATTTTTGACTGGCTATAGCTGCGTAATCTGCTTTCATCGAATATCGTAAGCTTATGACTGCCAGAGGCTCCTTAACTTTTACGTCATGACATGTTAAACAGTTTTCTTCGGCAAGTACCGGTTTAATAAATCTGCAGACTTCTTCATTATTAAATTTCTCTTCATAGAACTCTTTTGTGCGTGTGGATAAAACTTTTCTTTCTTCAGAGTCAAGCTTATCTTCACTCCCTTTTTCTATTTTATTAGAAGGTATTATTCTTAGTTCTCTTATATTCTTTATTTTTTCCGCTCTCTCTATAAACGGATGAATATCATTAATCCCTTCACCCATACTAAAAATGATTGACTGATCAATAATATTTGATAATTCATCAACGGCTTCTTTATCCTTATTTTTTTTTGCACTTTCCTCACGTGCAAGAAGAAGGTAGAGCATTAAGCTTAAAGAAATCAGGAGGGTAGCAGATACTATTACTCCAACTTTTCTTGAGATTGTTAGTTTCATTATATTTTTTCCTTGTATTTTCAGCGAATCCTATATTATGGTTTATCATCCCGTTCTTAAAAAATCTTAAAAACTTTATCTAATTAGTGTAACTAACCTTATTTAAATAAAAATCAGTTGTTTCACCGGTATCGACTTTAAATCTGTTTATAATATTTTGAAGATTCTCTGTAAGCCGGTTCAGATCTTCTGCAGACCTTGCAACCTGGGCTATTCCTGAAGCATTTTCATGCGAGACACTATTTATTGCTTCAATATTTTTACTTATTTGTTCTGCTGTAACAGACTGTTCTTCGCTTGCACTTGCTACCTGGTTTACATCATCTACTACCTTATTCGACGCATTTATTATCTCTTTCAATGATTCTCCTGCTTTATTAGCCATCTCCCTTCCTTTCTTGACTTCGCTATTCCCTTCTTCTATCGAATTCACCGCCTCAGATGTGTCGCTCTGTATCTGTTTTATCATTAATGCTATCTCTTTGGTAGCTTTAGTTGTCCGTTCGGCTAATTTCCTTACTTCATCTGCCACTACAGCAAATCCTCTTCCCTGTTCTCCTGCACGCGCTGCTTCAATTGCCGCATTTAATGCAAGTAAATTTGTCTGATCTGCTATATCATCAATTACCTGAACTATTTCACCTATTTGATTACTGCTATTTCCAAGCTGTTTTACTGTCTCTGCTGCTCTGGAAACTACTTCAGCAATCCTCTTCATACCGGTTACGGTTTCCTCAACAACTTTTCCCCCTTCAACTGCAGTTAATCCTGCTTTCTTTACATTTTCAGATGCCGTACCAGCATTCCTTGTTGTTTCTAAAATCGTTCTGGTCATTTGTTCTACAGCAGCCGCTACTTCGTTCGTTTGATTTGATTGCTCCTGGCCTCCTATTGACATTTCTTCAGTACTTGCGGAAATTTCTGTGCTTGATTGAGTTATAGATTCTACAGCATCTTTAACCGTTTCGATTATTTGCTTCATATTTGAAACAGTTTTATTAAATCCTTTAAACAGTCTGCCGATATCATCATCTTTTTCAGGTGAAACAGTGATAGTTAAATTTCCTTTTTCAAACTGTTCCATTGCCAACATCATTTTCTTTGTTGAGCGGGTTAAATAATTCTGCATTTCTTTAATTTCTCTAATATCGGTAATAGCTTCCACTGCCCCGATTATTTTTCCTCCTCTATTTTTAACGGGTGCTCCAGTATATAGAATAGGAAGCTCATATCCGTTAGGCCGTGCTATTGTTTCCTGTGAAAAGATATTATCTCTTTTCATTGCCTTATATAGAGCACAATTCTCTGTCTTGCAATCGCCTGTTTTAAAATTATCATAACATTTCTGTCCAACTACCTCTTTATGATTTTTTCCTACTATTTCCGCTCCTTTTTTATTCATAAATTGTATATTAAAGTCATTATCTATAATCATAACAGGTGTGGGAATATTTTCCAAATATTGAATCTGTGTTGCAATCTTTTCAGCCATAGAATTAAAAGAACCAGCTAATTTTCCAATTTCATCATTACTAATAAAATCAACATGAACATTCATTTCCCCTTGAGCAACTTTATCGGATGCTTCTTTCAGCTGATAAATTGGTTTGACTAATTTTTTAGAAAAAATAAAAGAAAAAGTGATAAGAGCTGTAATCAGCATACCTAGGATTAAATAAATATTTTGTTGTATTCCATAATATTCTTTATCAACATCATTGACATATATCCCTGTGCCTAATACCCATCCCCATTTATCAAATAATTTTACATAAGATATTTTGGGAACAGGTTTTTCATATCCCGGCTTAGGCCAGGAATATTCCAGTAAACCATCTCCTTTAGTTTTTGCAATTTGGACGAATTCTCTAAAAATGTATTTATTGTCAGGATCTTTGAATTCGAACATACTTGTTCCGTTCAATTCAGGTTTAGTTGCATTCATTATCATATTACAAGACAAATCGTTTATCCAGAAATAATCATCATTACCATACTTGAATTTTCCTATTTCCTCTTTAGCTAACTTTTGTGCATCTTGCAAACTCAATTCTGAAGCTTCAACCTTGGAGTCATAATACCTTAGAATATTAAAGCCGACATTAACGATCTTTTCTATTGAGAGTTTTTTTTCTTCTAAAATTTGGGTCCTTATGGTAGGCAGAATATAAAGGCTAATAAGCAGAATAAAACCTATAAAGCCAATAACATTTATGCCGAATACCTTATATAAAAAGCTCCAATCTCTAAATTTTTTAATCTTAATATTTGCCAAAACTGAATTTCCTTTTATTAATTTCTCTTCGCTTTAATGAGAATTTTCATTTTTTGATTATTTTATTATCGAACTATTTACTTTTATATTTAGCCATTATGATGAAATATTTTACAGATATGTATGGTGCTAAAAACTTTGTTTATTAAAACCGGATTTAAATCCGGCAATAAATGCAGCTAAGTTTTAGTAATTATTTTAAAATTTAACCAGTTTTCCGTTTTGTCTTATCGAATAATGAGCCCCCTGTTCATCATTATCTGTAATATTAAACTTACTTATCAGTTCCTGTAAATTACCTGTTAGACTATTTAATTCTTCCGAAGATTTTGCAATTAACTGTGTTCCAGTCGCACTCTCATTCGATACATTACTTATAGCATCTATACTCCTTCTTATCTGTTCGGCTGTTGTTGACTGCTCTTCCCTAGTGAACCGAGTTCATCTTCGGAATCTATTGAAACACTTACATCCGTATCTCCTTTTTTCCAATTTGCAGTAAACGTTCATTATATATGCAACAATATGGGTTTAAGATTTTTTTGTCACTGTAGTTTTTTCTAAGACCGGGCGTTGATTGTTGTTTGTTGATTGTGGCAGTGATAAAGAGCAATGCGATACATCTATGTGATTAATGTGACATACCATTATTATGGCCTAAAAAATTCAAGCATCTGATAAATAAAATTGTAATTTTAATAATTCGTATAATGATGATTTTATCTTTAAAAAAGATGCTGTGAATACCCATAAAAGAAAAAGAAATACTTCTCGAAATTACTTCCTTTTTAATATTTCCATTAGGAAACGTTTACCAATACTGATTACATTTCTACTTTTATTAGTAATAATAATTTTCTCGTTGACATCCTTTAATAATCTTAAGAAAATATCCCTTGAAGGGGGAAACGAAAGGTCAAATGCCCTCGTTACTGAATTCAGTTCCCTTTTCCAGCAGTCAACTAATGTTTTTCTTAATGCTGTTGAATCTGCTGCAAACAGTAATTCAATCAAAACATATATAAAATCAAATGGAACGAAAGATAAGACTGATGCAGCCGAAGAATTAAATATTCTCAGCTCAAAAGTTGATACTTTGTCATTAATGGTAGAATTAAGGGATGCGGATAAAAACCTGATTCTTACATCAACATTTATTAAAAAAAATATAAAACCTGATACTGCATTTTTAAATAAATATCTCATACCGGGTAAACCTACAATCAGCAAATTTTATGTATTGCAAAAACACATTTATTGGGCCGCTACTGCTCCTGTAATGAAGGATGAAAAAACCATCGGATATATTACAAAATGGAGACTGGTTCTGGCTTCGCCCGGTGTTATTAAGCATCTGTCAAAGTTACTAGGTTCTAATGCTCTATTATATATTGGTAATAGTAACGGGAATTTATGGTATAATTTATCTGATATTATTCCAAATCCTCCCGTCAATATGAGGGGGAAACAAGGTATTGTTGAGTATTCGCGTGTGAAGGGCTCACCGCTTATAGCTCAAACTATGGAAATTCCCGGTACCGAATGGATGGTCTTAATAGAACTTTCAAAAAATAAGATACTCTATGCTTCTCAAGAATTCTTAGGCGATATGCTGCTTATCGGACTGATATTAATCCTTGGAGGTATTCTATTAGCCATAATGATGAGCAGGAGTATTACCAAACCTCTTAACCTTTTAACTAGAGCTTCTTCTAATATAGCATCGGGAGATTATTCATCATTCGTTAATATAAAGCAAAATGATGAACTTGGGGAACTTGCCAGCTCTTTTAATTTTATGTTAACCAAAGTAAATGAATCACAAAAAAGCTTACAGTCTTCCTTAAAAGAAAAAGAAGTGCTGTTGAAAGAAATTCATCATCGAGTTAAAAATAATCTACAGATAATATCAAGTTTACTTAATTTGCAGACTTCTTTCCTTAAAGAAGAAGAATCTATTCAGGCAATAGAAAGCAGCCGGAATAGAATTAGATCAATGGCAATTGTTCATGAAAAACTTTATCAAACGGAAAATTTTGTACAAATTAATTTTAAGGATTATGTCCATGAGCTGGTAAAAAATTTAGCTAATTCATATAAATCAGTGAATGATGTTATATACAAAATAGAAGTGGAAACAACTTTTGTTAACATTGATCTGGCTACTTCTCTCGGTTTAATTATTACAGAACTTATTTCAAATTCTGTTAAGCACGCTTTTAAAGGAATTAAGAATTATAGTAAAAATGAAATTGTAATAGGGGGTAATTTAATTAATGATAATTGCTATAAATTGATTTTTAAAGACAACGGCATAGGATTACCGAAGGATTATGATATAAACTCTTCGGAATCACTCGGTCTGCAGCTGGTAACAAGCCTTGTAGAACAAATTAATGGTACTGTTAGTGTAGATAATATTTCCGGAACACAATATGAGATTACATTTAACTTAAATAATAAAAATATAACTTCTAAAGAACCGGTAAACTTTAAGGAAAATTGGTCAATTTAATCTAAATTTAAATTCAATGAGAGTTCATACTTTTCCGGCATTTGTGGCGTACCGTTAAAATCCCAGTACCTTTTATCAGTTAGATTGTCTAATAGAAAAGAGATTCTAAATTGGGGAACTTCATAGAAAATATTCTCTTTCATAACAAAATATGAAGGAATCGTTAATAGATTTTTATCATCATAATAGAAATCATCGGAAAAGATAAATCCCAAACCCATTCCGAGCCCTTTGTAAGTACCTTTTTGAATAATATAACTTGACCACAAATTGATGAGGTTAAAGATGTGTAAAGGAGGCAATGATCTCATGGATGAATAGCGTATGTGGAGCGTATGTGGAGCGTATCTGAAGCGTATGTGAACTTTATGTAACTACCAGATATTCAATAATAACTCACATCTAAATCCCCTCCGGTGGGGCACAGGCGTTAACTTAAGGAAGAGGAAAAAGGAATTAAATTGAGTTCCTAATAATATTTCGCTCCTCTGGTGCTAAGACAATAATAAAAATGGTCTACCTTCTGTAGATAAATTAAAACCGTATTGGAGGAGGCTTAATTTTCTTGTTAAACCAATGGATAAATCCATTGTTTAATGATATAACGACTCTCTGACTGTCACACATCAATAGAATAAATTGCGCGTATTCCGCTTTTATCCGAAGTAAAATATACTTTATTCGCACTATGATTAAATATTGGATGAGGATGGCAGTCCTGAGTCTTCCAGGTGGAAAAGTGACGGCACAAAGGAATCCATTTAATTATATGCTCATCCCAATTTATTTTTAGTAAACATATCCACTCACCCGATATATCGGATTTATTTAATCCCGTATCAATGGACGGATCTTTAGCTTTAAGATCACTATTTTCATCAATAGTGATTCGATCGTCATAATAACCATCGGTAATTAACATGTTGGATTTGCCTTCTGTAAAATGACCATATCGCATCCATCCTTTAGGGAAAGTAATCTCGGTTATACCGCTTCCATCCGGTTTCACGCGTCCAACATAAGCAGACCCATTTTTGTAAGCTCCATGATAAATTATCGCAGAGCCGTCCCTTTCCCACATCTCATGGCATGTCCAATCCTCTTTGGACCTGCCTTCTCCAATAGTTCGTAATGCCCTGTGTCCTTTACCGTCCCAGATCCGGATCCTTCGAATTCCGCAATCGGACGGCCATTCATTATTGTATAAGATTAGATCATTATTGATAGGCGAGAATTGAACATGCGTAATCCATTGTTCAGGTACTTCTTCACAAATGATTTCTTTCCCGGTCTCAGTATCATAAATGCGGAGATATGAAGAAAGTTTTTCAGATCGCACCCGTTCGTCAATATTGTAATCCGGTTTACCTTGTAATTGCATTTCACCATTTAAAGCACGGTCGTCAATAGTCGGTACACATAAAAGCTTACCGTCGGATGAAACATGTGTGAAAGCTGTCATTTGTCCTTTAGGATATTCTGCAAGCACCTTTAATTTCCCCGATGTATTTACGGCACAAATTTTTCTTCCTTGTATGAAATAGATGTTCCCTGATGCGGCATGTACGCTGATGCTCGCTTTCCCAAATCCTTTATAGGGAGATCCATCAAAATAAACATATGATTTAAGAATACTTTCGTTATTATGGGTAAGTTGAATCTCTAACCCTGTTTTTATGTCTAACATGAAAATATTTGGATTGCCGGATCGTTCGCTTAAATAAATTATATGATTGTCGTCTGTTAAAAGACTAGTAGAAGTAAAATATAGCAGTTGATTGTTAAAATTGCTGTTAGTAATTAGAGTTGGATCCGATAGGTATCCCTTGTCAATAAAATTCATATCAAATTATACCATGATTGGTGAGCGAAGTTAAAGATAACAAATTAAATTTTGCGAAATATAATTTATAAAAATAACTTTTCTCTTACATCCTATAAACAAATTTATAAAGTTATCATAGTGAATTAAAAATTATTTTTATTTATGAGATTAATAATTACTTTAATTATTATATCTTTTTCTCTTGGATTGCTTTCGGCAACCAGCAAACACAAAGCGACTATGGCATTATCTGCAATTCTTTTTTGTCAAATGTCTGGTAGATTGTCCCTAATGTACTTCTAAAGGATTGGTCTTTTGTAATGCCAAAGAGAGACGAACCGCCGAATTTCTTTCGAAGATTGTTTATCATCTCAACCGAATCATCAAAATTGATTTTATATTCTTCTTTCTTTTCGACTTTATCTACTTTTAACTTTTTATGATCATATTGATCTAGTAAATCCAGAGCGTAAGTATAATCGGAAATAACTTTAATTATACCGGGAAATTCATCCTGCTTTAATTGATAGCTGCCCGCAACTCTTTTAAATACTTCTAATGATTTTTCTAATTCTTTTACTTTACCGGTTTGTTCTTTCAATCTTCTTTCATTTATAGAATATCCTTTTACAAGATAATCTTTTAGCACTTTATTAGCCCAAATACGAAATTGAGTCACCTGTTTTGAATTGACTCTATAGCCGATTGATATAATCATTTGGAGATTATAAAAATTAGTTTGATATGTTTTTCCATCCGAAGCAGTATGTGAAAATTTTGCACATACTGATTTTTCCACTAATTCACCAGAATTAAATACATTTCTTATATGCTTTGTAATTACGCTGCGTTCCGAATTAAAAGAGATGACATTTGTGACTGAGTCAACCAAACTGTTTTGTTTGTAAGTTTTACATTTATTTGAGCATCTCCTTCCGGAGATTTATAAATTACTATTTTGCCTTTTGAATCCATTTATGTCCTCTTAATGAGCAATTCGAAATATTAGAACAGTTGACTATGGAAAAATTGCGTTACATTCTATTAAAGAAGTATGTGTAAAAATTGCACATTGACATTATTAATAATTAAAATAATACAGGGTTAAATTTACCCCTATAAATTTTACAGTAAAGCAAATTATAAATAAATCTTATAAGAGGAAAGTATATTTTGAAAAATGTAAATAAAAGCTCCAGCCTTCACTTAAGTTTCCAACATTCTAAAAAGTTTCGTTAGACAGGTCTGGAGTTAATCAAGTTCAGGCGCAAGTTCAAAATGGAGTTTGAGTAGTCTTTTATTTTTCGCTTTTTTTTTAAAAAACCCTTCTCAACTCCCCTCTTTTTAAAAACTCGGGTTGAGGCATACTTATATATGCCTAAAAAATGTTATCTTCAAAAATAAGGGGTTGAGAGGTATTTTTCTCAAAATAGAGGTATTCAATGGACGGAATTATTAAATAGTTTTCCCTAATGATATTCGATAGTAATTTAGGCTGTCATTCAACTCTCATGCAATAGTTCCTATAAGGAAAGGATTCGAAGGTTTGGCGACGCTGGAGATTCTAACCCTTTTTTCCTTGTACTATTTCTTTTTGATTGTTTTATTGCTTGCTGATTTTTATTTCATTTTACTGCCAAAGAAAAGTTATCCACATTTTATTTTACTTTCCTAATCTCTCTTTCTTTCTCTCTTTCTTTATGTAGTAAAGTTCGGGCGAACTTTGCCGAAGTTCGGCCGAATTTTTCAAAAGTTCGGACGAACTCGGGAAATTTTGGAATTTTTGTATAGTATACTATACAACTTCCTCAATTATGAGAACTTTAGAAATTAGAAAAAAGTTCAATTTTTGTTTAAGAGAGTAGCATTATGATACAAAAAGTGAAATAGAGGATTTTTAAAAGTGGATAACTTTTTTAAAGTGTGGATTATTAGCCAGTGATATTCATGGCAATTCTTTAGTCATTCCAATGGTTGTTTTATTGATAACAATGATGGAGTGGTGGAATGTTGGAGTGGTGCGTGAGAAATATTAAGATGAGAGGGCGTTTAATTATTCTGCTATTTATCAAAATTCCGAATAACTATGAATGACTTCATTGAAAAAAGACCTGACATTTCCATCAACAGTTCCTATATTTGAATTATTAAAATTGTTTCCTGTATCAACAGGATTCCTTCAGAGAATTATCACAATTATTCCGGGAAAATATTTAATGTCTATTGTTTTAATAAATGAAACCTTTAAGAAATATATAATCAATCAGCCCGCACAGGTGCGGAACAAGATAAGAAAACAATTCGAATTTTTGGAAATAGGAAGCTGGGACGGCAGCCTTAATGTAAAAAAGATTAAAGGCACTCCATCAAATAAAACAATTTTTGAAGCACGGCTTGACAGAAGCAGCAGAATTCTATTCACTCTCGGCAAAGAAGAAATTTATGACAGCCTGGATACAAATGGTAAGTTTGATACCGATGATAAAAATATTCTTATTTATGTTTGGGGAATGGTTTCGCATGATGAGATTTCTTTAAAGAGCAAAAATATTATCCCTAAAAATGCTCCCTTCATGGATTTTGTACCTTATGATCAAAAAGAATTTGAAAGCCCCTTCTTTGAGACTTTTGACGAAACATTTTTTACGCAAGAAAATATTACAAAAAAAGTTTCAGATGATTCAGGTTCGCAAAAATGGCACCGGTTAGCAGCTCTGGATTGGCAGAGAATTCAATTATATACCAAAGATGATTTTGAACTTTTTCTTTATATGACACCACGACAAATGGAAGTTCTTAAATCGGTTCCGCCTGTTTTACTTTCCGGAACCGCCGGAAGTGGTAAAACGACCATTGGAGTTTACTACCTTCTGAAAACTTCTTTAGCAAGATATAAAAAGCTATTCATCACTTATAATAAATTTCTGAAAAATTCTGCTGAAAGATTATACAACGGACTACTGAATTCGGATCAATCTTATGTTGAATTTCTTCAGCCTGATTTTTTTACTTACAAAGAATTTTGCTTACAGATTACTGCAGATGACAACAAGTATTTTAATCTGGATAAGGAAATAGATTACGAAAAATTTTTATCACTCATTCATTCTTCCGGCGGAGCGGCTATAAATGCGGCAAAGTATGATCTTCCATTAATCTGGGAAGAGATCCGCTCAATTATAAAGGGAGCATTACCTCAGCTTAACGTAAAGTTATTTGAATCGGCACTTCATAAAATAAAAGCTAACCAGATTGATTCCGGCTTAGTAAATTCACTTCAGCGGCAGTTCAATATTTTTGAAAACCTAGAATCAGCCGGCAAAATAGAACATTTAGTTCAAAGATTTATGAAGATGAATATTCCGGCTTTGATTAAAAATCTCAACAATATTTCCCTAATTAACTTAGAACGATTTCAAATCGTAATTGAAAATATTATAGAATTATTTTCCAAACAAAGAGAGCTTACAAAAAAGAGATATCTTTCTTTTCTTGAGTATGAAATGATGGGAAAGAAAAAAGCACCGAACTTCATTATAGACCGGAAAATAGTTTACAGGATCTTTGAATGGTATCAGGATAAACTTGAAAGCAATAAATATTGGGATGAACTTGATCTTGCCCGCGAGGCAATAAACATTATAAATGAAAAATCACAGGAGAATGACAGCCCGTCTCACGGCAAAGCCGGGACAGATGCTCAAAAATTTGTTTATGATCTTGTTGTATGTGATGAAGTTCAGGATTTAACCGATATTCAGCACGAACTTCTTTTTTATATTGCAAAAAATCCACTCGATCTTATTCTTACCGGCGATACAAAACAGATAATAAATCCAAGCGGTTTCAGATGGGAGGAATTAAGACAGCATTTTTATTCAAGAAATATTAAGGTGCCCGAAGTTGGATTTCTTAATCTTAATTTCAGAAGCTCAGGAAGCATAGTTGAACTTTCTAATTGTCTGCTGGATATCAAAACCAATTTGCTGGGTCTTAGCAGCGATGAGCTAAATGAAGATTGGAAATATAAAAGCAGACCGCCTGTGGTTGTTACTGGAATTAAAGAAACCGATATGATTGAAAATCTGATGACCACCGGAGCTAAAAAAACTATTCTGGTAAGAACCGAAACCGAAAAGAACAAGCTTAAAAAACATCTTGGTACGGAATTAATTTTTACAATATATGAAGCGAAAGGTTTGGAATTCGATACAGTGCTTTTGTGGAAATTCTGCGCCGATGATCTTTCTAAGGATTTATGGAAAAATATTTTGACAGAGGAACAAATTTCTTATCATCAGGCAAAAATTAAACATGAAATAAATCTATTGTACGTCGCAATTACAAGAGCACAAAAGGATCTTTTGATTTATGACGGCACAAAAGAATCGGTAATCTGGAAAGACCCGCAATTATCGGAAAAGATTTTTTTATCGGATGATGTTGATTATATCAATAATATCTGGAATGTAATTTCAACACCAGATGAATGGCTTGAACAAGGAGATTATTTTTTTGAAAGAGAATATTACAAAGCCGCAGTTGAATGCTATAAAAATGCTGATGCAAAAGAACAGCTTGTAAAAGCTCAGGCGTTCTACAATGAAAAGCAGGGCAACTATCTTGAAGCTGCTAAATATTTTGAACAGCAGGGCAATATTAACCGAGCTGTAACGAATTATGAAAAATCTTCTGCATTTTCAGATGCATTAAGATTATGGACTCAATTGAAATACAAATCAAAAATTTTCGAATACACTTTAAAAGTTTATGAGCAGGAAGGGAAATTTGCCGAGCTTGCTCAAATTTATTTGCAGCAAAAGCAGTATCAAAAAGCTTCGGATTACTTATTGAAAGATAAGGACTTCGAAAATGCGGCTGAACTCTTTGCATACAAACTTAAAAATAAAGAGAAGGCTGCTTATTATTACGAAGCTGCCGGTAAACTGGATAAAGCAGCTTCTTATTATATGAAATTAAAAAAATATGAGAAAGCTGCAAAGTTATTCGAAGGTATCAATGACTTTGATAATGCGGTTCTCTGCTGGAAGAAATTGAAAAATGAGCAAAAGCTTATTCAGCTCTATTATAGGACAAACAATATCGTTGAACTAATAAAAATTTATGAAAAAATAAAGGATACATCTTCGGCAATAAAAATATTGAAGAAAAACTATTCTCCGGATAAATTAAAATTTCAAGCGGATAATTTTTTCGGATCAAAAAAATATTACAGCGCTTATCTTAGATATTCTGCTTTTGAAGATAATGAAGGAATTGCAGAAACCAGTTTTTTGCTCCGCAATTATAAAGAGGCGGGTAAATATTTTGAATTGATAGGAGATTTTTATTCAGCCGGAGAAGCTTATAATAAATTGAGAGATTACAACAAAGCATTTTTATGCTATATTAAATCAGAAGAAGATAAAAATAATAATTATCATAAAACCGAATTGATGTCCAGGCGTATTTCCTACGAGGAAATTTCCGATTACGGAAAGCATTTTTATGAAGAGGAACGGTTTAGTTTGGCGCTGCAATGTACCAATATTACATTCGATTGGGTTAACGCAGGAATTTGCTACTACAGATTAAATCAAATTGATGATACTTTAAGAGCCTGGGGCTTGTGTTTTATTTATAATAGGCTCGAACTTATTGCAGAATTTTGCTTGTTAGAATCAAGAATTGATTTATTTTCAAAATTAATTCTTGAAGCACCGCTCTGGAAATTTAAGAGTGGTTACAGCATAATGGAATTATATGATGAATCTTCGGTAATTAAAGCAATGGATGAATACTTTTCGCAAAAGGATGGCTTAATAAAGGAAGATTCTTCTCAATCTGCAAATGATCAAACTAAGGAAGAAATGGCACAGTGGGCAGAACGTTTAATCCTTCTTGATCACAAATATAGATTTATTGAAAAAGCCGTTGATTATTTTGAAAAAAGCAAAAAGTATAACGAATATTTTAAATGTTTTATAAAACTTAAGTCAGATGCTGAATTGTATAATTCTTATTTTAAGGCTATCGAATTTTTTAAGAATAATCCGCAAAGGTTGGAAGAAGTAAATGAAAATTCTGCGATAGGTTTGTACTTCACGGCAAAGGATAAATTTCAAATGATGATTGAAAAGCTGGAAATTAATGAAAATAATTTTCTCCTCTTTTTAACTTCAAGCTCTAAGGAAAAAGCTAATGAGTATCTACTTAAATGTTATAATGAAGAAACTGTAATCCTTTTCTTAAAAGTAAATAAAGAATATCTTAAACTTGCACAGTTCTATGAATTAAAATCCGAATTGAAAAAGGCGGTTTATTCTTATCTTCAGGCAAAAGAATATGATAAAGCTGCTTCACTATTTATTGAATCAGGAAATTATCTTAAAGCTGGCGATATATATTTTAAAATTCAGAATTATTCCGAAGCACTTAAGATGTATAAAAAGCACGGTAAGAATCAATTAAAAATAGCGGACACTTTAGTTAAGCTGGGAAAATATGAGCGTGCTGCAATTATCTATAAACAGCTCGGCAGAACAAATTTATTCAGAAAGGCTTTGAAGCTTAAGAAAAGCAATTTATCCGTTACTCAATCTAAGGAATCAATTCCGCAGCCAACTTTATTTGATGATTATGATCATTAACCTTATTGGTAGAACACCTCGAAGACAAAAGCAACGGTACATAATTATTTATTTATTTAAATATTTTGTAAAAGCTTATTACGATAGTTCGCCTGGCAGGCGTTCAAAATGACAATGTTTGCATAACTTCAGTGAATAATTAAATTTTCGGTGGAATTAATTTATAAACAACCGGCGTAACCAGTCTTGACAACAAAGTTGAGCTAATTAATCCACCTATAATTACAACTGCCAAAGGGGAAATTAAAGGATTATCTGACAGAGCAATTGGAACCATACCTCCAATAGCAGTTAATGAAGTTAAAATTATCGGCAGAAATCTTAATTCACCGGCTTGCCTAATTGCTTCATCCAAAGATTTACCTTCTTCTCTTAATTGATTGGTAAAATCTACCAATAGAATTGTATTTTTCACTTCAATTCCAGCTAACGCAATTAAACCAATTATTGCCACAAAGGAGAGAGAGTTTCCTGTAATAAAAAGTGCAAGTGATGCCCCTACAATCCCCAATGGAATAACCGACAGTACTATCAAAATGCTTTTATAAGTTTTAAATTCCAGAAGTAAAACCGCAATAAATAAAAATACTGTTGCTAAAATTACAGTAGACATTCCACCGAATGACTCCTCACGCTGTTCAACTTCACCGCCCATTTCATACGTGTAGCCGGAAGGTAATTTAAGATTATTCATCTCTGCTTTTACGATTTGAATCACGTTATCATTTAAATATCCTTCTTTTACAAATGCGCTTACCGATACTATTCTGATTTTATCTCTATGATTAATTATTGGAGGGGAAGAAACGAATTTTAAAGTTGAAACCTGATTTATTGGTATTGCCGTTCCTTTATAATTATTAACGTAAAGATTTTTGAAAGCATCTAGCGATTGCAAATCGTTTTTTTGTTTGGTAACTAGTATATCATAATTATCCCCCTTATCATCCGTCATCTTGCCAATATCGAAACCAGCAACAGCTAAACGCACATCTTTATCAATCTCTCCAACAGCTATCCCAAGTATGCCGGCTTTCTCTTTGTTTATATCAACTTTAATATCAGACTTCAAATTTTTCAAAGGGTTTTCAACGTAAATTGCACCTTCAATATTTTTAAGAAGCATTTCGACTTTTGAAGCATATAACTTCAGCGAATCTAAATTATCTCCATACAACCGAACTTCAACCGGGGCTACTACCGGCGGACCCTGCTCAAAATTTTTAACTTCAATTTTTGCCCCTGAATAAAAAGTCCATTTATTGCGCAGTTCTTTTATCAATTCAGTTTTCTTTGAACGCTTTATATGTTCATCAAGCTGAACGAAAATTTGGGCAAAATTTGCTTGTTCATTTCTCTGCAGAATATTGTAATAGATTTGCGGATTACCTCTTCCAACATTGGATGAAAAATATTTAACCTCCGGATATTTTTTTAACTGTGATTCAATTTGTTTTGTGATGTAATCTGTATAATCAAGATTTGACTGCGGAGGTGTATTAATTTCAATTAAAAATTGAGGTTTTTCCGATGCCGGAAAAAGACTGAATCCGATTACAGGAACGAGTAAGATTGATCCGGCAAAAATTAATACTGCAATTAATAGAGTTATAACGGGCTTATTTAATGCTTTGTCTAAAATTACAGAATAACTGTTTGATATTGCTTTCTTCAATATTCTTAAAAAAATATTTCCTTCAGTCTGACCTTTATGTTCTTTTAAAATCCTGCTGGTAAGGAAAGGGATAATAGTTAGCGATACAACCATAGAAGCGAGTACACTTGAGATCACGGCAGTTGGAAGGCTTCGAATGAAATCTCCTGAAGAACCCGGTAATAATACTAATGGAAGGAAGGCAATTATTAATGTCATTGTGCAGCCAACTACCGCAAGAGCAATTTGCTTCGTTCCTTTTAATACTGCATCGAGCCTTGTACTACCTTCCCGCAGCCACCGCTCAATATTTTCAACTACAACAATTGAGTCATCAACTAAAAGACCAAGAGCAACAACAAACCCGACAATGCTTAATTGATTAAGGTTGATGCCAAGTAAATTTATTATTGTTATCCCGATAGCGAGAGAAAGCGGAATTGAAATCATTACTATAATTGCTGATCTGTAACCCAAAGGTAGAAGAGTGATAGAAACTAAAGCAATAGCAATTAAAAAATCTTCTCCTAAGCCGCTTAGCCTGTTGTTTACATTGTAGGCCTGATCAAAGGTTTGAACAAAATCTATATTCGGCGGCAAAGCAGATTTGAATTTTTTTAATACCGGTGAATAAATTTGTTGTGCCGAAGAAATATTTTCACCCGGTTTTAGCGCGGCGACAACAAACACACATCTATGAGAATTTAAACGAGTTACGTAGACCGGTTTTTCAAATTCAAAATAAACATCCGCAATATCTTTTAATAAAATATTTTTCCCATTCGCTGAATACACAATTGTATTTTTTACTTCATTAACGTTTTTATAGCTTCCGTTGGTTTGAATATTAAAACTCCTTGTGCCGGCATCAACATTACCTCCCGGAATATTTATTGCTTCACTTTGAATGCTTCCAAGCACAGCATTAAGAGGAATATGCATCTGACTCATCTTGTCAAGTTTTAGTTCTACTCTTACATTTTTACCGGGTAATCCATGAATCTTGACATTCTTCAGCATTGGGAGCTTCTCGAGTTCATCCTGCAGATTTTCAGAATATTCTTTTAGCTTATCAAAGGATGCATTTTCCGAAATCAAAGCCGCTTGAATAACATTAACATTTGAGGGCATCCACTTTTGAATATCTATACTGTAAATATCAGCCGGCAGTTCACTGCGCATATTATTAACTTCTCTTATAACCTCCTGGTACTTTTCATCAATATTAACACCATGCTGATATACCACTTCAACGACTGCCAAGCCATCCCTTATCGTTGTTCTAATATGTTTTATATTTTCGAGTGATGAAATCTTTTTTTCGATAGGATTCACCACCAATTCTTCCATATCCTTCGGGCTTGTTCCAGGGTAAATTATAACAATAGGAAAATCGGGAGAACTCAATTCGGGGTCTTCCGAACGAGGCATATTAATGATTGTCGAAACACCAATAATAACCAGCATAGCTGCAAACAGCATAGTTAGCTGCGGAAACTTCACCGCATAATCTATTAATTTCATATTTAGCTCAATTAATTTTTATTTGAGAATTATCATCAAGGTAAGCACTCCCTGAAACGATTATGAATTTGCACTTATCCAGTCCGCTGTTCAAAAAAACGCTATCTTTATCGAATTCAAAAATGTTAACTTTAATTTTATTTGCTATTTTCATATCATTAGTAGTAAACACATAAGCGATATTTCCTTCTCCTTCCAATAATGCCTGATATGGTACAATCCATACATCGGAATGATACTTTGGAAAAATCTTTGCTTTACCGAATAAGCCGGTAGCAATTTTATTGTAGTTAGCATGATTTAATTTTAGGTCGACATAGAATGTTCCACTGTGGGGATCGACACCTTGCGATTTGCGGTAGACTGCGGCTTCAATAATTTTAGCAGGATCAACATCTGATTGTATTAAAGCTTTATCTCCTATTTTTACTATTGCCCAATCGTGGTCACTGATTCCTGCTTTTAAAATCCAATTTCCTTTAACTGCTCCGTTTGTTTGAAATACCGGAGTTCCAGGACTAACAAACTGTCCCTGGTTTACGAATTTCATTAAAATATATCCATCGTCAACTGCACATATTTCAGAATGATTTAGGTTATATTTTGCAATTGTCAGCTGTTCAGCCGCAATATCATACCCTGTTTTTGCATCCTGCATTTGGGATAAAGTTGCAACGCTATCTTTATAAAGATTTTGTGCGCGATTGTAATCTCTCAATGCTTTTTCATAAGCTGATTTTGCTTGAGATACTTGAGCTTGTATTTCGTTTAACTCAAGTTTTGCCAGAACTTGACCTTTTTTAATTTTGCTGCCTTCGTTAACATAAATTGATTTTACAATTCCCCCGGTTTTGAAAGAAAGATAGGTTTCATCATCGGTTGTAAAAATGCCGGAAACATTAATCGGTTTTTGCACACGCTGTTTTTTTAATTTAGCTATCTTAACAGGGATGCCCTCATCTGTGCTTTGTTTCTTTTGGGATGAACATCCAAACAAAACTAAGATGAAAAAAACAAGTACATGGATTGTAAGTTTTATTTTCATTTCTATTTTCCTATTAATGAATTAATCCTGCTTCCAATTTCACGCTCGTAATTTGCGAGAGCTGATAAAACTTTATTGATATTTATATTTACCATTACTGCAGCCTGCGTTAATTGTGAACGTGCATCAATTGTCTCAATGAATGTATTAACTCCTTCCCTGTATCCCTTTTCAATTAATCGTTCATAGCTGCTTACTGCTCTATATTTTTTTTCGGCTGTGTAATAGTTTTTCCGCGCGGAAATCAAATCATTTCGGGCAATTGATTGGCTAAGCTGTATTTGTTTTGCAGTAAAGTCATAATTTAACTGAGAATCTTTAACATTTAGTTCAGCTTCATCCGCTTTGTAGCTGTTTCTGAAAGCTTCGAAAATGGGAACGCTCAATTGAAACCCAAATAAATAATATCTTGAATCTTTATTTAAATTCCAGATTTGATCCTGTGCTCCCATGTCCAGAAAAGCATTAACTTTTGGTACCCAATATAATTTTTTCATCTTCAATACAGATTCATTTATATTCACCCCGGTTTCAAGCATTCTTAATTCCTCTCTGTCTGAAATATCATAGCTGCCAACAAGCAATGAATCAACTTTAGATATTTTCAGCTGAATATTGTATGATGTATCAATATTTGAATTCAGATCTTTATTTAGAATAAAATTAAAATACCTCTTTGCAGTTTGAGATGAATTTTGGGTTTCCACAATTTTTGATTCGATGTCAGCTATTTCACTTTCAGAACGCAGTATATAAACCGGCAATCCCTTTCCATTCTCTAAAAGAGATTCATTTACCCGTTTACCTTCCTCGGCTACTTTCAAAGCGTTTTGGTATATTTTTTCCCCAGATACTGCGCTTAAATAATTATAGTATGCTGTTTTTATTTCTTTGGTCAATTCTTTCTTATATGCATCGACTTCATATTCTTTAATATGAACTTGATCTGATTGGATGCTATGATTATAGATAAGATCGGTATTAATGATTGGCATTGTTGTCCGGAGCTTAATATCATAATAATGAAAAGGGAAAAAATTTATCTTAACATTATCAAGCTGTGGAAAGCTGCTGCTCTTCGTTAATTGATTCAAAGTTGAGTAAACAGGATTAAGCAAATCACCAACCGGAAAGGAGATATTTCTTCCACCTTCTCCACTGGTATAATTTCCTTCAAGATCAATAGACGGAAAGAATAAACTGGCAGCAATTTTAAGAGAATACATTGCCTTTTCAAGAGAAATCTCTTTTTGATTTAGAACAATATTATTTAAAATGCCTTCTTCTATATACTTATTAAGGTTTGTTTGGGCAAAGATATTTTTTCCATAAAATGCACCAAAGAGAATAATAGCAACCCATACGGCGGTTATTTTAATTTTCATTTTCACTGTTATAAAGTTTTATATTTGATAAGAAAGTTAAACGTAAATTAATAATTAAACATTGTTTAATATAATTACAAAAAATTTTTACTTAATAATAGAGTCAATAACATTCAAAGCATTTTGAACCATTTTTTCTTTATCCTGACCATTCATATTTTTTATAGCATTGCCGCGGCGTATTACGAGAGAAGCTATTCCATGAACCATTGACCACAATAAAAATGCTACAGATTCTGTATTTTGATCTTTGAAAATTCCGACAGCCTGACACTCGGCAACATTTCTTTTCAATAAATCATATGATCTAAAACCATAGTCCCAATCTTCTTTCCGGCAAATAATATCTTCCGGACCTTTGATTATAAACATAATATCATAATACTGTTGATTTTTGAGGGCGAACTCAATATATACTCTTCCATGAGCAATCAGTCTATCGCGCGGATCTTTTATGCTTTGAGCAGAAAGCTGATTTTGATAGAGCATGTCAAACCCTTCCACATGAAGTGCATAAAAAATAGAATCTTTATCCTGAAAATAGGTATAAATAGATCCGGGGCTATATTCAATTTTAGTTGCAATTTTTCTTATTGAAACACCGTAATAGCCATCTTCAATAAAAAGTTCAATAGCTGCATCCAGGATCATTTTCCTAATCTCTGCTTTTTCTCTTTCCTTTCTTTCCAATATACCCATAATTTAATACCCTTGTAATATGACCATTGTTAATATATTGAACGTTGTTTAATTTATCAAGAGGGGAGTTATTTTTATTTAGCAGATGGAGGATGGAGTTACTGGAATCCTTCTGCCTTAAATCTAAGAAAAAATCTTTTAGAATGGTTGAATGGTTTGTAAATAACAATCTTATTTAAAAAAATTTCAAATATTTTGGGATGGAATGTTAATATAATGGAATAATGGAATAAATTTCTTATTAATAAAAAAATATTGTAGTTTTGTATTAAATTCGGATCAAATTAAAGTACTACTACTCTTACGCAATCTTTCAGACAATTAGATAATGATAAAAAGTATTCAAGACAATTTTGAATCGTGGACAATTAAAACATCAATCTTTACTTCATCCATTCTCATCAAATTTATACGATTTCCGAAATCTTTTGATTATAAATCCCGGGAGCAGCTTCACCAAGAGGATTCCAAAGAATTCATATGAAATATATTATTATACTATCTCTTCTTTTTATAGCAGCATCAATCCGGAATGATTCCGATACGGAATTGAAACCGAAATTCAGTCATCCTCAAGTCATTCGTTATGATCATAATACTTTTTATATAAATGGTAAAGAAACTTTTATCTACAGTGGAAGTTTTCACTACTTTCGCTGCGATCCCGGTCAATGGATAGATATACTGCAGAAAATAAAAGCTGCGGGTTTCAATACTATTGAAACATATGTTCCCTGGAATTTTCACGAACAAGCCGAAGGTCAGCTTGATCTAACTATGCTTGATAAATTTCTCAACTATTGCAGGCATATGGGCTTGTATGTTATAATTCGTCCCGGTCCATATATATGTGCAGAATGGGATGAAGGAGGGTTTCCGCGGTGGCTGACAGGAAAAGTGATTGGGTTCAGAACCGCATCAGATCAGGATATCTACTGGACTAAATATTGGTTTGATGAAGTTTTGCCTTTAATTCGGAAACATTTAATTACCAATGGCGGGAATATAATTCTCTTACAGATTGAAAATGAATATGATCATTTTGAATTGCCCGACTCAGCGAAAATAAAATATCTTAAATCCCTATACAGGAATGTTATACAAAACGGCATCGACATACCTATTATAACATGCTGGACAAAACAAGCACGCAACAATGCCGATTCGGTGTTCTCTCAAATTATGGATGCAGTTAATGGTTATCCAGGCTGGAATTTAGAAGGTGTACTGCCAAGAACAAAATTACTTGTAGAACAGGAACCGGATTCACCACCGGTATATACCGAACTACAAGGAGGATGGTTTACAGCCATAGGCGATACTACTGTGCGGCAGGTAAATAAATACAGTGCAGATCAGATTAACGCTTTAACTAAATATGTTATTGCACAAGGCATTAAAGGTCTGAATTATTATATGCTTTACGGAGGGACAAATTTCGATTATTGGGCGGGGAAAGAAAAAACAACCAGCTATGATTATACCGCACCAATTTCCGAATGCGGAGGTTTATGGGAGAAGTATTATGCAGTAAAATTAATCGGCGATTTCTTAAAATATTCAAATCCATATCTGGCAAGAAGTTATGAAGTAGCCGATGGTGCAATATCAAACAATAATGCACTTGAAACCATACTTCTCTCTGATGGAAATGCAGGATTCCTGTTGATACGTAACAAATCAGGTAAACTGCAGAATGCGGATATTGAATTTAAAATGCCGGGTAAAAATCCTGACAATATTTCAGTCTCTATAGATTCACTTGATACTTACTTTTTACCGGTTTATCTGCCAATTCCCGGAGGCGGTATTCTTAATTACAGCAATACTGAATTATCCGCCGTGACGATATATAAGGATAAACCGCTTTTAATTGCTTATGGTTCTCCAGGTGAGAAGGCAACAATAAACCTGGATTCAAAAATCTTTTCCGAAAGGATACTTTCTCAAGACAGATTATATTTTTGGAACGACACTTATGTATTATTAACTTCCCGGTATCGAGCGGAACGTTCTGCCCTATTCAATACAAAAAAGGGTCCGGCAGTTTTATTGTCTGATTCTTATTTAACCATCCCGGATGATCAAAACGGTAATAATATTATATTACAAACTATGCCCGGTCAGAATAAATTTTCCTTAGTTACAAACGAAGATGTACATCAAATTCTTTTTGACGGCAAACCTGTTGATTATACTAAAACTCCAAAGGACAATTTGATTAATTTTTTGTTAGAAACTCCCGATTTTTCCGCACCTGAAGTAGAATACGGAGAACTCCGATTTAAAGATGATGACAAGGCTGAAAGAAAATCCGATTTTAAAACTGTATCATTCAACAGCGGGATTTATCCATCACTGGACAGCTTAGGTGATTTTCAAAACGGCTATTTCATTTATAAAGGTAAATTTGAGATAGACGATATGGGGATATTAAAAGCAAGTTACTATTCCAATGATTGGCATTCCATTTTCATCGATGGAAAACTTGTGAAGGATTTAACTGGAAATACTTTCAATGACTTTTCGGAAATAAATCTACCAAAGGGCACACATGATATAAAGATTATTTTTGAAAACAAAGGAAGACCCAACATAGGATTTATGGAAGAAAAAAAAGGAATTAAATCGATTAGTGTATTATCTCCTAAACAAATAAGAATATTAAAGAAATGGAAGTTTAGAGTTCAAGAGGATGATAAACCCGGTGAAAATCCTAGTGAAGCAGCCGAAGGATTCAATGATTCAGAATGGATGAATTTTGAAGTTAGTAATGATTTAAAAGAAACTCTAAATGATAAGCAGAAAGGTTCATGGTACAGAAAGGAAGTTGACCTAGCTCATAAAGAAGCGGATGATAATCCAGAATTGATATTCGAAGGAATTAGCCGTAGTGCAGATATTTTTGTGAATGGGAAACTGGTATATAAATTCAGACATCATGGATGGGATGGTCCTTTTAATGTTTCACTAAAAGATGTTGTAAAATCAGGAAGAAATTTAATTGCTTTATATATTGAAAACGAAAGAGGCAGAGGGGGCATTGTAGGTCCGATTGAATTTGAATATGGTAAAGAAGCACCTTTAAAGCTTATTCAATTTAATTATCATGCATCTTTGAACGGAGAATTAGCCGGATGGCAAAAACCTGAATTTAATGATTCAGATTGGAGTGTGGTAAAAAAAACCGATGATTCCGGTTCAAATTCCGGAATTAAATGGTACCGTACGTGGTTTAAAGTTCGGCAAATTAAAGATTGGATAGCACCATTATATATTCATGTGGAATCGACTGGAGATTTACAAATTTGGCTGAATGGAAGTTTACTCGGACTCTACTTTGATGTAGGACCTCAGAATGATTTTTATATCCCTGAAGGCTGGCTTAAGGAAAAAAATACACTGGTCTTCGTGATGCGTCCGGGTGGTAAAGAGAATACAGTTCCTGCATTGAAAGATTTTTCAATTCGATATTATAAAAATTACACCGTTCAAAAGCATGAACTTAAAATCGAATAATAAAATTTTCGAACTGCTGCAATATGAATATTATAATTAGATCAAGATCTTACTGTGTTTGATTTAATGTATTTTTTAATTTGCTCACCTCTATGCCTGCATCTATGACAGCACCGAGACCGTGCTTTTCATTCAATCGCGCGGGTCGTTCATAATAGAATACCAGGTTATCTTCAATACCGGTACCGACACAAATATCCTTCACCTCCCCATCAAGCCTTATTTTATTCTCTTTTAATCCTTCCCATCCTCTGATAGCAATGGAACCATAACGCGGGTCAATCCATTTTTGGTTTACAGCCCGTGCAATACCATATATGAACATAGCCGAGCAGGATGATTCAAGATATGAATCATTCTTATCAAGAAGCTGGTGCCACAAACCATCAGCACTTTGATATTTTGCTATGCCAAGAATCTGTCTCTCCAGATCTTTTATTATATCTTCTCTTCCAGGATAATTTTCAGGTAAATAGTTTAACAGGTTCACCTTTGCCATAATTATCCAGCCGTTGCATCTCCCCCAATGTGCTACTCCGTTGCGTTTAAGATCTGTATAATAGCAATGCCAGTATAGCTCTTTGCTTTGATCCCAGAGATATTTTGTAAAATTTTTAATCTGCAGTATTGCATCATCCCAATATCTTTTGTCGCCCGATAATTTTCCCATCCTTGCTAAAAAAGGAACACTCATATATAAATCATCAGCCCATATGGTCATCTCGTGGGGGAATTTCCGCGCTAATGTACCGTCTTCAAGTCTATCCTGATCCTCTGTGATATGCTTTGCTGCTTTTTCAATATACTCTTTATAATCATCACGTTTAACTGTTTGGTAAACATCGATCATGCTCGCTCCCATGGCACCGCAGTCATCCAGTTCCTTCATTGTCCAGAGCTGTCCGAAAGGATAAAGATAATGTGGACCATCGGTCTCTTTATTGTACCGTTTCTCAAAGTATTTGTAATTATCCATTCCAAAAGCAATTTGAGCAGCAGCATAGTTAAAATATTTCTTATCCCCCAGATAATCAGATAAATCAACCAATGCCATATTTAGAACACCATCCGTATAATGCCACTCTCCGAAGGGACTTGAAAATGTTACTTTTGCACCTTCGGGAATTTCATCTGTAGATTTATAAATTTTCCCTGTATTTACATCTTTAAAACTCAGGCTCCCGTGCTCCAGAATGTAATCTGCCACCCTCCTAACAACCATTTCGTCAACATCCTCTTTTTGTGCAAATGCAGTTGGAATTGAAAACAAGACTAATAAAAAAATTATAATCTGTTTCACTGGTATGCTCCTTTTATATTTTTTACAGTACAAATTACTCGATTATCCTAATTTCTTGAACTTGAACTTAAACTTGAACTTGAACTTTTTTATTTCAACTTATAAACTTTAAAATCATCAACTTCCTGGTGCGATTCCACTGTTCGAAAACCAAAATAACCTTCACTCAAAGGCTCATCATCTGTATACGAAAAATATTGTTCCCCGTCCACATAAACTTTAGTCATCCCATCATAAACAACGATTTGAATTAAATAGTTTTTATTAGGTTGAAGCAAATGCTGCTTATCCTTAAGATCAAATAATAGTGTACGTTCACCATTCCCCTCATATTTTCTAAAGCGTGTAGTAGTATTATTATTGCCCCCGATACCTGCATAATAAAGCTGCAATGAATCATATTCCGAAAAGGTCCCGCTGCGTGTAAATAAATTCTCTTGCACGGGGTCAGATGCCATCCAGAATTGGTTGAGATCAGATAAACGGTCATTGTGCCCCCCGTTCATAATCACTTTCCGATGGTATTCTATCAGGATATTTCCGGACAACTCTTTGTTTAACCAAATAGTTGCACCATGATCGACATCAATTATCAATTTACCATCCTCAATTCCGACTTTTGAATTGGGAGAGTCAGCTGTTTCCACTACCCAGTTGTTTAAGCCATAATCAAAATCATCATGATAAAGAAGCCGGCCTTTTTGATATTGTTCTACAGAACTGCTGTCAATATCACCTTGACTATCTGAAACTCTTCTATTTGCGGGATTGTCTGCAGGAAGCTGATCTCCAACCATCTGCAGTAATTCAATTGCATTCAGACACCATTGAGCTGTATTATTGGTAGAAACTCCTCTTACTTCATATACCGGCTGCAGACTTTGAATTCCATTAAACTTATGCATAGTGAAATCGGTATGATAATATCTGGCTTTGGCGTTAAAAAACTCATCCCAGGCCCTTTTTGCATAAGCTGTGTCGCCTGTTACTTTGGCATAATAGGCCGGAAGACGGGCATACCATGATCCGGGATCCCCTAATTTTACCGCTATCCCAAATTCTTTTTCAACATCTTCTTTAAGAGCTCCATATAATTTACAGAACTGCAGCCAGAGCTTATCCCATTTTTTGCTGTGGAGAAGATGACTCAATTCAAAAGCTATCTCCGGTCCCCCCATTAAAACAGACAAATGAATCCAGCCAATATCATTTTTATCCAATCGATACAACTTGTAAGTTTTTGGATCGTACCCAAAAGCTCCATCTTTACCGGAGAAGAAACCATAAGGCATGTTATAAAAACAATTAACACCAACCATAATCCTGTCACGGTACTTAGTATTCCCGGTACGTTCCCATTCAGTCATCCAGTCACCAACAAGTGCAAACCAATCCGGTCCTACTCGAATGTGTGTCGGGTATTTGCTTTTTTTCAATATCTCACGCAGCGGATCAATTTTACCAATAGCTTCATTTGAAGCATCAGCAACATCATGCATTAAATCTCCCGTACGTTCATCTGTAGTTAGATAATAATAAAACCTGCCAAGTGCAGCCTGTGAAATTCGCACTTCTTTTGCACCTCCGCCCCAATGAACAACATTATGGCGAGAACCAAGTCCTTTAAATCGCCCAAGATGATAAACATCTACTTCACCAGTATGCCGTGTCAGGGCTTCAGCCATGCGGAAAATATCCTCTCGACCCGATCGCAAATAACTATACCATAACCACATGTTTGGCATCAACTCAGTATTGTCCCAGGCAAAACCGCCCATATCATATTTCCAGGTATGCCTATCTCCATCATAACTATGCCGGATATCTCCATAATTCCAGAAACCATACCAATGGCGTTGTTCTACTTCCAGATGATAGTAGTTAAAAGCTTTGCCGAGTTGATCTTCTAACCAGAGTTTTCCTCTTGTACTGGAGTCAGGCAAACTCCAGACACCAAAAACCGGAATGCTATGAATGTACTCTGGAGAAACTGTAAATAATGCTGGCTGATTCCCTTGCTTTACAATTTTATCCAGAGTTTCATAGGAGGGAACATTAGCGGAGGCATATAACAAAATTTCAGTTGTTCGTCCAACACCGGTTGCTAAACTAAATCCTGGTTGAACATCTTCATAACTTGCATCTAGACCATGTCCCCATGCAAGAGTATCATAATGCCGCATGTCCATTTCTTCGGCTTCGGGCGGCCAAAGCCAGGCTTTAATTTGAGCTGTATCTGATTTAACATTGTTGATTTCCAGTTCTGAAGGAAATGATTGCCAGAAATTTTGTACACAAATTGCTAAACCGCCTGACACATCTCCTACAAAAGCCATTCCTTCGGAACGTTTCCCATAACCGGCATCAATCCATGTACTTTGAATGTTGGTTCTTTTTTGCACACGAAATCCATCGGCATTTGATTGCAGCAGTTTAAAATCATTCCAGGAAGCCCAATTATCAATTAGGGATTGCTGCTGTTCAGTGAAGGTATTGCGCTCGGGAATGCGTTCCCCTGTAAGCTGTTTTGCATACAAATCATTTCTAAAATCAAGTGGCCTCCGCCCGTTAAGCGGCTCACAAGGTTCATCCCAGAGACCACCGTTTTCTCCTGAGAAACGAATGTGCCGGTTGTATAACTGTTCATCCAAAGGAACATCAAACACCAATCCTAAACCTCGAATAAAATCCTTTTGCTGATCACCATCATAAATAATTGTATGCACCATTCGAATCGATTGTTCTCCGGCGTAGAAATATAACCGGACAATAAACGGCAGCCAACCCCGGCTGCCCGATACCGATTCAATGCTTCCCCTCAATTTTAACAACCGCTCTGACCGGTCCATTTTGTTCAATTGTTACTTTTTCTATATTGCTAACTAAATTTTTCTCTTGAAGGCTGTGAGCACCATATTTCGTTACTCCGGACCATTTTGCAGAATACAAACCAATCTTCCGCCTGTTGATATCTCCTTTCCATCCATTTTAATAAACCGAATAAGTTGCTTCTCCATGCTTGGGAATATCACAATGCAATACACCTGTATTTACCAATACATCTTCGTTTGTTTCAGTTAATTGCACCTTTGGTTTTAACATGATCACCCTCCAAGGTTTTTCCCGTTTCTAGTTCGAAAATATGTCCCGGCGTTAGAGTCTACAACTGTACTTAAGCCCACCCATTTTAAGGAACCATCAGGCCAATATGCCAGCGGCCATGATTGAACCGGCATATTTTGTCCCGCGGCATTTTTCAATGAGAAACCCGTTGACGGCTTAATCTTCCCTTCCGGAAGTGGTACTCCCCAGCTCACCCCCGTAGAAAGTGCTGGCGGTTTTCCGCCAAGCCAGGATAGTTTAATAGGAGTAATGTTTTGTGCAAAAACCGAATTCTGTGCAGTACTCAAAAGGATTGTCAACCCTAAAACATACAGGCATTTTCTTTTTTCTAACCAAAAATGTTTAGACATTTTCTATCTCTCCAAAAAGATTTTTGTCATACCTAAAACAACATTATCGTTTCACTGTATTTACTATGTTCACAACTTCATAATTATGATTTAATCGTATTCATACTCTTGCTCACAATCATACTCGAAAAGATTTTTTATCAAGCACAAAAGGAATGAAGATTTTTGAATCTATAATGCTGGTTACTTATTTAGGTTTTAAATCATCTGTACTTTGTTTTGTATAAAAGTCAAAAACCGGCCGGTCTTTTTGTTCAAAAAGCTCTTTAATTATTGAATAATCAACTTTGAATTCCGGATTAAATTTATCCGACAACATATACTTTGTTAAACTATAAAGTAATTGTCTGGCAGCAGGGCGTTTATTTAGATTGTTCTGAAGATCAGCACTGCAAACCAGGATTTTTCCATTTCCTGCCTTTGCCTCGAATATTAAAGCTAAACGGCGGTTTAAGAACCATGTATCAATGGGCTGTACTAATGGTCTGAATTCAGGAGGGAAAAGTTCAAGATTCATCACCTGCTGGCGATCGAGAATTTCCCACCATTGTATATCGCTATGACACTCTGTTGGAAAATCAGAAAAAGCCGGATTGTTTGGGTCGCATAAAATTCCTAATGTATGCGGCGGCCTCATTTTGAACCATGATGTATTCCAGAATACTGGTTGAAAATATTGTACTACATCTTTTCCGTTTTCAACAGTACCTGCAGCGAGTAAAAAAACTTTTCCTCCCTCTTTAAGAATAGATTCGGCTTTCTCATCAAGTTTATTGCAAAAATAAATATCACCCTTTTTTACGTCCGGAAGTTTATCCGGATAAACCCAGAAATTCCAATGATTAACATTAGTATCCAGAGCCACTTCCAAATTCAGTTTTTGAGCATGAGAAATTTGTGTTAACGGGAAATTAATAGCACCCAGCTTTATACAATTATCAATGGGAATATCCAGTTTCTTTTAAAGAACCCTGTGCAATAATGTCCCCATCGGAATTAGTAACCTTCCATTGTGCTGCGATATTATTAAGGGGACGGCTGCCGAAATGAGCAGCTTCAATTTCTGCATGGAATATCTCACTGTTTAGAAATACAAATTTTGTCATCCGGGCTAGAGGTACTGTCGGTCCGTAAAATTCTCTAAATTCCGGTGCAGAAACATATCCCTTTTCATCCCAGAATGCATCAAGTACTCCAACCAGGGCTGTCCCCTGTCCGGGATAATCGTTGAGACTTAGCAGCTGGATGCCTGCCAATTTATGTGTTCGCAAAGCAGTCTCAATCTCGGATTTGTAACATAAGACCTGCAATTTACCCGATGCCATTAAAAAATCTTCAGCCTCATCTCCCATATGATTTTTTGCCAGTTCTTCTTGAAATAATTCAAAATTCTTTGCCTTATAAACACCGGTGTACTTTTCAATTTCTTTGAAATCCGGGTAAGCACAATATTGTCCCATTTCATGCACTACATAAGGAACAGTATATTTCTCTATCCGGTCCGAATAATCAAACATACTTTCGGGCCGTTCTTTCCAGGGAAGCCCGCGAGGCTCTGAACGAACAATGTATTGACTCTCGGGTACTAAAGGCCAGCTCTTGCCTATTGATGCAGCTGTATATAACCTTCGGTTATCCTTTGCTTTCCAATAATTAACTAATTTTCCCAAATAATTTACCTGATTCCTCCCTGCCGGTTCGTTGCCATAGGCCATCATACAAAATGAAGGATGGTTGCCATAGGTATCCAAAATCCTTTTGGTTTCATCATAAATATATTGATCGATTGGTAATCCATCCCCCAAAGTTACTCCATGATTTGCCCAGCTTGGACCTTCAACCTGTAGATAAAATCCTAATTTATCTGCAGCAAGGAATGCAGCCTCTGGCGGACACCATGAATGAAAACGCATATGATTCAAACCATAGTTCTTACAAATGGTGAAAATCCTTTCCCAGGAAGCAGCATCTGTGGGAGGATAGCCTGTTTTGGGGAAAACACAATTTTCAACAGTTCCCCTTAAAAATACCGGACGATTATTTATTTCAAAGCGGGTTCCGTTTATAGAAAACAACCGCATCCCGAATTGAATTTGCCGTTCATCTGTATTTCCATTTTCATCCGATAAAAATACTTTCATTTTGTAAAGCGACGGACTGAATTCATCCCACAACTCTGTATTTTCACCCATCGGATAAACAATTTCAGTATATGATTTCCCTTTTTTTATAATGACTTCCTTTTCAAAGGGGTCAACGATATGAACTGTTTTTGTATTAAATGATTTGGCATTAAGTGTTAATTTCGCAGATATATCTTTTCCTGAAATATTATTTAAAGTAATAATTGCTCTGACAGATTTTTTTTTGATGTTAGTGAAAAGTTTGATATCCCCGAAGAAAACCGGAGAAGTTGACTTAAGGTAAATATCCCCTATAATTCCATTCCAGTTTCCCTGAGTTTGATCCGTAATGCTATGTGAATCCGGCCCGACATTAATTTCTTTAATACGGTTATCTACTCTGATTGAAATGATATGGTGACCGGGAGTTAATATTTTTGATAACTCATAACGATGAGGTGTTGATAGACTGTTTTGCATCCCGATTTTAAAACTATCCACCCACAATGTTGTCTCCCAGTGAGGTCGCTCTAAAAATAATTCTATTTCCCGTTCTTTCCAATCAGCAGGAATTTCAACATCATGCTGATACCATGCTGCTCCAACATAATGTCTATTCGGTGTAAGCCAGAATGGAAACTTCAGATTATCTTTTTGTCTGTACTTTGCCATGTCCTGGCGGAAATACCAGGAACTATCATAAATACTGCCGGTCCATTTGGTATTAATGGTTACCTCATCTCCTTTATTGTTATCCCTCATCGAACCGGGCAAATTTACGGTATCCTTTAATTTTGACTGATACCAGTTTTGACTGCTCCCTATATCTTTAGGGTCGGTTTGAAATCGCCATGTTCCTTTTAAGGATATTATATTTTCATTTATTGATTGAGCATAGTTAAAAGGAAACAAATTAATAAATAACAATAAAGCTGAGATTGACTTAAGCGTTTTAAATTTCATATACAAATAAAACGAATCATTTAACATTAATTCAATTGCCATTAGCTTTTAGAGCCTGTGTGAATATCATTAACCAACAGTTTTAACTGTTGGAAAATGGCGTTAAGACGAAACTTTTTTCAACTGTTTCAACGGTTTTTAGGTATTTTCACACAGCCTCTTTTAGCCAACGGGGCTTTTATCCAACTAATACAACACAGATTTCCACTCCGGTGGGGCTGGGGTGAGGTTGTAGTTATAACTAATTTTTCAAACGATAAAAAGAATAAAAACGGTATGCTTTAGCCGCATTAATAAAAGCATAATGACAATTCTTAACCGGGTTACCTCTTAAAATCCGTAAGCTTTATTGGAAATATTACCTATTATTTCAAACTCGCCTTTTAGTTTTATATCAATTGATGAACTGCCTATCATAACCTCAAATGTTCCGGGAACTACTTCCCACTCCATATTTTGATTTAGTAATTGCAAATCTTCAGGTGTCAATTCAAACTGAATTTTTTGAGTTTCCCCCGCCTCTAAAGTTATCCTCTTAAATCTGCGTAATTGACTTACAGGGACAATTACAGGAGTGACTTTTTCATGTATATAAAGCTGGACAACTTCATCACCTCTTAATTTGCCGGTATTTTGAACATTCAAAGAGATCTGAATATTTCCTCCAATATTTTGTTTCAAGGGAGAAACATGTAGATCATTGAATTCAAATTGAGTATAACTTAATCCATACCCGAAAGGATATAAAGGACCTGTTACTCTCGCATCTGCTTTAGGATCAGTGGGGAAATATGATTGGCTCGCGGGCATATAAGGAAAATTTAACGGCACCTGACCTACGGATTTGGGGAAAGTGATCGGTAATTTACCCCCCGGATTATATTCCCCAAATAGAGTTTTAGCAATTGCCTCACCGGTTTTTGCTCCTGGGTACCAGGCTTCTAAAATTGCACCCGCATTTTTATTAATCCAGTTAATTGTTAAAGGTCTCCCGTTCATTAGTACTACAACAGTCGGAGTCCCGGTTTCAACTATTGCTTTGACAAGTGATAATTGATGACCCGGCAAATTTAGACTTACCCGCGAATGACTTTCACCTACAGTTCGATCATCATCTCCAACCACTATAACAGCAGCATCAGAATTTTTTGCTGCTGCAGCTGCTTGTTGAATCTGCTCTTTCTCAGCATCACTTAAAGATGTTTCCATTATATCACTTTCAGGAAAATCTTTATCAACTACATCCACTCCTTTAACATAACTTACTTTTGTTTCCTTAGATACTTCGTTTTTAATTCCGTTAAGAACCGATGTTACTTTTATATGTGTCGGACCATATCTGTTCAAGCTTTCTTCCATCACAGCATTTGGTCCTGCAACTAAAATTGATTTAATTTTAGTTTTATCTAACGGCAAAACAGTGCCTGTCTGTCCATTAGACAGTCTTGAATTTTTTAATAATACTAAAGATTCTTCTGCAGCTCTTAAAGATAGTTCATCAGATGACTGCTTGTTTACGTTTGCATTTGATTTTGAAGTATCTACATAAGGATTATCAAAAAGCCCTAACCAGTATTTAACTTTTAAAACTTCACGAACACGCTGATTGATAACATTAATTGGTAGCTCACTACTTCTAACAGCTTCTCTTAATGGTGTCAGATAAACTGATGGATTTTGGAAATCTGTTCTAACATTTACACCGGCTTCCAGTGCCTGAATAATAGCTCCTTTAAAATCTTTCTGAACATGATGTTTTTCGTGAATAAACTTAAGTGCACCACTATCTGTCACAATATACCCCTTAAAACCAAATTTCTGTCTTAGCAGTTCAGTTAAAAAATAATAACTGCCGGTAATTGGAATTCCATTATAATCATTATATGAACTCATCACACCAAGTGCATCGGCTTTAACTGCTGCTTCAAACGGGGGTAAATATAAAGTATAAACATCACGGGGAGTTACTTGAGGATCTGTTCTGGAATGACCGTCACGGCCTCCTTTAGGAACACTATAAACAGCAAAATGTTTTAAAGTCGAAACAACATGTTCTCCCTGTAAACCTTTTACCATTGCTTCGCCGAGTTTACCAACTAAATTCGGATCTTCTCCATATGTCGAAAGAACTCTCCCCCATCGGGGATCTCTTGAAATATCCAATTCCGGAGAGTAAACATTTGTATATCCAAGAGCCCGGGCTTCTTCACCTTCTACTTTACCTATCTGATTTATAAGTTCCGGATCCCATGTACTACCTTGCCCAATCTCATCAGGAAAACTTGTTGCTTTTACAGCCTTTAATCCCCTTATCCCCTCAACCGTAAAATCAACCGGAACTCCTAATCGTGTCTGTTCAATAAAAAACCGTTGAATATTATTAAGCGCTTGGGCATGTGTTGAAGGAGGCCAATATAAATCTGACTGCACATCTGTGCGGCCATCTAATTGTTCATCAATATTTGCAACCCCATCTTTCCATACTGTATCCAACCATGCTTTTGTTGGCTGCTCGTCCTTTAATACTGCATCATAACCATATAATGTTACTAACTGTGCGGTTTTTTCGTTTATATCCATTCTGGAAAGTAAGTCATTGATACGTTCATCAACAGGCAAGCAGGGATTTTCATAAGGATCCATTTTCCCGTTTTTATTTAAATCTATCCAGCCCATATGATAAATCGATTTATTAACTTCAAACGGATAAGATTGAGCACTGCATTCTATTGTACAAAACAAGAGAAATAATACAACCACCGTAAAATTATTATTTTTTCTTAGCATAATTATTTCCATTACTCACAACCAAAAGATATCATCTTAACAATTAAACAATTAAACAATTAAACAATTTATTTTAATCCTATTAATTTAACCGGCCCAATCAAACCGGATTCAAGCGGTTTCCAGTTCTTTGCAGTAAACAACCCATTCTCATCCATATCTTTTCTATCATGAGGAGCGAAATTAACATTATAGAATTTTTTGTAATTAATTCCGTTTTTATCCATATATATTATTCGATTTGCCATTAAGTTTGTTACCTGAACTTCGAGATTATTTGTATCTTTTAATTTAGTACCTTCAATCGTTACTTGAAATTCAGGTCCAACTAATGTCGCCAGTTTTATACCGTTTAAATAAACATCGGCAGACTCACATACTTTACCGAGACTCAGCATATAAGCATCAGCTTTAAATCCAGGTTTCTTAAATGATGTTTTGTAGCTAACAGTACCGGAAAACCATTTCAATTCATCTGAATGTTTAGTCCAGGATTCTAATTTTTTAGTTGTATATGATCCTGGTAATTCTGGTCCCCCTTTTAAAAAATCAATTTCCCATTCTCCGTCTATGTTCATTACATCATTTGTCTTTTCATAAAATTTATAATCTTCAATATTCTGTTCTGCCGGATACCATTGTAAAATTAATGTTTCTCCTTTATTTAATTTTATATAAACTTCAGCATAACTATCATTTAAATTTCTTATCTCAGCTTTCCCGCTTTGTTTATTCATAGGATTAAACAAGACTGCCTCTTTTCCGGATGAATGAACTTGAATCCACTGATCTATATCTTTACCACTCCAGTTGCTTATAAAATAACAAATGCCTTCCTTCCGATTTACCTTGCTAAACCAGAGTCCGTTTTGAGCCATTTGTTCCGGATATATCTCCGTTTCATTTAAAATAGATTTTATATCGTTTCCTTTAAATAACTTTCCGGAGCCTGTTTTACTAACTTCGATATTACCCATGGAAGTAAATCTAATCTCATTTTTTAGCTTCCGATAATCTTCCCGGCGCTGCTTCAAATTATTCAACCCCGGCACATCTTTAGGAAAATCATTTTGCAAAATAATTTCTGCACCTTCCTTCGCCAGGCTCATTACTTTCTGAATTGTTGCTAAAGGAATATATTTACAATCCGGAATAACTATGGTTTTATATTCAGCACCATTGGAAAGAATTTTATTATTATTAACTGTTAATTGTTCTATTTGCTTATCGGAAATGTAATCAAAAGTATAACCGTTGCTTAGTAGCATTTCACCAAGCCCTTTTGTCAATGCTTCATCACGCCCCCCGAAATGCTCAAG
>CAVUGE010000032.1:0-121944 GCA_963740945.1 uncultured Bacteroidota bacterium | reverse complement strand
CGCCAAGTTTTACTTTTTTTGACTTCGGTATATCTTTTTCCATAGCAAGTTTGGTTAAAAGATGAAATATATCGGGCGCTAATAGAATATATTCTCTCCACTCATTATCTTTACCAATGTTAGTCTCAATCCATTCATTTATTTTTAATCGTATCTTCTTATAAAAATCCTCTTCTTTTGAATTCATTTTTATACCTTTATCATAGTTCTTATTGATTCAAAATCGAAGTGACAAACTAATAAATTATTTATAATTTTAATTTAAATAAATTCATTTTTAATTCTCATAAAAGCTGCTCCATTTATAAAAAGGGAAAATATAGGTAATGTTTTACGAAAGGGATTATTTTATTCATTTCTATGATTCTGATCTTAATAAAAAAGCTACGATTTCAAGCCTTCTAAGGTTTTTCGAAGACATTGCAATTTTACATAGTGAACATGTAAAGCTCGGAATCGATTATTATTCCCGGCATAATGTCGGCTGGGTACTTTATAAATGGGATATTAAAATAAATAGGTACCCGGACTTCATGGAAACAATCAAGGTCAGAACAAAAGCATCCTATTTAAAAGGATTTCAAGCTTATAGGTATTTCAATATCATGGATTCCGGAGGCGTCCAAATTGCAGAAGCAAATTCTATGTGGCTCTTTGTCAATCCTCTTACCAGAAGACCAATGAAAATAACCGGAGATATCTTTGATGGCTATAAGGTAAATAAAAATAACATGACCGAACTTGAATTCGGCGAAATTGATAGTATAGGAAGTATCGATGCCGAAAGACAATTTGATATTAGGCACATGGATATTGATACAAACAATCATGTAAATAATATTAAATATGTTGAATGGGCTTTAGAGCTGGTTCCTATAAATATTATGCAGAATCATTTTATGAATCATATTAAAGTAAATTATAAAAAAGAGACCGGTTACGGGAAATATATAACCTCAGCTATCGGGATTCGGAAGGAAGAGGGGAGAGTAAAATGTATTCACAAAATATCTGCCGAAGAATCTCTATTATGCTTATTAGAAACCAACTGGACTGAGCAGTGAGGTTCACCTTAAAGGTGAGCCTCACTTTCAATATCATATCTCTTTTAACTTTAAAATTCCCTCTTTACTGTATCTCTCTAAAATAAACTTTTTAATTTTACGGAGCGGGAAATTTTCTTTATCTATAAAATAATCAAGCCCGATCCCATCAAATAGCGCTCCTAATATTCTCGCTTCAATAGAAGGCTTTTTTAAGCCGGCTTGTTTTAGAGTTTGTTCAAATTTCTTTAGAATTTTAGTATTGAATTCATTCGTAACTTTTTTCCCCTGTTCAATTATTTCCGGCTGCAGTACAAAAGAAATATATAAACGCCAAAATTCTTCATTCCCCTCAATATAATGAAATGAAAATTCTATTAGCTCTCTTAACTTTTCATAAGGATCCAATTTAGAGTCCAGTATATCTTCAAACTCCTTACCTATGTCGAACATTTGCTCGAATAATGCTTCCATCAACTGCTGTTTACTTTCAAAATAATTATAAGCCAATCCTTTGGAAATTCCAGCCGCTTTTGCGATATCGTTTATAGAAGTGCCATGATATCCTTTTGTAGCAAATAGCTTCAACGCATTTTCAAGGATAACTTTCCTTGTCTTTTCCCTCATTTCCTTAAATTGTTCTTTGGATCTTGGCATATAAATTTTTATTGATTAAATGTTCAGTCATAATTTATTTTTTTAAGTGGATTAAAGCAAGCATAGTTGAAATTAACATTTATATTGTTATATTACTTCATTATTATACTAATTTCATCTGCCATTTTGGCAGACGTTCCATATGGCCTTTTTTATCCCCTGATATACTCCATTTCCACCTCCGCTCCACCTCCGCTATAACTCCAAGGTAACTCCAAGCTAACTCCTAGATAACCCCCAGGTAATTTCGGGCTGAATTAACCCCCAAAAGCTCTGAAAAGTTGTATATCTTCATCCATATTTTTATATAAAATTGACAAAATGGCATAAGGAAATCTACTTAATAGTTGAAAAAAAAATTTGAAATAAAAAAGCAAATTCATTTCAAAATCGTTTCTAAATCTATGTCCGTTTGTGACTAAATAGAGAGAAGGGTTGCTTCCAAAAGGAAAATGTGGTAATTAGGCGCTGTAAATAACCGGGATTTTAATAGGATTCTGATTGTTACGATCTGATACTATTAATTATGACCCCGGGTATTAATTTTGAGTTATAAAAAAATATTCTTATTTTTTGACTGAACGTTTAGTCATTCTTAAACGAAATAGAGTTTTATATGAAAAAGTATTTCATTTTATTTCTGATTTTATTGCCATGCACAATTATTTTCGGACAATCTGCTGAAGAAATTATAAAAAAAGCTGAAGATGCCGTTAAAGGTGAAGAAACAGCACACGGTACTTTTAAAATGACCATCCATACATCCGATTATGCAAGGCAGCTGGTTATGGAATCATGGTGGCAGGGAAATAAAAATTCAATGATTTTAACAAAAGCCCCTAAAAAAGAGGAAGGAAATAAAACATTAAAGATCGGAAACGAAATGTGGCAGTACCTTGCAAATACCGAAACCACAATAAAAATCCCTCCTTCAATGATGCTCCAGTCATGGAATGGTTCAAACTTTACTAATGATGACCTGGTCAGGGAATCGAACCTGGAAAAAGACTATACTCAAAAGATTATCGGGGAAGAAAAAATAGACGGCAATGATACCTGGAAAATACAACTAACTCCCAAACCGGATGCACCGGTAGTTTGGGGTAAGCTCTACTATTGGGTCCGCAAAGAAGATTATCTCCCGGCTTTGGTTCAATATTTTGATGAAAGGGGAAATATGGTAAGATACCTGGTCTATTCGGATGTTAAAAACTTTAATGGAAGAAAGCTCCCATCTAAGTGGACAATGTATGATAATAACAAAAAAGATGATTGGACTCAAATTGAAATTCTGGATATGGATTTTAATACTAAAATCTCTCCAAGAAGATTCTCATTCCAGGAATTAGAAAGAGGTTGAATGATAGATGTCATCTTTATATATACAAAATTTAGTGAGTAAATATTTATGTTGTTAAAACTCGCATGGCGAAATATATGGAGAAATAAAAGACGTACTCTTATTACTCTTGCAGCAGTAAGTTTTGCGACTCTTCTGGCTATCGGTATGAGAGGAATTCAACTTGGGACATATGCCTTAAATTACAGAACAATTATAGAACAGTTTACCAGTTATGTTCAGATACAGGCTAAAGGTTTCCAGGAAAATCCATCGTTAAATAAAAGCTTTAGATATACAACTCAATTGAAAGAAAAACTGGACAGTATAGCTGAAGTTCCGGCTTATACGCCAAGAATATATGCAGATGGTTTAATCAGTTATAAAGATGCGTCTCTTGGTTCGGCCATCTTTGGAATAGAGCCTCAGGGTGAGGAAAAAGTCACAACGATATTGGATAAAGTTAAGGAAGGGAAATTCCTGCAGTCGGATTCCAGTCAGAATATAGTTATCGGAATTACATTACTAGAAAATTTAAAGGCAAAAATTGGTGATACTGTAGTAGTACTTGCTCAGGGTTATGACGGCAGTCTTGGTAATCTAAAGTTTAAAATTGCCGGTGCAATTAGAATGGGTTCGAAAGAATTCGATGCAATGGCTGTTTTCATGGGGCTAAAAACTGCTCAATCCCTGCTTGGAATGTATAATAGAGTAAATGTGATTGCTATAAATTCAAAAGATCTATCAGATGCACCGGATGTTCAATCCGCCGTAAGTAAAAAAATAACTGATCCTGATTTAAGAGTTTTATTATGGAGACAGGTTGTTCCGGAACTTACACAATTGGTTGAATTTGATAATGTAAGCGGAATTTTCTTTCTAGGAATATTAATTGTCATTGTCGCTTTTGGAATTCTTAATACCATTTTAATGTCTATAACAGAGAGATTTCGCGAATTCGGCGTTGAATTAGCAATTGGAATGCCGCAGTTAAATTTGGTTAAGCTCGTTTATCTCGAAACAGCTTTAATAACTTTTTTTGGTTTGGTTCTGGGTAATATAATTGGCTATGGAATTAATTACTATATAGTTCTTCACCCCATAATATTCGGCGGTGAGATTACTAAAGTATATGAAGAATATGGTTTCTTGCCAAGATTAGAATCTACTCTCGATTTTTTAATCTTCTTGCATGTTTCCTTTGCAGTAATAATAATTTCATTTTTATCAAGCATATACCCGGCATACAAAGTTTATAAACTGGAACCATTAAAAGGAATAAGATATACTTAAATTTCAAGAGCAAGTTCTCATTAGAATATGTGTGAATATCATTAACCAACAGTTTTAACTGTTGGTTAGAACTAAAATGAAACTTTCATCAACCGTTTCAACGGTTTTTCTATTTTTCACACAACCTCTAAGAGTTAAGCCGGATAATCCGGAATATCAACAATAGAAAGTTGACTAAATATTTATGTTATTAAAGTTAGCCTGGCGAAATATCTGGAGAAATAAACGAAAGTCCCTAATTGTTTTGGGCTCGGTAGTAGTCGGTATGATTGCAATTATTTTTTATGATGGACTGGATCATGGAATGCTGCGGCAAATGCTGAATAATCAAATTAGCAGCAGTGTTTCACATATTCAGATTCATAAAAAAGGTTTTAATGGTAATAAAATTATAAAAAATTTCCTCCCCGGTGCTCAGCATGTCGAAGATATTGTAAAAAATGAAAAAGATATTAAAGCTTACAGTAAAAGAGTAATTACATTCGGACTTATTAAGCAGTGCATCAAATTCTTCCGGAGTTTATATATATGGTGTTTATCCTGATTTGGAATCCAAAGTCTCAAATATTAAAAGTTCAATAATTGAAGGAAATTTTTTAACCGGAGGTAAAAGAGATATTGTAATCGGTAAACAACTTGCAGATAAATTAGGGGTAGGTTTAGGAGATAAAGTTGTTGTTATGTCTAATACTCCAAACGGAAGTATTGGCTCCGACCTTTTCAGAGTTTCCGGAATTTTTCAAACTGTAAGCACTGATTTTGACAAAACCACCATTTATATTCCAATAAAAACCGCACAGGAAATGCTTAATATCGACAGCCATATTTATGAATATGCTATAATTCTAAATGATTATCATAATGTTGATAAAGTTAAATCAGCTCTGGAATCAAATCTTAACAGTGATTACGAAGTTTTATCGTATAAAGATCTTCTGCCGATGCTTATATATCAAATGGAACTTTATGATCAAACCATGTGGATTTTCTATATGATTGTCGGGTTAGCTTTAATCTTCGGTATTGTCAATACTATGCTCATGTCGGTATTCGAACGGATAAATGAAATTGGAGTTTTAATGGCCATCGGAATGAAAAACAGCAGAATATTTTTAATGTTTGTCTTTGAAGCCTTTATGATTGGAGTGATCGGGACTATACTTGGACTGGCAATAGGATTACTAATTCATTGGCCCCTTTCAATAAGCGGGATAAACTTCAGCATTTTTTCAGATGCTTTAAAATCATTTGGAATCGGAGCGGTCATTTACCCGGTACTTTCCGTCTCGAATACAATCATTTTAACAATTATAATTCCCTTTATTGCAGTGATAGGAGCATTGTACCCTGCCTATCGAGCAATAAAACTGGAACCGATTAAAGCTATTTATTATGTGTAATAAACCTCCGGGTTTTTAAAACCCCGGAGATTTGACATGTTAGAATTCTTCTAAATCTGCTAGAGCAATAAGGATTTAATAATGGAAATAATAAAAGTTAAAAACTTAGAAAAAATTTATCAGGATAATGGAGTTCCTGTTCATGCAGTTCGCGGTGTCAGCCTTGATATATTAAAAGGTGAATTTCTGGTAATAGCCGGACCTTCCGGTTCAGGAAAGACCACCCTCTTAAATATGATAGGTGCTCTTGACAAACCGACTAAAGGAAATATCTTCTTTGAAGGTGAGGATATTACTTTGAAAAGTAAAAGTGAATTATCAAGTATGAGATTGCATAAACTCGGATTTATTTTCCAGGCTTATAATTTAATCCCTGTTTTAACGGCTCTTGAAAATATTGAATTTAGCATGATGCTCCTTGGAATCCCGGAAAAAGAAAGAGAAGAAAAGGCTTTAAATCTAATGGATGAACTGGGCATAAAAGATCTTGCTAATAAACGCCCCAATGAAATGAGCGGAGGACAGCAGCAAAGAGTAGCAGTTGCAAGAGCTATCGTAAATAATCCTGCTATCGTCCTTGCTGATGAACCTACTGCAAATCTTGATTCTAAAACCGCCGGACATTTACTCGATCTGATGCAGAAAATGAATGAAGATAAAAATATTACTTTTATCTTCTCCTCCCATGACAAACAGGTAATGAATCGCGCAAAAAGATTATTAATATTGAAAGACGGAATGATTGAAAGTTAAAAAAATTACAAGATTACAAAATTTGCAATTTTGCAATTTCCCAATCTTCCTAATATTATTTTTAATTCATCACTTCAAATCTAATTTTCCCGCAAGTTAATTTCTCCGGATATGTTGTTGAACTCCCGGTTTATATGATAATGAAAAAATACCCGGTATTTATTCCTTTCCCGGTTAATAACCAGTTCTTAAATCTTAATAGAATCCGGTTAAAACCGGAGGTGGATCTCTGGGAGAATGCAAGGATTAATGTTGAATATGAAATTGATGCATTATATTCGGAGAAGAATCTTCTGTTTGATCTATCCTCTGTTAGTACAAACAGACAAATATTTAATCTAAAATGGGAACCTGTAAGCAGCGGCAATTATAAAATAACTGATTATTTTGACCGTTTATATTTCAGACAGGATTTTAGCTGGGGCAATATAACTTTAGGCAGACAGAGAATATCATGGGGAAGCGGAAGAATATGGAATCCTACCGATCTTTTTAATCCCGTAAACCCTGCTAATTTCGCTAAAATTGAAAAAGACGGGGCAGATGCTGCAGCATTAACATATTTTTTCGGGAATTTTACAGATCTTGAAATGGTGTATAATCCACAGAAGAAAATTGAGAACAGCAATGCAGGCTTTCCGGTTCAGAACAAATATAAATAAATATGATCTGGCTTTAAATAAAAAATCAAATTCATCCTAATGAAGTCACTCTCTTCATGTCCGTTTGTGACTAAATATAAAACAGGGTTGCTTCCGAAAAGAAAATGTGGTAATTAGGCGCTGTAAATAACCGGGTCTTTTAATGGTATTCTGATTGTTACGATCTGATACTATTATTTATGACCCCGGATATTAATTTTGAGTTATAAAAAAATATCCTTATTTTTTGACTGAACGTTTAGTCATTCTTAAACGAAATAGAGTTTTATATGAAAAAGTATTTCATTTTATTTCTGATTTTATTGCCATGCACAATTATTTTCGGACAATCTGCTGAAGAAATTATAAAAAAAGCTGAAGATGCCGTTAAAGGTGAAGAAACAGCACACGGTACTTTTAAAATGACCATCCATACATCCGATTATGCAAGGCAGCTTGTTATGGAATCATGGTGGCAGGGAAATAAAAATTCAATGATTTTAACAAAAGCCCCTAAAAAAGAGGAAGGAAATAAAACATCTAAAGATCGGAAACGAGATGTGGCAGTACCTTGCAAATACCGAAACCACAATAAAAATCCCTCCTTCAATGATGCTCCAGTCATGGAATGGTTCAAATTTTACTAATGATGACCTGGTTAGGGAATCGAACCTGGAAAAAGACTATACTCAAAAGATTATCGGGGAAGAAAAAATAGACGGCAATGATACCTGGAAAATACAACTAACTCCCAAACCGGATGCACCGGTCGTTTGGGGTAAGCTTTACTATTGGGTCCGCAAAGAAGATTATCTCCCGGCTTTGGTTCAATATTTTGATGAAAGGGGAAATATGGTAAGATACCTGGTCTATTCGGATGTTAAAAACTTTAACGGAAGAAAGCTCCCATCTAAGTGGACTATGTATGATAATAATAAAAAAGATGATTGGACTCAAATTGAAATTCTGGATATGGATTTTAATACTAAAATCTCTCCAAGAAAATTTTCATTCCAGGAATTAGAAAGAGGTTGAACGAAAGATGACATCTTTATTTCTTACAAATGAGTTTATTCTTATTTCACATTTTTATAAAAAATGAAGCTGGTTTATTCTTTTAAAGATGTCATCTTTATATATACAAAATTTAGTGAGTAAATATTTATGTTGTTAAAACTCGCATGGCGAAATATATGGAGAAATAAAAGACGTACTCTTATTACTCTTGCTGCAGTAAGTTTTGCGACTCTTCTGGCTATCGGTATGAGAGGAATTCAACTTGGGACATATGCCTTAAATTACAGAACAATTATAGAACAGTTTACCAGTTATGTTCAGATACAGGCTAAAGGTTTCCAGGAAAATCCATCGTTAAATAAAAGCTTTAGATATACAACTCAATTGAAAGAAAAACTGGACAGTATAGCTGAAGTTCCGGCTTATACGCCAAGAATATATGCAGATGGTTTAATCAGTTATAAAGATGCGTCTCTTGGTTCGGCTATCTTTGGAATAGAGCCTCAGGGAGAGGAAAAAGTCACAACGATATTGGATAAAGTTAAGGAAGGGAAATTCCTGCAGTCGGATTCCAGTCAGAATATAGTTATCGGAATTACATTACTGGAAAATTTAAAAGCAAAAATTGGTGATACTGTAGTAGTACTTGCTCAGGGTTATGACGGCAGTCTTGGTAATCTAAAGTTTAAAATTGCCGGTGCAATTAGAATGGGTTCGAAAGAATTCGATGCAATGGCTGTTTTCATGGGGCTAAAAACTGCTCAATCCCTGCTTGGAATGTATAATAGAGTAAATGTGATTGCTATAAATTCAAAAGATCTATCAGATGCACCGGATGTTCAATCAGCCGTAAGTAAAAAAATAACTGATCCTGATTTAAGAGTTTTATTATGGAGACAGGTTGTTCCGGAACTTACACAATTGGTTGAATTTGATAATGTAAGCGGAATTTTCTTTCTAGGAATATTAATTGTCATTGTCGCTTTTGGAATATCTTAATACCATTTTAATGTCTATAACAGAGAGATTTCGCGAATTCGGCGTTGAATTAGCAATTGGAATGCCGCAGTTAAATTTGGTTAAGACTCGTTTATCTCGAAACAGCTTTAATAACTTTTTTTGGTTTGGTTCTGGGTAATATAATTGGCTATGGAATTAATTACTATATAGTTCTTCACCCCATAATATTCGGCGGTGAGATTACTAAAGTATATGAAGAATATGGTTTCTTGCCGAGATTAGAATCTACTCTCGATTTTTTAATCTTCTTGCATGTTTCCTTTGCAGTAATAATAATTTCATTTTTATCAAGCATATACCCGGCATACAAAGTTTATAAACTGGAACCATTAAAAGGAATAAGATATACTTAAATTTCAAGAGCAAGTTCTCATTAGAATATGTGTGAATATCATTAACCAACAGTTTTAACTGTTGGTTAGAACTAAAATGAAACTTTCATCAACCGTTTCAACGGTTTTTCTATTTTTCACACAACCTCTAAGAGTTAAGCCGGATAATCCGGAATATCAACAATAGAAAGTTGACTAAATATTTATGTTATTAAAGTTAGCCTGGCGAAATATCTGGAGAAATAAACGAAAGTCCCTAATTGTTTTGGGCTCGGTAGTAGTCGGTATGATTGCAATTATTTTTTATGATGGACTGGATCATGGAATGCTGCGGCAAATGCTGAATAATCAAATTAGCAGCAGTGTTTCACATATTCAGATTCATAAAAAAGGTTTTAATGATAATAAAATTATAAAAAATTTCCTCCCCGGTGCTCAGCATGTCGAAGATATTGTAAAAAATGAAAAAGATATTAAAGCTTACAGTAAAAGAGTAATTACCTTTGGCTTACTAAGCAGTGCTTCAAATTCATCCGGAGTTTATATCTATGGCGTTTATCCTGATTTGGAATCCAAAGTCTCCAATATTAAAAGCTCTATAATAGAAGGAAATTTTTTTACCGGAGGTAAAAGAGATATTGTAATCGGTAAACAGCTTGCTGATAAATTAGGCGTGGGTTTAGGAGATAAAGTTGTTGTTATGTCTAATACTCCAAACGGAAGTATTGGCTCCGACCTTTTCAGAGTTTCCGGAATTTTTCAAACTGTAAGCACTGATTTTGACAAAACCACCATTTATATTCCAATAAAAACCGCCCAGGAAATGCTTAATATCGACAGCCATATTTATGAATATGCTATAATTCTAAATGATTATCATAATGTTGATAAAGTAAAATCAGCTCTGGAATCAAACCTTAATAGTGATTACGAAGTTTTATCGTATAAAGATCTTCTGCCGATGCTTATATATCAAATGGATCTTTATGATCAGACTATGTGGATTTTTTATATGATTGTCGGGTTAGCTTTAATCTTCGGTATTGTCAATACTATGCTTATGTCGGTATTCGAACGAATAAATGAAATTGGAGTTTTAATGGCCATCGGAATGAAAAACAATAGAATATTTTTAATGTTTGTCTTTGAAGCTTTTATGATTGGAGTGATCGGGACTATACTTGGACTGGCAATAGGATTACTAATTCATTGGCCCCTTTCAATAAGCGGGATAAACTTCAGCATTTTTTCAGATGCTTTAAAATCATTTGGAATCGGAGCGGTCATTTACCCGGTACTTTCCGTCTCGAATACAATCATTTTAACAATTATAATTCCCTTTATTGCAGTGATAGGAGCATTGTACCCTGCCTATCGAGCAATAAAACTGGAACCGATTAAGGCTATATATTATGTATAATAAACCTCCGGGGTTTTTAAAACCCCGGAGGTTTGACATGTTAGACTTCTTCTAAATCTGCTAGAGCAATAAGGATTTAATAATGGAAATAATAAAAGTTAAAAACTTAGAAAAAATTTATCAGGATAATGGAGTCCCTGTCCATGCAGTTCGCGGTGTCAGCCTTGATATATTAAAAGGTGAATTTCTGGTAATAGCCGGACCTTCCGGTTCAGGAAAGACCACCCTCTTAAATATGATAGGTGCTCTTGACAAACCGACTAAAGGAAATATCTTCTTTGAAGGTGAGGATATTACTTTGAAAAGTAAAAGTGAATTATCAAGTATGAGATTGCATAAACTCGGATTTATTTTCCAGGCTTATAATTTAATCCCTGTTTTAACGGCTCTTGAAAATATTGAATTTAGCATGATGCTCCTTGGAATCCCGGAAAAAGAAAGAGAAGAAAAGGCTTTAAATCTAATGGATGAACTGGGCATAAAAGATCTTGCTAATAAACGCCCCAATGAAATGAGCGGAGGACAGCAGCAAAGAGTTGCAGTTGCAAGAGCTATTGTAAATAATCCTGCTATCGTCTTGCTGACGAACCTACTGCAAATCTTGATTCTAAAACCGCCGGACATTTACTCGATCTGATGCAGAAAATGAATGAAGATAAAAATATTACTTTTATCTTCTCCTCCCATGACAAACAGGTAATGAATCGCGCAAAAAGATTATTAATATTGAAAGACGGAATGATTGAAAGTTAAAAAAATTACAAGATTACAAAATTTGCAATTTTGCAATTTCCCAATCTTCCTAATATTATTTTTAATTCATCACTTCAAATCTAATTTTCCCGCAAGTTAATTTCTCCGGATATGTTGTTGAACTCCCGGTTTATATGATAATGAAAAAATACCCGGTATTTATTCCTTTCCCGGTTAATAACCAGTTCTTAAATCTTAATAGAATCCGGTTAAAACCGGAGGTGGATCTCTGGGAGAATGCAAGGATTAATGTTGAATATGAAATTGATGCATTATATTCGGAGAAGAATCTTCTGTTTGATCTATCCTCTGTTAGTACAAACAGACAAATATTTAATCTAAAATGGGAACCTGTAAGCAGCGGCAATTATAAAATAACTGATTATTTTGACCGTTTATATTTCAGACAGGATTTTAGCTGGGGCAATATAACTTTAGGCAGACAGAGAATATCATGGGGAAGCGGAAGAATATGGAATCCTACCGATCTTTTTAATCCCGTAAACCCTGCTAATTTCGCTAAAATTGAAAAAGACGGGGCAGATGCTGCAGCATTTACATATTTTTTCGGGAATTTTACAGATCTTGAAATGGTGTATAATCCACAGAAGAAAATTGAAAACAGCAATGCAGGTTTCGGTTCAGAACAAATATAAATAAATATGATCTGGCTGTTGTAGGAGGATACTTTGATAAAAGAATACAGCCGGATGGGATTTCGCCGGAAGTATCTTTAATGCCGGGGTTCGCGGTGAAGGTATTGTTTCTATGAATAAAGAGGATATAACCGACAATTATACCAGATTTATTTTGGGAACTGATTATCAAATAACCCCGGAGCTTTATGCTTTAATTGAATATCAATATAACGGAGAAGGAATAGCAGATAAATCGAATTATGAACTTTTAAGATTGGTGAATGGAGAGATATTAAATCTAAGCAAAAATTATCTTGCACTCTCTACCAATTATACAATCTCATTTATTACATCTGCTTCATTAATTATAAACCAAAATCTGAATGATGGAAGCGGATTTGTGGCACTAAGCGGATTATATTCAGTTTCTTCCGATTTTTCTCTTACACTTGGAGCGCAATTCACCTACGGGAATGACTTCTCCGAATACTGGTATTATCCCCATTCAGTTTATCTGCAGGCAGAATACTATTTTTAGTCAATACCATTTAAATTTTTTCAAGCCGATAGAAAAGAAGATTAACCCCATGATAACCATAATAAGAACCGGCAGCGCAATTTCGCCAAATCCTGCTCCTTCAATAAAAATACTTCTTATACCATCTGCAAGCATTGTAAGGGGCAGAATTTTAATGAAGGGTAAAGACCAATCCGGAAAATTATGGTAACTGAAAAATATTCCCGATAATACAATCATTGGAGTTACTATTGCATTTATTAAACCATTTCCCACTTCTGTATTTGCAGTATGGGATGATGTATAGATTGCAATACCAGCAAATGCAATATTGCCTGCAATAAATATTAACAATAATGCCGCTAAGTTCCCCTGAATAGTAATACCAAATACTATATATGAAAACAGGAAAAGTAAAAAGGCTTCTATAAAATTCATAATAGCTCTTACAATCATTAGAGAAATCAAAAAATAAGATTTTTTCATCGGGGTAGCGACCATCCTTCTTAATAATTTTTTTGATCTCTTTTCTATTATGCCATAGCTAATCCCCCACATAGATGACATCATCATCCCCATGGATATTAATCCGGGAACTAAGAAGTCAATATACCTGGTCCCTTTTATTGTTAACGGGTCAATGTTTTCGTTTTCGGTTTTAAGAATATTCTTTTTATTTATTATTTCCGAAACCTTTAGATATGTCAGCTGGGCATCCTGATTTGAAGGGTCCAGATGATATTCCAGCTTTCCATTATTCTCTGTTATTACTACAAGAACTTTCTGTCTTTTCAAAAGAACCAGTGCATCTTCCCAGTTGGTTTTTTGAAAGATATAAGTGGTATTACCTAAATCCTTATCTTTAACTGTTAGTTTAAACTTCTTAGGTTGATCTGCAATTTGTTTTGTATTATTCTGAATAAAAGAATTAATTTTTTCATTTTGAACAGCATTTGAATCATTTAGAATTACTGAAATATTTCTGGTAATCTGGCTCTTTTGAGTAAAAGCTATTCCTAATCCAAGGGCCATAAGCAGCGGGAAAATAATACCCCAGAATAGAACGGCGGGTTCACGCATTATTTCTTTTGCATGTGTCGAAAGAAGAGCAGGAAGCTGCTTCTGTTTTATAGTTTTAGTCATTTAAATGTCTTCCGGTTAGCGATATAAATATATCATCCAGAGTTATTTTTCTGCTTTCAAAACTTTTAAGCTGAAGGTTATTCTCTTTAAGAAAATTTAGAAACTTAGGTAATTCTGTTTCCAGATCATTAATAGTGATAATAATTTTCTCATTAATATTATCCCACCTTACTTTAAAGGAAGATTTTGTAAGAATATCCGGCAGTTCATGAATTCCTTCCAATGAAAATTCAATATTTTTTTCACTATTGTTTTCTTCCATAAGTTGAGCTGTTGTTCCTTCCTTTAAAATTTTACCTTCATCCATAATAATAATGTAGTCGCAGAGTTGTTCAGCTTCTTCCATATAATGAGTTGTCAAGATCAATGAAGTATGAGCTTTGATTTTTAGCTCATTTAGAATAGCCCATATTTCTCTTCTTGCGTTAGGATCTAAGCCGGTAGTCGGTTCATCTAAAAGCAGGACTCTGGGATTATTTAACAAAGCAATACCAAGAGCAAGCTTCTGGCGCTGCCCTCCGGATAAATTTACAGTATAAGATTTCCTTTTTTCTTTCAGGTTAATTATTTCAATGATTGTATCAATGCGATCTTTAGGGAGACCATAGAAACTGGCAAAAAGCTTTAATGTTTCTTCAACTGTTAATTTGTCGATAAACCTTGTTTCCTGCAGAGAGAGTCCGATAGCATTATGAAGTTCATCCTCATTTCCTTTCCATTTTTTTCCCAGAACAAAAATTTCCCCCTTATCGGGTTTTTGAATCCCTTCAATCATTTCAACGAGAGTTGTTTTTCCCGCTCCGTTAGGTCCTAATAGAGCAGTAAATTGTCCCTTGTGAATCTGCAGGCTGATTCCTTTTACGGCATCAACTGTTTTAAATGATTTATAGACCTCATTTACTTCAATAACACATTCATTGTTTTGCAATTTAGGTACCGGCATTGGTTTAATAATTACCCGGTATTTCTCACGCCTGCTGCAATACCGTTAACGGTAATTCTAAGCAAGGAAACCAGCTTGTCTTTTTTTGATTTGGGAAAATTCTTCTCCCTGTATTGCTTAATAAATTTTACCTGGATAAAACTAATGGGATCAATGTAAGGGTTACGCAGCAGAAGCGAACTCTGCAAGGATTTATTATGATCAAGAAGATCATTCTCGCCGGTGATCTTTAAGATAGTATTTATCGATAGTTCATATTCTTTATTTATCATTTCAAAAATTTCTGTGGCGGCTTTTTTATTTTTACATAAAGAAACATATTCTCTGCCGATTATCATATCGGTTTTCAGCAGAACCATTTCGATATTATTTACGAGCATCTTAAAGAATTCCCATTCATCATACATCTTTTTGATATTATCCCATGATGTAATTTTTTCTTCAATACATTTATTTATTGAATATCCGAACCCGTACCAGCCTGAAATAGTCTGCCTGTTTTGAGTCCAGGAAAAAACCCATGGGATTGCTCTTAAAGCTTTGAAATCTTTGTTCTTTTGACGTGACGAGGGACGTGATCCTATCTCAATCTGTTCAATAATATCAATTGGAGTTGCTGTTCTAAAATATTCTGTAAAATATTTATAATTTATTAAATTACGATAACATTCAAGAGCATATGACGAAATTGATTCGAATATTACATTATACTGGTCGAATTTATCGTTTCCCTTTATATATTTTGATTCTGCAGAAGCAATTAGTACGGCTGAAGTTATAAACTCGAGACTTTGATGAGCTATCTCAGGAATGAGATACTTGGAAGATATCATTTCACCCTGTTCTGTTAGTTTAATTTTCCCTTCTATAGTACCGGGAGGCTGGGCAAGTATTGACTGACTAACAGGACCGCCTCCTCTTGATATACTTCCGCCGCGGCCATGAAAAAGTATTAGTTCAATTTTTTCATTATCGCACAATTCCTTTAAATTTCTTTGAGCTTTATATAATTCAAAGTTTGATGTAACTATCCCGCCGTCCTTATTACTATCGGAGTAGCCTATCATTATTTTCTGTGTTTTATAACGAATTTTAAGATGAGCCGCATATGCTTTGTTTTTAAAAAGCGCCTGCATGACTTGCTGCGATTTTCTTAAGTCTTCAATAGTTTCAAACAGCGGAAGAATATCCAGGTTCGATTTTATTATTTTTCCTTGCCGAACAATAACAACACCTGCTTCTTTAGCTAATAATAAGGCTGAAAGAATATCACTTACTGTCGAACAATTACTTATTATGTAGTCATTGCACGCATCAGGCGAAATATTTCTTTTCCCCCAATCTATCAATTCTATTTCATCAATGACCTGCCGAGTATTCTTTTTTAGATCGCTGAATGCATTTTTTAAAGGTCTGGAATTTAATATCTCCCGTGTTAAAGTTTCAACCTTTTCATCTTCACTTAACGATTCAAAATCTGAATTAACTTCGGAATAATTCAGAATATCATTTATTGCAGAACGAAGCATTGGAGAATTTTGCCTGATGTCGGTTGTAACTAAATGGAAACCGAAGGTTTTTATTTTATAGATAAAAGGAAGGATTTTATAATCAGCAATTATTTTTCCCTTATTTTTTATTAAGCTGTTATATATTAACTGGAAATCTTTTAACAGCCCATCGACATTTTCATACCCGTTTTCCCTGGCCTTAATTGTATTCTCAAGTTTTTCGGCTACTAATAATAATTTAGTACGGTATATTTCGGAAGGATCCCTCATTATACCTTTATTAATCTCCGAATCTAAAAGCATTTTATCCTTTTCAATTGAATTAAACAGCTTTTTATCGGTGCCGATTATATTTACAGAAGAACTAAGTGAGGTATATAGTGCGGGAAGATCCTTTAAGTAGAGATTTATAATCTGGTTTTTATTATTTAGTAAAGTTTCCTTCGTTAAATCTACGGTAACATAAGGATGCCCGTCTCTATCTCCCCCCATCCATGAACCGAAATTGAGAACATTTGGAGCCGGTTTTTCAAAGTTATATTCGTTTTTAAGCTGTAAATTAAAAGTTAAGTAAAATTGAGGAATTAATTCATAAATGACATCTTTAAAGAAGAATAAACCTCTCTGTATTTCATCTTTTACAGTCACTTTGTGGAAACGAATTTCATTAGACTGCCATAAAAGAGTAATTTCCGTTTGAAGTTGTGTCTTAATTTCTTCTTCTTCTTCGGGAGTATTTTTTATTAGTTCTCTTTTAAGCAGCAGCTGACTTATCTTCAAGATTTTTCTTAAAATTGTCTGCCTCGTTGCTTCGGTAGGGTGAGCTGTAAATACAGGGATTATTTTAATATTATTCAGGATCTTTTCAATTTCATCTTTACTTATTTCTGCTTTAGAGTCTTTTTTAAGATAATGCAGGGCTTCTTCTATTGAATTTTCAGGGGGAGCAGTATTTTGTTCTATCGTTTCCCTATAGCTTCTAATTCTATGAACTTCATCGGCGGCGTTTACCAGGATAAAATAAGTAGAAAATGCACGAACCACTTTATACGCATCTTCAATTGAAAAGGAGTCTATTAAAGCAATAATTTCTTTCCGGATTTTTTCATCATATTCAGTTCGCAATGATTTTGTTAAAGCTCTCAGCCTTTCTTCAGTTTTAAATAAATTTTCCCCCTCCTGTTCCTTTAAAATATTCCCCAGTATAAAACCCAGTTCTCTAATATCTTTTTTTAGAGGTGCATCCTTTTCAGATGCTTCAAGCTTATTTAAAGAAATTTTATTCATTTAACCTTATTTTGATAATTAAATAGTAGTCAATTTTATATGATTATTATATATTACTTTTAAAGTATAAATTTAATATTAATTTACAAAGTATTGTATGTTGCAGATTAAAATTAAAAATCAGCCTGATGATACCACATGCGGACCAACTAGTCTGCATGCAGTGTATAAATATTATGGTGATAAAATCAGCTTAAAAAAAGTTATATCGGAAGTAACATATTTTGATGAAGGGGGAACCCATGCAGTCCTTTTGGGTTGTCATGCTCTCGAACGGGGATATAAAGCAAAAATATATACTTATAATCTAAAAATATTTGATCCCACCTGGTTTAAGGAAGATGAAGATTTAATTTCAAAATTACAGGAACAGCTCAATTATAAGAAAAGCCGTAAACTGCACCTGTCATCAGCAGCCTACATAGAATTTTTAAAAGCCGGCGGTCAAATACTTTATGAAGAATTGAGTCCATTGCTTTTGAAGAGATATTTTGATAAAAAAATTCCTATATTAACAGGTTTAAGTGCAACATATCTATACCAGAGCAAACGTGAATACAGCTTAAAAAATAAGAAATCAGTATATAATGATGTTAAAGGATATCCGACAGGACACTTTGTTGTGTTATGCGGTTATGATGAAGAGAAAAGGCATGTTGTAATTGCCGATCCCTATGTCAACCATCCTTTTAATAGTAAATACTATTCTGTAAAAGTAACCAGATTAATAAATTCCATCCTATTAGGGATTGTAACGTATGATTCCAAATTATTAATTATTGAGCCTAAAAAGAAAAGATGAGAAAAATCGTTGTAACGAATAATCCTGCCGACCTGGATTTTTACATAGAAGATGTTGAAGTTGTAGCGGCAAAATCTTATTTAATGGAGAATGAATATGCAGAAATAGAGTCTGCAAGGGTATTTAACCTATGCAAGTCCTATAGATATCAAAGTACAGGATATTATGTATCACTGCTGGCTGAAGCCAGAGGACATAGGGCATTTCCGAATACTTCTACAATTCAGGATTTAAAATCAAAGTCTTTAATAAGGATTATTTCGGACGATATTGATGAATTAATCCAAAAAAGTCTTTCAAAAATTCAATCAGGTGAATTTACTTTAAGCATCTATTTCGGAAGAAATATGGCTAAACAATATGATAAATTGAGTGCGCAATTATATAGTTTATTTCAGGCACCCCTTTTACGCGCAAAATTTACCTATGACGAGAGATGGATCTTACAAAATATATCGCCGATTTCATTTGTTGATATACCCGACAATCATAAATCATATGTAGCTGATTTTGCTAAATCTTATTTCTCCAAAAAAAGATATTTTTCATCAAAGATTCCCAGAGCAAATTACGATTTGGCAATTCTCTTTAATGAAAAAGACAAATTGCCCCCATCGGATAGTAAAGCAATAGACAAATTTATTGAGGCAGGGGAATCTATCGGCATTAGAACGGAAGTTATTGAGAAGGATGATTTCAACCGTATCCCGGAATTTGATGCGTTGTTTATTAGAGAGACAACATCGGTAACAAACCATACGTACAGATTTTCAAGGAGAGCTTTTGCCGAAGGCCTGGTAGTAATAGATGATCCATGGTCTATTCTGCAGTGCACAAATAAGGTTTATCTTGCGGAATTATTGGGGAAAGCGAAGATTCCAACTCCGAAGACTGTTATAGTGCATAAAGATAATATTAAAACAGTTGAAAATGAAATAGGGCTCCCATGTGTATTGAAACAACCGGATAGTTCATTTTCACATGGGGTAACCAAGGTAAGTGATAGAGAAATGCTAAAAACAGAGCTTGAAAGATTGCTGGATTCATCCGATTTAATAATTGCGCAGGCATATACACCGACCGATTTTGACTGGCGGATAGGTGTGCTTGATAAAATACCATTATATGCATGCAAGTATTTTATGGCAAAAAATCACTGGCAAATTTATGATTGGAATGAAACCGGGGATTCAAGCTATGGTAACTTTGAAACTCTCTCAATAAAGAAAGTCCCTCCCAAAGTAGTTGAAACGGCATTAAAAGCAGCTAATCAAATCGGTGACGGATTTTATGGTGTTGATTTGAAACAAAAAGGAGATAAAGTATTTATTATAGAAATAAATGATAATCCCAGTATCGACTATGGTATCGAGGATTTAGAACTAAAGGATAAGCTTTATTTAACTGTGATGAATTCATTTAAAAACCGAATAGATAAAATTCGTAAGGTTAAGAGTCTGCGATTATGATTTCTTCCATCCATTTATTTGAGGGCTACGGTGTTGAACTGGAATACATGATTGTTGATAAAAACTCTCTTTCTATAAAGCCAATCTCCGATAAAATAATTTTTGATGTTCTTGGAGAATATCTGTCAGATGTCGAATTTGAAGAGACTGCCTGGTCTAATGAATTAGTTTTACATGTTATTGAAATCAAAACCAACGGACCCAGAAAAGATTTAAATAAACTTGATGAAGTTTTTTTTAAAAATGTACAGGATATAAATAAAATATTGCTGAATTATAACTGTATGCTTTTACCAACGGGGATGCATCCTTTTATGAATCCAATGAAGGAAACTATTTTATGGCCGCACGAATATAATGCTACTTATGAAACATATAACAGGATTTTTAACTGCAGGGGACATGGATGGTCAAATTTACAGAGTGTTCATATAAATCTTCCCTTTGCAAATGATGAGGAATTTGAAAAGCTTCACGCTGCAATCCGTCTCCTTTTGCCGGTTATTCCTGCTATAAGCGCAAGTACTCCTATTGTAGGCGGGGAAGTCACAGGTTATCTTGATACCAGACTTGAGGTTTATAGAAAAAATCAATCGAAAATCCCTTCAATCGCAGGAAAGATTATTCCCGAAAGGGTTTTTAATAAAGCGGACTATGAAAATAAGATATTAAATAAAATTTATAAGGATTTATCATCTTTTGACAAAAAAGGAGTTCTTCATCATGAATGGGTAAATTCAAGGGGAGCCATTGCACGGTTTGTGAGAAATACCATTGAAATCAGAATCATCGATATTCAGGAATGTCCTTCGGCAGATATTGCGATCGTTTATTCGATTGTAAATACACTGAAATTATTAATAAGTGAGAGATGGATTAAGCTGGATAAACAAATTGAATGGGATGAAGAAAGATTATCTGATATATTCCTTAGCATAATAAAAGACGGAGAAAATGCAGTAATTGAAGAGGAAGAATATTTAAGAGATTTTGGGTATTTTGAGAATAAAAAATGTTCTGCAGGGGAATTCTGGAGATATTTGGTTAAAGAAATTAAAAGAAGCATGAATATTTTTAATGAACCATGGCTTGAAAGCATGGATATAATATTAGGACAAGGCAGTTTATCATCAAGAATAATAAAATCATTAAATAACGATTATTCTCCCGCCAATATTAAAAAAACTTATACCCATCTTTCGGAGTGTCTTACAAATAATAAGATGTTTACCTTATGAAGGTTCTTATCACATGTGAACATGGTGGAAATAAGATTCCTAAAGATTATTTACAATTATTTAAATCCGGTAGAGAGATTTTAGAAACTCACAGGGGATATGATTTAGGGGCATTAGAACTGGCAAAAGCCATATCAAAAAAAGCGGGCGATTACTTTTATTACTCTGAAATAACCAGACTGCTGGTAGAGTTGAACCGTTCGATTTATAATCCGGGTTTATTTTCGGAATTCTCAAAAGACTTAACTTTGAATGAAAAAAATAAAATATTAAAAAAATATTATTCTCCGTACAGAAATAAAATTGAAGATTTAATCCGAGATTTGATATTCAAAGAAGATAAAGTCTTTCATATTTCAGTACATACATTTACACCGATTTTTAGAAATAAAGAAAGAAATGCCGATATTGGTATTTTATATGACCCTAAAAGGAAAAAAGAGAAGGGTTTCGCATTTATATTTAAAGAGGAATTATTATCCGTTGATAAAGATTTAAGAATAAGATTTAACTATCCTTATTTAGGAATATCGGATGGATTTACTTCTTATTTAAGGAAAAAGTTTAATCTGAAAAATTATGTTGGGATAGAATTGGAAGTGAATCAGAAGTTTCTATTGAATAAGAATAAATGGGAAGAAATAAAGAAGACAGTCACAGAAAGTTTGACTGCTTTAACCTTCCAACGAAAAATTTCTGCAATACCTAAACAAAGCTACTCAACCATTCAACCATTCCATAATTCCACAACTCCATGACTCCATCGATGTTATTCCAATATTCCAATTTTATTCATCATTTTTTAATGAACCTTTTCTTATATTCGCTTATTAAATTTAACTTTTTATTAAAGGAGACAGTATGCACCGGTTATCGATAATTATAGTATTTTTGTTGGGAATAAGTTTTACAGCATGTGAAAAGAAAGAAGAACCAGCTAAAGAGAGTACAAACCAATCTTCTATGCCCGCCGAAAATCTTCATAAAGTTGTAGTTGAAGATAATGTAAATGCGTCAAATTATACTTATTTAAAAGTCAAAGAAAATGATTCTGAATACTGGATTGCCGTTCCACAGATGGAAGTCAAAAAAGGAGAAACGTTATATTTCGGTAAAAGCATGGAAATGAAAAATTTCCACAGTGAAGCATTAAATAAAGATTTTGAATCAATACTTTTTGTAGATCATGTGTCTCAAACACCTACAACTGCTAGCCCGGTACCAAATCATCCGAAATTAAATACTGCAAAGGAAGATGTGTCGGTTAAACCACTGAGTGGCGGCAAAACAGTTGCGCAAATTTATGAAGATAAAGATGATCTTGTAGGTAAAACAGTTAGGGTAAGAGGGAAAGTCACAAAGTTTAACCCGAATATAATGGGACGAAACTGGGTGCATATTCAAGACGGAACCGGTTCTTCAAACGATTATGATTTGATGGTAACAAGTAAAGATATTGTTAGAGTTGGGGACGTTGTTGTTGTTGAAGGCAAAGTTGCTGTAAACAAAGATTTTGGTGCTGGATATTCCTACCCGGTGATGATAGAAGATGCGAATGTGCAGGCTGAAAAATCGATGTGATAATTAGTATTGAGTATTGAGATGTGAGTATTGAGACCATAATGTCTTTGGATGAAAGGTTAAACAAAAAATTTTTTCCTGTCATTCTGAAGGAATCTTTGGATGAAGAATCTCAATAATTATATATATCACCCCTGTCGGGGTTTTGAATATACTCTATTTTATATTTTCTACAATAATATCACACCTTCGGTGTTCAAATTCTGTTAATGTCTACTTGGAAAAATAGTAAAGTTCAAATATTTTGTTAAGAATTTTTAGAATTTGGAGCTTATTTGTAATTTGTCTTTTGTTATTTGGAATTTTTTCCACCTTCCGACTGCATTGCGGATAGGTAATAAGTCAATTCTGCAGTTCCGTCCATTGTAGGCTCGTTGGTTGAATAGTCTCCGTAGTCATCATGATAAACAGCAACATTTGATTGGAATTCGGAATATTCATCACCGTTTACAATTTTTAATCCCTGAAGGTATTTAAAGATTGTATTATAAATAGGACCATCGACCAGACCTCCGTTTATTTGTCTGTGAGTTAATAAATATATTGAAGAATGAGGATCAGAAGGATAATCACCATTTTGAGGTAATCCGATTATCATACTGGTACCCCAGATATTACAGCCGAACAGCCAGTCTCTTAATGCAGCTTCCATTTCCAGGTAAGCTGAATCATTTGTTATTTCATTATAAAGCCTGCATTGGGTAAGCGCCGCAGTAACAAAGTTATTTGAACACCATACGAAAGGAATTCCAATCAGAAATGGATTATTTTTTCCACGGTTAAAAATTTTGTCCAGTCCTTTTTTCATATAACCGGTAAAAATATTTGAAATACTTTGATTGTTCTCCTGTGCAAGCAGATAATGGCCAAGGTTAATAAAAGGATACCACTGGTAGTGCCTTGCAGTATCTGCACCCATCCATGGAGTAATAGGTTCGAGTTTACCCCAATCGACTGCTTCCTTAAGATAATTTTTATCATCTGTAATTTTATAGAGCTGTACAGCAGCAAGTTCCATATCATCGGCATAATTATCTTCCTCGTAAAAATAGGGGGAAACACATGAAGCAGTCTGTGTAACTCCAAGATCAGTTTTTCCGAAATTATAAGCATCAACAGCTTTTTGCCTAATAATTTTACTGAATTCAGGGTAATATTTTTGGAGTAAAAGTGAGCCGAGTGCAAATACTGAGGCAAATTTACCTGCAGCTGAGGAAACCCCTGTAGTTCTATTTTTATAATTACAAATTCCTTGTGGTTTTCCCGTTACAAAATAAACCGGTCTTTGTAGATCCGGACCGCCGTAATTTACAGAATCTTTATCCGGTAATCTGAACCCTGCATGGTCTCTGTCATCGGCAATCTGGTTATATAATTCTCCATATTGGGGATTCATTTTTACCAGCCAATCCAGTCCCCATTTAGCTTCGTCAAGAATATCCGGAATACCGTTAGAACCAGGATCGCCGTTTTTATCGAATTTATCTTCAAAAGAATCCGGATTTTTCATATAAGCAAAAAGCATCTGGTAGGCTGCTGTTGCCGAAGTAGTTACATACTGAAGGTAATCGGTAGCATCATGCCACCCGCCAACTGCATTTATATGCTGCTTCTCCTTTGCCTCATTATCTACAATAAAACCATCATGCGTATGACATGAATCTTTTAAAAAAGGATTATAACCGCACTGCTGCTCGCGCATATAATTTAATAGGAAATCCGCAGTACTATTATAAATATCATTAGAAATCCGGAATGAAGGGGATTTTACATCACCAGATTTTATATAATATTCACCTTCTTTATTAAATTCTGAAAAATTTAATCTAAAAGTTGAATTAAAGCTCGCGTATTTACCATATGAGGAAATTTTATCCCCTTTCCATATAAGTTTATTATCGGATGAATTGTAAATCTCAAAAAATGCGGGATTCAAATCTTCTTTGCTTACCAGAACGGCAGCTTTAATAGAGTTTGGGAGATAGCCAAGCTGGTTTATTCTTATCCAGCTCTGTTGTGGGAATGAAAAACCGGTTGAAAGGATTAATAAAATAAAAAATTTTAATGTTTTCATCTGATTAATTGGACTTATGAAATAAATGGTATTTGAAAGATGACATCTTTATTTTTAAAAATAAGGTTTTAACTGGACTTACATTCTAATAAAAAATTGAATGAGATTTTTCTTACTAAAGATGTCATCTTTACATCTGCGTAAATCCAGTTATTAAACCTTTGTGAAAAATATGAAGAAAATTAAAAAATTATGGGGATTCTCATAGTAAACAGGAATTATCATTCTCAGTATAAGAAGAATCGAATGATCAGGATACCGTATATCGAGATATCCCCATTAAACTTATTTGTAGCTAACTCCTATAGATATAAAATGAATATTACCAAAAATGCCAAAAGGTTCAAACGCATAATCAACCCTAACCGGAATGCCTGAAATTTCCTGATTAACGCCGATACCTGCCGAAAAACCGCGTTCGTCGTAATGCATTTCATAACCCGCACGTGCAATGAACATTTCCATAAATCTATATTCTGCACCGAATTTTACTTTTTCACCGAAATCACGCGGATGTCTTGATTCAAAACTTAAAATTAGCCTTGAAGTCTTTTCATCTTTATTAAAAAATTGAATTGGTTCAACGGTTATCCCAAAGCTGACTGCAAAGGGGAGGGGAAATTCATCGGTTTCATATTTAAGCTCTTTGGAGACATTCTGTAAGGATGCACCGAACGTTATTCCATTGTATAGAAAATCATAATAAGCTCCTACATCAAATGCTACTGTCCCCTGAGCATATTTTTTCAATTCTCCTGTTGAGTCATTATAAATAACAGAACCTAGATTTTGGTGGACATATTTCACATGGATGCCGTATGAAAATCTGTTGGTTACTTTCTGTGAGAAAGCTGTACCGACTGATATTGCAGTAGGAGAAAAATTTCCTGTTTCAATATAGCCCTGTGAATTATCTGCTCTTTCAGTACCGACAAAGGTCCCATAATCCATTGAGAGCAGACTAAAACCAAGTACACCAAAATCACCTAAATGAATTGTGGCAGCTACAGCGCTGTAATTTATATCGGCAATCCCTTTTGTATAATTGTAGCTCACGTCAACATTGGGTTCAATCAAACCGATCAGCGCCGGATTCCAGAAAATACCATTTGCAGTAAGAGTAGTTGCCACACCCACTCCACCCCTGCCCATAACCTCTGCAGAGACGGGGTTTTCCAGAAACCTGAAACCAACCTGCGCTTTTTTAGTAATCTGAGCCTGTGATAAATTTAATAATCCGCATAAAAAGAAAATGAATATTACTGTAAATACTCTTAACAAGAATACATTTAGCGGTTTATCTAAAAATCTTTTTAATATTAATATCTTCATAAAATTTTTACCGTACGATTATGAATTTTACAAATTGATTATCAAGTGATTTGCCATCAATGGATTGTGCATCGCTAACTGCAAGAATATAAATTCCGCTGGTTACATATTGATTTTCATCTGTTCTTTGATCCCATTCTTCATCGGCAGTACCATAATGCTGAATGGTTGTAATAAGGTCGCCTGTTTCAGTAAAAATCTTTAATGTACATTTAATGGGAAGATTAAAGAAAGAAATTTTATCGGGAGAACCTTTTAAACCTCTCGCAACTGTAGCAGGATTAGGAACTACTACTACTTTCCCGGTTTCATTTAATCCTGGCTGAAAAGGAACTGCAGGAATCTGAGAACGGTTTATAAAACGTGAACTTTCCAGTTTTTGACCCGGAAATAGTCCGTCGGTATTTTGCGAACCGTTATCTACCGCTGTAACGGCATAATAATAATCAAGTCCCCGGACCACGTATTTATCTACAAATGAAGTAGTATTTTTATCAGTAGTTTCAAAAACTAATTTCCATCTCTCACCACTATTCTGATCAAGAGGATCGTTAACCAATAATGCACCTTCTTTTCTATAAACCCTCCATGCATAAAAATCATCTGTACCAGTAACTGCGTCATTAAAATATGAAGCATCCGGATAAGACCAGTTAACTGTAATTATGTTAGGACCGGAATTTACAACTATATCAGGAGGCGGAGGCGGTGCAGGAATAGTACCTCCGTTGTTAATTTTGTTCCAGGCCCAATTGGCTCTATCCATAGTCTGCCATAAAGAATCTTTACCATTTGTAACAATAATCGAGTCTTTCTCTGTATCTGTGATTTCCTGGTTCATCCAGAGTCTCCCGATAGAATCTGCTGCATTCCAATTAAGTCCGTTAACACCAACAGCATAAACAAATGTTATGGAATCAAACCTTCCCTGCGCGGAATTTTTTGTCAATTCATAAGGACCGGAAGTAATAAATCTCATCGGGCCCTTCTGAGGTTTAGTATCTAGCTTTGCGGTAATTACATCAAGGGGAAATCTGCCGCGATTATCATCACCGCGATAAGTCTGTTTTAACCCGGCATCCCTTCTTCCCCATAGATCCAGAGTAATAGAAGCATGGGGCATAGCATAAGGCTGGGTTGGGTCATCAATTTTCTGATTATATGCTTTATCGGCATATAATAAAGAATAACCAGGAACCTGTGTAGAATAAAGATGTCCTGTTTTTCTATCGGGGTCACCGGTATCATCTTTCGAACCATTGGGATAACTTTGAGTCTGGGGGTTTGCTGAATCCCAATAATAAGCAACATAAAGAGAATCCCTGGTTCCATTAGTTACTAATTGAGTTTTCCTTTTAAACCAGGAATCGAGATCGTCTTCCCCTTCATAAGCATAATTATTTGTAACATACCTTTCACCGGCTTTTGTAGGACCGAAGCTGAAGGAAATAGGCCACCAGAATCTTATTGTCTGATCAGGCAGAGTATCGCGCGGAGATGCTGAATTTCTCGGGAGTTTTATCTCACCGGTAAATTTATGTGTTGCTTTCCAGATAAAATAATTGGAATTATTCGGGTTGCTGAAAGCATATATTTCTACATGGCTTCTAATTCCAAACTGCGGCAGTACATCTTCAAAAACAATTTTTTCATCGGCTTTAAGATTAGGATCAACATACCATCTGTAGGGTGCATCCAGCTGAATATCATCAACCGAAATATGTGGTGGTCTATATCTTCTAACCTCATAAGCCCAATCAGTCATTCCAAAATTTGTTAGTGCGTCCCCCCTGGTAACCATTGCTGCTTTTTTACCAAATTCATCCAGGATTCCGTTATCATCTAGACTAATAGGATTAAGTATCTGGTATAACATATTAGACTGCCATTGATCCTGAAGCCAATAGAAAAGCTCGGTATTCTGGCGGTCTTCTCCGGTTAAATTCCAGCTATACTGAGACTGTAAGCCCCCGTCTCCCATAAGTTTATTCATACTCAGGCTGAAGCTTCCAACATCTATTTTCATAGGTGGAGGATTTTCAACACGTTCCTGAGATAATATATTTTTGAAAGGAATTAAAATCAAAGATGCAAATAGAGTGATTAAAATTTTTTTATTCATTTTTTTACCTTGTCTCAAAAATTCATTCTTAACTAAAATTATCAATCAGTTGTTAATTAGAAATTAAGCCGCATACCGATTATATATCTTCGCGGATTTAAGAATATCGGGGCAGTCCATGAACCGATTTTAATATGATTATCATCTGATTTATATTGTCCCCACTTATCATTTCCACCTTTGTCAGGGGTTCTCAAAGAGCTTTTATATTCATCGTATTGAGTTTGAGTCATATTAGCAGGGATTAACCATTTATTATTAGTTAAATTCTCGATAGTAACAACAAAGTCTATACTTCCCCATGGAGTTGAAAAAGATTTAGAACCCCGAAAATCAATGTTCCAGTAATCAACAATGTCGGCGTAAATTTTATTAGGATTATCGGCAGGTGTTAACAGGAAACTCCCTCCGTCTATCCATTCAAAAAAGAAATTGGTATATATATCCTGTAATAATTTTACTCCTAATATTTCCGGTCCAAAATCAGAAGGAGTGTGAAGGTTTAGAGTAACATTAGCACGGGGAGTAGGATCGATTGTAATCATATTGGGGTTTCTAAGCTCACCATTCCGGGCTAATAATCTATCTTCATAAACCACATCCAAACCACTTTGACCGGAGCTTTGAACCATATAATCATACATAGCATTAAAGGTAACAAACTTGCCAAAAGGTCTTTCCAGTCTCAGCTCAACTCCTCTTATATCTCTATATGCATCCGGGAAATATTTTGTAACCAGGTTATCGCCATAATAGTTTTTATATGTTCTTGGAAGCGGTTCATTTGAAATATCTTTATAATATGCAGTAATATTGACGATAAAGTCATTAAGTATCATTTGTTCATATCCAAATTCGTAAGATATGGTTTTTGCCATGGAGAGTTCCGGAGTCGGAACAGCAACACCACCCTGCACAACAGTTAAGTCATACATGAAATCAACAGGAGGTCTCTGATAAAAATGACCGTAATTAAAGTATAGTTTACTGCTTTCTGTTATAGGGAATGAGACACCCAGTCTTGGTGATAAATAAGCCTGAACTTTATTATCTTCTCTCGGCCATCCAGGCGGATCCTGCAGCAAAGACCGGAAGTCTACCCATCTTTCCCACGAACCTGAGGCACCGGGAAGATTTTGATAAATATCATTTAATAAAGCAGCATAATCAGGGTCTTCGGGAAATCCTACCTGGAATCCATCTTTTAGGGGATTTAAATAATCCAATCTTAAACCGGCGTTTAGGATCATCCCTTCAAACTCAAGTTTATCCTGAGCATATAATCCTACCATAAGAGTTTTGGATTTAAGATACTGCCACGTATCTGGTGTATAAGAGAGCTGAGATTGAAACCAGGTTCCGGTATAAATAAAGAAGTCTTCAAGTTTGGCATCGAAGCCTGTTTCAAATTGATGGTGCCTGCCAATCTGGGATGTGAAATCACCTTTAAGGCTGAAAACCCATGAATAAGATGAATCAATTCTTTGGGGACCGCCGGATAAACGGAACATATCGAGGACATCAGTCTGGTAGTTTGTTGAAGCATTTGGGGAACCATAATCCGGAACTAAAAATCTGTAGGTCCTCTTTGCAGCCTGGCTGTAATAATAAACATAATTACTTGCTATACTTGTATCCATCGCAAAGGGGGAGAGATTTTGATCAGTATAACCCATCTGGTAATCTAAAGTATAAAAAGCTTTATCGGATAAAGTATGCGTTAATTTAGCACCCGCAATAAAGTATCTTTGCGTATAAAATTGAAGCCTGCTTTTATTGAACATTTGAAAGATATTATCGCTTCCTAAAAGGCTTCCCTGCTGCTTTACAGAACTTTGAGTACTGTTTAAGAAAGAGAAACTGGATGCCTGGTTTGTTAATGCGCCTCCGAAACTCGTTGCTCTTCCACCGCTGTTTGTATTTGTATTAGCATATAAGCCGTTAATTGAAATCCTCATATTGCTTTGCAGAAGGGTTGTTAATTTTAACTGCCCATTCCAATCCACATAATTATCTCTAGGCCCAGTAGGAAAAGCTAATTGAGAATTTTCATATTTCCCGCCGATTAAGAAGGTAGATTTTTCTGCAAAGTCACCCCAGATAGGGATATCGGCACCGGGTACCGGACCGGTAATTGTTCCTTCAACGAAATAATCGGGTTTATTTGCAAAGTTATACATTGGATGCTGTTTTAGCCATAAATCTCTTCTTTGAGTTGAATCCAAGGCTGCAGGACCGGTTGTTTTATTAGTCCATCCTTTGAAGTTTCTAAAGCTGGTAGGAACCTGCTGATCGGCAGACAGCAGAGTATCGCTCGGCTGATATCCATGCATTGCATAATCACCGGCAAATAATCTATATAACCATGAATCGGTACTCCATGGATTAGTTCCAAAAAATCTGTTTTGACCGGCGGGAGTGACATCAAGTCTAAAAGATGCGGTATATCTTTCACGAGAGCCTTCTTTAGTTACCACATTCAGTAAACCGGATCTAATATCCCCGTATTTTGCTTCAAAACCGCCTGTTAATACTTGCATTTCCTTAATCGAAGTGCTATTTAAAGCAAGATAAGAATTTCCCGTTCTCGGATCCCTTAATGAAATTCCGTCCAATCTGACGTCAGTTTCTCTAATAGCGCCTCCTCGAACACTTAGACCATTTCCTTCAGAACCGCTTACAAGCTGGACTCCTTTAACGGTTCCGATAAATTCATCAACTCTTGTAACGGGCATCTGCTCGAGCCGGGAGCTTTCGATAATTTCCTGAGTTGCCGAGACATCCTTTTTAACAAGTTCTTTTTTTGCAACTACAACTACCTGACTTACTTCTATTGCTGTCTGGGATAATTCAAAATCAAGTGTAATAGTCCTATCCAACTCTACCTTAACACCTTTTTGGATGATTGCAGTATAACCAACAGCACTGGCTTTAATGGAATAAAGGCCCGGCTGAACATTCAAAATGAAATAATAACCATCATTATCGGTAGCTGCTCCCATGGGAATATCGGTGGACACTTCTTTACCATTTGGCAGAGTAGTAGAAACAATAACAACGTTTACAAAAGGGATCGGGTCACCGGAAGACGCATCTGTAATTCTGCCGGTTATTTTTCCATTTGCAGCTAAAAGACTATGTGATGGTAATAAGCTTAAAATTATGAGAAAAAGGCATAAAAAATGTATTTTCAAAAAGTAAATATGTTTCATATTCTACCCTATAATATACCAGAAAATTATTGGTTAAATCTAAGTGTTCTGTCGAATATTAACTATAGTCGATCGTTTAATTAACTTTTCGACCAAAAATTTATTCAATAAAGTTTTGTTGTTCAAGTACAAATATTTTTAAAAGTTTTCTTGCTTTTGAAAAAATTATTTTGTATAGCTAGCGCTTTATATTTAACTTACCTTGTTAAAAATCATTAATTAAAAGTATAAATAGGAGCTTCCATCTGGCACTCATCGCTGTTGATCTCATGAGTACAAATGTAACTTTTGCTGCATTAGGCAAGACGGGAAAAATACTTCAGAGAGAAAGTATAAAGTTAAATGAAACTGGGGGTGGTGAATTAAGTTCATTAATACAAAAACAGATCAAGAAGCTACTTTCCACATTTGAACACCGGCCTCTTCAAATAAAATCAGTAGGGATAGCTGTTCCTGGAATTTATTATTCAAAAACAGGGCATGTCTGGGCACCAAATATTAAAGGTTGGGAGAATTATCCATTAAAACAGGATATGGGCCAGTTGATGGAACAGAATATCAGGGTGAAGATAGCAGGGAAAAGAACGTGTGATATATTGGGAGAAAAGTGGCTGGGTGCGGCAAAAAAATCCAGGAATGCTATATATCTTTCCATAGGCAGCGGGATCGGGGCAGGTGTCTTAATAGACGGTAAAATTCTACATGGATTTAATGACGGAGTAGCAGCAGTAGGTTGGCTGGCAATGGATAAACATTTTAAGGATATTTATAAATCCCGTGGATTTTTTGAATATAAAGCTTCCGGCAATGGTATTTTATTATCGGTAAAGGAAGAATTAGAAAAGAATAAAAAGTATAAGAGCTTACTTAGACGGAAAGAACCCGGAGAATTAACAATACCGGATGTTTTTGCTGCCTATGATAAAAAGGATAAAATAGCCATTAAGGTTTTAAAGGAGAGTATTAAATACTGGGGAATAACATCTGCAAATCTTATAAGTTTATTTAATCCTGAAATAATAATATTCGGAGGCTCGTTGTTTGGACCTGCTTACAGATTTATAGATGAAATAAAATCTGAGGCAGAACAATGGGCGCAGCCGATATTTATGAAAGATGTTAGATTTACTAAATCATTTTTAGGAGCTGATGCAGGACTTTTTGGTGCCGGACATTTAGCAATGAAAAAGTTTTAGTTAAGCTCCTTAAAAATTTCATTAAGAAAGTCAACTATTATTTTTTTAAAAAAATATTCTTGACATTTCTATAGCTCCGCTTCTAAATTTCTACCGGATCATTTCAAATTTCAGATGTAAAGATGACATCTTTTAAAAAGATAATTATCGCAATTTTTTTATTAGAATGTAAGTTTAGTTAAAACCTTATTTTAAAAAGTAAAGATGTCATCTTTAATATTTATATTTAGATAAATTATAGTGGATGGAACAAAATTAACCCTTGAGATTCTTCACTCCACTTCGTTTCGTTCAGAATGACAAAAGTTGTTTAACTGATCACTTTTGGCGGTATAGTGTTAAAATGAAAATTCACAAATTATCTTCCGAAATATCGAGCAGGGTAGACTCTATTGATACATTTAGAGGTTTAACAATATTCGTAATGATTTTTGTGAATGATCTGGCTTCGGTAAAAGGGATGCCTCAATGGCTCGAGCATATGCCTGCCGATGTAAACGGGATGACTTTTGTTGATGTGGTTTTTCCAGCTTTTCTATTTATAGTAGGAATGGCGGTTCCTTTTGCGATAAATAAAAGATTGGAAAAAGGTGATAGTTATTCAACTTTATGGAAACATATTTTAATCCGTACAGCAGGCTTACTAGTGCTCGGTATTTTAATGGTAAATATATCCGATCTTAATGAGCAGGGAACCGGAATGGACAGGCACATCTGGATGTTCCTTGTTTTTTTAGGAGCAATATTAACCTGGAATATTTATCCTAATGCTAAAGGAAAAAAGAAAATAATATTTATAATATTGAGGTCTCTCGGGATTTCTCTTTTGATATTCCTGGCTGCAATTTACAGAAGCGGAACTGAAAATAATCTCTCATGGCTTCATACAAAATGGTGGGGTATTCTTGGTCTGATTGGCTGGGCTTATTTATTTACATGCGTCACTTATTTTTTAATAAAAGGGAATTTTTGGGGAATGATTGGAAGCCTTATCTTTTTTTACTTGATTTACATTATTGATTCTGTTGGCGGCTTTAATTTTGCAAAACCTTTTTTACTTGTTGGGGAACATATCGGAGTTCATACTGCTATTACTATTTCAGGGTTAATTATTTCTATGTTATTCTTTGAAAGCACTCCTGGGAAATCATCTAAGGGAAGGATAATATGGATCATTATTTATTCTGCTGTTTTATTTACAGGAGGTTTACTACTTGCACCAATCTATGGTATTTCAAAGATTTATGCGACACCGGCATGGGGATTATATAGTTCCGCTTATTGCGGCTGGATATTCGTATTTTTTTATTGGCTGATAGATTTGAAGAAACAGAATAAGTGGTTCGAATTTCTGGAACCAGCAGGAAGAAATCCTTTGCTTGCTTACCTGCTCCCTGATATTTATTATTCTATTGCCGTAATATTCGGTTTTACTTTTATAAATAGAAATTTCGGTACCGGGATTCCCGGATTTATCCGCTCAATAGTTTTCGCATTCATTATGATTGAACTGACAGCATTATTAAATAAAATGAAAATAAGATTACATCTTTAAATTATTAGGAATATTTTATGCCGGTTATAGGATTAGACTTAGGAGGAACAAAATTATCGGGTGCGATATTCAGTAATGAAGGAGAAATATTACATAAAGAGAACCTTCAATTAGAAAAACGTCAGGGGAAGGAAGTTGGTGAATTAATCAAATCCATGCTCCAAGACTTATTAACTAAAAATGATGACGTTAAAGCAATAGGAGTATGCGTTCCTGGAATTAGTTATTTAAAGACAGGGAGGGTTTGGGCTCCGAATATTCCCGGATGGGAAGACTATCCGCTTATGGAAGAGATTAAATCCGTGATTAATGATGATAGAATAAATATAAATATTGACAGTGACCGTTCATGCTATATACTGGGTGAAGTCTGGCAGGGCGCAGCTAAAGGATGTAAAGATGCAATATTTTTAGCGGTAGGAACAGGAATAGGTGCAGGAATATTAATTGATGGGAAAGCTGTGCGGGGTTCAAACGATATTGCGGGAGCAATTGGATGGCTGGCACTTGATAAGCCTTATTTCGATAAATACAAATCGTGCGGTTGTTTTGAATATCATGCTTCCGGTGAAGGACTTGTAAGAGTTGCAAAAGAATTTCTTAATCTTGATGAAAATTATAACGGCAAATTAAAAGAAAAAAATATTGATGAGTTGAATACACGGGATATATTCGAGGGTTATAAAGAAAAGGATTCCATTTCAGTAAAAGTAATAAAACAGGCAATTGAATTCTGGGGAATGACAGCGGCAAATCTTATAAGTTTATTTAATCCGGAAAAAATTATTTTTGGCGGTGGAGTGTTCGGTCCTGCTCTAAGTTTATTAGATGAAATTATGGATGAAGCTAGAAAATGGGCACAGCCTATTAGTATAAACCAGGTAAAGTTGGAAGGTTCGAAGCTGGGAGGGGATGCCGGATTATTGGGGGCTGGATACTTAGCGCTTCAAACATTAAATGATAATTAAACAGGATTAGGGATGTATAATAAAAAACTTGTATTTAGTGCTGCCTGTCTTGGTATGCTTCTCTTTGGAATTGTACTAATTTCACTTGGTTCAATTCTCCCTTCCATAACTATAAAATTTGAGCTTGATGAAATTTCAATCGGGACGCTTGCGTCGATTTTACCATTCGGAATACTTGCAGGTTCTCTGGTTTTCGGTCCTATTGTAGACAGGTATGGATATAAAAACTTATTAATTATTTGTTCTCTCCTGGTGCTTGCCGGATTAGAGGGGATTGCATATGCAGAATCATTGTTTGTTCTTCAGATATCGATGCTGCTGATAGGTTTCGGCGGTGGAGTTATCAATGGCGGGACAAATGCTTTAGTAGCTGACATCAGTACAAAAGATAAAGGTGCAAGTTTAAGTTACCTTGGAGTATTCTTTGGAATCGGTGCTTTGGGAATGCCTGCGATACTAGGTTTATTGTCCCGGACATTTTCACAATCAAGTATAATCTCTGGGATAGGTCTTTTTGTTCTGATACCGGTTATCTTTTTTATTATTGTAAAGTTCCCTGTTCCAAAACAATCACAAGGATTTCCAATTAAAGAAGGACTAAATCTAATAAAGGAGCCGATATTACTTTTATTCGGATTTGTACTTTTCTTTGAAAGCGGTATGGAAGGGATAGTAAATAACTGGACAACAACTTATTTAATTAAAGATTTAAAGGTTAATCCAGAAAATGCATTATTTGCTCTTTCATATTTTGTAGCGGGTATTACGGTTACAAGATTATTATTAGGCGGAATATTAAAAAAACTTGAATCATATATTGTAATGTTCATTTGTCTTGGAATGGCTTTTATTGGAACATTGATTTTGATATATACCGCATCCTACGGAGTGGCAGTTTTGGGATTAATATTCTTAGGAATTGGCCTGGCAGCCGGTTTTCCGCTTACGCTTGGATATGTAGGTGAAATTTATTCGAAATTATCGGGGACTGCATTCAGTATCGTTCTTGTTATATCTTTGATTGGAAATATGCTTGTTAATTATTTAGTTGGATTAGTGGCTCATACTTACGGTATCAAGCAGTTTACGACTTTGTTAATAATATGTATAATTTTTATGTCAATTCTTCTATCAGTAGTAATAATACGTCTTAAAAGAAGAGTAAATACAAAAATATAATAAAAATAGGGAGTTAGTAATGCTAGCAAAACAATGGTTGAATAACGCACGAAAAGTGATGGATAAAATTGAAGAAACACAGCTTGAAAATATAAGTAAAGCAGCCGAAACAATGGCAGATGCAATAGAATCGGGACATTGGGTGCATACATTTGGATGCGGACATGCAACTTTACCAATTGAAGAGATGTATCCTCGTATCGGAGGCTTTGTTGGATTTCATCCTATGATTGAATTGCCTTTGACATTTTTTACAAATATTGTGGGAGGAATGAATGTCCATGAGTTTGTATTTCTTGAGAGAGTTGAAGGATATGGTGTTGAAATAATGAAAGGCTACAATTTCAATACTAAAGATGTAATGTGGCTATTCTCTCATTCGGGAATAAATAATGTTAATATTGATGTTGCACTTGAAGCAAAGCGAAAAGGAATGAAGGTAATTGTATTTGGTTCTGCTGAAGCAGCCAAAGGTAAAAAGACGAGACATTCATCCGGAAAAACTATATTCGATATTGCAGATATTGTTGTTGATTCATGTGCACCGATAGAAGATGCTTCGGTGCCGTTAAAAAATCATAAAGATAAAATAGGACCGGTGTCTACGATTGCTTTTGTAACTGCAGTCTGGATGACAGTAACTACAGTAGCGGAAATTTTAGCCGAACGGGGTGTAAAATTATATATTCATCCTTCACATAATGCAGGTGATACTACTGCAAGGGAGAGATTGGTTGAGGCATTGGATGAGTATAAGAAGAGGATTTCGGGTGTCTAGAGGGCGTTAATGGGTAATCGTTAATAGTTAATCGTTAATAGTTATCCGGGGGAAGATATTTTAGCTTTAATGTTTAACTAAATTTATAGGAGACCATCTTTTTAGTGGTTTTCCGGTTTCTGGAATATCAGGGCTGCGGAATTAATGCAATATCTTTTATAAGTTGGAGCGGGACCGTCATCAAAGACATGGCCTAAATGACCGCCGCATTTACTGCAGAGTACTTCAACTCTGACCATTCCCAAACTATGGTCCTCATTTAATACAACACTTCCGGGTGAGTAAGGTTTCCAGAAGCTTGGCCATCCGGTACCGGAATTATATTTTGCATCGGAACTGAAAAGGACTTGACCGCAGCCTGCACATTTGTAAATCCCATCTTCATGATTATCATAATATTTACCTGTAAATGGGAGTTCGGTACCTTTTTCGCGGAGAATATAATATTGTGAGGAAGTCAATGTTTTTTTCCATTCCGCATCTGATTTTTTTACAGGAAAATTAGTACTGTCTTCATCAATAACCTTAGTCCCATCAGAGGAATATGTATTTGATTTGATATTCCGGCATGATACTACACCTATTAAAAAGTATGAAAATAGCAGGGTTAGAAGAATTATGTGCGGTTTCATATAAATAACCTTATCTTTCTCAATTTTTATAAAAATATTTACAAAAAAATAATAAAAGCAATATAGAATTTTATCCCGGAATTCTTCTTTAATTGTTAAAAAATTATCACGAAAAGACCAAAGTATTTCAAGAAAACCTCCAAGGTTTAGGAAAACCCTGGAGGTTAAGGCTTGGGAATATTGTTTTAACATGGAGTTAAGACGTTTTCAAGACATTTTCAGAACGTTTTCAGAGACTTTGTGGGTTAAAAATTAAAATTAAATTTTTGCGAGTTAAGAAGATAATTAAAGTTAATAAAAAGAATTTCATCTTTAAAATATAAATAAAAGTTTATTCAATAATTAACAGAAGTTACGCAAGAATCGGTATTTGAAAGATGACATCTTTATTTTTTAAAAATAAGGCTTTATCTGGCTTTACATTTTGAAAAAATTGAAAGTAATTTTCTTTTTAAAGATGTCATCTTTACAATTGCAAAACTCAGCTTATAAATGTAACAATAATCGGAATAAATTGTTAACCGAAGTTACCACCATTATAATACCGACATAGAATTTTATCTCGAAATTCTTCTTGTAATTGTTAAAAAATATCAGGATAATATTGGTGATTAGAGAAAACCTCCAAGGTTTAGGAAAACCTTGGAGGTTAAGGAGGCTAATGTGTTTTACAATATATATTTTTAATACATATTGACTATTTAAATACAATAATATTATTTAACGGTCAAAATAAAAACTTTTTAGCAGCATTTAATTATTTAACCAATCAGCAATTATTCAAAAAAAGGATATGATTGTAAAGACACTTTTTTGCTGCTTCCTATTTTTAATTCAAATCTTTCCGCAATTTTCTTTATCAAAAATGCCGTTTCTGTTTGGTAATATGGGTGAGGAATTAAAAATAAGAACTGCACAAATAATAGTTCCGTCAAATTCAGTTTCAATAACGGAATCAAACCGGTATCCCGTTCTTCCAATAAATATCATCAGGTTAAACAGCGAAAATTCAGGAAACGATACAACTTCTTCTTTGGGTGAACCATTACCCAAATGGTATTCAATGGTAACAAATTTACCCTCAGATTGGCTATCATATTATAAACAGGAATTTACTACGGAAAATATTCCAAAATATCTAGGGATAGCTGTCTTAACTGCCGGTTTAATTATGACCGATGAAAAATCATGGCGGGAATCTGAAAGGTTTTATAATAGAACGCCTTTTAACAAAAGCTTCAGTGATTTTTTTACTGAAATAGGAGACGGCAGAACTCAATTCGGGCTTGCCATTGCTTTTGGTGCATATGGATTTATTGCAAGTGATAATAGGGCAATAAGGACTGCAAGTCAGACTGTTGAGGCTGTTCTTTCTGCAGGGGCAGTCGTTCAGGTAATAAAGCACTTAACCGGGAGAGAAAGTCCTTTTGTTGAGACAAAAACTGGAGGAGCATGGAGATTCTTCCCGAATCAGATTGATTATCATAAACATGTCCCGGCTTATGATGCATTCCCTTCCGGACATATTGCCACTTCAATGGCTGCTTTTATTGTTATTTCGGAAAATTATCCGGAAATAAAATGGCTTGAACCTGCAAGTTTTGTCTTGGCTGGTTTTATAGGTTTCGGAATGGCTAATAAAGGTATTCACTGGTACAGTGATTATCCCTTAGGTATAGCGCTTGGTTATATATTTGGAAAAATAGTTGCCCATCCTTCATATTTAGTAAAATCAAATAATAAAAATGAAAAACAATCCTTAAGCTTTTTACCTTATTTCATAAACGGGAGCAAAGGAATGAGTTTCTGTTATCAATTTTAGTTCCTTTTAGGTCTATATAACTTAGTTATTAGTATAAAATGATAAATAAGAAATTATATATTTTAATCATTTTAATTACAATTACAAAATTATATTCACAACCTGATAAGGAGAATATTTTTGTAAAAACAGACAGCACAATTTTAATGCTGGGTTTTAAACCTGATATTCCTCAAATAGATAAATCCAAATGGTATACTATTTTTTCGCATTTACCATCCGATTACTACAATTTTATAAATGAAACTGTCTCTCCTAAGAATACAACATCTCTAATAGGTCTGACATTTATAACATCTTCATTATTAAACCTTGATCAAAGGACCTGGCGGCAGACAAGGTTAAATTATAATAGGCATAATACATTCCGCAGCATTAACAATTTCGCAGTTTCAATGGGTGACGGGAAATATCATTTCCTGTTAGCAGGTTTATTTTCAGCTTACGGTATAATATTCAAGGATGAAAGAGCTCTAAAAACAGCATTTAATATTTCGGAGGCTGTTTTAGCTTCCGGAATTTGTATCCAGGTACTAAAAAGAATTTCGGGAAGAGAAACCCCGATAATGGCTACAAGATCTGAAGGCAGATGGCGCATCTTTCCGAATTTAAAAGAATATCAAAAAAATCAGCCTAAGTTTTTTTCTTTTCCATCCGGACATATTGCTACGGCTAGTGCTACGTTAACTGTTATAGCCAATAATTATCCTGAAATTAAATGGATCAGGCCTGTCGGTTATTCCCTACTCGGATTAATCGGGGTAGGATTGGTAGGTAAAGGGATGCACTGGTATAGTGATTTACCTTTTGGAATGTTTCTAGGATATTCTTTTGGAAATATTGTCTCTCCGGTTAAATCTCTTGATAATGACTACGATGAAATTAATAATATCGATAGATTTTGTATCCTACCTAATTTTAGTAAAAATAATATGGGGCTTTCAATGGTATATTCCATAAAGTGAATTTCCTACTCAATATTTGAAAGATGACATCTTTATCATTTAATAATAAGGTTTTATTTAACTTATATTTTAATAAAAGATTGAGAAGTTTTTCTATTTCTAAAGATGTCATCTTTATATCCTCATAATTTTCCTAATTAATTATAATTACTAGAGTATAATTTTTTGATACTAACTCTGCTGGTTCAAAATTAAATCAAGCGAATATTTCACGCTTAATTGGATTTATTTATATCCTGATTTATTTTTAAGATGAAGAAAAAATAATTGAGGTCATAATGAAGTATAATAAATTGGGACGAACCGGCTGGGAGATTTCAGAAATAAGTTTCGGCAGCTGGGCAATAGGAGGGGCATGGGGTAGTACGGATGATAGTGAATCACTGGCAGCTTTACATAAAGCATTAGAACTTGGAGTAAATTTTTTTGATACGGCAGATGTTTATGGTGACGGGCACAGCGAAAAGTTGTTAGCAAAATTAGGTAGGGAGAGTAGTGAAAATTTTTTCATTGCAACAAAAGCCGGCAGAAGATTAGATCCGCATACAGCGGAGGGTTATAACCGTAAAAATTTAACATCTTTTGTGGAGAGAAGCCTTAAAAACCTGGAAACAGAGGCAATTGATTTACTTCAGCTTCATTGCCCGCCGACGGAAGTATTCTATATGCCGGAAGTTTTTGATATTCTTGATGATCTGGTAAAAGACGGAAAAATTCAATATTACGGGGTAAGTGTCCAAAAAGTGGAAGAGGCATTAAAAGCTCTTGAATATCCCAATGTTCAAAGTGTGCAGATTATATTTAATATGTTCCGGCATCGTCCTTCCGAACTGTTTTTTGAGCAGGCAAAAAAGCATAAGGTAGGAATATTAGCCCGCGTTCCTTTGTCGTCCGGAATGCTGACTGGTAAACTAAATAGTAATTCTAAATTTGCTCCTGATGATCATAGAAGTTTTAACAGGAATGGTGAATCTTTTGATAAAGGAGAAACTTTTTCAGGGATAGAATATAATACAGGACTAAAAGCAGTTGAGGAATTGAAAACTATTTGTCCTGAAGGAATGAGCCTAACACAATTTGCATTGAAGTGGATTTTAATGTTTGATGCTGTAACCTGTGCAATTCCCGGTGCTAAACATGCAGATCAGGTTGAAGAAAATATTAATTCAACAGATATGCCTCCTCTTTCCAATGATACAATGGAAGGAGTAAGGAGTATTTATGAGAAATATATACGGGAAAGTGTCCATCACTATTGGTAGATTAGTTAGTATTGAGTAAGGAGATTTGAGTATTGAGTACAAGATACAAAGATATCTGATACCAGATGTACTAGATACCGAATGCCAGATGGTCAGAGAACAGAAGTCAGAAAGTTCAATTAACAGTAATTATAATTGTTATTGACTTTTTATGATGTTCTTTCGTTAAAAAACCTCCGGGGTTTTCAGAAACTCCGGAGGTTTTGAAGCCTCCCTACAACCAACAACCTACAACCTTCACCGAAGGTTAATAATTTCCTATTTGGATTGAGGTATAGCCGTATTTATTTCTTATTGAATTTACAGCTTCGATAAGTCGTTTTCTTGCAGCTTCAGTTCTGTCGAATAAATTCTCCTGGTAGGATGATAAACTGAAGCCGGTAAGTTTTATTCCGATTAATCTTAATGAGACCCTTCTTGTATATGATTTCCTAAATAAATCCAATGCAGTTTCGAAAATTATTTTATCGTCACTTGTATGCTTTATAGTTCTGGAACGTGTATAAGTTTTAAAATCGGAATGTCTTATCTTAACGGTAACAGTTGATGCATGAAAATTGTTATCCCGTAAAGTCTGGCAGACTTTACCGGCAATTTCGAAGATGATATTTTCTATGAGATTTTTACTGTTTACATCATTCCCGAAAGTAGTTTCTTTTGATATACTTTTTTGTTCGTGGTCAAGAGTTAAGTATTCAGTTCCCATGCCGTTTGCTTTCTTCCATAAATCAATTCCGAACTTACCGAAAGCTGCGGCAAAAAAATCCTGAGGAAGATTTGCAATTTCTCCTACGGTATAAATTCCCCTATTGTTAAGATATTGTAATGTTTTTTTTCCAACGCCGGGGATTCTTTCAACCGGCAGAATGGACAGGAAGTCTTTTTCATCTCCAGGTTCAACAAAAGTAACTCCTTTCGGCTTTTTAAAATCAGAAGCAATCTTAGCAATAGTTTTATTTGTCCCGATTCCTATAGAGCATGGGAGGGATAATTTATTCTCTATTTCACTTTGTATGGAAAGCGCGAAATTATAAAAGGGACCGTACATAGCTTGACAGCCGGTAAAATCCATATAAAACTCATCAATAGATGCTTGTTGAATTATAGGAGCGTATTTCTCCAGAATATTTTTCACAGCCTTTGAATAATTTACATATTCATCATAATGACCATGCAGGTAAATTCCATTGGGACAAAGTTTAAAAGCAATTCTTATAGGCATGGCAGAATGAAGCCCGAATGCCCGTGCTTCATAAGAGCAGGCTGCTACAACACCTCTGCCCTGAGGGTCACCTCCAACGATTACCGGTTTACCGGCAAGTGCCGGATTAAAAATCCTTTCTACGGAAACAAAAAATGCATCAAGGTCTAGGTGAAAAATTATCCTCATTTATATTATATCCGGAATAGACTTATTATTTTATATTAATTGCGGTTATGATTAAAATTCAGTTATTCTCATTAAATTAGTGAACAATTGTGCACTATATTATGATTAAATTGGGAAAAAATCAAGGATTAACATATATCTGTTTCAAAATAAAGTTAAATTCTTACGTATATTAATTTAAGGAGAAACCTTTTAATTAAAGGATTGAAAATGATTAAGATAAAAGGAAGAAGTAAAAAGATAAAAAGTTTTCAATAACTAATCGAAGAGATTAAGTCTTTTCACCTGAGTAAACCTAATCCTTTTCATCTTTTCTATCCATTGGATTCCGTTGGATAAAGAGTCTGTGTGAAAATTTATTTCGGGGGTGACCAAAAAGTAGAGATTGTCATGCTGAACTTGATTCAGCATCTGTTTTCAGCGCAAAATTGCAAGGTTAGATTCCGGGTCAAGCCCGGAATGACACTTTTTAGTCGGCCCCTAGAACATTACTGCTATTATATATTTTCTATAATAATTTCACACCTTCAGTGTTCAAAGGGGGCTGTGGTTTGGTGGAGGGTTTTAGCTTTTCACCGGACTGGAAGTCCGGCGTTAACCTTTGATTTAGATATTATCCGTTGGCAAGTAATATGAAACATTCTACATTTTGATTCTAAAAATGAACATTTCTTTGGTAGGCAATTAAAAGGAGGCGGTTATATTTTTCAAAGGTTATTTCTTTTGCGCCGAACATCTTCAGATGGGGAGTCATATACTGGACATCAAGCAGGGTAAAACCTCTTTCGTTCAAATGCTCAATTAATTTTATTAAAGCAATTTTGGATGTCTGAGAAACTTTGCTGAACATAGATTCACCGAAGAAAGCACCTTTAAAAGTAATGCCATAAAGTCCCCCGATCAATTCATTATCTTTCCAAATTTCAACAGTATGTACATGTCTTCGTGATTTTAACCTTAGATATGCTTCTATCAAACCACCGGATATCCAGGTCTTTTCTCTTTCGGCGCATGCATTAACGACTGATAGGAAATCATAATCGTATCTGACTTCAAAATCAAATTTCTCCATAGTTTTTCTAAGAGAGCGGGGAAAATTATATTTGTTTAGGGGTATGATAGTTCTAACTTCGGGAAGATACCAGTTTATTTCACCGGTTATATCATCCGCCATCGGGAAAGCACCTTTTGCATAAAGCCGGATCATATTTCCAGGTTCTAAAAACAGTTCCTGGTTGTATTCCCTATTTTTATTCATCAGTTGAGTATTTAATTAGATACAGATATAAACAATAAGGGATGGTTACTCATCAATCTTAACTTCAAGCTTTATAATATCGAACCCTTTTTTAGTTTCTATAGACGCAAAAATAACTCCAATTAAAACAGAGATCATTCCGCATAAAAATAGGAATGTTACAAAAATATTCAAGTCTGGAACTTCAAAAAAATAAAATAAACCAATAAAAAGTGACGTGATAACAAATAATGCAACAGCAATAGTATAATAAAGGACGGCATTTTTAACAAGAGAGACTCTTGTAACCAGCTCATTTATTTGTTTTGAAATGCTTTCAAGTCTTATAGTTTCTTCATAATTAAAATCCCTTTCGCCGCCTTTTGAAAAAAACTTTCTTCTTTCTTCATTTAACAGTCTTATTCTATTGACGACCAGAGAATACTTATTATTCATTCCAAGCAAAAGAAGGCCGCATGCAGATATCATTAAGCCCGGCGCCAGCATTAATTGAATTATTTGTATTATAGAAATTTGTTCTTTCATTATCAATGGAAAAGGATAATTTTTAATGGAGTTAATTTGCTAATATTATGGGAAAAATGCTAAAACCGGAGGGGATATAAATTACCCGTAAACGGCTAAAATATCGTATTGCTACCTCTACACATCAACTTATCTCCCGTTTACGGGTAAATTTTTTTATTCTATTTTCATATACAATCTATATAAATAAACTACATAAGACTGTGATGTAAATTCAAAATAATATTAATTTTTTGTGATGCTGTGTTCGAGATAGTAGAATTATCAGCAGTTAAAAGCCGGTTCTTTTAATAAAATTAATAATTGTATTATCCTTTGAAGATAATAATTCTGCGGGAGTTCCTTTAAAGTAGATAATTCCATCGTGCAGCATTGCAACTTTATGGGCAACATTTTTGACGCTGTACATATCATGAGTTACAACAATAGAGGTTACATTTAGTTTTTCACTTAAATCTTTGATTAAATTGTCGATTGAATCGGACATAATTGGATCCAGTCCTGTAGTTGGTTCATCATATAGGATATAAGCAGGATTAGTGACCAGGGCTCTTGCAAGCCCGACTCTTTTTTTCATTCCTCCCGAAAGTTCGGAAGGCTTAAGTTTTTGTACTCCCGGTAAATCTACAAGCTCTAACTTTTCTGCGACTGTTTTATCAATTTCATTTTTAGTAAAACCATTCTTCGATTCAATTAAAGGTAATGCAATATTTTCTTCAACAGTCATTGAATCAAATAAAGCGGAACCCTGGAATAAAAAACCGAATTTTTTTCTTAACTCATATAATTCAACAATGCTGAGCTCGGATATGTTCTGTTTTTCAACTTCAACATAACCAGAATCGGGGAAAAGCAGACCGACAATATGTTTTATTAATACACTTTTCCCCTCTCCGCTTCTTCCAATAATTACAGTTGTTTCACCTTTTTCAATTTCAAGATTAACCCCATTAAGTACTTTCTTATTTCCAAAGCTTTTATGGAGATTTACTATTTTAATCATTCTTTTTAAGAAATTTGTTATTCTTAACAAATACTAATATATATATTATAAAAATAATAAATAGATATGTTTCAACCTCGATATAACTAATAAGCATATGGAACCAAAATGGATTGAGTGGGCGAAAAGCCTTCAAGCTATAGCACAAAACGGGTTAAATTATTCGGAAAATGAATTTGATAGGGAAAGATATAACAAAATAAGAGATATAGCTTCGGAAATTATAACATCCCATACGGATTTAGAATTTGAAAGGATAAAAAGTATATTCGGTAAGGAGGAAGGGCATGCAACACCTAAGGTAGATGTAAGAGGAGCGGTCTTCAAAGGGGATAAGATTCTGATGGTAAAGGAGATATCGGATGGGGGATGGACATTACCGGGAGGATGGGCAGACCCAAACGAAACTCCTTCTGCATCGATTGAAAGGGAGGTTTTGGAGGAATCGGGATTTATTGTTAAGACTAAAAAAATAATTGCCGTTTATGATAGAGCTAAACAAGGGCATGTACCACCATTTCCATATCATGTATATAAAATCTTCTTTGAATGTGAATTAGTGGGAGGTGAGAAAAGCTTCAGTATTGAAACTGACGGTGTTGAGTTCTTTTCACAAGATGAAATACCGGATTTATCAATAGCGAGGACAACACTGCTGCAAATAAAGAGAATATTTGAGCATCATGAAAATCCAGAAATTCCTACTGATTTTGATTAGTATATAATGAGTTTAGTTAATAGCACGCTGATGACACAGATTTAACTGATTTTCGCAGATTTAAGGATTGAATATCTATGGAATATTTATAACCCAAATAGAAGAATCAGTTACCAAATTGTTTTTATAATTTTCGATTTCCTTAAATTATTATCTGCAGTAATTAGTGCCGCATTGCTGATAACTGATGTGGCACAAATTATTCTATCTGCAGGGTCTTGATTTATTTCAGAGGGAAAATTGGCAGATAGTTCAGCTATTTCAGGGGATAATCCTTTGAAGATATAATTATTTGATGCTTTAATAAGATTTATAAATTCAAGATAAGAAACATTAATGGAAATCCTTTTCTTCTTTATTAACATAGCAATTTCCCACAAAGATATTTCACAAAAAATAATGCCGTCAGTATCATTTGCTTCTTTTAGAGATTTCCTGGCTTTATTGCTCAATAATTCAGGTTTTAATGCATCCCAGATAATTATATGAGTATCGACAATTATCATTTATTGGTCAGCCTTCCACCTGGAATCTAGTGGTAATACTATGTTGCCGATAACAGCATCTTCACTTATTTCTTTTAATTTGTTTCTTGCTCTCTTTCTGGAATAGTCAGGAGGAACAAGCTTAGCGACTACTTTACCCCTGGATGTAATATCAATTGAAGAACCATGTTCAATTTTTTTCAACACATTCATTAAATTAGATCTAAGCTCACTTACGGCAATTGAATTCATTTTATGCTTACCTCAAGTTTTGTACAATTCAAATGTACAAATATAAAAGGACGGATTCAAGATATGACAGCCCGATAATAAGTTCTTCTACGGATATTCTAAAAAGGCATGATGTTTGGATTGCAGGAAATGAAGCGTTGTTTATAATAGATTTATTTCAATTAATTATCTTAACTTCCCAATACAAATTTCCGCAGACCAACAACAAAGGATCTTTTAGAATTTAGATTAGAAAAAAAAGAACCTCCGATTGCTACATATTTATTAAATTCTATTCTAAAATTTGTTTCAAGTGGAATACTAATATTTGAGATTTTGATAGTTTCATAATAAACATAATGTAATTGCTTGCCCCTAAGAATTCCGTTAACGTAACCTAAACCAGCAATAAAATTTGCGACCATTATTTCTTGGTGGAATGATAGACCGTATAACAAACCAAATTCCTTTATTCTTTTTGGAGGATCATCAAATTGATGATCTCCTGCGGAGAATTGGAATTCTTGTGATGAGAAAAAGCGGATTGTGAAAATATTTTTATTAAAAGAATATGATAAGTCAGCTTTAAAGGTTGGTCCAAAATAACTATTTCCTATACCTGAACTAATCCAAAAGTTGGAACTTTCGACTTCATAATTTTTTGTATCATTTTCTTGAGCAAATGATTGGAAGAAAATTAGGAAAGTGAACAGCAAGAACCATGTAAAAAAAAATCATACTAGCAGACCCCATGCTATTTACTTGAAGACAATATTATTTTGGCTGAACAATTGCAGTTTATACTATAAAGATAAATTAGATTTACTTATAAAGGAGCTTTCGAATCCCCACATTTTATTATTACTAATAATAGCAATATTATTTATAACAATCAAAATAATATCAGTTTGTGTATTTGTGTAATCAATAAATATTAATTTCATAGCTTTCCAAAATAATTGTAAAATCAAAAATAAAATTTAGAATTAAACAGGGTTTTCAATTAATCCGAATACTTTCAAAATAAGAAACTATATTTTCGTCCCTAGGGGGACTTTGGTTTCTTTGGATTGTAAATTTTCTATAGATATTTAGGGGTTGACTAAAAAGTGTCATTCCGTGCTTGACCCGGAATCTAACCTTTCAATTTTGCGCTGAAAACAGATGCTGAATCAAGTTCAGCATGACAATCTCTACTTTTTGGTCACCCCCTAAAGAAAGTCGTAACTAACCATAAATATAAAATGATTTTGTACGAACAGAGATAAAATTGGATAACCATTCAATATAAATAAGTTCCTCTAAGGGAAACCGGTAGTTAACCTTGAGTTAACAAAATACATTTCCATTTTCAATAATTCTCCCAAATACGGTTTCTCTATAGCTTCCATTCCCATTCCATTCAAATTGAACTATTTTTTTACTTCAGCTCCCAAAAGTCTTACGAAATAGCGTAGGTTTTCGGTCATTTATTCACTTATAAGCCCTTTAATTTCCCTTGAGCCAATACTTACCCCTGCTTTTTAAAATTCACGCCTTAAAAACGATTTTCAGACTATTCCCACTCTAGTCAGGCGGATTAATTGGTAAAGGTTTTCCGGATTTAACTATATCAACAGCCTGAGCAAATCTTTTTTGAAAAGTTGATTCGGTTAAAGTTGTAGCTACATTAGTAGCCATGCGCCTTTTTGTTACTATAGTAACTTTGGTATTATTTGCATCTACCGGTTCAATCCAGGCTCCCATAACAGTCCCCATGGAAACAAAATTAGCGCCGGAACTTGTAAGCATATAGTTTTGATCCTTATGCTCTTCAATTGCATCGGTACCTTCCCATCTAAACACAGTTTTGGCAATATCCCATGCTTGATCGGAATTTACCGCATATACCTGCACGGTACCCTCATCTTTTGAATTCAGCACATCATTCATAGATGCACATCCTGCAAACAAAAATATGAATATAGATAAGGAAATTAGAATAACACGTAACCTCATATACCCTCCGATATTTATATATGTTTTTAAATTAGTAAAAAAAAATTAATAATTGAAGTTATATAGATTCAAAGATGGCATTTTTACAAAGAAGAATCATTTCAATTTTGACATTTTGGCAGTCGATGCAAAATAATTTTGGATGATTTTAAAGGAATTTTAATGAACTTTTAGAGTTGTGTTTACTTGGAGGAAGCTTGGAGGAAGACTGGAGGAAGACTGGAGGAAGTGTGGGGGTGAAAATGCAGATTAAATACAAAAGAGAAAAATTTCAAAAGAGTGACATTTTTGTCAAAATCGTAATTTCAGAGCCTAAAGGATATAGCAAAACGATCTACATCCATTTTCATTCATCCATTCAATCTCATTAATTGTGGAATTGAAAACCAGTCAATTTACTCTTATATTTGCAGAAATTTGAAACAAGGATATGAAAAAAAATAACGTATATATAGAAACTTATGGCTGCCAGATGAATTTAGCCGATACTGAGATAGTATGCGGGATACTGCAGAATTCAGGCTACGGCATTACTAAAGATGCGGAAAGTGCAGATGTAATCTTACTTAACACCTGCAGCATTAGGGAGAATGCGGAGCAAAGGATCTACGGAAGGCTGGGGAATTTTAAGAATATCAAGGAATCGAAGCCTAACCTAGTTGTGGGAATACTCGGGTGTATGGCTGAAAGATTAAGAACAGATCTCATTGAAAAAAAGAAGATTGTTGATGTAGTAGTGGGACCTGATGAATACCGGAGACTTCCTGAATTAATAGATATAGCTTTTAACGGGGAGAAAGGTATCGGGGTTAAGCTATCACGTACCGAAACTTATGATGATATAATTCCCTTCCGGGAAGACGGACTGCAGGCGTGGATTTCTGTTATGAGAGGATGTGATAAGTTTTGTACTTTCTGTGTAGTTCCTTTTACCCGAGGCAGGGAAAGAAGTAGAGCTTTAAGCTCTATTGTTGATGAGATAAGACAATTATCTGAAAGAGGATTCAAAGAAGTTACTTTATTGGGGCAAAATGTAAACTCTTACATTGATAATGGAAGTGATTTTGCAGATTTGCTTTCTGCCTGTGCTGTTGTTGACGAATCAATTAGAATAAGATTTTCTACCTCCCATCCGCAGGATCTCTCGGATAAACTTTTATATACAATTGCAGACCATTCGAATTTATGTAATTATATTCATTTACCGGTGCAATCTGGTTCAAACAGAATCCTTAATTTAATGAACAGAACATATACTATTGAACATTATCTGAATTTGATTGAAAAAGCAAAGAAAATAATTCCGGGAGTAAGTTTTTCTACCGATATAATTGCAGGATTTCCAACAGAAACTTATGAAGACCATGTTATGACTTTAGATATTCTGCGGGAAGTTAAATATGACGGTGCCTATATGTTTAAGTATTCACCAAGGGAAGGAACAAAATCTTATAAAATGGGAGATGATATATCGAATGAAATAAAAACAAAACGTCTCCAGGAAATAATTGATGTTCAGCAAAAGATATCATACGAATTGAACCAGAACTTGATTAGTAAGGAAGAGACTATATTAATAGAAGGTTTAAGCAAAAGGTCAGATCAATTCTTATCCGGCCGGACAGATACAAACAAAGTGACTATTATTCCCTTTGATGAAAGAATTAAAGAAGGAGATTATGTAAGGGTTAAAATAAATCGCGCTACGTCAGCGACTTTATTTGGAGAAGTAACCGATTACAAAATTACAAAATTACAAGATTTGGCTCTGCCAGTTTAGGATTATGAGAAAGAGTACGATTAAGATTACGAGTACGATTAACAACATTATAATGGGTTAAATGAAAGTTGTTATATTTTTATTTATTCTTTTTATCTTCTTTCTTTCTCCATTTGTTTTTTCTCAAGATATAGATATAATCCCTTATTTAAAGCAGATAGAAGCCGGGAACAAAAAAATTGTTGAACAAGAGCTTCCTTCTTTAATTTCAAAGAATCCCGAAAGCCCGTCAATTATGTTTTTAGAAGGTGTTTTAACTAATGATGGAAATAAGGCAGTTGTAACTTACTCAAAAATAGTTGATAAATATCCGAAAAGCAGGTATGCGGATGCAGCTCTTTATAGAATTTTTTCATTCTATTATGCTAATGGCGATTATGATAAGGCTAAGAAAAACCTGGATAAATTGAAAAGTGATTATCCGGTGTCTCCTTATTTAAAAATTGCGGATAGAGGTATTCCTTCGGCTAATCAAATTACACTGCCGGAAGTTAAAAATTCAAATCAATTAACCGAACAGGATCAGCCTAAATATAAATTTACTATTCAAGCGGGAGCGTTTACACAGTCATCAAATGCATCGTCTTTAAAAAAGAATTTTGAAGATAACGGCTTCTTTTCAGAGACTAAAGACAAGGTAGTTGCCGGGACTTCATTTAAGGTTGTATATGTAGGAAAATTTGAAAGCAGGGAAGAGGCGGAAAATTTTCTTCATGTAATAAATAAAGAATTCAAATTAGACGGAAGAATTGTTGACCTTCCATGAGTAAACCGGAAATTATATTTATCGGAACAGGCTCGGGGAAGGCTTCATTAAAAAGATACTTTTCTTCTTTTATTATTTCTCATCAAAATTACAACCTGCTTATTGATGCGGGTGATGGGATATCAAGGGCTCTCCTTTCTCAAAATATTCCCTATTCTGATATTAATGGAATTATTTTGACACACCTGCATCCTGACCATTTTTCGGGACTTGCATCATTAATCGTACAGATGAAATTAACCGGAAGAAATAATCCTCTCCAATTGTTTGTTAATGAAAATTTAGAAAGAGTTATTGAAGATTTTTTATACCATTCTTATATATTTAAACAGAAGATGGGGTTTGAAATTATGATTGAAACTTTTAATCATGATGAAGTTTTCCGGATAAAGAATGATTTGAGTTTTACCGGAAGACAGAACTCTCATTTAAATAAATATAAAGAATATGTCGACGAAAGAGAGTTGAACTTTGTATCAAGCAGTATTTTATTCGAAATAAACGGGAAGAAGATTTTTTATACCGGTGATATTGGAGATAGAGAAGACCTGTTCCTCTTTGAAGAAAATAAATTAGATTTAATGATAAGTGAAATTACCCATATTAATCTCAATGACTTACTTGAAGCATATAAAATATTGAAGCCACATAAATTATACCTTACCCACATAAGTGATGATGATGAAAAGTTATTATCCAATATGACAGGAATGAATGCAAACATTATCCCGGCAGCAGATGGATTTAGCATAAATCTAAACCTCCGAGGTTTCTAAAACCTTGGAGGTTTAAGTGCGATACGGCCTTCGTTTTATTTCTTTCTTTAATTAAGGGATAAAATATGATATATTTATATGGTGTTTTAACATGTTTTATTATTTAAATGTGATAATTCTTAATAAAAATGACAATAGACCAGTTTAAAAAAGAATACGGAATAATAGGAGATTCAAAAGAAATAAATGATCTTGCTGATATAACTATGCAGGTTGCAAAATCGGATATATCTATACTTATATATGGTGAGAGCGGAGTGGGTAAGGAGATTTTTGCAAGAGCTATTCACGGATATAGCAACAGGTCTGACAAACAAATGGTTACTGTAAATTGCGGAGCAATCCCTGAAGGCATTCTCGAAAGTGAGTTATTCGGCCATAAAAGAGGTTCCTTTACCGGTGCAGTGGAAAGCAGAAAGGGCTATTTTGAAATTGCGGATGGCAGCTCTCTTTTTTTGGATGAAATTGCTGAAATGCCGTTAACTACTCAAGTCAAATTATTAAGAGTGCTGGAAACAAAAGAATTTATGCGTATTGGAGCCGAAACTGTAACAAAAGTTGATGTTAGGATTATTGCTGCTACTAATAAAAATCTCCAGGATGAAGTTGATTCCAGAAAATTCAGGAGGGATCTTTATTTCCGGCTTAAAGCTGTAACTCTAAGCATACCTCCATTAAGATCCCGCAAGGGAGATATTGAAGAATTAGTCAACTTTTTCGCACAGCAGTATGCAGAATCAAACCATATAAAAGTTCCCGAAATAACCGATGATTCATTGAATTTACTTAAAGAATATTCATGGCCGGGAAATGTAAGAGAGTTAAAAAATACCATTGAAACCGCCATGGCCTTAAATAAATACAATAGATTAGATGCTTCTTCTTTTTCAACACTTCTAACCGATGATAGAAAAAATACATCCTTACGAAATCTTCCCGTTTATTTAAAGAAATCTCCGGAAGAAGTAGACAGGGAATTATTATATAGAGCATTATTCGAAATAAAAAAAGATATTTTAGAGCTAAAAGACCTGATCTATCACAATCAAAATGAAATTTTTACTCAAGGGAATAATAATCATACGGAAGATGTCATACCCCTTGAAGAAGTCGAAAAGGAAGCAATAAAAAACGCACTGGCTTATACAAGAGGGAATAAAAAGGAAGCTGCCAAAATGTTGAAGATTGGTGAAAGGACTTTTTACCGGAAGCTTAAAGATTATAATCTTTAATTTTTTACTAATAATTTTTTTCTTTTAAATGTTGAAATTCAATTCAAAAATAAAGGATTCCGGCTTTATAAAAATTCTATCCTTGTTTATCATACTAAGCCTCATTAATTTTACTGGTTGTTTTTCTTATTCTTTTACCGGTGCTTCGGTTCCGGCACATTTGAAGTCTATAGCAATTCCAATTGCTGAGGATCGAAGTGGTTCGGGTGAGCCGGGTTTAAGGGAAATGTTGACTAATTCTTTGATTCAAAAATTTACTGATGATAATACGCTCCAGGTCACAGAAAAAAATAAAGCAAATGCTATATTGAACTGTTCAATTATTTCGTTAAGTGATGCTCCGACAATTATCACCGGTGGTGAGAAAGTTGAAACACGAAGGATTACAATTTCGGTTCAAGCAATTTATAGAGATCTCGTTAAAAGAAAGACAATCTTTGAGAATAATTTTTCCAACTACGGCGATTATCCTTCCGGGGGGAGTTTAAATGATATTAACCTGGCAATCACAGCAGCAATAGATAAAATAAGTGAAGACATTCTGTTAGCCGTAGTTTCGGGCTGGTAAATGAATTAATAATTTGAGGGCTTAAAAATAAAATGGACGAAATAGTTTTAATTGGATATTTTATATCTTTATTTGTTCTTTTCATATTTGGAAGTCATGGTTTTATAATGCTCTATTATCATAAAAAATACAAGGCTGTAAAATATATTCCAATAGAAAATATGAAAATTAATTCAATGGTTACGATTCAGCTTCCTTTATATAATGAGTTCTATGTAGTTGAAAGATTGATTAATGCGATTTGTGCTATTGATTATCCTAAGGATTTGATGGAAATACAGGTATTGGATGATTCAACCGATGAAACAGTAAATTTAGCTGCTAGAATAGTTGAGGAGAAACAAAAAGAAGGATTTAATATTTTTCATATAAGGAGAAATTCGAGGAAAGGTTTTAAGGCAGGAGCATTAAAAGAAGGTATGAAAACAGCCAAAGGCGATTATATTGCAATCTTTGATGCTGATTTTATTCCCAATAAAAATTTTCTTAAAAAAACCCTTTCTTTTTTTAATGATGATAATGTTGGTATGGTTCAAACAAGATGGGAACATTTAAATGGGGACTATTCTTTATTAACAAAAGCTCAGGCATTGGCTCTGGACGGTCATTTTGTTATTGAACAATCCGTAAGAAATAAAGCAGGGTTCTTTATTAATTTTAATGGAACAGGCGGAGTATGGAAGAGAAAATGTATTGAAGATGCAGGGAACTGGCATGATGATACTTTAACCGAAGACCTCGATTTAAGCTACCGTGCACAGCTTAACGGCTGGAAATTTATTTTCTTAAAAGATTTTACATCGCCGGCCGAACTGCCATCCGAAATGAATGCGTTAAAAAGCCAGCAATTCAGGTGGACAAAAGGAGCTATTGAAACTGCTAAAAAAATACTTCCCCTGCTATGGAAGTCAAATGTTCCTTTAAGGGTCAAGCTGCAATCGACTTTTCATTTAACTAATAATATAGTTTTTCCATTTATACTTCTTGCAGCAATTTTGAATGTGCCTTTAATATTTATAAAAAACAGCGGATCTCATGAAGCGTATTTCGCAATCCTTTCATTATTTGTTCTGGCGTTTGTAAGTTCATTCTTATTTTATTTATATTCGCAAAAAGATGTAAGAAGGGACTGGCGTAAAAAGATCGTTCTTTTCCCGTTATTCATGGCCGGCAGTATGGGATTTGCAGTTAACAATTCAAGAGCAGTAATAGAAGGTTTATTAAATAGAAAAAGTGAATTTGTACGAACCCCAAAATTCAGGGCAGAAACCAATGGGGATTCATGGGTTGGCAACCGGTATTCAAATAAAAAGCTGGGCTTTTCAGTTATAGTCGAATTAATTATGGCTTTATACTGTTTAATTGGGATCATTTCTTCAGTATATTTTGCCGAGATTGCGGCTCTTCCTTTTCAAATATTATTTTTCACCGGTTTTGCATTTGTTTCACTAACTTCCATAAAACATGCATTCGGAAAGCATTAATGGCAGAAACTAAGAAAAATTACAGGCAGATGCCTGAGCCTGATAAAATAGAATTAATTTATTCATATAATAAAATAACCCCGCTTTTTGTCAGGAAAGCAGATTATGAGATGGAAAAAAATAATCTGGAGGACGCTATTGAAATTCTAACAAAAGGAATTAAAGCTCATCCTAACTATGCCGTATCTTATATATTGCTCGGAAAAGTTTATTCTTTGAGGGGTGATTATACTATTGCAATTGAAAATATAAAAAAGGGGAGTGATCTAATACATTCGGAAAAAACTTTTGATTTTTATCTAAATGAAATGGATAATATTAAGAATAAAATATCATTAGGTTTTTCAAGTTTAAATGAAATTGAAGAGAGAGAAACTGAAGAAGAAACAGATAAAAATGAAAAATTCGATATAAAATATTTGCCTAAAGATGAAAAATTAGAAGAACTTGTTAAAGAAATTTCACCGGAAACCGAAACTTATATAAAAGTAGAGAAAGCCGGGAAAGAAAAAGTATTAGGTAAAAACATTATCATATCGGAGACATTAGCTAAAATTTATATTTCACAGGGAGAATATAAAGAAGCTATCGAAATATATAACCTTCTTAAAGAAAAACATCCCGATAAAGCTGATTATTATGCACAAAAGATTGAAGAGCTGAAGAGTAAGTTTAGTTGAAAATCACCAAATTACTTTTGAGCCAAAGGTCACGCCGGACTAACCTTTTTCTTCTGTTATTGTGGCTAAAGCCTAATCCCATTCATCATTTCTTTCCGTTGAATAAAGAAGCTGTGTGAATATTCAATTTGTAGAGCGATTCTCCGAATCGCTAATGCGAATTTTGATTGAATATAATAAGTTAAACGAAACAGAGTTTCGTTCTACACTTTTTCACACAGGCTCTAAAAAAGTCCGGTGTTAAAAATAGCAATATAGCACTCCTACGGAGTGCGGATATCTTTGGTTTATTCTGTTTCTAATAAGATTTCGCTCCTCTGGAGCTAAGAGAAACCAATGGATAAATCCATTGGTTACTGATATCACACAGGATCTAAATTCAACGGTAAATGAAATAGTTTATTCATCTATTTCTATATTTAACTTTCATCAAAAATAACTAAATTTTCCTGTATGAATTCACCGGTTAATAAAAAACTTAAAAGGAGCTTTTACACACGGGATGTATTAATAGTTGCTAAAGAACTATTAGGTAAAATATTAGTAAAAAATGAAGGTGGGGTAATGTTTGCCGGGAAGATAGTTGAGGTTGAAGCATATGACGGGGAAATAGATGAAGCTGCACATACTTTTGCCGGTATGACAAAGAGGAATGAGATCATGTTCGGTGAAGGCGGATTCTTTTATGTTTATTTCACATACGGCAACCATTACTGTTGTAACGTGGTTACGGGGATTAAAGGGAAAGGAACGGCGGTTCTTATCAGGGCTGTTGAGCCCGTAGAAGGAATTGATATAATGATTAAGAATCGTTTTGGGAGAGAATTAAAAAATGAAAAAGAAAAATTCAATTTAACCAGCGGGCCCGGAAAAGTCTGCAAGGCTTTTTCAATTACAAAAAAAGAATACGGAATTGATCTTACGGGAGATAAAATTTATTTACTCGATAATAAAAAAGTAGAGGAAGAGACAATAGGAATTTCTGAAAGAATCGGGATAAAAAAATCAGCTCACCTGCCATGGCGGTTTTTCATAAAAAATAACAGATATATTTCAAGAAAATGATTGAACCTGAAAACCTTTTAATTGTAAGAACAGATAGAATTGGTGATGTTGTCTTATCCCTTCCCTTGGCTGAAATTGTAAAAAGGCATTATTCTAAATGCAGAATTACATTTCTTGTAAGGAATTATACAAAAGATATACTTGAAAACCATCCTTTCATTGACAAAATAATTATACTGAAAGAAGAAAATGGAAAAATACCGATTTTTGGTAATGTTGAAATAATAAAAGATTACGATTTTGATTCAAGTATAATTGTTTATCCTACTTTTCAGACTTCCTTAATAGTTTTTCTCAGCGGAATTAAAAATAGAGTTGGTACCGGCTACCGATGGTATTCATTTCTATTTAATAATAAAATTTATGAGCATAGAAAATATGCTGAAAAACATGAATTGGAATATAATATTAACCTCTTAAAGGCATTTGGAATAGAGGAGAAAATTGATCCAGGTACGGTAAATTTTAATCTTACTATAAATGAGAAAAGTAATGAGAAAATAGAGAGTCTCTTAAAAAAGAATGGTATCAGCAAGGATAAACCTATCATAATTATTCATCCGGGCAGCGGCGGCAGTGCCGTTGATTACCCACTGAATAAATTTAAAGAACTTGTTGAAAAGCTTCTGCAAAAGAACCATTTTCAAATACTAATAACCGGCAGTAAAACTGAAGAGGGAATTTGTGAAGAACTCGAAATTGACAGCGAAATTAAAAACTTTGCAGGGATGTTGAATCTGTCTGAATTAATTGCATTAATAAATAAAGCTGATATATTCATTGCCAATTCAACCGGTCCACTTCATATTGCCGCAGCTCTTGATAAATATACAATTGGTTTTTATCCGAATTTGCAGGCCTGTTCGGCTATAAGATGGGGCCCTTATACAAATAAAAGAATAATATTTCATCCAGATAGCGATTGTTCAGGCTGCAGCGGGGAACAGTGTACAAAATTAGAATGTATGAATAGTATTAAAGTGACCGATGTTATTGTAGAAATAGATAAAATATACAATTTTATCTCAGAGAATGGAGAACATAATGTTTAAAAAGCTAATGTTTTGTTACTTGTTTTTGTTCCTCCCGATATCGGCTGCGGATAAAGGAAAAAAAAGCGATGATTTTCGAACGGTCCGGAATGATGCATTTAGGGTTGGTGAAAAATTAACATTTGATATAAAATATGGTTTTGTAACTGCCGGAGTAGCTGTAATGCAGATACCTGAAATAAAAAGGATATCGGGACGGGAAGTTTATCACGTTAGCTTTCAAGTGAATACAGTACCGAGTTTCGATTGGATATTTAAGGTTAGGGATAAATATGAAACTTATATTGATACACAAGGGCTTTTTCCATGGCGTTTTGAACAACATGTCAGAGAAGGTGGCTACAGCCGGGATTTTTCTGCATTCTTTGATCAAAGAAGAGGAAAAGCAAAGACAACAGAAGGAGAATATAATATTCCTGAATATGTAAATGATATACTTTCGGCTTTTTATTATGCAAGAACTCTTGATTATTCGAATATGAAAATAAATGATAGGATTCATCTTCAAAACTTTTACAAAGATAAAGTTTACGATTTAGATGTAAGATATCTGGGGAAAGAAAGAATAGAAGTAGCTGCTGGTACTTTTGACTGCATAATTGTTGAGCCCTTGGTTCAAGAAGGCGGTTTGTTTAAAAGCGAGGGGAACATTCTTGTATGGCTTACCGACGACAATCTAAAGGTTCCTATTAAAGTAAAAACCAAAGTAGTAATCGGGTCAATTGATGCTGATTTAACAAATTATGAGGGGCTGGCGGGGAGTTTGACTTCGAAAAGGTAGATGCTGAGATAGTAATGAGTATTTAGTATTGAGTAGTTAGATCGGAAGTCGGAGGACAAAAGCCGGAAGTCAGAAGTCAGAGAGCAGAAGTCAGAGGTCGGAAGTCAGAAACCTACTATTCCATTTCCTTTATTTGAGGTTATAATTGTTTTAAGTAATTTGGAAATAATAAATTAACTATTAATTTCTTGTATGGACGAATTCAAAAAAGATCCGGAAAATAAGGATATTAATAACGAAGGAGAGCATCCTGAAAATAAAGAAAATTCAGAAGAAGAAAAGAAAATAAACCCGATCATTTCTCCGATTGCCGCTGCTTTTATTGGACTTGTAGGGGGTTTCTTTTTATACCAGGTTGTTGGCGGAGTAATTACTCTGCTAATATTCGGTATGGATATGAAAGATGCACCTGTCAACGATGTCAGGCTAATGACTATAGGGGGACAAATACTTTTTATTCTTCTACCGGCGCTGATTTTTTCAAAGTGGTTTTATGAAGATGTTTCTACTATACTTAGGATTAAAGTACCTCACTGGAAAGAGTTAGGATTATTTATAGCAGGTATTATTATATTAACGCCGCTGCTTCAGAATTTCTTATATATTCAAAATTATGTACTGGAATATCTTGCAAAAATATCACCGTTTATTGAGTATATTAAGTCTTTATTTGACAAACTGGATAAACTTGTGGAAAGTACATACGGGAATCTTCTTTCAGCAAACAATATTCTTGAAGGAATATTTGTGGTTATAGTTGTATCGGTGGTTCCTGCATTATGTGAAGAAACAATGTTTAGAGGTTTTATTCAGAAGAGTTTTGAATTTAAATTAAAACCGTTTTGGGCGGCGTTGATTACAGCAGTATTCTTCGGTTTATACCATTTTAATCCCTATGGATTAATTCCTCTTATAGGATTAGGGTTATATTTTGGTTTTGCTGCTTATACAAGTAATTCTATAATTATTCCGATGACGCTTCATTTTTTAAATAATTTTGCCGCAATTATTTTATATTTTGTATTTGGAAATGATGAACTAATAAACACAACAGTTGAAAACAATGCTGATTTAAAGTCCACGATTTTAGTTTTTATTGTATTATTAATTGCATTCGCAGGAGTAATTGTTTATATAAAAAGATACTATTCACAAACTAAAACTATTTAGGAGGAAAAATGCCAGTATGTCCGAATTGCAACTATGAATATGTAGAAGGAGTAACTTTCTGTCCTGATTGCGGAATCCCTCTTGTAGATGAAAATTTGATAACTAAACCGGAAGACTGGACAGAAGAAAACTGGGAAGTAGTCTATACATCAGGTATGGATTATGAGGTTGAAATGATAAAAGATAATTTAGAGAGTGCAGGAATTACGTCCACTATTTTATCGCAAAAAGACAGGAATTTTCCGGCTCCAGGAGATTTCTCTGTTGTTAAGCTTCTTGTGCATAAAGAAGATGTGGCAGATGCTTTAAATTTTATACAAAAAATTAAAAGTGAAAAAACAGAAGAGAGTGATAATGAGCAGGCTGAAAGTTAAATGGCTTTAAGCAACCATACTTTAAGAATTATTGTAGCTATTATAACTATACCCGTTATTATATCAGCAGCGTATTTCGGCAGTGTCTATTTCCTGCTCTTTGTTTTGGCAATTACAATAATTTCATATTATGAATTTTGCAATATAGTTAAAAACAAGAAAATTTCTGCAAATATAACTCTGGGAATAACGGGTATAATTATCTTTCTCATCAATTTCTACCTACCATTTATTGATATTTATTCATTTATGCTCCTTTTTACTATAATACTTTTTTTAGTGGAACTATTCAGAAATCGCGGTTCTGTTGTATTAAATGCGGGAGCTACATTATTGGGTGTATTTTATCTGGGATTATTTGGAAGCTCAATAATCGGTATCAGGGAGTTTTATCCAAATATTGGAACATTGTATGAAAGAGGGGGATATTTAATGATTTCCATTTTTGCTTCTATATGGATATGTGATTCTGCTGCTTTTTGGGGAGGAAGTAAATTGGGTAAACACAAATTATTCCCCAGAGTAAGCCCTAATAAGAGCTGGGAAGGATCAATTTTTGGATTTTTCTTTTCTGTTATCGTGTTAATTTTAGCTAAGTTTTTAATTCTCGGTTTTTTATCGTTAACAAATGCAATAATTATTGGAATAATTATCGGAATTTTCGGTCAGTTGGGTGATTTAATAGAGTCATTGATAAAAAGAGATACCGGAGTGAAAGATTCATCCGGTCTGATTCCTGGGCACGGTGGTATGTTTGACCGTTTTGATTCCCTGTTTTACACTTCTCCCGTAATTCTATTGTACCTAACTTATATCGGAAGATAAAATCCCGTTAATTATAATTATTTACAATTTTAATGCATTAAAAGAAGTTACGCAGATATAAAGATGACATCTTTAAGAAAAATCCCGATTACCGAATTTATGTAAAAAGTTAACCTCACCCCCCATCCCCCTCTCTTTAGTAAGGAGAGGGGGGAGGTTACACAGGTGAGTTATATATAATATTAATTTATGGTAAGAAGATAGGTTTAATGAGGAATAAAAAGGAAAAGATAAGTGTTGTTACTCTAGGCTGTTCGAAAAATAGTGTAGATTCGGAAAGACTTCTAAACCAATTAAAGGTTAATAATTTTGATTTAATTAAAGATCCGGAAAAAGCAGAAACAGTAATTATAAATACTTGCGGCTTCATTGAAGCAGCTAAACAAGAATCAATAAATACGATTCTTAAAGCAATTAGTTTAAAACAAGATGGAATAATAAAAAAGGTCATTGTTGCAGGCTGTCTCTCTGAAAGATATAAAGAAGATCTGGAAAAAGAGATGCCGGAAGTTGATGCCTATTTCGGAACTGAAAATTATGAAGGAATCTTAAAGAAGCTTGGCGGAGAATTAAAATATAATCTTCTTGGTGAAAGGTTACTGCCGGTACCTTCATATACTGCATATCTAAAAGTTTCCGAAGGATGTGACCATCCATGCTCTTTTTGTGCAATCCCTTTGATGAGGGGAAAACATAAATCCAAAAGTAAAGAGGATTTAATTAAAGAATCGGAATTTCTTGCAAAGAATAATACAAAAGAACTTGTGATTATCGGGCAGGATACAACAGACTATGGTATTGACTTATACGGTCAAAGAGTTTTGGGTAACTTATTGAATGAAATTAGTAAAATAGAAAAAATTAAATGGATTAGATTAATGTATGCTTACCCTTCAAGATTTCCCGAAAATTTAATTGACATAATAGCCTCTAATCCTAAAATTTGCAAGTATGTAGATATTCCCCTGCAGCATATTTCGGATAATGTTCTAAGATCGATGAGAAGAGGAATAACTGCTAAAAGAACGAAAGATTTATTGTATAAGCTAAGGGAAAAAATTCCGGATATTACTTTAAGAACTACTTTTATAACAGGATATCCTAATGAGACCGAAAGAGAATTCAGTGAACTCTGTGAGTTTATAAAAGAGATTAAATTTGACCGCATGGGAGTGTTCACTTACTCATTGGAAGAAAATACTTCGAGCTATATATTGGGAGATCCTGTCCCGGAAGAGATAAAAGAAGAAAGAAAAGATATTTTAATGGAAATACAGAAAGAGATTTCACTTGAAAAAAATAGAGATTTATTGGGAAAAAGAATTACCGTTCTTTTAGAGAGCAAAGAAAATGATTATTATGTAGGGCGTTCTTACATGGATGCACCTGAAGTTGACGGAGAAATATTAATTACGAAAGATAATAAGGAAATGGAATTAGGAGAATTTTACACTGCGGAAATTATTGATTATAATGAATATGACCTTCACGGTAAATTTATCAGATAACCGGAGGCTCTTAAAATGAAAAAATTATATATAATTCTATTTTTAATTTTTAGCTGCAGTTTATTTGCTCAAAATGAATTTGCAGGAAATACGCGGATTGAACCTGACAGATTCAATTATGAGTATCTTGATTTTAAATCCGATGAAGCTAATAAAACACGGGTTGATGTTTTTATACAGATTCCCTATACCGAGGTTCAATTTGTTAAATCGGAAGGTACTTTTATAGCAAATTATACAATTACCGTCTCCATCTTTGATAAAGACAAGGAAAAATTGATTGCTGAAAAGATATGGAATGAAAAAGTAGAAACACAAGATTTTAATCAAACAACTTCCAAACAAAACTTTAATTTAAGTCTCCGTTCATTTGATCTGCTGCCTGGTGAATATATATTCCGTTCTGCCTATGAAGATAAAGATTCCAGGAAGACTTATTCAAAAGAAGAGGAAGTAAAAGTTAGGGATATATCGAAAAATATGGCAATAAGTGATATTATGCTGGTTGAGAAAAAAACTGTAGAGGGAGCCGGAAATAAAATTCTACCAAATATAAAAAAAATATTGTCTACGCGTAAAGGAGGTATTTCGATTTTTTATGAAATATACTCCGATACAAATTCAGTATTCCAGATTGAGTATGACGTAAATGAAAAAGATAATACAATTATTTCAGACAAAACATTAAAGGAATTGAAAAAGGGAAGGAATCAAATTTTTTATACTATACCCGATTCAACCTTAAGCATGGGGAACTATGATATTGCAATAATATTAAAGGATAACGATAATAATGAATTGTCGTCTGCACAGCAGCCTTTTATTTCAAGGTGGGTAGGCTTCCCTTCAACAGCAAAAGATGTTACCGAAGCAATAGAACAGTTAGTTTATATTGCATCTCCTGAAGAAATGGACCATATAAGAAACGGTAAGACAAAAGACGAAAAAATAGATAGGTTCAAAGAATTCTGGAAGAAGAAAGACCCGGTCCCTTCAACAGATGAAAATGAAATATTCAACGAATATTACAGAAGAGTTGCATTTGCAGATGCGAACTTTTCTCATTATGTAAAAGGATGGAAGACAGACAGGGGGATGGTGTATATTATTCTAGGAGGACCCAGCAACGTTGACCGGCATCCCTTTGAATATGATTCCAAACCTTATGAAGTATGGGATTATTATCAGCTTAATAAGAGTTTTGTTTTTATCGATGAAACCGGGTTTGGGGACTATAGGCTGGTTACACCTTTAACAGGTGATTTGTACCGGTACAGGTATTAAAAATTCTTAACTCATATTACGCAAAGCTTTCATTCTGAACGAAGTGACCTGTCCCGCTTCCTGGCTATAGGCGTCAACTTAAGCCGAAGAAAAGTATTTTTATAAGGGAGAGATTAGAGAGGGTTCAAGAGTATAGTAAAATCCGAACCCATCCCAACCCTTCCCTTGAAAATGGAAGGGCTTATTGGTAGAATTAACTTTAACATTATCATTCTGACAATTTATTACATTACAATAACTTACAAACAAATAAGTTGCACTTCCTGCGGGAAGAATCTCAAGGTTTATATTTTGCACAATTTTGAGATATTTCGTAACATGAATTCTTAAAATATTTTTTTAGATGATTCTTACTGTCACACTGCATCCCCTTCTGGAAAGAAGATATATATTTCCTAATGCTGCTTATGGAAAAGGGAATAGAAACGGAAAGACTGAATTAGCTGCAGGGGGCAAAGGGATAAATGTCAGCAGGCAGTTGAACATGTTTAATATTGAAAACCTCGCATTTACTTTTCTAGGCGGTATAAACGGCAAAATTTTTAGAGAAATATTAATTAAAGAGAAAATAAATTTTACTGCAATAAAGACAGCTAATGAAACGAGAGATGCGGCAATCATAATTGATGAATCAAAAAAATCAATAAGCACTTTTTTCGCTGCCGATATAATTATTGAAGAAAAAGAAGCCGAAGAATTTAAATTAAAACTTGAAAAGATAATTCAAAATTCTGAGATTGTAGTTTTTTCCGGAAGTTCTCCGTGTCCCGCTGCTGATAATATATTTCCTTTTGGTATTGAGACTGCTAATAAATATGATAAAATATCAATCTGTGATACTTATGGAAATCATCTGAAAGACTGTATAGAAGCTGGACCAACTATACTCCATAATAATATTCCGGAAATAGAAAATTCTTTAAATATATTACTTAAAAGCGAAAAAGAGATTCTGGATTACTTAGATTATCTTTATGATAGAGGGATTAAACAATCATATATTACAAACGGCTCGAAAACAACTTATTCTTCAAATTTCGGTTTTAAATATAAGACGGAAAATCCGATAATAAACCTTGTTGATTCAACAGGCAGCGGCGACTCTTTTACTGCCGGTATTGCCTGTGGTATTCATAATAACTTACCATTTGAAGAGACATTGACTATTGCATCCACTTTAGGTGCTGCTAATGCCGAAAAATTTGAAACATGTCATGTTTCGCCGGGTGACATTGAGATTCTTAAACCCGCGATAAAGATCTCGACTATAGGGGGAAAAATAAAGAAAATGCATGGTTCAAGGAATTAAAATATTTTTTTCACTGGTCTTCTTTTTTTCCGCAGTGCTCTATTCACAGCAGATAAATTCGATAGAAATTGAGGGAAATAAAGTCTTTGATAAAGATCAAATTGAAGGGTGGAGCGGTATCGGCAGAGGGGAAAAATTATATCATGGTTTAATAGATTCTGTGAAGTCAAGAATTGCATTTAATCTTGCAGAGAGGGGATATGTATATGCATCTTTTTCCGGTACTAATTTGAAATTTTCTCCCGATTCTCAAAAGGTCGATGTTCTAATAAATATAAGAGAAGGGGAACCGTCATTTATAAAAAAAATTTACCTGGTTTGTCCGGATTCTGTAAAATCAAATGATATAAATGATCAATTTGAATTTATGGAGGGGCAGATATTTGACAAAGACTTATTGGAAGAAGCAGTACGAAATTCACTTACCTATTTAGAAAATAACGGATATCCTTTTGCGAAAATAATTCTAACTTCGATAATCTTTTTTAAAGACTCTTCGGACAATTCATATTTAACCGATATTCATATAAAGATAGACCAGGGGAATAAAGATAAAATAGATAAAATCGAAATCGCAGGGAATCAAAATACAAAGGACTATGTAATTAAGAGAGCACTCAGAATAGAAACGGGTGAAACTTATTCACAAAGACAAATTGACGAGCTTCCTACAAAACTAAATAGGCTCGGTTTCTTTGAACCGGTAAATGAACCAGAATTTTACTTAAACTCTAAAAATGAGGGGGTCCTTTTAATAACTGTTAAAGAGAAGCAGACAAATAACTTTGACGGAATAATCGGGTATATACCGTCTGCCAATCCGGGTCAAACCGGCTATTTAACAGGGCTCGTAAATGTGAGTATGCGAAACCTTTTAGGTACCGGGAGAGCAGCGGCAATCAGGTGGCAGCGGTTCGACCGTTATTCTCAGGAACTTGAATTAAAATACCTGGAACCATGGATTTTTAATTACCCTTTTAATTTAACCGGAAGTTTTTTTCAGAGGAAACAGGATACAACTTATGTCCAAAGAAAATTGGAAGGAGGTATAGAATTCTTAGCTACTGAAGATATCTCTGCATCATTTTTTATTTCTTCTGAATCAGTAATTCCGTCCGAATTAGAGAATTCTGTTTTTACGGTTTATAATTCTCAAGCAGTAACTACCGGAATTAATCTTCAAATAGATACCAGGGATGATCCTTATGCACCAACCGGCGGAATATTATTCACAAATTTGTATTCTTTCAGCAAGAAGACAATATACGGACCGGAAGAATATTTAACACCCGAATTACAGACAAGAGTAAATTTTCAAAGGATAGAAGTAGGAATAAATGCTTTTCATGAATTATTTAGAAAGCAGGTAATTGCTCTGGGACTGCACGGGAAAGAGTTAAACGGTACTTCTTTCGAAATTAGTGATTTATACAGACTTGGCGGCACCAACACCTTGCGCGGTTATAGAGAAGACCAATTTCTCGGTTCAAGAATTTTCTGGTCTAACCTGGAATACCGGCTGCTGCTGACTAAAAGGACTTTCGCTTTTTTATTTTTTGATACCGGGTATTTTTTCAGAAAAGCAGAACCTGAAAGGGATATACTTAAAACAGAAGGATTTAAGGTGGGTTATGGTCTTGGATTAAATATTGAAACGGGGCTCGGTATACTCAGTGTTAGTTTTGCTTTAGCACAAGGTGATTCATTTTCCGACGGAAAAATTCATTTCGGAATAGTTAATGAGTTTTAGCTATTAACAATTAACAATTAACAATTAAGAATTAACAATTAAGAATAGCTGCACATGGTAAGAAAAATTTTACAGTTTATTAAAATTTCCCGTCCTTTGAACATAACTATAATCTTTTTTACAGTTTTAGTTGCAGGCTTTTTATGTTCTGAAAATAATACAATAACTTTTAGTACTTTTCTGGCAGGTATTTCGGCTTCACTAATAGCAGTTGCCGGTTATGTAATTAATGACTATTTTGATATAAAGATAGATAAAATAAACCGTCCTGAAAGACCGCTGGCTTCGGGTGAGATAAGTGTTAAATCCGCAATCATTTATTATTCCATTACTTCAATTATTGGACTATCTCTTTCTATTTTAATAAATTATACTGCTTTTTTTATTGCATTATTAACAGCAATTCTTCTATTTATTTACTCATTAAAGATTAAAACCATACCGCTGTTTGGAAATCTTTCGGTAGCAGCACTCACCGGTTTAACTTTTATATATGGAGGTATATCGGTGAATAATATTTCAGCTTCACTGATACCTGCCGTATTTGCTTTGTTAATAAATTTTGTACGCGAAATTGTCAAAGATATGGAAGATGTTAACGGTGATATTCAGAACGGTATAGAGACATTCCCTTATAAATTCGGATTTTCTATTGCTAAGAATTTCATCGTATTTATAACTATTATTTTAATATTATTTACATGTTTTCCATATATTTTTAAACTTTATAAAATAGAATATTTTATTATAGTCATGAGCATAGTAAATCCGGCTTTAGTTTATGTTCTGGTTTCAATTTTTAAAAATGATTCATCAGGAAACTTGAATAAGTTAAGTTTTATTTTAAAATTGGATATGATTTTTGGATTAAGTGCGATATATCTAGGTAAATGAAAAATTTCGATAATTCTTTTCTAAAAAGAAGAATAAAATATATAGCAGGTGCCGATGAAGTAGGCAGAGGTCCTTTGGCAGGTCCTGTTGTTGCTGCATCAGTGATATTTTTACCGGATGTTTACATTGAAGGGGTTAATGATTCCAAACAGCTTACCGAAGATGAAAGGGAAGAGTTAGCTCCACTAATAGTGGAGAAATCTCTTGCCTGTTCTGTTGCTGCAGTTTCACATTTTCAGATTGATAAAATAAATATACTGCAGGCATCGCTATTAGCGATGTCAATTTCCGTAAGCAGGTTAAAAACAAAACCGCATTTAATACTCGTTGACGGTAATAAAACTTTTAGCTCCAGCATTCCTGCAATTCCAATAATAAAAGGGGATTCACAATCATTTGCCATAGCAGCAGCATCCATACTGGCAAAGGTGGCTAGAGATAGAGTTATGAAGAGAATGTGTCCTAGATTTCCGCAGTATTTATGGTCTAAAAATAAAGGTTATGCAACTCATGAACATATTGAAGCTATAAAAGCATTTGGACCTTCTTTATTCCATAGGAGAACCTTCCTGCATAGAATTTTAAATGACGAACCTGAATTCGAATTTGACATGGAAGAACCAGCAGATTAATAATAATAATGTCACTAGAAACAAAAGAATTTGGAGATGAAGGGGAAGATTTAGCTGCAGAGCTTCTTATATCCAAGGGATATGAAATAGTTGAAAGAAATTATAGATACCGAAAAGGAGAAATTGACATAATTGCAATCGATCCGGAAACAAAATATCTTGTGTTTATTGAAGTAAAATCAAGAAGAAACCTGGAATTCGGAGAACCCGAATATGCGGTAACAAGAAATAAAATGAGGCAGGTTAAAAAGATTGCAGAAGCATATCTTTATGAAAAAGAAATTGGTGAAATTGACTGCAGGTTTGATGTCGTTACCATATTATTTAATTCGGAAGTAGATTCCATAATTAACCATTATGAAAATGCATTTATGTGAATTATGAAATTCATTAACGGTTATATAAGGTTTATTGATAATTTAAATACAAAACTCGGAGTTATAAGTTCTTGGCTGACATTTGTTTTAGTTTTAATTACCTGCTATGATGTTTTCACCCGTTATATTTTAAATGAAAGTATGGCTGCACTCCAGGAGCTCGAATGGCATTTATTTGCCGTAATATTTCTAATGGCGGGGGCTTACACTTTAATTAAGGATGATCATGTCCGTGTTGATGTTTTCTATTCAGGGTTTTCGGAAAAAAAGAAAGCATGGATAAATTTATTAGGGGCAATATTTTTTCTAATTCCTTTTTGCATTTTAGTAATTTATACATCCAAAGATTTTGTAATCAATTCTTTCCGGTTTAAGGAAATGTCACCGGATGCAGGCGGATTACCGGCGCGTTATATAATTAAGTCCTTTATTCCCTTTTCATTTATTTTTTTACTGCTTCAAGGAATTTCATTGGCCTTCAGGTCATTTTTGGAAATAAAAAATCATGGCGGGTTAGCAGAAACTAAATGACAGAATTTTTACCAATAATTTTTTTTCTTACCGTATTACTTTTTCTTTTATTGGGATTTCCGGTCTCATTTACCCTTGGCGGTGTTTCATTAATTTTCGGTCTCTTAACTTTCGGTTTAAATTTCTTCAATCTTCTTCCTTTAAGGATATGGGGAATAATGAGCAATTATGTCCTTATAGCTGTTCCATTATTTATATTCATGGGAGTAATGCTGGAAAAATCGGGATTAGCTGAAGAATTATTGGAAACAATGGCTCTGCTTTTCGGAAAACTTAAAGGAGGATTAGCTATTTCGGTTTTAATAGTTGGTGCAATGATGGGAGCTTCAACCGGGATAGTAGGTGCTACGGTTGTAACAATGGGAATACTCAGTTTGCCGGTAATGTTAAAAAGAGGATACCATCCGAGAGCAGCATCGGGAATAATAATGGCTTCAGGAACATTGGGACAAATAATCCCGCCTAGTATAGTACTTGTTTTATTAGGGAGTGTACTCAATATATCAGTCGGTGCTCTCTTTGTGGGAGCTGTGATTCCAGGGTTTCTACTTGTTTTCCTTTACTTTGTCTGGATAGTTATTCTGACATTTATAAGGCCTAAATCTGTTCCTGCTATGCCGGAAGAAGAATTAAATAAATTCAAGGGTGCTAATAAAATAAAGAAGATCATAAATGCTTTTTTACTTCCTTTTACCCTGATTTTATCGGTTCTGGGTTCGATATTTGCGGGAATTGCATCACCGACTGAAGCGGCTGCTGTAGGTGCGTTGGGAGCAACTATTCTAGCTTTAATCAGGAAAAAGTTATCGATAGCTACTTTAAAAGAAGTAATGATGCGTACCTCTACCTTAACAAGTATGGTTTTCTTTATTTTGGTTGGAGCAGCCTCTTTCGGATTGGTTTTCAGAGGTTTGCACGGTGACACTTACCTTTCAAATTTAATTCTTTCATCAAATCTGGAGCCGCATCATTTTTTAGCGATAGTTATGGTAGTTATTTTTATATGCGGGTTTTTTATTGATTTTATTGAGATTACCTTCATAATTGTACCGATAATTGCACCAATTTTTATTCATATGAACATAAATCTTTTGTGGATAGGGATTTTAATTGCAGTGAATCTCCAGACTTCTTTTTTAACGCCGCCTTTTGGGTTTTCGATATTTTATTTAAAAGGAGTTGCTCCAAGCGGAGTTACGACATCTCATCTTTACAGGGGAATAATCCCATACGTTATTTTACAATTGTTAGCATTACTTGCCATAATTTTTTGGCCTGATATCGCACTATGGTTGCCTAAAGTATTAGGAGTTTAAATTATAAATGCCCTCAAAAAAAGATACAATTAAATTACTTGAAGACATTGCCGGAATGCTTGAATATAAAGGGGAAAATAAATTCAAGGTTCAGGCATATCGTGCCGGCGCCGCTTCATTAAAAAAAGTTGACGGTGATTTTGATGAGATTGTAAGGCGGAAAGAACTGAATAAAATAAAAGGGATTGGTCCGGGTCTGCAGAAAGTAATTTATGAGTTTTATGATACCAATGAATCCTCACTTTATAAAGATTTAAGGAATGAAATTCCGAATGGATTAGACGAACTGCTCAAAATAAAAGGTTTGAATCCTTCTAAAATCAAACTCATATATTCCCAACTAGGTATTAAAAATTTAGAAGAATTAAAAAATGCAGCGGAAAATAATTTGCTGATAAATATTAAGGGATTCGGAGAAAACCTTCAGAAAAAAGTATTATCAGGAATTAAAGATTATAAAAAGTATAGTCATTATATACTTCTAAGCGGTGCATTACGGACAGCGGGTGAAATTTTACAAAAACTAAAAAGTTTCAAATCCGTAAAAGAAGTAGAGAAATCAGGAGAATTAAGAAGGGGGAGCGAGGTAGTTTCTCAAATGGATTTTGTAGCTTTAACTTCAAATAAAACTCTCTTTTTAAATGAGTTAAAGAAAAGTTTTAATTATAAAAAACTGAAAGATAAAATTGAAATAAGTGAGTATTCCGATGTACCTGTTTTTATTTTTCTTACTGAGAACGAAGGAGAGTTTAGCAGGCTGCTTTTCTTAACAACAGGTTCGGATGATTTTGTTGATTCATTTAATTCAAATAAAATAAAGGGGGATTCTGAAGTGGAGATATTTTCAAACTTAAAATTCCCTTTTGTTATCCCTGAAATGAGAGAAAAAGAATATTTTGAGATAAAGAAAAAATCATTACTCAGGAATTCTACCTTATCTATAGAAGATTTTAAGGGATTACTCCATTTCCATACAAATTATTCTGATGGAAAAAACCGGCTTGAAGAAATGGCCGGTGCCGCTGAAGAGCTGAATTTTAAATATGCGGCTGTAAATGATCATAGCAAATCTGCATATTACGCGAACGGGATGGATGAAAAAAGAGTGCTTCAGCAATTAAAAGATGTCAGGAAAATAAATTCAAAGCTTAAAATAGCTTTGTTTGCAGGTATCGAAGTTGATATAATGGCAAATGGTGATCTGGACTATAATGATGAGGTACTTTCCGGGTTTGACTTTGTAGTTGCTTCAGTTCATTCAAGGTTCAACCTTGAAGAAAAGGAAATGACCAAAAGGATAATTAAAGCTGTTGAAAATCCTTTTGTTGATGTTCTGGCTCATCCTTCAGGAAGACAATTACTTTCACGGCAGCCATACAAATTTGATGTAGTAAAGGTCATTGATGCTTGTTTTGATAATCAAGTAGCGGTTGAGATTAATTCAAGCCCCAGAAGACTGGATCTGGAATGGCGTCAGGTTTATTATGCCAGAGAGAAAGGGTGCTTGCTTTCTATAAATCCGGATGCTCATACAATCTCAGAAATTTCTTATCTTGTATATGGGATTTTAATGGGAAGAAAAGCCGGGCTTCAGCCGGAGGAAGTAATAAACTGTTTAACCTTAAATAAATTTAAGAAGTTTCTTAATAGAAAGGTTAAAAGGAATTTTATATGATAAACTATTCTGAAAAAAATAATACCGGGCTGATTAAGTTGAATAGGCCGGAAAAACGGAATGCCCTTCACCCACAAATGGTTCAAGTGATAAAAGATAAGCTAAATGTAATTGAGAATGATAATAATATTAAAATTCTTGTTATTAGCGGAGAAGGGAGCAGCTTTTGCTCAGGTGCTGACCTTGCATATTTGAATGAATTAAAGAATTATTCTACTATAGAAAATGAAAAGGATTCTGAAAACCTGGCTGAATTGTATTTAAAGATTTATAATTTTTCTAAACCCGTTATAGCTGCTGTCAATGGACCCGCTATTGCGGGTGGATGTGGTTTGGCATCTGTATGCGATTTTATTATTGCCGATGTTAACAATGCAAAATTTGGGTATTCGGAAGTTAAGATTGGTTTTATTCCAGCTATTGTCTCAATATTTTTAATTAAAAAGATTGGTGAGGGGAAATCTAAACAGCTGCTTTTATCCGGTGAAATTATAAATGCGCAAAAAGCATATGAAATTGGTTTTGCTGATTATTTAACTGATAATCTTATGGAAGAATCTTTCATACTTGCAGAAAGACTTGCTAAAAATTCATTAACCAGCCTAAAAATGACAAAAGAGATGATTTCCTCAATTTCGAATTTAACTGTAGAAGAAGCAGTAAATTATTCTATCAATTTAAATACTATTAGCCGTTCTACTAAAGATTTCAAGGAGGGGCTAAATAATTTCTTAAACAAAAAATAAAGGAAAAAATGGAAGATATAAATTTACAAAATTACATAAGAAGCGTGCCTAATTTTCCTAAAAAAGGGATTATTTTTAAGGATATCACAACACTTCTGAAAGATCCTATTCCACTGAAAGCTACACTCAGGCTTTTATTTGAATTTACTAAAAATAAAAGCATTACTAAAGTAGTTGGAATCGAAGCACGCGGATTTATTTTTGGTTCGATGCTTGCGGAAAGATTAGATGTAGGTTTTATACCTGTAAGGAAACCGGGAAAACTTCCGGCTGAAACTGTCAGAGAAAGTTATGCGCTTGAATATGGTGAAGATGCCGTTGAAATTCATAAGGATGCTATTAAACCTGGAGATAAAGTCTTAATACACGACGACCTTTTGGCTACCGGCGGAACTGCAAAAGCTGCTGCGAATCTTATTAAAAAATTAAAGGGTGAAGTGGTGCAGCTATCTTTTATTATAGAGTTATCATTTCTTAAAGGGAGAGAGCAACTAAAAGAATATGATGTTAGAGCTTTGATTGATTATAAAAGTGAATAGGATAAATGCGGGAAGTTATTTTCTTGGAAGGAATTTGAGAAATTAATCTCTATTATTTATTTCCGGTCACGGTATATTTTTAACCGGTATAGCTGCGGGTTCTTACCAGTCAAGCAACTTTTCATTTAAATGAAATATTGAAATCTTCGCCCTTCGGTGATGGTCTACTATTTCTTTATTTTTATTACCTTTCGATTAATTCTAACAGGGTTATATCTGAAGAGATGCCTACAAGACAATCAACTTAAAAAAGAATATAGCGGGTGACCAAAAAGAACATTTTCTGTCATTCTGAAGGAGTCTTCAATTGAAGAATCTCAATAATTGTTTAGAAATGAAATTCTATTAAAAAGTTAATTCTTCTGAGATGGTATCTTTGGTACAACATGAATAAATTAGGTTTTATAACGGTTTCAAAACGGTATTAAAACGATTTCAAAACGGTTTCAAATCGGATTCAAAACGGTTTCAGAGTTCTGTTAGCACTTATTTGTAATTGAATTCCCAGAGAACCATAAAACGATCTCTCCTTGATCATATAAATTTTTTTAAAATACTTGACAAGTGCACATTCGTTCACTATATTAGTAGTGAACAATTGAGCACTAAAATGAAAAATAAATTAACCGACAGACAGCAAGAAATTCTTTCTTTCATTTCACAGTTTCTTGAGGCTAGCGGGTATCCGCCGACTTTGAGGGAGATAGGAAAGAAATTTGGAATATCTTCAACATTTGGAGTTAAAAGGCATCTGGATGCATTAGTTAAGAAGGGTTATTTAAATGTTGAAAGCAACGCCAGCAGGGGAATAAGCTTTGTCCATAGTATTAATTCAAGCAGGAATAATAATTATAACAGGATAGATGAATTATTTAGAAAGATACCTGTTATAGGAAGGGTAGCTGCAGGTTCTCCCATTTTAGCTATCGAAAATATTGAAGGGAGCGTTATAATAGATAATTCATTTATGAAAAAATCAGATGAATGTTTTGCCCTTAAGGTTAAAGGTGATAGCATGATTAATGCGGGTATATTTGAAGGTGACCTTGTAATTGTTTCGCCGAATAAAGAAACGGTAAATGGAGATACGGTGGTTGCCCGTCTTGATGATGAAGTAACTGTAAAAACACTGGAGAAGAAACACAATAAGATCAGACTAATACCCGAGAATGAAAATTATAAACCAATTGAGATTGATGATAAAAAAGAGTTTTCAATTGTCGGTAAGGTGGTCGGGGTCATTAGATGGTTTAATTAATTGAGGTACAAATAATGAAATCAGAAATTTTTCGGTACGCGATTCATAATAGAAACAGCATTAAGTTTCTTTATATGCTTAATGAAGTGACTATTGATCCTTATTTTATTTCACAGAATAATTCCGGTAAAAAGTTTATATATGGTAAAACCTATAATTCAAGCGAAATAAAGAGATTCGATTTTGATAAGATAGTAAATATAAAGGTTCTAAGGGAAAATAAATTTTCCCCTATTATTCCCATCATTGCACAGATGAATTAAATAGATGAGGTATATAATGATGAATACTATAAAAAGAAGAAATATTGATTTACTGATAGAAGAATTCTGGAAACACGGCTATTTAACTGTCAGCCGTAAATTCGGAACATATTTGCCTGAACCTTCGAAAGTCGGTACCTTTGAAGTTGATATTGTCGCCCGGCAAAGAAAGAATTATGCAATAGGGATAACTTTAAATTATTCAGACCTTAATGATCCTTCTTTAATTGATAAATTAAATTATCTTGCTTCCAGGCAGACCAAATATTCAAATAAGAGGGTTGCATTATTTATCGGCGTTCCCAAAGATTTATTTAAAAATGCTAAGGCATTAATCGATACCTTAAATCCTGAAATTAAAAATAATATAAAATTATTTGAAATTATCGATAGGTCAATAATTCAATCAAATAGAGCAAAACGAAAAGAAAAAGTACTTTTTTCATAAAGGTGAGGTCTACTTCTAATGTGAGCCTGACTTCTGATATCCTGATTTTGACTTCTGATATTCCGATCTCTGTCTTAATCCCACCTTGTTTTTACCTTTTATTATGAAATTACTCTTTGCTATTTTTACATTATTATATTTATAGAATATTGTCAATATCTTGACATTAAATTTACATAAGGGTAATTTTACATGTTTTATCAATTTCGGGATAGAATTTGGGTAAAGTAGAAACAGCATCCGATGAAAAACTTCAAAGTGAGCTCAAAAAATCGGGGGAAATTCCTATTCATATTGCAATAATAATGGACGGGAACGGCAGGTGGGCGAGGAAAAGGGGTCTTCCGAGAGCGGCTGGACATAAAAGAGGTGTTGATACGGTTAAAGATATGGTTAAGGCCTGTGCTCAAATTGGTGTTAAGTATTTAACGTTATATACATTTTCAACTGAAAATTGGAATCGGCCGAAGGATGAAGTATCCACTCTCATGCAGCTGCTGGTAAGGACACTTAGAAAAGAAGTAAATGAATTGAATGAAAATGATGTAAAATTAACTACAATTGGAAATATGGGAGCGCTTCCCATAGAGGTTCAGAATGAATTGCATGATTCAATACAAAAAACAAGAAATAATAAAAAAATGACTTTGAATTTGGCACTCAGCTACAGCGGAAGATGGGAGCTTCTGAAAGCCATTAAGGATATATCACTGCAAGTTGCAGATGGTAATTTAAAAGCTGATGATATAAGTGAAGAAAGTGTATCCAGTTATTTAGATACCAAAAATATTCCTGATCCAGACTTATTAATTAGAACAAGCGGGGAATTCCGCGTAAGTAATTTCTTATTATGGCAGATAGCTTACACTGAATTTTTTATCTCTGATGTTTACTGGCCGGAATTTAAAAGAAAAGATTTATACCAGGCTATCAAGAATTTTCAGGGAAGGGAGCGAAGGTTCGGCAAAGTCAGTGAACAAATCCAAAAAAATAAAAAAGGTTTAAAGAATGTTTCAGGCCTCTCTAAAGAGACAATATAAATTTCTAATTTTCCTAATACCATTTATCTTTTGTTCTGTTGTTTCCGCACAGGTTAATCCGGTTACATACAAAATATTAGGTATTTCTGTAGAAGGTAATAAAACTGCAGATGCAAATACTGTTATCAATAACAGCGGTTTAAAGGTAGGTGATGAAATTCAGATCCCAGGTGATCAGACTCTGAATGCTATTAAAAACTTAAGGAATCTGAATATTTTTTCCGATGTCCAGATACTTGAAGATAAAAAAGTAGGCGACGGTATATTTATAACGATCAAGGTTATCGAATATCCCCGAATAGAAAAGACGGTTATCGAAGGGAATGATGAATTAAGTACGAGTGATATTGAAGAAAAAATTCATTTTGGGAGAGGACAAATCCTCACACCTGAAGAAGTGAATAACCTGAAGCAGAGAATCCTAAAAATGTATGCTGATGACGGTTATTTAAATGCTGAAGTTACGCCGAAATATTATACTTTTTTCACTGCCGATACTTCCGAAGATAACATAACTGTTACCTGGCGGAATGAAAAAGATTTATCGGATGAATATAAATTGGACTATGACAGGGAAGAAGTTTCACAATATAATTTAATTCCGAGAATCAAAGATAGAATACTTCTCAAAATAGAAATTCAGGAAAATCAACGGGTAACCGTAAGGCATATTGAATTTGAAGGAAATAAAGCTTTTGAAGGGGATGATCTTAAGGGAGCGATGGATGAAATATCCGAAGCCAAATGGTGGAAATTCTGGAATAGTGCAAAATTTGACAAAGAAAAATTTGAAAAGGATAAGAAATCTATCCGTGATTTTTATTTGAAAAACGGATATAGAGATGCTGAGATCATGTCCGATTCGTTAATATATTCAAACGATAAAAAAGATCTGACAATACTTATTAAAGTATATGAAGGACCTCAATATAAAGTTAGAAATATTGTTTGGGAAGGGAATACTATTTATCCGGATGCCGTTCTTTCCGAAAGATTAGGATTTAACAAAGGGGATATTTTTAATTATGAAAAATTTGAGAGAAACCTGAGAGGTAATGAAAACCAGACAGATGTAACCTCATTATATCTTGATAACGGCTATTTAACTTTCAATCTAGATGAATCCGAAAATAAAATCGGAAAAGATTCCTTAGACATTGATATTAAAATAGAAGAAAAGAATCAATTTAAAATAGGCAGGGTAGACATACTTGGTAATGATAAAACCAAGGATAAAGTTATTCGGAGAGAACTTTACAGCGTACCCGGAGATTATTTTAATAGGGCACTCTTAATAAGGAGTATCCAGCAGTTAGCAAACCTAAAATATTTTAATGTTGAAAAGCTTTACGGGCAGGATGCCGTAAATTATAAACTGGTTAACGACAGTAGCGTAAATGTTTCATTTAGTGTAGAAGAGAAATCGAGTGATTATTTAAATGCTTCCGTTGGCTACAGCGGCTCATTCGGGTTCAGCGGTGCTGTTGGTGTTACACTGAGTAATTTTGCCATAGACAAGCCGTTTTCTCTCGGCGGCGGGCAGATATTAAGTTTTAACTGGCAATTTGGAGTCGGCAGTCTTTATAGAACTTTTACATTAGGATTTACCGAACCATGGTTGTTTAATACTCCTACTTTATTAGGATTTGAGGTATTTGATACAAGGGAACAATATAATTTTGATTTGCGCCAATCAGGCGGAACAATCAGGCTTGGAAGAAGGTTAAAATGGCCAGATGACTTTTTTAATGTACAGGGATATTTCAGATACCAATATAATAATGTTCTAAATGGGTTAGGTTATTATCCTGAAGGTATAAGTCATCAGTATACATTAGGAGCTACAATTTCAAGAAAAGATATAGATAACCCGATATTTCCATCTAAGGGTTCAAGCCTGGTTATTTCCGGAGAATTATCCGGAGGACCCTTCCTTCCAGGAGATGTTGACTATTATAAATTAGGTTTTACGTCGGAATGGTATAAAAGATTATTTAATTCCAATCGTATCGCACTCTATACGATTGCTAATTTAGGTTATCTTCAGGAGTTAAATGAAGCTACGAAAACAAAAATTAACCCCTACGATAAATTTTTTATGGGAGGGAACGGGCTTATAATTGCCACCGAACCATTAAGAGGGTATGAAGACCAGAGTATTGGTCCAAGGAACAGTGCAGGCAACGTATTAGGAGGAAGGGTAATGGAAAGATATACTATGGAATTGAGATTTGCAGTAACGCTGGAGCCGATGCCGCTTTATGTTTTAGCTTTTGTCGAAGCGGGAAATGTTTTTGAAAACTTTGATAAAACTGATATTTTTAACCTTAGAAGATCGGCTGGTTTTGGAGCTAGAATTTTAATCAATCCTATTGGTCTTATTGGATTTGATCTTGGGTATGGTTTTGATCGAAAAGCTGTAGACGGACAGAATCCATCATGGCTTTTCCATTTCCAATTCGGAAAAGGATTTTAATTAATTTCATTTTTTTAAATAAAGAAGAGGTAGTAATAGTGAAGAAAAATTTTTTATTCCTTTCAATCCTGTTTTTAAGCTGCGGGTTTGTATTTGGACAGGAAGCACCCCAAAAAATCGGTTATGTTGATTCACAGGTAATTTTAACTCAATTGCCTGAGGCTATTAAGGCACAGGGGCAGCTTGATGCGTTAACTAATCAATGGACTACACAGCTTGACAGTATGAACAAAGATTTACAGCAGTCTTATGAGAATTATCAGAAGCAGGCCAACACAATGACCGAAACTAAGAAAACTGCTGCTCAGCAGGATCTAGTTGAAAAACAACAGGTAATGGAAAACTTTAGAAAAGATAAGTTTGCTCAGCAAACCGGTGAAATTTATAAAAAAAATGAAGAGATTTTTGCTCCGGTAAAGAAAAAGATCTTTAATGCGATTGAAGAAATAGCAAAAAAAGAAGGGATGAAGTTTGTTTTTGATAAAGCAGGCGATGTTGTCCTTTTGTATGCAGATCCCTCATTCGATCTTACATACCAGATCCTTGATATGCTGAAAAGAGGAGTTATAAAATAATTCTTAAGGAACTGAAGTTTTGCAGAATTTAGTATTTGAAAGATGACATCTTACTTACATTTTAATAAAAAAGTAAAAATGATTTTTTTAAAAGATGTCATCTTTATATCTGTTTTTGAACTTTCGGATAAATCGCAGCATGGATTATATTCTGTATTGCAGTTTTGTCGAAAAGGTTTTTAACTTAAACTTCAGTCTAAATAAGTTTTCCCTTATAAAAAATTTTAGCATTTGGAAATTAGTATGAAGAAATTTATTATTATTCTTTTTGCTGGTTTGTTTATTTTTGCCGCTGATTCCCTTGCGCAATTAAAGGTAGGTTATGTGGATTCAAACACTATAATGGATAATCTTCCCGATGCTCAGGATGCCAAACAAAAATTAGATGGTCTAATACAGGGCTGGCAGAAAGAGCTTAAAGATATGCAAAGCCAATGGCAGACAAAATATGATGATTATCAGAAAAGGAAACTGATAATGACAGAACAAACGCGTTCGGATATGGAAACCGAACTAGTAAAGCTCGAACAGCAGATTACTGATTATAGAGAAAAAAAATTCGGAACTAATGGTGAACTGTTTCAGAAACAGGATGAAGTGATGAAGCCTGTACAAAATAAAATTTTTAACGCCATACAGGATGTTGCAAAGGAAGATGATCTTGATTTTGTCTTTGATAAGAGCGGGGATGTAATGCTTCTATATGCTAAAGAGCAGTACGATATTACGCCAAGAGTAATGAATAAACTAAATTTAAAGTAACTTAATGAATTTAACGATTGAAGAAATTGCCGGTTTTGTTGAAGGTAAAATTACGGGGAATGAAAAAGAAAAGATAATTAATGTTGCAAAAATTGAAGAAGCTGTGCAGGGGGATCTGACATTCTTATATAATCCTTCATACGAAAAATATTTTCATTCAACAAAAGCTACTGCCATAATTGTTAAACCTGAATTCAAAAAAACAAGAAACGATATAATTTATATCGAAGTTCCGGAACCAGACAAAGCTTTTGCCAGAATTATAACTAAATTTTTTACCCAGCAGTTGAAGCTTGAGGGTATAGATGAATCAGCTTATATAGATCCGTCTGTTAAACCCGGCAGCAATACAGCGATTGGGAAAAATGTTGTTATCTCCTCAGGCTGTAAAATTGGAGATAATGTTAAAATTTTTCATAATACGGTAATTTTGGAAAATGTGGATATAGGCAGCGGATCTGTAATTTATCAGAATGTTAGTATTAGAGAGAATTGTAAGTTAGGCGAGAGGGTAATCATTCATGCAAACTCGGTAATTGGTTCAGATGGATTTGGTTATTACAACGATGAAAAGGGAGCATTTATAAAGATCCCGCAGATTGGAAATGTTGTTTTAGAAGATGATGTTGAAATTGGTTCAAATGTTTCAATTGATCGTGCCGCATTAGGGTCGACTATATTAAAGCGGGGTGTTAAAATAGATAACCTTGTCCAAATTGCTCATAATGTTAGTATCGGTGAAGATTCGGCAGTAGCATCTCAAACGGGGATATCGGGGAGTACTAAGATAGGAAAGCATGTCCTGCTTGCAGGCCAGGTAGGTCTTGCAGGCCATATTGAAATTGCTGATAATGTAATCCTTTATGCAAAATCCGGTATCTCAACTAATATAAAGCAAGCCGGTTCTTATTTCGGCTATCCGGCAAAAGATATAAAAACTGCTTTAAAATTAGAAGCACATTTTAGAAGACTACCTCAATATGCCGATAAAATAAAAGAGCTTGAAGAGCAAATAAAAGCTTTAAAAGAATTAATAGAAAAGAATAAATAGCCTAATCAAATTTGTTAATTTGTTTGTGAAGGAATAAGCTCAATAATTATTTATTTCGAACATTGCTGCTTTTATATTTTCTATAATAATATCACACCTTCGGTGTTCAAAAATAATCCCACACCTTCGGTGTTTTTTTCCCGGTATTCTTAAAAATTATAAATTAGGGATTAAGGATCTCAATAATTATATTTCACCCCTTCGAGGTTAGAATATTACTGTTTTTATATTTTCTATAATAATATCACACCTTCGGGGTTCAAATATAATATTGCACCTTCTGTGTCTAAAATTATTTTAATGGCGATTCTCATAAAGGAATGAACTGTTACTATTTGGACAGCCTTATAATAATTACATGATTTGTTGATTTAATTTGTAATAATACCTCTCAACCATTTCATTTTAATTGAATTTCATACCTCAACTTACTATTTTAAGCCCGACTTTATGCTGAAGTTGCCGCATAAACTATTTTAATTTTAGCGTAAGCAATCCGGCTTAATAAAATCTGCAATAAATAGACTGAATTTTAATAACACATTTAGGAAGGACAAATGTTAGAATTACAAAGGACTATATTAAACCCGGTCTCAATTTCCGGAGTGGGCTTACACACCGGAGAAAAATGTACAATGACATTTAAACCGGCACAGGAAAATTACGGGATAAGGTTTATAAGAGTTGATCTCGGCGGCAGACCGGAAATACCTGCAATTGCGGATAATGTAATTGATATGTCAAGAGGAACTACTCTGGGGATTGGGGAGGCAAAAGTTCATACTGTTGAACATGTTCTGGCAGCAGTTGTAGGTCTGCAGATTGATAATATAACTATTGAATTAAACGGGGTTGAACCTCCTGTTGGAGATGGAAGCGCTATCCCTTATGTTGAAATTTTAAAAGAAGCGGGATTTGTTCAGCAGCAGGCACCTAAAGATTATTTAATAATTGATGAAACTGTAATATACCATGAAGAGGATAAGCAGGTTGATATAGTTGCTCTTCCCCTCGACGGCTACCGTGTAACTGTAATGGTTGACTATCAGAACCCAGCATTGGGAAGCCAGCATACGGGTTTATTTGATCTGGAAAAAGAGTTTGTAACTGAATTTGCTCCTTCCAGAACATTCTGTTTTTTAAGCGAAGTTGAATCATTAGCTAATAACGGATTAATTAAAGGGGGGGATATTGATAATGCAGTTGTTATTGTCGATAGAGAAGCTTCGGATGATGAACTGGAGCAGATTAGAAAAAAAATCGGAGTTAAAGAAAAGATAACCTTAGGTGATAATGGTATATTAAATAATAAGGAATTAAGGTTTAAAAATGAACCAGTCAGGCATAAGCTGCTGGATTTAATTGGAGATCTGGCTTTAATTGGTGCACCGATAAAAGCACAAATTTTAGCTGCACGGCCCGGACACAAATCAAATGTTGAATTTGCAAAACAGGTTAGAAAGTTATACCAGCAGAAAAAGCTTGTCAAGAAGTTTCAGTTTGTTAAAAAAGAAGGTGTGGTTCTCGATGTGAATGCAATTCAAAGGATTTTACCGCATAGGTATCCGTTCTTAATGGTTGATAAAATTATTCAGTTGGAGCTTGAGAAAAAGGTTGTTGGAGTAAAATCAGTTAGTATTAATGAACCTTTTTTCGTTGGTCATTTTCCGGGTCAGCCGATTATGCCGGGTGTTTTAATAATTGAAGCAATGGCACAAACTAGCGGGATTTTAATTCTGAATTCACTCCCGAATTTTGAAGAGAAATTAGTTTATTTTATGCAGATGAATAATGTTAAATTTAGAAAACCTGTTGTTCCTGGAGACCAGCTGTTTCTTGAAGTGGAGTTAGTGAATAAAAGAAGTAAAGTCTTTATGATGAAAGGGAAAGCATTTGTTAACGATATACTTGTTGCTGAAGCTGATTTTATGGCAGGGGTAGTGGACCGTGACAATAGTTTAAATTAATAAAATAAATGAGCAAAATACATCCGACAGCTATAGTAAATAGTAGAGCAATACTAGGGGATAATATTGAAATTGCTCCTTATGTAATAATTGAAGGGGATGTAGAAATCGGGGATGATTGTTATATCGGACCCTATTCAATTATTTATGATGGCGCTAGAATAAATAATCGTGTAAAGATTTCTCAATCTGTTTCAATTGCCAATCTACCTCAAGACCTCACCTTTCAAGGCGAAAAAACGAATTTTATTGTTGGGGATGATACTATAATCCGCGAATTTGTTACTCTGCACAAGGGGACCAAATCAACCGGGTTTTCAAGTGTGGGCAAAAACTGTTATCTGATGGCATATTCACATGTTGCCCATGATTGTATCGTGGGGGATAATTGTATTTTAACTAACGGTGTTCAGGTAGGGGGACATGTTGTGATTGAAGATTATGTAATTATAGGAGGATTGACTCCCGTCCATCAATTTTGTAAAGTCGGCAGGCATTCAATTACCGGAGGCGGATTTAGAATAACACAGGATGTTCCTCCATATATACTTGCTGCCAGCGAACCATTGAAATATTCCGGTCTAAATTCAATAGGATTAAGAAGGAGGGGATTTACTAATGATGATATTGCTCTTCTAAAAAAAGCATACAGTTTTATTTATAACAAATCGTATAATGTATCTCAAGCAAAAGAAAAAATAATTAACGAAATCGGCACGGACAATATTCATATAAAAAACGTTTTAAATTTCTTAAATGAAAGTAAAAGGGGTATTATAGGGAAATGAAATGGATTATTCTAAGTTCGGGATTGAATTCCGGATATTTTAATATGGAAACAGATCTTTATTTGGCGAAGAACTGTGAACCTGATGAAGCAATTTTTCGTTTATACAGGTGGGAACCTTACTGTATTTCTTTAGGAGCCAATCAGAAGGAAAGCATAATTGATTATGGGTTAACGAGAAAAGACGGAATTGATGTAGTCAAACGTCCTACCGGAGGTAGGGCGATTCTGCATGCTGAAGAACTCACTTATTCGGTAATATATCCTGTAAGTCCAGATATATCAGCGAAGGAATTGTATGCTGATATAAATTCGGCTTTAAAGAAGGGACTGGAAAAATTCAATAAAAAACTGAGTAAGGTTGAATTAGAAAAAGATCAACCTGATTTTCAAGAGATTTATAAAGAAAACCAGGGTGAAATTTGTTTTGCAGCTTCTGCAAAGAGTGAACTGAAATATAACGGGAAAAAACTAGCCGGAAGCGCACAGCGTAAATTTAATAATTCAATCTTGCAGCATGGATCTATTTTATGCGGCGGATTTCATTCCTCAATTATTAATTATCTGAAAATACCGGAAGAAGAAAAACAATTAATTAAATCGGAATTAGAGGAAAAGACTATAGATTTATTTTCGATTTTAAATGAAAATATAAATTATGAAAATTTATCTGAATCATTAACCGCTGGTTTTCAAGAATCTTTTAATATTATTGAAGCACAGTTTGTTTAATAATTTACAATTAACAATTAACAATTAACAATTTATAATTTACAATTGACGAATGAGTACTGAAAAACAAAATAAAAGGGTTACTACTAAAACCTTATTTATATTAAAACGTAAAGGAATTAAAATATCGGCTTTGACCGCATATGATTTTATAACGGCAAAATTATTAGATGAAGCAGGGATTGATATTATTCTGGTTGGCGATTCCTTAAGCAACGTATTTCAAGGGAATGAAACTACACTTCCGGTTACAATGGATCAAATGATCTATCATATTAAAGCTGTTACAAAAGGAGTTGAGCATGCCATGGTTGTCGGTGATTTGCCATTTATGTCTTACCAGTTAAGTATAGATGAAGGATTTAGAAACGCAGGAAGGATTATGAAAGAGACCTCAGCGGGAGCAGTAAAGCTTGAGGGTGGAAAAAGAGTAGCAGAAATGGTTAAGAAAATTACCGATGCCGGAATTCCTGTAATGGGGCATCTTGGATTAACACCTCAGAGTATTCATAAATTCGGCAGTTACCGGGAAAGGGGAAGGAATAAAGAGGAAGCAGATGAGCTGCTTCTGGATGCAAAAACTCTTGAGGAAGCAGGTGCTTTTGCAATTGTTCTAGAAAAGATTCCTGCCGGACTTGCCAAGCAAATTACAGAATCGATAAGTATTCCTACTATAGGTATTGGAGCCGGAGTTTTTTGTGATGGTCAGATTCTTGTTACCCCTGATATGCTTGGGCTTAATGTTGATTTTCATCCGCGATTTGTCAGACATTATTCCAAACAGGCAGAAGAAGTTTTGAAGGCAGTTAAAAATTATATTGATGATGTTAAAGCAAAAAGTTTCCCTTCCGAAGAAGAGAGTTACTGAAAAAATAATTAAGAAGTCCGTCTAGAATATGTCGGCCCCTGTGCGATATTACCGGATTATTAGAGGCTGTTTGAGAAACTCCTATAAATGTCGGGGCAATTCATTTTTCACACAGCTTCTAAAAGTCGGCAGAGAGAATTTGGAATTATTTTTGACTGTATACTGATAAGGTTAATTCTTTTTTTTGTTAAGTTTTTTTTATGATTATTTATATGATGAATTGAATATGTTTAAGAGAATATTACCGGTACTATTTTTAACGCTTCTTTATAATTCTTTAATTTTCTCTCAGGTTAACTCAAAGCTTTATATTGAAAATGCCAATGTTACAGATATAAAAGAATTCGGGGATGAACTCTGGGTTGCTTCTTACGGTGACGGGATTTTCAAATACTCCATAAAAGAGAATAAATGGACAAATTTCTCCACTAAAAGTAATAATCTTGAGAATGATTTTTTTTATACGATAGAAGTAAACAAGAATTATGTTTGGGCAGGATCTAGCGAAGGTTTATTCATTTATGATAAAAAAAGAGATAACTGGAGAAGGAGAAGGTTTGCTCAAGGAGGGCAATGGGGTAACTGGATCCGTTCTTTATTATTTGATAGCTCACAAAATATTCTCTGGATTGGAAGGTTTATTGATTTAACAAAACTGGACGTATCAAAAAACCGTTATACTGATTATGATATTTCCATTGATAAAAATCCAAAATCAAATAATATTAAATCAATTGCACTCGATGGAGATAGCTTAATATGGTTCGGTACGGAATCCGGTGTACATATTTTTCAGAAGGATAAGGATCCTTCGGATAAAAGTGCCTGGCAGTATATAAATAATAAAATAGATAATGGATTTAACGGGGACGGTGAATCTGTTTCAATTTCTAATATTCTAATTGAAGGAAAATATGTATGGTTTGCCACTGATGAATTTATAACCCGTAAAGAACCGGAATTTAATATAGGCGGAATTTACAGATATGATAGAAAATTAAGGTGGGACAGGATATCCAGAAACAATGGACTTTCGGCAAACGGTATATACTGTCTTGAGCGAACCGGAAATCAAATTTGGGCGAGTCTTTATTCTTTTGACAGGGATGAAAAAACCGAATACGGGAAAGGACTTGTGATGATTGACCGGTTTAATGGTAAAGTAACTCCAGTTGATCTAAATAAGACTAACATTGAAACTGCAAAAATTTCCTGCCTTTATTTTGATGGTTCCGATTTATGGTTAGGTACCGATAAAGGTCTTAATAAAATATCAATTTCCAATCCGTTAGCTAAATGGACGGGGAAAAAGTCAAATATTAAAAAAAATGTAAAAGAAACCTCCGTAAAATGATAATTTTACGCAAGAATAAGTATTTGAAAGATGACATCTTTAATTTTTAGATTAAAGTTTCATCTGGACTTACATTTTTAATAATAAATTGAAGATAATTTACGCTTTTAAAAGATGTCATCTTTACATAAGAAACCTCTGTAAATTGACGATTTACTCACCTTACGCAACTATAGGAATAAGTATTTGAAAGATGACATCTTTACTTTTTAAAATTAAAGTTTTACCTGAGCTTATATTTTAATAAAAAATTGAAGATAATTATTCTTTTAAAAGATGTCATCTTTTATATGAGTAAAATCAGTAATTTAGTAATATTTGTGAAAGAAAGGAGAAAAAATAATATATTATCCGGGTTTGACTATAAAACATAGTATGTCTATATTTTGGCTTGTTTTTGCTCTTTTTTTGAGAGATTTGAGATGTTCATTAAAATATCAAATTTAAGAGACGGTGAGTACTTCTATACATTTAATGAACCGGTCGATGAAATTGAATTAGAAGAACTTCCTTTTTACGATAAATTTACAGCATCAGTAAAACTATCCAAAGTTCATAATCAAATTATTATAGATGCGCAATTATCGGCAAATGCAAATTTTGAATGTGACAGATGTGCATCTTTATTTAAAAAGGAAGTAAAAGCTAATTATAAAATGGTTTATTTATTTAGTAATAATGGAGAAGAAACGGATTCATTAAATATAACGTATTTAAATCCTGAAGCCGATAAAATAATTCTTGATAAAGATTTTAGGGATTACATGGTTCTTTCAATTCCCATGAAGAAACTTTGTAAAGATGAGTGTAAAGGTCTATGTATTAAGTGCGGAAAAGATCTGAATGAAGGAGATTGTAATTGTGATAATGAGCAAATAGATACAAGGTGGATGCCTTTAATAGAATTAAAAAATAAATTGAATATTAACTAAGTAACAGGAATACAATGCCAAATCCGAAACGCAGATGGTCAAAGAGCAGAAGAGACAAACGAAGGACACATTATAAAGCCACAGTTCCATCATTAGGAACATGTTCAAATTGCGGTGAAATGAAATTAACCCATCGCGCATGCCCTGCCTGTGGTTACTATAATGAACGTTCGATGTTTTTACCTAAAAGCTAACATTTTACAAATCATTTAATGAACAGTTCTGTTCCTGAAAATTATAAATGCAGAATAATTGTAGATGCAATGGGGGGTGATTTCGCCCCTCAAAATACTGTTGTGGGAGCAATTCAGGCTTTTAATGATAATAAAGATTTTGAACTATTTTTGGTAGGAAAAGAAAAAGAAATACTTGAAGTCATATCAAACAATAACCTTTCCTTTGAAAAAAAAAATATAATAAATGCCGATGAGATAATTGAAATGGGAGAGTCTCCCACAACTGCTTTAAAAAGGAAAATAAATTCTTCAATTGTTATTGGTGCAAAGCTGGTTAAAGAAAAAAAAGCAGATGCTTTTGTCAGTGCAGGGAATACGGGAGCAATGATGGCTGCTTCAACTTTAATAATGGGAAGAATTCCGGGGGTCGGCCGGCCAACAATTGGTTCAATCTTTCCTAATGAATCAGGAGTGTGTACAGTATTTGATGTGGGAGCCAGTGTTGATTCAAAACCGATTCATCTTCTTGAATATGCAATAATGGGAACAATTTATACAAGAGAGATATTCGGTATCGAAAACCCTAAGGTGGGGATTTTAAGTGTCGGTGAAGAAGAATCAAAAGGAAATGATATCTCAATCGCTGCCTCAGCTTTAATTAAAAAAACAAATTTGAATTTTGTAGGGAATGTTGAAGGGAGAGATATTTTAAAAGGTACCGTTCATGTAATAGTCTGCGATGGTTTTGTCGGAAATATATTATTGAAGTTTGGAGAAGGTGTCTTAGATTATTTAAAATTTAAGCTGAAAGATTATGCAGAAAGAAATATTTTTAATAAGTTAAAAGTCGGTTTGGTAAAAAGTACATTAAAAGAAATATTAAAAGAATTCGATTACCAGGAATACGGCGGTGTACCATTGCTAGGTGTTAACGGAATTAGTATTATAGGTCATGGTTCAAGTACACCTAAAGCTATTAAAAATATGGTTTTAAGAGCAAACGAAATGTATTCGAAAAAGCTTATTGAAAAGATAGCAATTTCAATTAAAAATTATTCTAACATATTGTAAAACGGAATTATTATGTCCACAAACAATAAGAAAAAATTTAGCGCAGTTATAACTGCTTTGGGGATGTATGTCCCGGATAAAATATTGGATAATGCATACTTTGAAAAGATAGTAGATACTAATGATGAATGGATAAGAACAAGAACCGGTATAAAAGAAAGAAGGGTGCTTGAGAATGGCGCTACCAGCGAACTTGCTACACGTGCTGCTCAGGATTTATTAACCACACATAATATTTCACCGGATGAAATAGATGTAATTATTGTGGCAACTATTTCACCGGATATGTTTTTTCCTGCAACTGCTTGTTTGGTTCAAAATAATATTGGTGCAAATAATGCGTGGGGTTTCGATCTTTCCGCAGCCTGTTCAGGTTTTCTGTTTGCTTTCCAGACAGGAGCCAGTTTAGTGGAATCAGGGACATATAAAAAAGTATTGGTAATTGGTGCAGATAAGATGAGTTCTATTACTGATTATACCGATAGAAACAATTGTATATTATTTGGAGATGCGGGAGCCGCAGTTTTATTAGAGCCTTCGGAAGATCTAAACTTTGGTTTACAGGATTCTTTATTAAAAATTGATGGATCCGGTAAAGAAGCTTTGTATTTAAAAGGAGGCGGAAGCTTAAATCCTCCAACTCATGAGACTGTAGATAAGGGATATCATTTCCTTTTCCAGGATGGCAAAGCAGTATTTAAAGTAGCGGTTAAAGGTATGGCGGATATATCTTACGAAATAATGAAAAAAAATAATTTGAAAAGCGAAGATATTGCTTACCTGGTTCCTCATCAGGCAAATATGCGGATAATAACTGCAACTGCCGAAAGAATGGGATTAAGCATGGATAAGGTAATGATCAATATTGATAGATATGGTAATACAACTGCAGCAACAATTCCATCATGCCTTGTAGAATATTATAGAAGTGGAAAACTTAAAAAAGGGGATAAGGTTATATTAGCTGCATTTGGAGCCGGTTTTACATGGGGTTCTTCATATTTCGTTTGGAGTATGTAATAAGGAAAATTGCAAGATTACAAGATTTTAGGATTCTGGCCATGCCAGTTTAGGATTTATAAAATATATTAACTAATGACGAAAAAAGCTTTTTTATTTCCGGGACAGGGATCTCAGTATGTTGGTATGGCTAAAGATCTGTTTGAACAATCTGTTGAAGCCAAAGAAATGATAAAAACTGCAGATGATGCGCTTGGAGTTCATCTTTCATATATCATGTTTAATGGTCCTGAAGATGAATTGAAACAGACTGAATATACCCAGCCGGCTATTTTTTTGCACAGCGTTGTTCTTGCAAGTATAATCAGAACTCTTCATCCTGATGCTGCAGCCGGACATTCTCTCGGAGAGTATTCTGCACTTGTGGCTGCCGGTTCAATTCAATTTTATGATGCAGTTAAACTAGTTAGGCTGAGAGGGAAGGCTATGCAGAAAGCAGGTATGGAAAATCCCGGAACTATGGCAGCTGTAATCGGACTTGTGTCTTCTATTGTTGTTGAATGCTGCAAGGAGGCTTCTTCAGATGGAGTTGTTCAGCCTGCCAATTTTAATTCTCCAGGTCAAATAGTTATATCAGGTTCGATTGAAGGGGTTAAAAAAGCAATGGAGATTTGCAAGTTGAAGGGAGCAAGATTAGTAAAGGAGCTTGTAGTAAGCGGAGCTTTTCATTCTCCTCTTATGAAACCTGCACAGGTAATTTTAAAAAATGCTCTGGAAAGTACAGCTTTATATGATGCAAGGCTGCCGGTTTACGCTAATGTTACAGCATTGCCCGTTATTGAAAAAGAAAAGATTCAGAATCTTCTTTATGACCAGCTGGATTCTCCGGTTAGATGGGAAGAAACTATAAACAATATGATAAATGATGGAATCAATGAATTTTATGAGATTGGTCCTGGGAAAGTGCTTCAAGGTCTGGTTAAAAGAATAAACCCGGATGTAAAATGTTTTGGGATAGATAAATTTTCAGATATGGAGAAATATATTTGATGGATAAAAGCGGCTGGAAAGTTATTAAAGGATTAAAGATAGACCCCCAAATTTTTATTTATAAATTCAAATGCAAATGTTCCGGTGAATGCTGCCATTATGGAGTGTATACGGATTTGAAGGAATATGAGCATATATTTTCCATTAAAGATGAATTATCCCAAACTTTTGATGAAACCCAAACAAAAAATTTCGAGGAATGGTTTGAACCGGCTGAAGAAGATGAAGATTTCGAATCGAGTATAGCTGTCGGTACACAGGTTATTAATAAAAAATGTACTTTCCTGGATAAGAACGGATTATGTTCCCTTCAAAAATATGCCAATTCAAGAGGAGAATATAAATGGAAATATAAACCTTTATATTGTATCCTTTTTCCCTTTACAGTTTATGAAGGTTCTTTAACTATTGATGATGAACATATTGACCGGTTAAAAACATGCAACAAGGAAATGTTTCCGGAAACCAATATCTTTGAAGCTTGCAAAGAAGAATTACTTTATTTTTTCGGTGAAGGAGATTTCGCTGAATTAGAAAAATATAGAGAAGAATTTCTTAATGAAATAAAATTAGGAGAGACAATAAATGCCAAAGAATAAAAAAGCCATTGTTACCGGCGGATCAAGGGGGATTGGACGTGCGATTGTAAAAGAATTAGCTTCTAACATTTGCAGCGATATACTTTTTTCGGATATTGCCTTCGTTGATGATGATATTGACGGGTGTGCGGAAGAAATAAAAAAAGAAATTGGTCTTGATGATGTAAACATTTATGGATTTAAAGCCGATGCAACATCATTGGAGCAGGCACAGGCTACAATTAATGCTGCAATAGAAAAATTAGGTGGAGTTGATATTCTCGTTAATAATGCAGGTATTACGCGCGATAACCTATTATTAAGAATGAGTGAAAAAGATTTTGACGATGTAATATCTACTAATCTGAAAAGTGTATTTAATTATACAAAAGCTGTTATTAAACCCATGATTCAGCAGAAGCACGGAAAAATAGTAAATATTGCTTCGGTAGTCGGTCTAATTGGCAATGCCGGACAGGCTAATTATTCTGCATCCAAAGCAGGAGTAATTGGATTTACAAAATCGATGGCGAGAGAGCTTGCTTCAAGAAATATAAATGTAAATGCTGTTGCACCAGGATTTATTGAAACTCATATGACTGCAAAACTTGATGATAAACAAAAGGAACAGCTCTTGAGCACGGTTCCAATGCATAGAATGGGTAAGCCGGAAGATGTTGCAAGGGTGATTAATTTCTTATGCAGTCCCGAATCAGATTATATTACAGGCCAGGTAATTGCTATTGACGGTGGTATGACGATGTAAATCATTAACGAACTATACTTCATTTTTAATTAGAAAATATTTCGTACATTTAACAACAAAAAAAACAAAAATAGGAGAAGTAATATGGATATTGAATCCAAAGTAAAGGAAATCATCATTGATAAATTAGGTGTGGAAGAATCACAAATTACACCGGAAGCTTCTTTTACAAATGATCTGGGAGCTGATTCATTAGATATAGTAGAACTCGTAATGGGTTTTGAGAGTGCCTTCCAGGTATCAATTCCTGATGAAGATGCTGAAAAAATCGGTACAGTTGGTGATGCTGTAAAATATTTGAAAGAAAAAGTAAGCTAATTAGAAAAGTCGGGAATTTTCCCGATCCCGTCTCGCTTATCAGTAAGATGAGACGGGCTTAATTCTTTGCAAATATAAATGAAAATAGTAACGAAAATCCTAAACTATGGTTTTATAGAATATGAATAAAAGACGAGTTGTAGTAACCGGTTTAGGTGCTGTTACTCCTATAGGAATAGGTGTTGATGAATACTGGAAAAATCTAATTGAAGGGAAAAACGGGGTTGGACTGATTACAAGATTTGATACATCCAAATTTGATACAAAATTTGCTGCGGAAGTAAAAAATTTTAATCCTGAAAATTATATTGATAAAAAAACAATCAGAAGGTTAGACCCATTTACCCAATATGCTATCGCAACAGCTGAAATGGCTATTAAAGATTCCGGATTAAATTCTGATAAGATAAACAAAGAAAAGTTTGGAGTTATTTACGGCAGCGGGATTGGGGGTATGTCTACTTTAGAAAAGCAGCACTGGATATATTTTTCGGAGAAAAGCCCTCAGAAATTAAGTCCTTTTTTTGTTGTAATGATGATATCCGATATGGCAGCCGGTCAGATTTCAATAAAATATGGACTTAAAGGCCCTAATTATGCTACAACATCAGCTTGTGCAACATCTTCTCATGCAATATCGGATGCATTTATCCTTATACAAAGAGGGAGTGCAGATGCTATGGTATGCGGAGGTTCGGAAGCAGCAATTACGGAAATGTCTATAGGTGGTTTTAATGCGATGAAAGCATTATCCACCTGGAATGATAGATACCTTGAAGCATCACGCCCTTTTGATAAAGATAGAAATGGTTTTGTAATGGGAGAAGGTGCAGGAACTGTAATACTTGAGGAATATGAACATGCGGCAAACAGGGGTGCTAAAATTTACGCAGAAATTGCAGGAATCGGTTTAACCGGAGATGCATATCATATAACAGCACCAGCACCTGGTGGTGAAGGGGCAGTTAGGGCAATGAGAGAGTCAATCAGGGATGCAGGCTTATCTCCCGCTGATGTTGATTATATAAATGCTCACGGTACTTCAACCCAGTATAACGATTTGAATGAAACAAAGGCAATAAAAACAGCTTTTGGAGAACATGCATATAAACTGGTAGTAACCTCAACGAAATCAATGACAGGGCATTTGCTGGGAGCGGCAGGGGGTATAGAAGCTATAGCTACTGTATTAAGTATAAAAAACAATTTGATTCCCCCTACCATAAATCTTGATAATCCTGATCCGGAATGTGATCTCAATTATAGTGCTAAAAAAATGACTCAAAAAGATGTTAATGTTGCGATAAGTAATACATTCGGATTTGGAGGACACAATGCCTCGATTTTATTTAAAAAATTTGTAATCTAAAGATATCTGAAACGGAATAGTTTTGAGTCCCTTATTAACTTGGATATTTAGAAAGTTAAAACAAAAACAGGAAGAGAAAAGCTCACAATATATATCTTCCGTTTTTACTGCCGAAAAGTTCAAAAAGCTTGAAAACCTTATTGGAACCTCAATTAATAATTCTTCCTTTTTTATCCAGGCCTTGACGCATAGATCATATCTGGAACAAAATGAAGAATATGATATTTCAAATGAAAGGCTGGAATTTTTGGGTGATAGTGTTTTAAGCTTAATAGTAGCCGAATATCTTTTCGATGCTTTCCCGGTAAAAGATGAAGGGTTTTTAACAAAAGTTCGTGCAAAAATAGTGAACAGGCTTGCTCTCGCAGAAGCTGCTGAAAAAATAAGCCTTGTAGATTTTATTTTGGTTAGTAAAAATATATCCAGCACATTTGTAAACGGTTCTAAAACCATTTTGGCAGATGCGTTAGAAGCTTTAATTGGTGCTATTTATCTAGACAGCGGGTTGGATGCAGCAAAAACCTTCATACAACGGATTTTAATTCAGCCTAATTTAATGGAAGGTTTATACCTAATAGATGAAAATTATAAAAGTCAGCTACTGGAGCTTGCTCAAGCCAATAAAATGGAGAGTCCGACTTATATGGTAACAAAAGAAGAGGGGCCGCAGCATAATAGGATTTTTACCGTAAAAGTTTTAATCGGAGATAAAGATTACGGATATGGAAAGGGAAAGAATAAAAAAAGTGCGGAGCAAAAAGCAGCACAGGCAGCTTTAGAAAAATTAAACAGACCCAGTTTAAATTAAATTCTCTTTCAATTTTTTATTAAAAGGCGGGCTCAGATTAAAGGAGAGAGTGACCAAAAAGTAACATTTTTATTTCACACCTTCTGGGTTTTAGGGTATTAGAGCTATTTTATATTATCTATAATAATATCACGCCTTCGGTGTTAAAAATTCTAAGGAAGTGACCTCATTCTGGCGGAGTTCAATAAAATCAGGATGTGGAATCTCAATAATTACTTATTTCACTCCTTCGGGGTTTCGGGGTATATGGCTATTTTATATTATCTACAATAATATCACACCTTCGGTGTTAGGACTTCTATAAATGTTTTCTAGTCAAAATAATATGGTTAAAGATGCCTCTTTTGCGAAACGGAGTTTCGCGTTACGTGAAGAGAAACGGGAGGTAAGCCATTTAGTGAGACTGTTATTAAAATATATTTTTATTCATGTTTTATTGGCTGGAAAGTATTACTATTTTTAATGATTAAACTTTAAATATTTTGGAAGAAATTTATATGAAAATTCTTAATCACCCGGATAAGTTTGTTGATAGGCATATCGGACCTAATAGTATGGAAATTCAAGAAATGCTCGATGCTATTGGTGTGGATTCAGTAGAAACGCTGATAAATGAAACTATACCGGAGCAAATAAAATTAACAAGAGATTTGAATCTTGCTGAACCTGTATCGGAATATAGATTTATTGAAAAACTGAAAAAGATAGCTGCAAAGAACAGAGTTTATAAATCATATATTGGTATGGGCTATCATCCTACAATAGTCCCCGCTGTAATTCAGAGAAATATTCTGGAAAATCCGGGGTGGTATACTCAATATACACCTTACCAGGCTGAAATTTCACAGGGAAGACTCGAAGCTCTGATGAACTTTCAAACTGCCATTATTGATTTAACAGGTCTTCCTATTGCTAATGCATCATTATTAGACGAAGGGACTTCTGCGTCGGAAGCGATGAGCATGTTCCATTCATTAAGAAAAAATAGTAATTCTAATCTATTTTTTGTTTCCGAAGAATGTTTTCCGCAGACAATAGATATTCTAAAGACCCGTGCAAATCCAACAGGTATTCAACTAGTAATCGGGGATCATAGAAAAATTGAATTAACAGAAGAGTACTTCGGACTGTTGGTTCAATATCCTGCTGAAAAAGGGAAAATTTATGATTATAGGGAACTTTTTAAGTCTGCAAAAGAGAATAATATTTATACCGTAGTAGCCGCCGATCTTTTAAGTCTCGCATTACTAACTCCGCCGGGAGAGTATGGAGCCGATGCTGCTGTAGGAAATTCACAAAGATTCGGAGTTCCTATGGGATACGGCGGACCTCATGCAGGATTTTTTGCAACCAAAGATGAATATAAAAGACATATTCCGGGAAGGATAATCGGTGCATCTATTGATTCCCACGGGAATACAGCTTTTAGAATGGCTCTTCAGACAAGGGAGCAGCATATCAGAAGGGAAAAAGCAACAAGCAACATTTGCACTTCACAGGTGTTATTAGCGATAATGGCAGGAATGTATGCAGTTTATCATGGTCCTTCGGGAATAAAAGCTATCGCAAAAAGGGTAAATAAATTAACCAGAATTCTTGATGAAGGATTAAGAGAGTTAGGATTTCATCAAGTTAATAAAAATTATTTTGATACTCTTAAAATTGAATTTAATGCTGACTCTGAAAAACTAATCGAAGAGATAAAACAGAAGGCTTTAGAAAATAAAATAAACTTCAGATATATTAATAATCATGCAATCGGGATTTCTTTGAATGAAGCGACAGATCTAAATGATCTGGAAGAGATTCTTTCTATCTTTGCTGAATCTATTGGTAAAACAATTGATGTAGAAAATTTAGCAAATAATAGTAGTGAAGTAAATTTTCCTGATTTTCTTAATCGTCAAAGTAAATATCTGCAGCATCCGGTTTTTAATACTTTTCACTCGGAAACTGAAATGCTTCGATATCTTAAAAGCCTGGAAAATAAAGACCTTTCTTTAACGCATTCAATGATTCCTCTCGGGTCATGTACAATGAAATTGAACGGAACAACGGAAATGCTGGGGATAACCTGGCCGGAATTCTGTAATCTGCACCCGTTTGTTCCTCAAGAGCAGGCGGAAGGATACAGACAGATTTTTGATGAACTTGAAAAGGATCTTGCCGAAATTACAGGTTTTGCTTCAGTTTCTCTTCAGCCGAATTCCGGTGCTCAGGGAGAATTTACGGGATTGATGGTAATCCGTGAATATCATAGAAGCAGAGGGAATGAAAATAGGAATGTAGTTGTGATACCTTCATCTGCTCACGGAACTAATCCTGCAAGTGCTGTTATGGCAGGAATGAAAGTGGTTGTAGTCAAAAGCACTCCTTTAGGAAATGTTGATATTGGAGATTTGAAAGCAAAGGCAGAGGAAAACAAAGACAATCTTGCAGCTTTAATGATAACATATCCCTCAACTCATGGTGTTTTTGAGGATAAAATAATGGAAATCTGCAAAATAATACATGAAAACGGCGGGTTGGTTTATATGGACGGCGCCAATTTAAATGCACAGGTAGGATTAACGACACCAGCAATTGTCGGAGCAGATGTCTGCCATTTAAATTTACATAAAACTTTTTGTATCCCTCATGGAGGAGGCGGACCGGGTATGGGACCTATTGCGGCAGCTCCTCATCTCGTTCCTTTTCTACCCGAACATCCTGTTATTAGATTAAACCACGAAAAAGGAATTACTGCTGTTTCTGCTGCTCCGTGGGGAAGCGCCGACATTCTGATTATATCTTATGCGTATATAAAATTAATGGGGGCTCAAGGATTAAAGCATGCTTCAATTGTTTCAATTCTAAATGCAAACTATATAAAAGCTAAACTGGAAAATAATTATAAAGTATTATATACGGGGAGTAAAGGGAGAGTTGCTCATGAATTGATTTTTGATCTGAGAGAGTTTAAGACATCGGCAAATATTGAAGCGGAAGACATCGCAAAGAGGTTAATGGATTATGGCTTTCATGCCCCCACAGTCTCTTTCCCTGTTGCCGGTACAATTATGGTTGAACCGACAGAAAGTGAATCTAAAACGGAAATGGATCGTTTTATTGATGCTTTAAATAACATTAGAGAAGAAATCAGGGAGATTGAAAATAGAACGGCAGATATGAAAGATAATGTTTTAAAAAATGCTCCTCACACTTCTTTAACTGTAATTTCAGATGAATGGTCTCATTCATATTCAAGGGAAAAGGCCGCATTCCCTGTAGATTGGGTTAAAAAGAATAAATTTTGGCCTAGTGTTGGGCGAATCAATAATGCTTACGGAGATAGAAATTTAGTATGTTCATGTAACCCGATTTCTGATTATATTGAAGAACCGGTACACTGAATATCCATAATTAATTGATGCAGAAACTTTATTTAATTTTAATTCTATTTATTTGTTTAATCCCTCAAATATTTCCTGCAAAATTAGATTCATTAATTTATAAAGGGAAATATTTTGCTGTAATTGATTCTATTGAAATTAGGGGGAACAAAATTACAGAGAATGAAATTATACTAAGGGAGTTGACATTTGAAAAAGGTGATACCGTCAGTAATTATACGGTAGAATATGACAGAGAAAGAATCTTTAGTCTTGGGATTTTCACGCGTGTAGATCTTTATATAAAAAAAGATGGGGGAATAAATATCCTAATTATCGAAGTTGCCGAGAGCTGGTATATTTATCCGATTCCTTTTGTTGAATTAAAAGACAGGGACTGGAAGAAATTCTCATATGGACTTGATGTAGTTGTTCAAAATTTCAGAGGAAGAAATGAACTTCTGCAGGGGAGAGGCTCTTTAGGCTATGATCCTTCGGTATTGTTAAGTTATTATAAACCCGAAATTATTAAGGGTTCTGATATATTTTTCAATTCAGTTGTTTCATACAGCAATACAAGGAATAAAAGTAAAATAGCAGAATATCTTTATGGGGGACAATTCGATCAAAGAATATTTCATAGCTTAATAACAATAGGAAAAAGATTCGGAAGTTATCACCGTTTTGGTATTGATTTCGGGTATGATTATATAGCCTCTCCCGTATTTATCAAAGGAATTTCGGCTTCAAATGAGAGAATTGACCGAATGCCTGTAGCAGGCGCTGCTTATACTTATGATTCGAGAGATTTAGCCCAATTTCCCAAAAAAGGAATATTTGCTTCTGCCGGTATTCAATTTAAGGGATTAGGGCTAAACAGCATAAAATATCAGATTGCTGATTTCGATTTTAGAGAATACCGTCATGTTTTTGATGATCTTTATTTTAAGTGGAGATTTACCTCCAGAATTTCTTTTGGAAACCTGATTCCTTATTATGATTTCTCATTTTTAGGTTACCAGCAAAGAATAAGGGGGCATTTTAATGATATCCAGGAAGGAAATAATCTTTATTTAGGTTCGGTTGAATTCTACTATCCATTGATAAAAGATATAAATATAAATCTCGATTTTATCCCTTTGCTCCCTAATTCTCTGTTGTCTTACAGAATAGCTCTTTATTCTCAAATTTTTGGAGATGCAGGAGTTACCAAACTTAGACATCAAAAATTGGATTTGAATGATTTTCAATCAGGTTATGGTTTAGGCTTAACACTATTAATTCTTCCATACAATATTTTGAGGTTTGAATTTGCCCTGGATGAACTTGGACGGAATGAATTTATATTTGATCTTGGTTTATCTTTCTGATTTCCTTTTCTCAAATATTGCTAAAAATCCCCTCTCAACTACCCTTTTTTCATTATAACTTAAATTAGGCATATGTAACTATGGCTCAGCAGGAGTTTATCTCAAAAAAGGGGGGTTGAGAGGGTGTTTTTAAGGAAAAAATGGAAAATAAAGACCGTTCCTAATTGTATTTATTAAGTGCGCGGTTTGCAGTCATGGGGGAATTATTTAATTTCCACATTATTTTTTTAGCTATTTAAGAATCTTCTACTTTGGCAAAATACCTATCAAATATTGAACTCTATTATGCAATTCCAGATAATATATCTGAAAATAGAATTATTATTGAGGGGGAAGAATATACTCACATAACTAAAGTAATGAGGCATTCTAAAAATGAAATGCTGCATGTTACTAATGGTGAAGGTAAAATTTATTCAGGAAGAATAAAGGATATAAATAAAAAAAACATTGAGCTAATTGTAGAAGACTTTATATCTTACGAAAATAAATGTCAATATATTTTTTTCTGTATACCAAAATTGAAAAACAGTGATAGATTCGAATTTGCTCTTGAAAAAAGTGTGGAATTGGGAATAACAAATTTTTTAATATTCGAATCTGAAAGGACTATTTCACAAAAGAGCAGAATTGAACGATGGAATAAGATTCTCATTTCAGCAATGAAACAATCATTAAATAGTTACCTTCCCAAAATAGAGTTAATAGAATTTGAAGATATTTTTAATCGGACCGGAATAAAAATTGGATTGGAACAGGGTTCTCAAAAAAAAATCAGGGAACTTGAATTAAGTTCAAATAATAGATACTATTTTGTTTTTGGTCCGGAAGGAGGACTATCGGAAAGGGAATTAAATTATTTTGAAACGGAGAAACTTTATAAAATAACTGAAAATAGATTAAGAAGTGAAACTGCAATTATTACAACGGCATCGCTAATTGTTGATTTTTTTGGGTGAAAATAATATAGCACTCCTAACGGAGTGCGGATATCTGTGTTTTATTCTGTTTCTAATAATATTTCACTCCTCTGGAGTTAAGAAAAGTCGGAATAAATAATACAGCATTCATAACGGAGTGCGATGTTCTGTGAATTAATATAAATCTACAAATATTTCACTCCTACTGAGTGCGGATATCTGTGTTTTATTCTGTTTCTAATAATATTTCACTCCTCTGGAGTTAAGAAAAGTATTGACAAATTGAAGAGAGAATTTTGAAAGCTGTTTTATATATTATAATTAGTTTTTCATTGCTCCTTAATGCATGCAGTAGTACTGCACGATATACAACAAAAGCTTCCGAAGAGAACTCTTCTGAAGATTACAAAAAAGAGACGTCTGAGCTTTTAAAAGAAGAAAATATAGACCTTAATAATATACATCCACTTTCAACCGAAACCGGAATTGCTTCATATTACGCTGAAAAGTATAACGGACGGCAAACAGCCAGCGGGGAAATTTATGATATGTATGGAATTTCGGCAGCACATCCCTCTTATCCTATGGGAACTATTATAAGAGTTACAAATCTTGTCAACAATCTTTCTGTAATTCTAAAGATAAATGACAGGATGCCTGATTTTAAGGGCAGAGTTATCGATCTTTCATTAGGTGCAGCCAGGAAATTAGATATGATCCGGGATGGAACTGCGAGAGTAAAAATCGAAGTAATAAAATGGGGGAAAGGGAAGTGATGAGAATGGTGGATTGGAGGAATGGAATGATGGAATATTGGAGGAATGGAGGAATATAGGACTGGAACAATGGAATGATGGAGGAATGGAGGAAGATGGAAGGTGGGGAAGAGAGCATAGTGAAGGAAGTATGAAAGAGCGGAATAGAGTGTATGGTGAGATTAGAGACGGAAAGACTGGAGAACAGGAAGGAGGAGCAATTGTGCAATTAGTAGAGAAAAAGACTTAAAAATGGGAAAAATTATTATATTTACTCAAGTTACGCAAAAATCAGTATTTGAAAGATGACATCTTTACTTTTTTCAAAATAAGGCTAATATGAACTTATAGTTTAATAAAATATTTAAAATGATTTTTACATTTTAAAGATGACATCTTTAGGTCTGCGAAACTTCACATATTAATGTTTTTATTAAAATAGAAATTTTAAGATCGGTTAATGAATTTTATAAAAAATCATATAAAAAATACTCTATCTCTTGCATATCCTGTAATGATTGGGCAATTAGGTTTTATGATGATGGGGGTTATGGATAGTGTTATGGTGGGAAGGATAGGTGCTGTACCTTTGGCAGCTGCTTCACTGAGCAACAGTTTGACATTATTGATTTTTATTGTCGGATTAGGTATTTCTTTTGCGGTTACGCCATTAGTTGCTATTTCAGTAGGTGCAAAAAAATATAATGAATGCGGTGTATATTTCCGTCAATCACTGATTGTTAATTTATCTTTTTCAGTAATATTAGTTATAGTTACTTTTATTTGTGCAGATCTAATTATCTATTTTAACCAGCCTCCTGCAGTAGTTGTCCAGGCAGCTCCATATATAAAAATATTGGGACTCTCTGTTATACCGACATTATTTTTCCATACATATAAACAATTCATTGAAGGATTATCAGTTATGCGGCCGGCAATGGTAATCACTTTAGCAGCAAACATTATTAATTTTTTTGGTAATTGGATTTTTATATACGGGAATCTCGGATTTCCTGCATACGGATTAAATGGAGCAGGATGGGCAACATTATTTTCGAGAGTTTTTATGGCTCTGGTATTAATGATTTATGTTATGAGAACAGATTATTTCAAGAAATTCGATGTCAGTTTTCATTTCAAGAATATTAACTTACCGGTTATAAGAAAAATTTTATCTATCGGCCTTCCCAGCGGATTCCAATATTTTTTTGAAGTGGGTGCTTTTTCATTTGCTGTAGTAATGGTTGGATGGCTTGGGACTAAACCATTGGCGGCACATCAAATTGCTATTAATTTAGCTTCTATTTCTTTTATGATGGTTTTAGGGATTTCTGCTGCAGGCGGAATACGGGTTGGAAATGCAGTCGGTGAAAAGAATATTTCCGAAACAAGAAAAGCGGGTTTTACTGCTTTGCTTTTGGGGGCGGGAATTATGGCGACTTCAGGAATTACATTCATTATTTTAAGAAACTTTTTACCTTCACTTTATATTGAAGATAAAGGTGTTATTTCTATTGCCTCTTCACTATTAATTATAGCGGCATTATTTCAAATTTCGGATGGACTTCAAGGTGTGGGAATAGGAATTTTACGGGGACTCATGGATGTTAAAGTTCCTACATTGATTACCTTCACAGCATACTGGATCATTGGACTGCCGGTTGCTTATTTGTTCGGGTTTGTTTTACATTTTGGTGTCCAGGGTGTCTGGATAGGTCTCTTAACCGGTTTAACGGCTTCTGCTATTATGTTAACCTTAAGATTTAACAGAAGAAGCAAATTTGAAATTGCAGTTTAATATAAAATGGGGAAATATCACCTTAAAAAACTTCCGAATTGAAGGAGGAGAATAATTAAAGATTTTTCGATGAATTTTTAGTTGCTATTTAAGTTTTAATTAATTAGGTTGGGTTTAACATTTCCATAAGTGTATGAAATATATAGTTACTGTCTTAATATTTGTTATTCCAATAATAACAAAAGCACAAGATTATATACCTAAGAAATCAGTATTCATTACAGGTGGAATGGGTATAGTTTCATCTTCATCTCAGGAAGAAATTAGGACAAGGTATTTCCCTAACGTATTATTTCTAACGGGGCTCGGGATTCCAATTACTAACCATCTATATTTTTATAATAGGATATCTTATACATCAAAATCAGATTTTGCAGCTTATGAACAAGTTGAACCGATAAATGAGCTTGTTCAGGCAACTGCTTCATTTAGTCAATTAATTTATAATTCTGGCTTTAGATACGGTATTTTCTTAAAAGAGGACTGGACATTAGCATTTTCTCTTGGTTTTACATATTCACTGGTTAATCACCAGGCTGTATTAAACGGAGAAGAACTTCAGAAATTAGATAATCAGAGTCTCTATGGTTTTTTCGGCGGTGCAGATATAGAGCATAGATTATCAGATTCAAACATATCGTTATTCGGAGAGGTACAATACAACCACATTCGAAGCGATAATATATATTATAGGGATAAGTTCAGTGGAACCAATTTGACAGCAGGAGTTCGCTATTATTTACAAAAATAAATAATTAATAGAATTGAGGGATTGCTGTTTTAATTTCTATTTCTTTGATCTAAAAAATTTCTTTTGTTATATTAAGAACCTTCTTCTATTTCATTAAGATATTAAAGTTTTTTTACATAAAATAATACAGGTATAATGTCGTTATTTCGTTTATTTAAATTAAAAAGGTCTAAAGTTTATATAACTAACGGTCAAAAAATCTATATTTCAAGTAGTCAAAAAAATTTTGCTTCAAAAAGAATCTTAATTGTTTTAACTATATTTAGTGTGATTTTCGGCAGTTATAGTATTTTCTCAATCCTTGGCTCACCTGATTTTAATATACAATCTTTACGTTCCGAGAATAAATCTTTAAAAAAAGAATTAAAAGCTATGATGTCTAATTATAAGGAATTATCAGTTAAAATAGACAGTTTAGCTAAAACAAATAATGATCTTAGACTAGCTGTAAATTTACATCCGATTTCCGATGACGAGTTAAAAGTTGGTGTAGGCGGCGGCTATTTTGATAATTCTATAGATTTTTTATCAAATGATGCAGAGGACGAATTAAGAAAAGCATCTTCATTTGTCGATGAAATTTCAAGAAAGATTGATTTTGAAAAGCAGCAATTTTCGGAAATTTCCAATCAATTAAAGGAAAATAGAAAATTAAGTTTATGTATTCCTGCAATCCAGCCTTGTGAAGGGGTTATTTCCGACGGATTCGGATTAAGAATGCATCCAATTCTCCACATTAGGCGAATGCATGAAGGTTTGGACTTTATAGCAGATATAGGTACGTCAGTATATGCCACAGGAAATGGCAGGGTATCCTTTGTTGGCCGTAAAGGGGGATATGGGCTTGCAGTTGAACTTGATCATGGTTTCGGATATCACACAATTTACGCACATTTATCTAAAGTGCTTGTCAAAGAGGGGCAAAAAATTACAAGAGGGAGTATTATAGCAAAAACAGGTGATTCAGGTTTATCAACCGGGCCTCATCTTCATTATGAAGTAGAGCACAATGGAGTAAAGGAGAACCCGGCAGGTTTCTTTTTTGATAACACTGATTTATTTGCTTTAACCACAAAAAAATAAGTGTTTTATAGCACATATTGAGTAATAATTTTAACATTTATAGAATAAAGAGTATAGGGGCATAATATTTCTCTTTTTTTTTAATCTCCATGTGATTAACTTTGCTGCTGTTTAAATTTTTAATTATTTGTGGGAACAAATCTAATCTTAATTTCGTCTATTATAGTAGTGTTTAATAAATTAATGTATCAAAATAGGAGATAATAATTGAAAATAACCAAGCAATTCACCAACAGAGAAAGTAAGTCCTTAGACCAGTATTTGCAGGAAATTGGAAAAGTTGATCTTTTAACCCCTAATCAGGAAATAGAATTAGCAATACGTATAAAAAAAGGTGATAAACTAGCGTTGGAATCATTAACCAAAGCAAATCTCCGGTTCGTAGTAAGTGTTGCCAAGCAATTTCAGAATCAGGGTTTATCTTTAGGTGATTTAATTAACGAAGGCAATCTTGGTTTGATTAAAGCGGCTCAGAAGTTCGATGAGACACGCGGCTTCAAGTTTATTTCATATGCAGTATGGTGGATAAGACAGTCAATAATGCAGGCGATCGCCGATCAATCGAGAATGGTTAGACTGCCTTTAAACAGAGTAGGTTCATTGAGTAAGATTGGTAAAGCATACCGTGATCTGGAGCAAGAATATGAAAGAACTCCTACTACTACTGAACTTGCATCAATTCTGGATATGAGTGCAGATGATGTTGCTTATGCATTGCAGATTTCAGGAAGACATGTTTCGATGGACGCTCCTTTTTCAGGTGATGATGATAAGAACAGCTTGATAGATGTACTGCCTAATGATCAACAGCCTTCTCCTGATGGAAATTTAATGACGGAATCTCTCAAGAATGAAGTTGCAAATATACTTTCCGGTTTAACCGAAAAAGAAGCTGAAGTTATAAGGCTTTATTTCGGTATCGGAGGAGAACGTTCTGCAACTTTAGAAGAAATTGGAGAGAGATTTAATCTTACCCGTGAAAGAGTAAGACAAATAAAAGAAAAAGCAATTAGAAACTTAAGACATTCTCCTCAAAGCAAAAGATTAAAAGCTTATTTAGGATAATGCAATCGTTAATCGTTAATCGTTAATGGTTAAAAGTTAATAGAAAAAGCCGCTCAAGTTTGGGCGGTTTTTTTTATGTCCAAATAAATGGAAAGATGACACATTTTAAGTTATTTATTTCATTTATGTCTTGGGACAAATTGGTAATATCTATAGTGCTTCTTTGCGAAACGGAATTTCGCGTTACAAGAGAAGCAGCTCCGGGGAGTAATTAAAAGAGGTTGGAGATAATTTCATAGGCTCCAACATAAGTCCCGATCATGCTACCCAGTCCTGTTAGAATGAAAACTAAAAGTACTTTTAATAATTTATTTTTCCACCATCTGCTCAATTTTCTTATATCATCGGAAACTGTTTGGAATTCCTTTACAAGGGGGGGCTGATAGTAAGCCTGAACAAAAGCGGCAACGTAACCTGCACCTATAAGTGGGCTTAGGCTTGTAATGGGAGCAGCGAAAAACGAGACAATTATAGTAAAAGGGTGTGCAACTGCAAAGATAGCCCCGATAGAACAGGGAATACCATTAGCTAAAATCCAATATAAGATATTATCCTGAGCAGCAGTTATACCTTTATTGTATCCGATCAAAATAATAGATGCAATAATAATAGCCGGTATACTCCAGCCGATAATTTTAACAGCAGCCGAAGAAGGAGGGATAATTTCGAGTTCCTTTAGATCTATATCTCTTTTATTTTCTAATTCTTCACAAATACCCTTTACATGTCCTGCACCTACAACTGCGACAATCTTATTTCCTGGTGCTTCTCTTATTTTTTTACTTAGATAAATATCGCGCTCATCGATTAAAACTTTTTTCAAAACGGGGAGAGATTTGCCTAATTGCTGCATCATTTCCGAAAGTGCATCTTTTTCTTTAAGTTCATTGAGCTTCTCCTCAGTCAATTCTATACTATCAAATATTCCTGCAAAGCCGGAGCCTAACAATTTAAATTTCTGCCAGAAGGACATTGAATTCCAGGCTCTTCTAAGGGTAATTCTGATTTCCCTATCGCAAAGAGCAATCCGCAATCCGAGATTTTTTGCAGTATTAATAGCATTCAGCATTTCTGTACCGGGCCTAACTCCTAGTTTTTCACCTAATTTTTTTTGATAAGAGGCGAGGATTATATTTATGAAAAGAGTTGTAAGCTGCTTTTCTTTTATAACTTGCTTAATGTCGAGAGATTCCCACTTATTTTTTTCAGAAATAGATTTATATCTCTGTGAATCAAGTTCAACACAGACACAGTCAGGAATTTCTTTTTCTATAACTTCCTTTACTAGATCTGATGATTGTTTTGAAATATGCGCTGTTCCAATTACTATAAATTCTCTTTCAATATCTTTTATAATTGAAACGTCCGGAGGATAATTTCGAATATTTTGGGTCATAAACATTTTTGTTACTTAATAAAATATCAAGTAAATATAAGGATTTTAGAATTAAAGATTACAAAATTGCAAAATTGCAAGATTATGGGGTGAGAGCTTATTGATTGTGCCACCGGGCTAAAGCCACGGTGTTAATCTTTTGATAAACAAACTGCCGAGTTCGAGAACGAGAACGAGTACGATTACGAGAACGAGTACGATTACGAGAACGAGTACGATTACGAGAACGAGTACGATTACGAGAACGAGTACGATTACGAGAACGAGTACGATTACGAGAACGAGTACGATTACGAGTATGAGTATGAGTAAGGTGGAATAGAATTTGTTTCAATTTTATCAGTTTCAGGAGTATATGTCTTTAAGATAAATATTATTTTATTTATATATAAAGTTGAAATTTTAATAATTAAGCTGCTAAGATTTAATAATGGATTGGTAAGTATGAAATCTAAATATTATTTTTTTCTACTTGGATTTATAACGGCGTCATGTATTTTAATAATTTCGAGTTTTTTATTTTTAACTGATAAAAATGTATCCGGAAAGTCGGAAGACTTCCCGCAAGGTTATAGGATTATTTCTCCGGAAATACCTGATGATTTATCATTTGCCGGTGAAAAGGTTCCCGTTGAAAATTTTGAAGTATATGAAAGAATTGACAGGGAATTTTTAGTTAATACTTACTGGCATTCGGCGACGATTCTCTCGATTAAAAGAAAAAACAGGTGGTTTCCTGTTATCGAACCTATATTGAAAGAAAATAATATACCTGATGATTTCAAGTATGTAGCAGTAATCGAAAGCGGGCTGGAAAATGTTATTTCTCCTGTCGGAGCTACAGGTTTTTGGCAATTAACAGAAGATGCTGCAAGAAAATACGGGCTTGAAGTAGATTCCCAGATTGATGAAAGGTATAATGTTGAAAAGTCAACGGAGGCAGCTTGTAAATATTTTTTAGATGCTTATAATGAATTTAAAAGCTGGACTATGGCAGCGGCTGCTTATAATTTCGGTACGAATGGACTCGAAAGACAGATAGCGAGACAGAAATCAACAAACTATTATAATTTGATTTTCGGAAGTGAAACTTCCAGATATATTGCAAGAATTATTGCAGTGAAAGAGATATTAAATGATCCTAAGAAATATGGATTTGATCTGAGACCTCAAGATCTTTATCAGCCGCTTTTAACTACTTCGATGAAAATTGATTACTTTATTCCTAATCTGGCAGATTTCGCTATTAAGAACGGACTCAATTACAAGATATTAAAGATGTATAATCCCTGGTTAAGAGATACGACTTTAACAAGTCAAAGGGATAAGGTGTATATTTTGAAAATGCCGGAAAAGGGAAGCATAAAGATGATTGAGTAGTTGCAAAAAACAAAGGGGGGAATGGAAAATGGAATGCGGAAAGGGCAAGGTATAATGCAAGGGCATTGGGTTAGGACAAAGGGTATAGGGCGGCAGGAGAACGTTGATTATTCTGAGGTGAAAGAGAATTATTCGGGATAACGGTTCTTGCTTAACTTCATTTAAGAAGAGTATATTGAAATATTAAATATCATAAAATATTCCTCAAGTAATATTAGGGCAGTAGTATGAAATATTGTTTTAAACTTCTTCTTCTTTTTATTTTCTTTTTGTGTTTTAATTTATCATTTGCTCAAGAATCAGAATTAAATGATTTACAAAAGCGGTTCGATTCATATTTAAATAAAAATGATCTTGATAACTGGATGAAAAGGCTATCGGCATATCCACATCATCTTGGGTCAAGTTATGATAGAAGCAATGCTTTATATATAGATTCTTTATTTAAATCTTTTGGATTCAATTCGGAGATAGAAGAATTTAAGGTTTTATTTCCGACACCAAAGACAAGATTACTCGAAATGACCGCACCTCAAAAATATAAGGCAAAGCTTTTTGAACCTCCATTAAAAGAAGACCGAACATCTGACCAAACAAATGAGCAACTGGCAACCTATAATGCCTATTCAATAGATGGTGATGTTACCGGTGAATTAGTATATGTAAATTATGGAATTCCCAAGGACTATGAAGTGTTGGCAGAAAACGGTATAGACGTAAAAGGAAAAATAGTTATTGCCCGTTATGGAGCAGCCTGGCGTGGAATAAAACCGAAAGTAGCAGCAGAACATGGAGCTATAGGATGCATTATTTATTCGGATCCAAAAGGAGATGGCTATTACCAGGGGGATGTTTATCCCAAAGGTGCATTTAGAAGTGAAGATGGAGTACAGCGGGGTTCAGTAATTGATTTTCCGCAATACAGCGGAGACCCTTTAACTCCGTTTGTGGGTGCTACAAATGATGCTAAAAGATTGAAATTAGAGGATGCAAAGACAATAACCAAGATTCCAGTCCTGCCAATTTCTTATGGGGATGCTCTGCATTTCCTTAGTTCACTTGAAGGTCCGGTTGTACCCGAAAATTGGAGAGGTGCTTTACCTATCACTTATCATTTTGGACCGGGTAAGACAATAGTACATTTAAAAGTTGAGTTTAACTGGGATATGGTTCCTTTATATGATGTAATTGCAAAAATTCCAGGAACCGAATATCCGGATGAATGGGTGATTAGAGGAAATCATCAAGATGCATGGGTAAACGGTGCAGCAGATCCGATAAGCGGGCAGGTGGCAATGTTAGAAGAGGCTAAAGGTTTGGGTGATTTATTAAAAACGGGCTGGAAACCTAAGCGTACAATTATTTATTGTGCATGGGACGGAGAAGAAGAAGGTTTATTCGGTTCTACGGAATGGGTTGAAAAACATGCAGACGAATTGAAACAACAAGGAGTAATTTATATAAACTCGGATGGCAACGGGAGAGGATTTTTATATGCCGGAGGGTCTCATACGCTGGAACATTTTGTTAACCAAATTGCAGGCGGGATTAACGATCCGGAAGAGAATATAAGTATTGAAAAAAGATGGCGTGCCAGATTATTAGTGGATGGTAATGATGAGGAAAAAAGGGATGCCCGAAGCGGGAAAGATTTGAAAATATATCCACTCGGTTCAGGCTCTGATTATAGTCCGTTTCTTCAGCATGCTGGTATTGCATCACTAGATATCGGCTATGGGGGAGAAAATGACGGAGGAGAATACCATTCTATTTATGACTCCTACGATCATTATATCAGATTCGGTGATCCTGGTTTTAAATACGGGATTGTATTATCCAAAACGGGCGGACATTCAATAATAAATTTTGCCGATTCGGAAATTCTGCCGTTTGAATTTGAAAATTTTTACGAAACAGTTAAAGAATATTTTGATGAGATTACGAAATTAACAGATAAAATGAGGGAGGAAACGAGGGAAAAGAACAAGAGGCTTGACGACAGTGATTATGTTTATGCATCTGATCCAACTACAACATATATACCGCCGGAGAAAAAAGAGCCGGTACCTTATATAAATTTTGCTCCTCTTCAAAATTCCATTTCGAGGTTAGAAAACAGTACCTCATCTTATAGTTCTGCAATTAAGAATTTTAAGAAAGAAAGTAAAAAACTTCCGGCAGAAGATCTTAAGAAATTAAATGAAATACTTTATTTGAGTGAACGGTTTCTTACAAATAAAGAAGGGCTTCCAAATCGTCCCTGGTATATTCATGAAATATATGCGCCGGGATTTTATACGGGTTATGGAGTAAAAACAATTCCGGGGGTAAGGGAGGCAATAGAACAGAGAGACTGGAAGCAGGCAGATGAACAGATTAAAGTTGTTTCAGACATTATTGATAAATTTAGTGATAATCTGGATAAGGCTGTACAAATGTTAAATGAATAAAGAGAGCAGTTTTTCCTACGGGGAGGGTGATGATCTTAATTAATGTAAATTATCGCTTAAAAAACTTTGGTTTTATACCGTATGTCTTTAATTAAATAAACCCTATCCAACCTTTCCCTTGCAAAGGGAAAGGCTTATTTACAATGATAACTATGCATTTGTCATGTTGTCTGCTCCATGTGGGGAAGGTAATGAGAACTGTCCAATAGTTGTTAAAATCTGTTTTGTCAGCTGATTTTTTTATTCTGATTACCTAATGGTTGAAGCTAACGTGGTCAAAACCTTTATCTTTAATAGCGTATGTAATAATGTTTTCAAGATTGCCCTCTACTCTTACTAGGGAAAGTTTGTCGTTCTGGATATTGATTACATACATCTTATTTATATTTTCGTCCTGATATTTTACATAAACTCCGGTAATTTCACCATTTTCAATATGCCTAACTATGTAGTGCCAGTTTTCTTTTTCCAGCTTGGTGTCGATATCATGAAAAAAGGAATAATCATAATGTTGTTCGGACCAGCCGCTTTTTTTATAAATGCCGATTTGAACTTCGGAAATATTATTAAGTATTACCTCCGCATCTTCATTATCATCATCTAGCTTTACGATGACTTTTGCAAGAGATAGGCCTAATGGTCCAACGGAAAATTCTAAATCTTTTTGAAACCTATCATCTGTAGAGTTCATAACCAATGATTTTACTTCCCGGAAGTCACTATCGACACCAAAGCATCCCATGAAAGTTGATGCAGAGATAAGAATCAAAACGGGGAGTAACAAATATTTTGGTTTCATATTAGTCTCCTTTCTTGTGCAAATGATCAAGAGAAGGAATATCAAATTTTGCTCCCAATCTTCCTATACTTTCGAGATTTATTTTGCCGACGATATTAACAAAAGAAGCCTCACCATCTTTTTGATATGTAGTAACTACAAGACCGTAAATGTTATTATCGGAAACTGAAGATTTAATAAATACATTAGTATATTCATCGCCGGATTTAACATGAACAATTCTATCCCAGTTTTTAGAAACCAATTTCTTATTTATATCTTCCATTTTTTGAGTTAATACATTTCTATCCGAATCCGAACTCTTGAATGAATTTACCTTTACAAGCTTTAGCCCGCTTAAAAGATCGTATAAAGCGGTGTCGCTGTTTTTAGTAGCGTTGGCTACCATTTTTAAGAGGTTGCTTTCAACGAGGACTTCGGTTACATCGTTATCATTCTGAAACTTAGACAGGTCACCGAAATCTACATAACCGGGATCATTGGAATAATCGTATTTCTCCTGTGCCTGCAGGCTGATTGCAAAGAACAAGAATATAACAGGTAATATTTTTAATAAGTTTTTCATTTTATCCTCCGTTAAAAAGATTATTAATTGTTGATATGCCTTCATGAACCGGCTTTGCCACCTGTTCTTTAAGAACATCATTTTCAATTGTATCAGCAGTTCTGTTGAAAACTCTGTTGACAAGTACAAGTGATTGTTTAACCTGCTTTTCGGCTAATTGAATTTGTGATTTTGAATAAGAATTCTCATTAGTATTATTAATTAAAAGGAAGAAAACTATGCCTGAGATAAAAACCAGTATTGTTATGACAGTTAATACCGGCTTGTAAAATAAGGGATAAAAAAAGTTAAATGATGATCGTGAAGATACGTTCTTATCTAGCCCGGTACTTATTTTGACTTTATCAAGAATTTCAGCGGGACATTCATCCTGCTCAAGTGTATGAATAGCATCCGATGTCTTTTTGAAATCATTCAGCAGCTTTTTAACTTCACTATTTCTAGAAGCTAAAAGATATATTCTGAGCTTCTCTAAAAAGCCGGCATCTCCGTAAGCGACAGAAATTATCCTATGCAGTAAACCTTCATCAATTTCCATTTGGTACTTCATCTTTAAATAACTTTAATTCATTTTGAAGTTTAATTCTTGCTCTCATTAAATAAACTTTTACACTGTTTAAAGGGATATCAAGTGCTTTACTAATTTCTTTGTATTTCATCCCTTGCAGCTGATACATAATAAAAATACTTTTCAAATTAACCGGTAAATTTTCAACAGCTTCTTTTAATCTTTGATTTAGACTTTCCCTGGAAACCATTATTTCCGGATTATTTAGAATCATTTAGGTTTATGTATGTTTCCTCGAAATCATTATCAATATCAATATATCTGTTTAATGAAACATTTCGCTTTCTCAAATAATCAATACACAGGTTATGAGTCATTTTCATTATATAAGAACCGGCGGCATTCATATTAAAATTGTCCAGATTCTTCCAAACTTTATAAGAACTTCCTGAGTTACATCATCAGCATCCATGCGGTTTCTAAGCATATAAACGGAATAATTATATATTTTATTCTTGAACTGTTTAACAAGCAGTTTATATTTTAATATTGCTCAGCATCTTTTAATATAAAGACGAAATGATTTTGGTAATTGTTACAAAGTTTGGAGAAGTTGTTATAAAATAATTAATTCCCCAAAATTCGCTTTAGTATAACTCATAATTTTCAAAGTTTGAATGAAAATTACTTAAGCGGAAAGAATAAAAAACGAATGGTATATAAATTATCGCTTAAAAAAACTTTGGATTTATACCGTATGTCATTTAATTAAATAAACCCTATCCAACCTTTCCCTTGCCAAGGGAAAGGCTTATTTACAAAGATAACTATGCATATGTCATGTTGTCTGGTTCGAGCCTCATTGTTTTTAAAGCCTCTTTTGCGAAACGGAGTTTCGCGTTACATGAAGAGAGTATCTTTAGTCCCATGTGTAGGTACAGCAAAGGCTAAGACCTTAATTTATATATTTATATAAATTAACGCTTAAAAAAACTTTGGAATTATACCGTATGTCATCTAATTAAATAAACCCTATCCAACCTTTCCCTTGCCAAGGGAAAGGCTTATTTACAAAGATAACTATGCATATGTCATGTTGTCATGTTGGAGCCTCATTGTTTTTAATAGCCTCTTTTGCGAAACGGAGTTTCGCGTTACATGGAGAGAGTTCTTTGTCCTATGTGTAGGTACAGCAAAGGCTAAGACCTTAATTTATATATTTATATAAATTAACGCTTAAAAAAACTTTGGAATTATACCGTATGTCATCTAATTAAATAAACCCTATCCAACCTTTCCCTTGCCAAGGGAAAGGCTTATTTACAAAGATAACTATGCATATGTCATGTTGTCATGTTGGAGCCTCATTGTTTTTAATGCCTCTTTTGCGAAACGGAGTTTCGCGTTACATGTAGAGAGTTCTTTGTCCTATGTGTGGGTAAAGCTCAGCCTTTGTTAGGAGAGGGGGTGCTGCTATTTTATCAAATTGAACCGGTTGAATCGGATAGCTTAACCCAAACGGTTTAGACGGGATTTCCTGAAAGACTTTGGAATGGTTAGAATTATTAATGAAAAATAATTTATTTACTGAAGGTACGCAAATAACTGGTTCATTTTGCTGCACTTTGTATAATTTTGGATGGAGGAGTAGATATGGTGGTGACATGGATTTGACGGCTGTTAGACGGCTGTCAGATAGTTAGAGAGATAGTACTGAATGGTATGATTTTAGTTTGAATATCGGAGAATAAATTGTTCATGGAGTTATTATCTTATAATAATTTTCAAATTAAGATTAAAAATATAAAAAGTCAGTGAAAGATTAAACAGGATTTATTAAGAATTTTGATCATTTTCATTTGTTTCGGGGCTGACCATAAAGTAATTAGTTTCTAAAAATGGCACGCAGATTATAATGGATGTCCCGACAAAGTACAAAGTCGGGATGAAAATTATTTTTTTGGTCCAGGTAGTGCTGAGGGGATATTTCTTCCTACAATAATTAAACTTCTACGAAGTTTTACCTCATGATGGTTTTGGGATATTACATATAATTTGTATTATCTATAATAATATCAGAATACTGTTAGTGTGGTTAGCTGAAAAATTGTATAGTGCAAGTATATCGACTGAAAATATTTCTTTTAGAACAATTGTTTTTAAGTTAAATTTGTGAGGATATAAATCAAGGTAAACTTAAGGAAGAAGCAATATTGCACTTTTATGGAGTGCAGATAGCTGTGGTTTATTCTGTATTCTAATAATATTTCGCTCCTCTGGAGCTAAGAACTCTTTTGGGGTGATGAGTTTTGGTATGATTGGGAGTATGATTAGGATTAGGAGTACGATTACGATTACGAGCACGGGCATGAGTACGATTAAGAGCATGAGTACGAGTACGATTAAGAGCACGAGTACGAGTACGATTAAGAGATGATTAAGAGTAATTAAGAAGTTATACGATTATGAGATTATGAGCATGATTATGATTATAAGCATGATTACGATTACGAGTATGATTAAATAATTTTTCTTTCATGTAATAAGAATAAAGGGAAGTTAAATGAGGAATTTTTTTTCTTTTTTGTTTCTTTTTCTATTTATCAATTCCGGGTTGTACAGTCAAAATAAAAAAGTTTATTGGGGCAATATTGACAGTGAAATTGATTTGGGACTGGCACCATACATCAGCAGAATTGTATCTGAGGCTAATAATGCGGGAGCAGAAGCAATCATTTTTAGGATTAATACCTTTGGGGGGAGATTAGATGCTGCTACGGAGATTAAAGATGCAATACTCTCGAGTAAAGCATTAACAATTGCATTCGTTAATAACAGGGCTATATCTGCAGGTGCATTGATTACATTATCATGCAATAAAATCGCAATGGCACCGGGAAGTTCAATAGGAGCAGCAACAGTTGTTAATCAATCTGGAGAAAAACAGAGTGAGAAATACCAGTCGTATATGAGAGGTGAGATGCGTTCAACCGCCGAAAAAAACGGCAGAAGAGCTGATATTGCACAAGGAATGGTTGATGAGAGAATTGTAATTAAAGGATTGGCAGACAGTACGCAATTGGTAACATTGACAGATGAAGAAGCAAGGAAATATGGTATCGCAGATACGATTGTTGCAAATAAAGAAGAATTATTGAAGGCTTTTAATCTCGAGAATGCACAAATAATCACTGTTAATCAAAATTGGGCTGAAGAAGCTGTAAAGTTTTTTAATAATCCTATAGTCTCTTCAATTTTAATATTAATCGGATTCTTCGGTATTATTGCCGAAATCAAAACACCGGGCTGGGGACTTCCAGGTACTGCGGGTGTAATAGCACTCTTATTATTTTTCGGATCGTCATATATTCTTAATCTTGCTTCTGGTTTAGATATAATATTATTCGTTGCAGGTATAGTTTTACTAGCTTTAGAAATATTTGTTATTCCCGGATTTGGAATAACGGGTATAAGCGGGATAATTTTGATTTTTGTTTCTTTGTTCCTGGCGTTAACTCCTAATGGTCCATTCTTTAATTATGAGAATATTTCGATTGCAATAGTTCAGTTAACAGGAGCTATTGCAGGGGCTCTAATCTTAATTTTTTTATTAGCCAAATTTCTTCCAAAGACGAATGCTTTTAATAGGTTAATTTTGGCCAATGAAGAAAAGGCAGAGCAAGGATTTGTTTCTTATCCATCGGAAAAAGAATTATTAGGGGCAGAAGGTGTTGCATTAACTACTCTCAGACCGGCGGGAACAGCTGAATTTAACGGGAAAAGGGTGGATGTTGTTGCTGATTGGGATTATGTTGAAAGGGGGAAGAGGATTAAGGTGCTTAGGGTTGAAGGGATTAAGGTTGTGGTGAAGGAAGTGAAATAAGAGCAAGAGCAAAAGCAAGTGTAAGTTCAAGTTCAAGAGCAAGTCAAGTTCCTGCCTTCATTTGATAAAGAAGGCAGGTGAAAGGTTTTTAAAGCAGCTCAACTACGTTTGTTGTAGTTGTTTCTTCTTCTCTGTTACCTTTTTGTTTACCTTTGGGGGTCTGCATTTCCATGGAGAAGGAGAGATTAATGTTTGTTGAGGTTTTGGACTTTTGAATTAAGCCTTGAGACAGATTAAAGTAAATTTTTCCTTCTGCATGGGTAACGGGTTTGTTAAAGTTGTAAACAACTCCACCTTTTGAAACCGTATTATTTCCGGAAATCTTTGTAATTAATCCTGCTTCAATCACAGCAAGCTTTTCATCATTAGATTTCTCCAGATTCTTTAGTTTATAGGTAGTTGTATTTTGGCTCTGGAATACGATAAGAGGTGTAGGCGGCTGTGAAAATGACCATGTAGAATCAACTGCTACTGATTTTTTAGGGAGCTGCCGGAAAATCTGGATAACGAGAGGTTTTAATACCCCTTCTATAATTTCCAACTTTAATTGATCTTTTTGGGTTCCATTAACTGAATCTGCAGCATCTTTTATATTTAAATATTTGTTAACAATATTTTCAACTCTAAAGATATCTGAGATCTCTCCATATTTGGAAACTCTAAGACTGAATTCATTATTTACTAAAGCATCATATTCAGCAAATCTTTGTTTGACGATAGAGTCAGGAGTAACACCGGACTCGTAAGAAATGGAGTTAAAGCCAGGCAGCTGCTGAATATCGAGTTTTATTGAAGAGATATTACAATTGATTTCAAGAATACTATCTTTATCAACATCTTTAAGCTGTAATCCGGCTAAATAAATTGCGGACTGCTGTACAGTTTGATTTAGCGTTGTATCCGGAGCAATAATCTTCTGATGATCTGAAGAAATCGTTGTTATACGATAGTTATAAGTCTTATTTTTTACCAGGCTATAATTGAGATTATAGCTCGTATTTGATTCATGAAGGGGAGTTGTTTTGATATCCGTGGTATCAAAAGCAAATTTATTTTTCTGTTCCTGAACGGCGGTATCTTTATTTTTTTCTCCGCAGCCGAAGAGGATAGCTGCAAGGATAATTGTTATGATAGTGTACTTCATTAAATTCTTTCTTTACCTTTATAACCCAAGAAATTTTCTAGGTTCTTTTCTTGTTTCTTTTTCTATTTATCAATTCCGGGTTGTACAGTCAAAATAAAAAAGTTTATTGGGGCAATATTGACAGTGAAATTGATTTGGGACTGGCACCATACATCAGCAGAATTGTATCTGAGGCTAATAATGCGGGAGCAGAAGCAATCATTTTTAGGATTAATACCTTTGGGGGGAGATTAGATGCTGCTACGGAGATTAAAGATGCAATACTCTCGAGTAAAGCATTAACAATTGCATTCGTTAATAACAGGGCTATATCTGCAGGTGCATTGATTACATTATCATGCAATAAAATCGCAATGGCACCGGGAAGTTCAATAGGAGCAGCAACAGTTGTTAATCAATCTGGAGAAAAACAGAGTGAGAAATACCAGTCGTATATGAGAGGTGAGATGCGTTCAACCGCCGAAAAAAACGGTAGAAGAGCTGATATTGCACAAGGAATGGTGGATGAGAGAATTGTAATTAAAGGATTGGCAGACAGTACGCAATTGGTAACATTGACAGATGAAGAAGCAAGGAAATATGGTATCGCAGATACGATTGTTGCAAATAAAGAAGAATTATTGAAGGCTTTTAATCTCGAGAATGCACAAATAATCACTGTTAATCAAAATTGGGCTGAAGAAGCTGTAAAGTTTTTTAATAATCCTATAGTCTCTTCAATTTTAATATTAATCGGATTCTTCGGTATTATTGCCGAAATCAAAACACCGGGCTGGGGACTTCCAGGTACTGCGGGTGTAATAGCACTCTTATTATTTTTCGGATCGTCATATATTCTTAATCTTGCTTCTGGTTTAGATATAATATTATTCGTTGCAGGTATAGTTTTACTAGCTTTAGAAATATTTGTTATTCCCGGATTTGGAATAACGGGTATAAGCGGGATAATTTTGATTTTTGTTTCTTTGTTCCTGGCGTTAACTCCTAATGGTCCATTCTTTAATTATGAGAATATTTCGATTGCAATAGTTCAGCTAACAGGAGCTATTGCAGGGGCTCTAATCTTAATTTTTTTATTAGCCAAATTTCTTCCAAAGACGAATGCTTTTAATAGGTTAATTTTGGCCAATGAAGAAAAGGCAGAGCAAGGGTTTGTTTCTTATCCATCGGAAAAAGAATTATTAGGGGCAGAAGGTGTTGCATTAACTACTCTCAGACCGGCGGGAACAGCTGAATTTAACGGGAAAAGGGTGGATGTTGTTGCTGATTGGGATTATGTTGAAAGGGGGAAGAGGATTAAGGTGCTTAGGGTTGAAGGAATAAAGGTTGTGGTGAAGGAAGTGAAATAAGAGCAAGAGCAAAAGCAAGTGTAAGTTCAAGTTCAAGAGCATGTACAAGTTCCTGCCTTCATTTGATAAAGAAGGCAGGTGAAAGGCTTTTAAAGCAGCTCAACTACATTTGTAGTAGTTGTTTCTTCTTCTCTGTTACCTTTTTGCTTACCTTTAGGAGTTTGCATTTCCATGGAGAAGGAGAGATTGATGTTTGTTGAGGTTTTGGACTTTTGAATTAAGCCTTGAGACAGATTAAAGTAAATTTTTCCTTCTGCATGGGTAACGGGTTTGTTAAAGTTGTAAACAACTCCACCTTTTGAAACCGTATTATTTCCGGAAATCTTTGTAATTAATCCTGCTTCAATTACAGCAAGCTTTTCATCATTAGATTTCTCCAGATTCTTTAGTTTATAGGTAGTTGTATTTTGACTCTGGAATACGATAAGAGGTGTAGGCGGCTGTGAAAATGACCATGTAGAATCAACTGCTACTGATTTTTTAGGGAGCTGCCGGAAAATCTGGATAACGAGAGGTTTTAATACCCCTTCTATAATTTCCAACTTTAATTGATCTTTTTGGGTTCCATTAACTGAATCTGCAGCATCTTTTATATTTAAATATTTGTTAACAATATTTTCAACTCTAAAGATACTGAGATTTCTCCATATTTGGAAACTCTAAGACTGAATTCATTATTTACTAAAGCATCATATTCAGCAAATCTTTGTTTGACGATAGAGTCAGGAGTAACACCGGACTCGTAAGAAATGGAGTTAAAGCCAGGCAGCTGCTGAATATCGAGTTTTATTGAAGAGATATTACAATTGATTTCAAGAATACTATCTTTATCAACATCTTTAAGCTGTAATCCGGCTAAATAAATTGCGGACTGCTGTACAGTTTGATTTAGCGTTGTATCCGGAGCAATAATCTTCTGATGATCTGAAGAAATCGTTGTTATACGATAGTTATAAGTCTTATTTTTTACCAGGCTATAATTGAGATTATAGCTCGTATTTGATTCATGAAGGGGAGTTGTTTTGATATCCGTGGTATCAAAAGCAAATTTATTTTTCTGTTCCTGAACGGCGGTATCTTTATTTTTTTCTCCGCAGCCGAAGAGGATAGCTGCAAGGATAATTGTTATGAT
>CAVUGE010000031.1:0-61689 GCA_963740945.1 uncultured Bacteroidota bacterium | reverse complement strand
AATGAAATATTTAATGGAGATGTATCTCTTGCCAGTGCAGTCATTGACCGGTTGGTACATCATTGTGAAGTAATAAAAATTGAAGGCAAAAGTTATCGGGTAAAACAATAGAAGTAAAAAAAACAGCGGCAAACACATATTATTTTCTTTTTTTGTAATCTGTTCGGATAACTATCAGTTGACCTGGATAGAAGAGAGGGAGTATTATGACCTGTTAATTTTGGGTGGTAACTTTTCACACACCAAAGTGATAATTATTTATCGGCCACGACATATCACCGCCCTGCGTGCGATGAGCTTCATCAATAAGAATTAAAACTTTATCGGATTTGTTGATGATAGGAAAAGGCTTGAATTCAGGGACAACACCTTCTTCAACATAAGCTTTCATTAAAGAAGCAGAGTGTTGAATCTCTTCTTCAAGAAATTTATGAATCATTACCATGTTAAGATCAGGGATATCATGTTGAAGCTCAGATTCAACATCACTACGATGTGCAATTATGTGGAATGGCTCACAATTACAGGATCTTTTTCAGGACTAACGTAAATGCCGGTTGCTACTCTTTGAAGTTCACCGGATTTTACTAATCTTTCGAGGGCTTTTCTAATTGCGTCATTGTTAGCTTTCGTAATAAAATCTTCTATAAAAAAGAGCGAACCCCTTCTGGCTTTTTTAATTTTATTAAGTATCAATTTTTCAATAACTTCTGGAATTTATACTCTAACTTTTGTCACAAATATAGTAAATATTTGTGACAAGTTTTGCTGTTATCTTAAATAATAATGATGGTTTGAATAAATACAGTATTGGACAAAAACGTCTTTTTCAGGCTTAGCTGCTATTTTATATTTTTGATTTCTTTCTTCTTTCCAGATGATGCGAAATTACCTTTTGAAAAAGATATAATCAGTAATAAACGGTTCAATACCACTTTGTCGTAAATCTGCCATAATCTGACCTCTATGATGACTAAAGTGATTAGAAATATGGAACAATATTTCTTGAACACTATTTATAAATGGATTCCCATCAAAGGTTCTATATTCAATTCTATCGCTAAAGTCATATTGATCTATGATTTTCATAGAATTCATATAGTTTTTTTCGTTCATTGATTCACACACAGCAATGGAATGTACATCATTAACTCCAACAGAATCTGTTTTTAAAATTCTGCAATTCCAAATCTGATGAGCATTTATTGAATGGGAAAATAAAAAGACGCTCCTTTCTGAAATATTATCTGAATTTAGAAAAAATAATTTTATAAGTTTCTGATTAATATGATTATGGTAGTCAAAAATATCTTTAAAAAATGCTTTCATATTTCTCCTTTGTTTTTGTACACCTACATATTTATTGAGCTGTTTTGTCACCTCTTTCTTTTAATGTCTATATTTAGCCGTTAATGTATAAAATCTCCAGCATATTTTAAAAAAGGTGAGAGTTTTTTGTTCTGAATATTAAAATTATCTTTCGAAAATTATTTCTTTTTAAATTATTTTATTGAAAGTTAATTTTTTTCGATTTAAGTTGAAAAGGTCATCAAAAAAAAGTGGGCAACTACCCTAATTTATTTCTATAATACGCATAAAATATCCTAGAAAACCATTTGTGTGACTTAAGGTGCGAAGCTATATTTAGTATCTGTATTAAATGGATAGGCCCATAATAATATTTTATTTATTAGATGATCTTTATAGACTTTTTTAATAATAATGTGAAGGAATAAAAAAAGAATATGAATTTATCACCTATAACGCTAATGGTTGAACTTGTTTATACTCCTATTGCAAATTATGCAATTCAACAAAACAAAATTCCAATTGTTAAAAAAGTAATTATTGAAAACTCTTCGGACAGTGACTTATTTGATTTGAAATTAGAAATAATAGGTGAACCTGAGTTTTTAAATAAATGGACACATATCATTGAAATGCTTCCCCAAAAACAAAGGATTGAAGTTGAAGCGAATGGAATTACTCTTTCCTCTCATTTTTTATCCGGAATTACAGAAAGGCTTGCCGGGGAATTACAACTTTCAATTTCTTCGAAAGGGAATGATTTATTTAAAGAGAAATACAATGTTGATGTTTTGGCTTATGATCAATGGAATGGAATCGGAGCTTATCCTGAAATATTAGCTGCCTATGTAACCCCTAACCATCCTGAAATATCGAAAATCATAAAAGATGCTTCGGTAATTCTAAAAAAATGGACCGGAGATCCATCATTTAATGCTTACCAGAGTTTTAATACTGACCGGGTTAAAAAACAGTTAGGAGCAATATATGAAACAATAGCAAATCTTGGAATAGTTTATTGTACTCCTCCGGCAAGTTTTGAGAAAGAAGGTCAACGAATAAGAACATGTGATACTATTTTTTCTCAAAGACTAGCTACTTGTATAGATATATCAATTTTATATGCATGCTGTATTGAAGCTATTGGTTTAAATCCTTTATTAATTATAATGAAAGGACATGCTTTTGTTGGAGCATGGTTAGTTGATGATACTTTTTCAGATAGTGTTAGTTATGATGTTTCTTTATTAAAAAAACGTGCAGCTACGGGAATAAATGAAATAATATTAGTTGAAGCAGTTTGTATGAATGCCGGTAATACGCAATCCTTTGATGAATCAATTAATTTGGCAAACTATAAATTAGTAAAGGAAGAGGAATTTATTCTATTTGTTGATGTAAAAAGATTGAGATACAGCGGGATAAAGCCACTTCCTCAAAGGATAAAAACAAATAACGGATGGGAGATTATTGAAGATAAAGAAACCGCAGTTCGTGAAAGTCAGCTGCCTGAAAGCATTATTGATAAGGGGAAAGAAAATATAATTGAAACAAATTCATTTACCAAGCAGAAATTGTGGGAGCGCAAGTTATTAGATTTAAGTTTAAGGAATAATCTTCTCAATCTCAGAATTACACAAAGTACCATTCAACTGTTATCATTAAATCTAAATACTTTTGAAGATGCATTAGCTAGTGGAGATGAATTTCAAATTTTAGCAAAACCTGAAGAATGGGTAAATCCGAATATAAAATCAGGTGTCTATCCGGCTTTGAATATGTCGGATCCAATTATCAATTTATTAAAGTTTGAACTCTCGAATAAGCGGCTTCGGACCTATTTAACAGATTCAGAATTAAAACTTAACTTAACTAAACTTTATAGAACCTCCCGTTTATCCGTGGAAGAAAACGGAGCGAATACTTTATACTTGGCGCTTGGTTTTTTGAAATGGTATGAAACACCTCAAAGTGAATTAGCGCGTTATGCTCCCATTTTACTTTTACCAATCGAAATAATTCGAAAATCTGCTCAAACCGGTTATGTAATTAGAAGCAGAGAAGAAGACACCTTAATGAATATCACCTTGTTGGAAATGCTAAAACAAGACTTCAGAATTACGATAGATGGGTTAGAGGAACTTCCAAGGGATGAAAGTGGTGTGGATGTAATACAGATATTTAATAGGATGAGAAGGAGAATAATGACGCAACCCAGATGGGATCTGGAAGAGCATGCTTTTCTGGGAATATTCTCCTTTAGTAAATTCATCATGTGGAATGACATCCATATGAATGCAGCTAAACTTTCAGAGAACAAAATTGTTAAAAGTTTAATTACAGGTAAGTTGGAATGGGAATCAAATGAAATACCGGTTGAAATAGATCCGGACGATAAATATCATCCCTCTAAAATCGCTTTGCCTATTAGTGCAGATTCAACTCAACTTGAAGCAATATGTGCTGCAGCTGATGATAAAAGTTTTATACTGCATGGACCTCCGGGAACGGGGAAATCCCAGACGATAACTAATATTATTTCAAATGCATTATATCAAGGGAAAAAAGTTCTTTTTGTAGCTGAAAAAATGGCAGCACTTTCGGTTGTTCAAAAAAGATTATCAGATATTGGGCTTGCTCCATTTTGCCTGGAATTACATTCTAATAAAACGAAAAAATCATTAACACTAGAACAACTTCGAAGAACTGCAGAGGCAGGTAAGAAATCTTCGCCGGCGGAATTTGCTACAGAAGCGGAACGATTACACCAACAGCGAGCAGAATTAAATAAATATGTGAAAGCTTTACACAAAAAGTATCCTTTTGGTTTTTCATTATTTGATTCCTTTTCCAGATTCGCAGAGTTCAATAATTTGCCCGATAATATTCAATTTGAGGAAGCCTTTATAGAAGCATTAACAAACGAGAAGTTTATTGAGTATTGCGACCTAATCGAAGAATTACAAAATGCAGGGACAATTTGTGGACATCCGCATAATCATAATTTAACGGGAATCGGTTTAACTACATATAGTCAACAGATTAAAATTAAGTCTCAAGAACTTATTACAGAATATATAGAATTATTAAAACAGAAAATTGCAGCTAAAGTACAATTATCAGAATTGCTTGAGATTGATGGAAACTCATTAAACAAAGAGAAAACAGAATATTTAAAGGTATTTGCCGAAACAATTACAAGCTTGCCCGATATACCTTTACAATTAATAAATGCCCCTTATCCGGGAAAGACTCTCGATAACATTATTGATTTAGCCAATCACGGTAATGAGCGTGATAATTATAGAAAAAAGTTATTAAGTACTTTCACTACAAAGGTTTTGGATTTAGAAGCAGAACAAAAATTGGCCGAATGGAATACTGCATCTCAAAAATGGTTTTTGCCGAGATATTTAGAACAAAGCAAATTACTTAAAACTCTTAAACTACATTCAAAAGATAGTAAGGTTAATAAAAGCGGAGTAGTAAAATATTTAGAGACATTGATTCTTTATCAGAAAGAGCAAAAGCTTTTAGATGAAAATAGTGAAATTTTATCCGGTAACCTTGATTTTTTATGGAATAGCGGTAATTCCGACTGGGAAATGGTTATTCGGATTTGCAAATTATGCATTCAAATTAATCAAATACTAATTTTATTAATTGAGGATATATCAAAAGTAAAAAAGATTAAAAGTAAGCTTTCGGATTTATTATCGGGAGGAACTTCAGCATCATTAAACAATAAAAGAAAAATACTACTAGACTATATAGATATTGTCAATCAACAGAAAGAAATAGAAGATAATTTATCCGAATTATTAAAGATAGATTTTTTTTCTGGAAAAGATACTTCTCAAGATTGGACCGAATATTGGTTACATAATGCAGAAAATTGGCTAGTAAATCTTGAATCCTTAAGAGATTGGACAAGCTGGAACCGCATAAAACAAAAAGCGGTTGAAGCAGGTTTAACTCCAATAGTAGATTCCTACATACTTGGGAGACTAAAAAATGAGGAAGTATTAGCTTCTTTTAAAAAGGCATTGTATAAACATTTCGCCGAATATATTATTTCCAAAGATTCCAGTTTGTCAGAATTTAACGGAAAATTATTTGAAAGAAAAATCCACAAGTTTCAGCAGCAAAGTAAATATTTTGAAGAGCTAACTAAAGCCGAACTGTTTGCAGTACTTGCATCAAAAATTCCATCCTTCACAGTAGAAGCCTCTAACAGTTCTGAAGTAGGAATTCTGCAGCGGGCTATTAGAAATAACGGGCGGGGTATGTCTATTCGAAGACTATTTGATTTAATTCCTAATCTTTTACCGAGGATGTGTCCATGTATGTTGATGAGTCCAATATCCGTTGCACAATATTTCGAAGTAGATAAATCAAAATTTGATTTGGTTATCTTTGATGAAGCGTCACAAATGCCTACCTGTGAAGCTGTTGGAGCAATTGCGAGAGGTGAGAACGTAATTGTTGTCGGCGATCCTAAACAAATGCCTCCAACCAATTTCTTCTCTACTAATTATTTTGATGAAGAAAATGCAGATAAGGAAGATTTAGAGAGTATCTTAGATGATTGCCTGGCTCTGTCGATGCCGTCAAAATATTTATTGTGGCATTATAGAAGTAAACACGAGAGTTTGATTGCTTTTAGCAACGCCAACTACTATGAAAATAAACTATTAACATTTCCTTCGCCTGATGACTTAACAACAAAGGTGAGTAATATATTTGTTCCCGGTCATTATGATAGAGGGAAGACACGTCAAAATAGTTTTGAAGCTAAGGCAATTGTAGAGGAGGTCATCATTAGGCTGTCCGATCCTATACTCTTAAAAAAAAGTATTGGTATTGTTACTTTTAATGCCTCACAACAGAATTTAATTGAGGATATACTGAATGAAGAATTTAAAAAGAGGCCTGATTTGGAAAAAATTGCTTTAGAATCGTTTGAGCCGATATTCATTAAAAACCTGGAAAATGTACAAGGTGATGAGAGGGATATAATATTATTTTCGGTAGGTTATGGACCAGACAAAGATGGAGAAATATATCTAAATTTTGGTCCTCTAAATAGAGATGGAGGCTGGAGAAGATTAAATGTAGCCATTTCAAGAGCAAGATATGAAATGAAGGTTTACTCAACATTGCGCTCCGACCAGATTGATATTTCCCGCACTTCTTCTGAAGGGGTTGCAGGATTAAAAGCTTTCCTTGAATATTCAGAGAAAGGTAAAAGGGTATTACCGCAAAAAAATATTATTAAAAAAACTATCCCCAGATATTTTGAAAAAATGGTTGCAGAGGAAATTCAAAAGCGTGGCTATTCAGTACAAACGGATATAGGATGTTCCGGATTTCGCATTGATATTGGTATAGTCAATCCTGAAAAAGATTCAGAATATATTTTGGGGATCCTTGCGGACGGTAAGAGTTACCTTGATTCAAAAACAGCAAAAGATCGTGAAGTTATTAAAAGTGATGTGCTTCGAATGTTAGGCTGGAATATTTATAAATTATGGTCACCGGATTGGTGGGATAATCCACAAAAAGTTATAGAAGATATTATTCATGCTATAATGAATTTACAGAATCAAAAAAAAGAATTGGTCATTCAAGATAATGAAACTAAAACAGTTGAATCCCTCGAATCAAAAGGAAAAGAGTACAATGATGTTAAACTTCAAGGGATTACCCAACAAATAATTCAGCCTGTACATAGTTTTAGGGAATATAAAAGCTGTAAGCTTGAAAAATCATCTCTAAATAACTCAGATGAATTTTTCGATCCATATATAAAACCGAAAATAATTCGTCAAATACAAAAAGTGATGGAGATAGAAGCTCCTATCAGTCATGCACTTATGTCAAGAAGGGTTTTGAATGCATGGGGCATTTCACGACTGGGAGCTAGATTAAATGAATATCTATCAAGTTTATATTCCCAATTGCAGTTTAAATGTACTACACAAAACGATGCTGTATTTTATTGGTTGAGCACACAAGAACCGGAAAGTTACAATACATTCCGAGTCCCCGGAGAAGATGATCAAAAAAGAAATGCTGAAGATTTAGCAAAAGAAGAGATTGCAAATGGAATTAAAGAGGTTTTAAATAATCAAATAAGTCTCCCTCAAGAGGAGCTGGTAAAAGAGGCTGCACACATATTTGGCTTTACCCGGACAGGTGGAAATGTAGAGCAGGCTATGCAGACCGGAATTGATTATGCTATTGAAATCAATTTAATCATAAATAAAGATATGCGATATATTTTACAAGACAAATAAGTGCTAAAATTGTTAATCAATTTGATATCGCTGATAATCCATATTTAATCGGTTTAATGGAATGAATCCTTCCAACGTACTCCACACGAATAACAATCTACTACCAAGTATTTAAAGGAATGTCTGTCACTTTTATTTTCCCATTTCTGTTTAAAAACAGCCTCTCAACTACCGGTTTTTTAATTAAACTCAGGGTGAGGCATAGTTATATATGGCTAAAAAATTTTCTTTTTAAAAATCGGGTGTTGAGAGGTGTTTTTCTTAAAACAAAACATTTATGACTTAATTGGATATTTTATTTTTGATTCTTCCTTCTGATTATTATCAAGTAAGTCAGTTCTTAGATTTATTTTCACGTAGCTTAAGAAGAAAATCTACGGCTTCAGGTTTATAAATGTATTGTGAATTCTTTTTGGTCTTTATTACTTCGATAATATACGGTTTTAATATATCTTGCTTTCCTTTTCGGCTACCATTCAACTGGTGTAAATATTCTGCCGAATATCCAGTCCGCCGGGCAAGTTCTTTAGTGCACAAACCCCAGGTATAGCGTCTGTTTAACATCAATTCGCTATGTGTCATCCATTTGCAGTTTGAAGGAGAAAAATTTTCGTTTCTATCAATCTGGCTAAATTCTAGCTCTTCGTGATACGAAATGTCTTTCATAAATATTTTAAAATTATGCCATCTTTTACAAACCTTTATACCTAGCTTACCTGTAGTTCCGTACAAGGGATCATCTTCATTATAACAGTGCCTCATCATATTATTCCATATGTAATATAAAGGGGTTAGAGAGATACCCTTATACAAAGAGACAACTTCAAAAGTTTAAGCATTTGACAGATATGTGGGAATCTTATATTTTAATTTTTAAGCAATAATTAGAAAAAGATGTGTGTTCAATAGAACTAAAATCATAAATGGTTTATGAAATCACTAAAAATGATTTTTACAAAAAGTCATGAATTAATCCTTGTATAAGAATATCCAGAAATTTTTTTACAAGAAATTCTTCAAGATTTTTGCATTGTGCGTTCTATTTATCGCGGAGGATAATCCTTCAAATAAATCTCCTTTTTTTTCGAGTCTTTTAAATATGGTGTGAATTGTAAAATTATAGGGATCAAAGCTTTGAGTTAATTTCACTCCAGGACATCGAGGTGGAAATTAGAGGTTTATCGGAAGTTCTTAATGGTTCCAGAGGGTTATGAGCAATTACTTCGGGACCTACTTCCTCAGGTTTTTTATCATATCTGAGCCGAATAAAAATAGAAGGATGCCGTATCTTACCGGAAGGAGATTTTTTATTAGAAATTTTGAATTCACAGACAAGCTCCGGTTTAACCCAATGAATTTTAGTTTCAATATCATCCACCTTATTAGCAAATGGTTTTTCATCAATTTCAATTTTCTTTAATATGTTAAGCAGATACTTCAAAACCCTATCATCAAACCCTCCGCCGGAATGATGAACATAAACTAGACTGCCGTCATCATAATTGCCAAAAAGCAGAGAACGGAACAGCTTACCGCTTTCAGATTCAGCCCAGCCGCCAATAATATAATCTTTATGAAGAGTTACGGGAACTTTTAACCAGGCTTGCGTACGTCTTCCGGGGATGTAAATTTTTAGCTAGTTAAATAATAATACACCATCTTCAAAATCCTCACTGAGCTTGAGGATGTCTGATTCAAGAAAAATTTGTTTGAGCAGATCTCTTATTTCTATAAGCGGCTTTTTCATGAGATTAGTACCATTGTACCAAAGTATATCGAAGATATAATACTTAATATTGTATCCTTTTCTATAATGCTGCAGCAGGTTAAAACTTGACTTTGAATCTTTTCCAATCACAATTACTTCACCGTCAAAGACTGCATTATAATTAACTTGAGCGAGAGCTTCTGCAATTGGCGGATATTTCGATATAAAATTAAGCTGTCCTCTTGATAGTATTGAAGCTTTATTGTTGATTACCTCCGCGATAATTCTATATCCATCTAATTTCATTTTGTAACTCCAGTCAGGATCATTAAAAGGTTCTTCGATTCTGGTAGCCAGCATAGGTTTTATAGGAAAGGGGGAAGTTGACGGTTTTTGAGTAGATGGTGATTTAGTTGTTTTAGGCATAAGATAAAAGGATATAACTTCAAAAGTCGATGATTTATTTTATTACTAGCAAAATTTATAAAACTAGAGGTAAAAGAAAATATTCGGGCTCTTTCTTTGTTTTATCATAGTTTATAGGATGAATGTGAAAAGAATATTATTCTTACAGTGATACTTGATTAGAAAATTAATATTTATGATAATTATGGAATGCCCGCTTCGAGCGGGCATTATTATTTCAGCTATTTCGTGAGACATGTCTTCGTTTTTTGAGTTAGGTAGATATACAATTTTTGTTTAGCCTAGACAATATTTTAAAGATTAGTAGAATTTATGGGTGAGATAGTTTTCTATTTTACTTTTTTTCGTCAAAAACACCCTCTCAACTACCCCTTTTTAAACAAAACGCGGGGTGAGGCATACTTATATATGGCTAAAAAATTTTATCTTTAAAAATGGGGGGTTGAGAGGCGTTTTTCTCATAATATAACATTTTAATTTTTTAGATTAATAGTAAAGCGTTCTGTTGTCAGGTTTGTATATGGTATAGTAATATAAGCACCGCTTGGGTCTGATCCCGAAGGGGCGCCCCAAGTGGTGCGAAGATAAATTGACAAGTAAATGATAAGATGGATAATGATCGTTCCCATGATGTCTTTTACCAATGTAAGCGGAATGGAGGCGTGTCGAAGAATGAGCCGCCGGAATGGAGCGATGATGAACTGATAGTATAATGTGCCGAGTTTACATAAGCCAACATTATGCGATTACGATAGAACTACAAAGTGAAAGTTAGAATTGCCTTAATTAGTTGCATAATGTTTCTTATGTAATACTGGCTGACAATGTCAGGATGAACTGAGTCAAATAAATGAAAAGTTAACGTGATAATGCCCTTCCTTTTCTAATTGCTTTACTGAGATGAGGGTTTTCTGCTGAGAAGTGAGAGGAATTATAGCAAAGGTAAATTATTGTTTTACAATAGGTTATAAGAGCATCTTTACTTGAGCTTTACTAAAAAAGGCGATTTCTTTACTGGAAACTTTGCTAAAAAACTGTATTTCTTTACTGGAATTATTGTAAAGTCCAGTTGTATCGACGGAAAATGATTGGGATACAAATAGTACTTTAAGAGGTAGAAAGTACATCTGGATTTATGATCCCCCTGAGAATTGCTTATTTTATTATGTACACAACAATCATATTTTTGTTAAACCAGGTGATATAGTAAAGCCTGGTGATACAATTGCCATTGTGGGGCGGACAGGATTAAATGCATTTAAAAAAAGATCTCCAACTTATCTCCATATGATGGAATTGAAGTTTGATAGTGCTTTTTTCCCACATCCAGTAAATTTCTATGATTACATTTCTAAATTAAAGCACTGAATTAAACCGATACTATAAATTCGGAGCAGCCCTCCAATATAGTATATTTACAATTAATAGAGCTCTATATTAATTACGATTTTTTTTATCACTTGTTTTTGTGTTAATGGAATATAAGCACAACTTGGGACTGTTCCTGAAAGGACATCCCAAGTGGTGCGAAGTTAAATTGACAAATAAATGATAGGATGGATAATGATCGTTACCATGATGTCTTTTATCTACATAAGCGGAATGGAGGCGTGTCGAAGAATGAGCCGCTGGAATGGAGCGATGATGAACTGATTAGTTAATCGTGCCGAGTTTACATAAGGTCAAAGGTATAGGACATAGATAGAAATGTCAAATATTAGTAAAGATGGTTATTATGTACTATAATTTCCCTTATCCCGCTAAGGAATCGGGACATGTGTAAATCTGGCTGACAATGTCAGGGTGAAATGATGTTCTTGTTTATGTTAAGTGGGATTATATTCCTGACTTCTGAATAGATAGTGAAAATTTTTTATTGATAATATTATTTTTTTGATATAGTTTAGACACAGAGGCATTTTGGGGATATTAGTTATCAAAGGGAATAAGTATCAATATGGATACTTCAATATCATTGTTCTTCTGGCTTTTTCCTATTGCATTTACCATTCACAATATTGAAGAAGCAATTTGGTTTCCACCATTCTCAAAATCAGCCGGGAAATTTCATGAACCAGTAGATACATTTGAATTTGTATTCGCGGAGATTATTCTTACTCTTATTTCCATTGTCATTACGCTTCTATTCTTTATGAATGGCAAACAAAGTCTTGCTTGTTATTTGTATTTTGCATTTAACTTCGGGATGCTAATTAATGTTTTCTTTCCACATTTGGTAGCAACAATTGTTTTAAGAAAATATTGTCCCGGATTATTAACCGGGATATTATTTTTAATACCCGTCACAGCATATATTCTTTTCTACGGCTACAAAAACGAATATTTCCTTTTCCCAAAGTTTTGGTTAATCACAATACCATTTGCTGCACTTGTTATAGGTTTAATACCAATTCTTTTTAATATTGGGCAATATATACAAAAAATATTTTTTAAATATATTTCAGTTAATAAGATGTCCTAATGTAGCCGCTCAATTTGCATACTTTTCTGTAAATCGGGGATAAATTTTTTACATCGTTCAACTTGACAGTTAAGTTAATCCGGTTACGTCCTGTATTAATTTTCTTATTTTTTCTATCGTCATCGGGGCACACCCCTCATAATGATTATTAATATTTAAATATACATTAACATCTCTACTATGCAGTTCGTGTATCATTTTTTAGTGTACAAACGTACACTACCTAACAATTATTTGCTATATTTGTTTTAACAAAAGTGGAAATTTTATATGGGAGATGAGAAAAAAGTTTTAAGGTTTGAAATAGCTATAAAAGAAGAAACAAGTTGGGGGTTAGTGTATAAATCTTTTTCAAATAATTATCCTAATGTCGATAGAGCACATGTAATTGTGGAGGTTGTAGAGTATCTTTCCGGAAATTTTCATGAGGATTATGTAAAGGCGGAGATAATTGTTAAGGAAAAACAGGAGATAAAGGTGAAGTGAGTCTTCTTAAATTAGGGTAAAGTTTCAAAGGTTTTGCATTGTGATTAGATTGGCGTTATATCTGTTAGATAGTTAATAGTGGGGGGGGCGGTTTAGAGGTTTTCCAGGATTTTTGCTTGTTGTGTATGGTTTTTTGTTTTCATTTTTTTTGAATGAAATATTTACTCTTCAATATCCAAAAATTTATGTGCATTTTTAGATTCTACTAGTTCAGCTACATTCTCAACATTATCAGAATTATAAATTATAAAAGTTTCCTTTTTATTCAATATTTCCCAGATATTATAATTTTCACTCTCTTTTTGAATAGGTTCATCAGCTATAATTATAGCTTCATACCCGTTGTTCCCATATTTTTCATTAATTTTGGTTAAAGCAACATCATAGCGCATTATGTTAGTTTCGATGGTTCGAGGAGTAGCATCTAAATTTATGGCTTTTGCCGCTATAATTGAACCATTTTTACCAAGACAGTCAATATTTATTGAAAAATTTAACGATGGAAGGATCCTTTTATTAATATTTATATTAGTATGAACACGATTTTCTAATCTTGTTATTATTTTTTCTTTGACATTTCGATCAAGTTTATTATTCACAAAACTAAGTGTAATTTCTAAATCCTCTTCGGAATTATCAACCATGTTACAATAAAATTTGAGAAATTGTTTTTCATCAAAAGCAGTTGCTATAAATGAAGGATCTGAAAATTGTATTAGATTATTTGAAATATTACTCAAGTGAGACAAATATTCCGAATTAATTATAGATGTAAAATCAAACAGTTTGTTTGTTTTATTTCTTAAATCTTCATTTAGTAAATCAACATTACTCTCTAATTTTTTCTTAAAGAAGGAGATCAAATTTTCTTCTAACCCCAAAAGGCGTTGAGCGATTCTAATTTTATTTTCAGAGAATTTAAGGAAAACTTTATTCTCAGATTTTAATAACAATCCAATAGTGATTAAATCACCGGCAGATGGATTTGGCGATATTTTGATTAAGGAATAATAAGAGTTCATTTTAAAACCTCTCACAGAATTCGGTAAATACTAATTTATTTCTGGATTCAGAGAATAAGAAATTTTCGAGTGCAGAAATATCTTTAGCACTCAGCCGAGTTACAGATGTTTCTACGCAAAAAACAGACGTCCCGGATTCGGAAGTAAGAGTGCCAATAAAACGTCGCAGACATACCGAAAATTATAAGCAAGAAGTGGTTGCCCATATATCGGAACTACGTGAGACAGGCGGGGAAATAGGGAGCTATCTAAGGACAAAGGGGTTATATTTTAGTACAGTTAAAAAATGGGAAAATAAGTTGAAGAATGGACACAAAAAGATAGTCGTAACAAGTTCCAAAGAGAAAGCACTTGCAGAGAAAGTAAAGGTTTTAGAAAAAGAACTGGAACGTACACAGAAGAAACTGGAGAAGTCAGAATTGATCATAGAGTTCCAAAAAAAAATTTCACGGCTATTGGAGCAGGAGGAGGAGCAGTTTGTTCAGAAGAAGTAATTTCTACTGCAGATAGAAGAATTATGATGGTAAAAGTAATAACAGAAAGATACCGTGAAAAGATGAGTATACTGAACAAGTATGAGATGTGTGATGCCGTTGGGATGTCCAGGGCAACATACTACCGAATGACAAGAGTAGAGTTGCATCCGGTTGAAAAGAAAAAGCAATCTTCTCCAAGGAAACTAACAACAGAGGAAGAAGAGAAAGTGCTTTTGTTATTAAACAGTCCGAGATTCTGCGACATGGCACCCGGAGAGATCCATGCTACCCTGCTTGATGAATCGGTCTACCTGTGCTCCCAGAGGACAATGTACCGGATACTGGAAAGGAATAAACAGAACGTTCAGAGAAGGCAGAAACAACCAGGAAGTTATGTCCGTCCGGAACTACTGGCAACCCAGCCAAATCAACTATGGTCATGGGACATTACGAAGCTTAAGGGTCCAATAAAATGGACTTATTATTATCTCTACAAGATTATGGATGTCTACAGCAGAGTAGTTGTCGGTTGGATGGTCGCCTACAGGGAATCTGCTGCACTTGCCGGTAGGCTGATAAATGAGACTTGCCTAAGACAGAATATAAAAAGAATCAGTTACTCTGACCCAAATCTTTAGGAATATTATTAGTAATATAAGTAAAATTTTTTTGACAATTTGAGACCGACATTAAAAAATAGTCCTTAATTTGATCAAACCATCCCTTATTATTTTTAATAATAAATTGAAAAATTGACTGAGCAAATTTAGTGTATAAAATAGAATCGTTAAATGAAACACTTATAACGGAAGAATCTAAATCCTGGAATTTCATTGTACTAAATGTAAAAGAATGATCAATTGGGTAAAAATTTAAGCCATTTTCATCATTTTTTATCAAAATATTAGTATTTGAAGGTTTTCTATCATCATTTTCAATCCATATATCGAAAAGGCCTATTTTCAAAACATCCACCGGATTTTCGAATCGATTATAATCATGTTTATTTTCAATTTGCATAATAGCTTCTAATTCCGTAACCGGTTTCAATATTTTAGAGCCAAAACTGTGCCGTGAAAAATAACTATTCTTGTGATTGTGAGATAGTGGAATTTTAATTATAGCCGGATCAATTTTCAATGCAGCTATTTCCGGAGTTCTTAAATTCCAGCATTCAAGAAGATGAGAACAGAGGAATTCTTTTATAATTGAAAGTTCCAGTGTATGATCTTTTGGTGTCTTTGAATAGTATTCATCCAAATCAGAGGTTAGAACTAGTAAAGGGGTATGAAAGGTTTTACTTATTTCCCGCCGAACTTCAATAACATTTTTGTATAATAGGGGTTTTAGCATTAATTATATGGTGAATAAAGCTAATGAAACAATAATTTTAAGGAGATTAATTGTGCTAACTAAGTTCATAACTTTTGAGAATGAATGATTTTGCCTTTTCTAAATCTTCATTGGTTTTGATTCTGATTTCTAAGTTGCCAGTGCCGTTATGTCCGATATTTGTTACATCTTTAGTGAATCCCTTTTCAAGTTTTATTTTGGATATGTCCGCATTTACCCAAACAACTATTGTATTTGTAGCCGGCTGGAATTTCATTTTAGTAAAGTTTTTTATTTTTCTGAATGCAAAATATCTTTCCAAAATTTTTATTTGTATGTCATCATCTATGATTAAAATGAATGCTTTCAAATTCTCATATCTTTCCTGTAGCTCTTCACTACATTGAACTAATCTATCTGCAACAACAGGGCGGATAATATCTATAGTTGATTTCTTTTCTTTGCTTATTTCAGTTTTTTCTTTTTGTTCTGATTTCGCATTTGTTAAATCGAATAATAAAAGATCCTGGAATTTGGAAGTTCAGAATTATGTACTAAATAATAACTAAGTTTTGCTCTTATTTCTTTATCATTGATAATAGGGGTATATCTATAAGCATTATATGTCAGCCCAAAAGACCCGCAATTTGGATGGTAATAAATACACGCATTTTCATAGTCTTTTGTGAATTCAGAAGACACTTTTTTAAGGTTACATAAAGGACAAAAATCTTTTGGAAGTTCAATTTCTGTCATATTTAATAGTTGTTGTTTTGTACTTTCATTTGCTGAATTTTCTTTAATATTCCTTCATAGACTTCTTTTACTAGGTATTTGGATGCTAGTTGTTTGAATTCGTTGTCGTTCATTAGGCGGGTGAATATTTCTTCGTTTCCGTCCATTCTTTCTACGAATAATCTTTCGAGCATTTTATCGAATACGTATGCAAAGTTTTCCAAGGTATTTGCTTTGGCGGCTTTCTGGAGCTCTTCGTTTGATACGGCTGTTTCTTTTACCTGATCGAAAAATAGTTGATCGGCTACTGTGAATTCTGTTCCAAATCTTTCGTTTAAGAGTTCTATTAGTGTTGATAATTCTATTTCTTCGTCAACGCTGCCAGTTCCGACTTCTTGCGGACCGTAAATAACAGGCGGTTCTCCTCCTTTGAGATTAATTTTGTCTTCTGCCATTTTTTGTAATCTGTAGTATTTCAAAGCTACATCCTCTCCGAGTTCGTAACCGGAGCTTGTGTCTCTTCGAGGAAGCTTTCTTAAAAGGTTTCTAAGGTATACATATAATTTTTCGAGTTCCGAATCATTGTATGGAATAACCTGAGATAAGAAGTTGTATAGATTTCTGAATTCAACATATTGCTTTTTTATTGTTTCTTTTTCTTCTTCGGAATAGGTTTTGAATCTATCTACCGAAGGGTCAAGTATTGAATTTAGAAGCTTATGTTCCGAGTTTCTTAATTCTTTTTTTGTGCTGAACCAGATATTGCAAAATTTATCTATATCATCCTTAAAAAAGATTTTCCATTCCATGATAGTATGCTCAAGCTGATAAAGAAGATGAGGATCAGTCATTGGAGCGAAATTAGGAGCAGCGTAATATTGTTTAAACGATTCGAATATTTCCTGTCTGTCATTTACAAAATCAAGGACAAAAGTCTCTGCTTTGCCGGGTGCTTTTCTGTTTAGTCTTGAAAGAGTTTGAACAGCCTGAATTCCAGATAATCTTTTATCTACATACATTGTATGAAGTAAAGGCTGATCAAATCCAGTCTGATATTTTTCCGCAACAATTAAAACATGATATTCATAAGACTCAAACTTTTCGGGTAATTCGGTTTCTTTAATACCGTTATTCATTTTAACTTCCGTATAAGTAACACCGGGTATATCAGGATCATCTACAGTTCCCGAAAATGCAACTAAAGCTTTTAGATCGGTATATCCTTTTTCTTTAATATAGTTATCAATGGTCTGTTTATACCTTACTGCATGAAGTCTTGAGCCTGTAACAATCATTGCTTTAGCTCTTCCGCCGATTTTATTCTTAGTATAGAGTCTGAAATGTTCAACAATGACTTCAACTTTTTGCCTGAGGTTGTGGGGATGCAGATTCAGGAAACGTGTGAGAGCTTTTGAGGTTTTTCTTTTTGGAACTTTGGGATCCTCTTCAGTTGATTTTACTAATTCAAAAAAAGCCTGGTAGGTTGTATAATTTGCCAGGACATCTAAAATAAATCCTTCTTCAATTGCCTGCTGCATGCTATATAAATGAAATGGTGAATCACCGGTAGGACCAGGCTCATCAAAAACTATTTTTGTTTTATATTTTGGAGTAGCTGTAAAAGCAAAGAAACTTAAGTTGGGCTGTTTGCTTCTCTTTGCCATTTCCCTAATCAATTCTTCTTTTGCTTCTTCAGAAAGAGTCTCATCTTCAAAATCAATAATCTGTTCGGCTACTATCGATTCAATTCCTTCTTTATTCAAAATCTTTTTAAGCTCGGCTGCAGCTTCTCCGCTTTGCGAGCTATGGGCTTCATCAACGATTACTGCAAAACGTTTATCCTTAGTAGCAATCTCCAATTCTTTTCCTTCTTTCGTCAGCCGTTCAAGCGCTTCAGTAATAAAAGGAAATTTTTGTATAGTTGAAATGATTATGGGGACGCCGGTGGAAAGAGCTTCGACAAGCTGCTTTGTATCTTCATCTATTTTCTTTACAACGCCTTCCTTATGTTCAAACTGATAGATTGTATCCTGCAACTGTTTATCCAAAACTCTTCTATCGGTTATCACAACAACCGAATAAAATATCTTTTGGTCGTTAATATCGTGGAGGCTTGCCAATCGATACGCTAACCAGGCAATTGAATTTGATTTCCCGCTGCCTGCAGAGTGTTCAATCAGGTAATTATGCCCGGAGCCTTTCTGTCTTGCATTATCGAGAAGTTTTCTAACAACATCAAGCTGATGATATCTGGGAAATATTAGAGTCTCTTTCTTTTTTTTAATTATTCCTTTTTCGGTATAAATTTTCTTTTCGGATATTTCAAGATGAAGATACTTGCCGATAAGATCGAGCAGACTATCTTTCGTAAAAACATCTTCCCACAGGTATGCAGTTCTGTAGTTATCTTTTTCAGGCGGATTGCCTGAGCCGAAGTTGAATCCTTTATTAAAAGGAAGAAAGAAAGTATCATTACCTTCCAGCTTTGTTGCCATATAGACTTCTTCCGTATCTACAGCAAAATGGACTAAAGATCTTTTCTTAAACTGGAAGATCATTTCACGGGGGTCACGATCCTCTTTATATTGTTTTTTAGCATTTTCAACGTTCTGACCGGATAAAGGATTTTTTAGCTCCATTGTAGCTACAGGGATACCGTTAAGAGCAATTATAACATCAATCGAAAGATTTTCATTTGTCTTACTGAAATGGACCTGCCTATAAATCTTAACTATGTTATTTTCATAATCATGCCAGGCTTCAGGATTTAATTTTGTATTAGGTTTTAAAAAGGCAAGCTTAAAGTTTCTGCCAAAGCATCTGAAACCATGTCTTAAAACAAAAAGAGAACCTTTAGTATCAAGTTCTTTAACGAGTGAAGTTAATAAAATTTCTTTTGCTTTAGACTGGTTATATTCAACAATATGATTCCATTGAGGGGTTTGAGAAGTGGAAATGAACTCAATTATATCTTCCGGGAATAGGGCTAATTGACAATCATATCCTTTGGGATCACCTTTTTTATACTGGTGTTCCGTAAGGTATAATTCGATTGCTTCTTCGAAACGGACTTCAGTATGTTTTTTCATATAACAACCAAGCTATTAAAAACCGTCTACCTTCTTTGGATAAATGATCCCACGGTTAAAAACCGTGGGTTAACCTTTATGGAATAAACCTATATCCATGCACAATTTTTACAATTTTTTTGGGCATAGAGATAGACCTATGCACAAATTTCTAAGTTTTTTGGGCATAGGTACCAAGTTTTGCTTAAATATCGAAACTCATTTTACTTCTTCTTCCATTGTTTCTAAAAGGGATTCTTTATTTTCTTCTTTAGGGGACCAGTTTCGAACATCTATTTTGCCGGTTACTGCTGATGTAATTAAAGAAGTGCGATATTCTTTTAGGTAACCGATGTTTTCTTTTATTTTTTTTGACAGGGAATTTATTTTTTCTAGTTCATTATCGAGGTATTCTACTATTTTTTCTTGTTCTTCAATAGGGGCAATTGAAATAGATAATTGTTTTGTCTTCTCCTGATTTAATATACCAAGGGTTGTTGCATTTGAAAGAATCTTTAATATTTCTCTAAATGCTGCTAATGCATAAGTTAAAAATTTGTAATTGATATTTTCCTTAGGTATTAAGGTATTTATTTGCTGATTTGAAGAAAAATTACTTTCGCAATACCCAACCTTACCTAAGGTAGCACCTATTCCAATTAATAGGACTGAGTTTTTAGGGTAAAGTTTTACTAAACCATCCCGAAAAACTTCCATATTTAATTTTTTATTTGAATCCTTTAGCGTTAGGTTTTTCGAAAAATCTCCAGGAGTAAACCAATCTATTATACCATTATCAAAATAATCTTCACCGATTGATGGTGGAGTGCTTCCAGTTAGCACTTTGTCGCAAGCATATCTAATTTTTTTTACTTCCCAATTCTCTGGTATATTACCAAGCCAATCAATTCCAGTAGGTTTAATTTTTGCATTTGGGCTTAGGCCCTTAGTGACTGTGTGCGTTATTAAAGCAATTCTTTTTTCTTCCAGGAGTTTTAGGAGATGCTCTTTTTTTTCTATCAGAATATCTATTTGGGAGGTTTTGTAATCAAGAAAGTTAATTATTGATTTTTGTTCTTGAATAGATTGAGGAAAACAATACTCGAAATTCTCAAATGTTTCCTGATATAAATGATTTATTGTGGTTCCAGTTTTGTTATATTGAATAAAATCTTCAAAAATTTTTGATTTAAGAAAGTAGTATAAAAAAATTGTATCATACTCTTTATTTTTCGGACGAGTAACAAAAACTCCACTATTAAGAGTTGCAAATTTAGGTTTATTTTTGACTATTGCGAGCTTACCTATAGTACCGTCTTTTGTTATTAAAAGATCATTTTCTTCTAAATGGATAAAACTGTCTTCAAAATATCTTTCAGCAGAGATTCTGTAACACTTCTCCCAATTAATATTCCTATCTTCAAATTCAGTTCCTGTGACTAAATAATATTGCCCTTCATCTAAAAATTCACTAGAATTTAATCCATGCCAACCAACTCTTCCTTTAACATAAGTAGAAAATTTTATTCGTTTAGTTTTCCATTCAGAAGGAATTTGGTAAAGCCATGGTATTTTTACTTTTTTATACGAAGCAAATTTGGGAAATATCAAGAAACAATCTCCTTCATCATTTCGGTAATATCAAATTCCATACTCTTAATATCTTTTTCTATTTCTTCTAAATTGCGTGGTGGTTTGTAAATATAGAAATGACGGTTGAAAGGGATTTCGTATCCAACTTTAGTTTTGCTATAATCAATCCAGGCATCGGGTACATGAGGTAAAACTTCTTTTTTCATGTATTCTTCACAATGGTCTTTGACAAGTTCGATTAGTTCATCGAGCCCGGTTTTATTATCATAATCCAATGGTAACGGAAGCTCAATATTATCTGGCAAAGAAATATTTTCATTGTCTCTTAATTCAGGATCAGGTTCGGGATTGCCTTTACTGTCTACGCAAATATCTGCAGTCTGATCTCTTTCAGATAAAGCATTAAGAATTGCTTTCTTAAACTTTGCATCAATTTTTATTTTACTTTCCTTTAGCGCTTCATCCAATACTTTTTCAAATTCAATCCTGTTTTTATAAAGCTTAGTATTATCCATCTCATTGAGGAATTCGATAATATCCGATTGGTGTTTTAATCCTTTCTCTTCATCCTCAGCTTTCTTTTTCTTCTCCTTCTTTTTGCTTTCGGTAAGAGCTATAAAAGCATTTTCCTGTTTAAGCTTTTCGATTCTTTCATCACTTACCAGAAAGTTTAACCGCAGTGGTCTTTCGACAGTAACTTTAATAAATCCAAAATCCCTATTATTAAATATTTTGCTGCATACCCTTGTTTCTTTTACACCATCAATTTCAACTTCACAAGCGGCATTATGATTAAAGGCAGCATAGAGTTTAGTAAGTTCTTCAATATGAGCATCATTTAATTCATTTCGTTTATTGCCGAGACTTTTTTTCATTTTTTGATAATGATGAGTAGCGTCAATCAGAAGCACTTTCCCTTTTCTATCATCAGGTTTTCTGTTTGAAACGAACCAGATATAAGTAAATATGCCGGTATTGTAAAAGAGCTGATCGGGAAGAGCTATAATTGTATCGAGCCAATCATTTTCGATAATCCAGCGTCTTATATTACTTTCGCCGGAACCGGCATCTCCGGTAAAGAGGGGAGAGCCATTAAATATGATTGCAATCTTTGAACCCTCACCATTATTTTCAGGGGGATCTTTCATTTTAGAAATCATATGCAGAAGAAAAAGGAGTGCACCATCATTTATACGTGGTAAACCAGGACCGAACCTTCCATCGAAACCAAAATCTTCATATTCTTTTTTTACAACTGTTTCTTCAGGTTTCCACTCAACTCCAAAAGGAGGATTGGCAAGCATATAATGGAACTTCTTATCCGGATGGCCATCGGAAGATTCGCCGTCACCAAGGGTATCTCCGAAGATTATGTTATTTACTTCTTCGTCCTTAATGAGAAGATCGGAAGTGCACATTGCATAAGCTTCATCATTATATTCCTGTCCAAAAAGAGTAAGATTTGCTTTATTGTTATTGGAACGGATATAATCTTCAGACACAGAAAGCATTCCGCCGGTTCCGCAGGCAGGATCGTAGATAGTCCGGGAAATACCTTCCACATAAATATCTTCATCATTTGTGTAAAGGATATGCGCCATTAGGCGGATTACTTCTCTTGGAGTGAAGTGGTCTCCAGCTTCCTCATTAGCCTGCTCATTAAATTTTCTTATCAGCTCTTCAAATAAATAGCCCATATTGAGATTGGAAATTCTGTCGGGGTGTAAATCTATATTTGCAAATTCTTTAACGATTAGAAAGAGTCGGTTAGCCTTATTTAGTTTTTCAACTTCCTGCTCAAACTTAAAGTTCTCAAAAATTTCTTTTACATTAGGGGAGAAACCATTGATGAAAGCAATAAGGTTTTTACCAATGTTCTCATGATCTTCTAACAATTTTTGGAAAGTATATTTGCTAATATTGTACAGAGGCTGTTTCCTATCTTTTGAGGCAGCTTTAGATAAGGCAATATGTAATGCGTTATCTTTAAAACCACGTGCTTTTAATTCTTTATATTTTTCCAAGACTTTATTTTTATTTGGCTCGAGAACACAATCAAGCCTTCTTAATACAGTCATCGGCAGCATTACTTTTCTGTACTGAGGGGGCCTGTATGGTCCACGGAGTTTATTTGCTATGTTCCATATAAAGCTAACGAGTTCGGAATGATTGTGGTCGGTATTGTTCAACGAAATAGATTCCTTCCCAATTATAGTTGAATCAGGGTAATTATGCCCCTAATAATTTTATGATGAAGGCAAATTAATTATAAATATGATAATTGGAAAGAGAAATCGTTGAAAAAAGTGAAGTTTTAATGAGCAAGTGCAAGAGCAAGTGCAAGAATGAAACAGTCATTTGTCATTTTGTCATTGGTCATTTGTTGTCATCAGGGGAAGGCATTTATTTTAGAATTATGGAATAGTGAATGCAAAGACTGGCAGATTATGTCATGCGATAGATCCTATAGGGAAGCGAGGGTTTGGCGGCGCGGGAGATTCTAACTCTTATTTCCTTGTACTATTTCTTTTTTATTTTTTTTGATTTGCTGATTTTATTTCATTTTGGTGCCAAAGAAAAGTTTTCCACATTTTATTTTACTTTCCTTTCTCTTTCTCTCTCTCTCTCTATGTTAAAAGTTCGGGCGAACTTCGGGAAAGTTCGGGCGAACTTTTGAATAGTTCGGCCGAACTCGAAAGTTTTTCCGAATTTTGTATAGTATACTATACAATTTTCTTGGTTTTGAGAATTTTTGTAGTTGAAAAAAACGGCTATTTAGTTCAAAAGTGTTTCATAATAGAACAGAAATAGGGGAACCGGAATTTTTAAATGTGGATAACTTTTCAGAAATTGTGGATAAATAAATGGAGTAATGGTGGTATGGAGTAGTGGAATAATGCATGAAAATTTCTCATATGTCATTGGTTCATTCGGCGGTTATTTGCTTTGCTGCCATTTCAATTGTAATTCATGGTTGGTTGATTTTTGGATGGTTTGGGGTCTTTAATGATTTGCAAAGAACTATTCAAAATCTTTACCAGAATCTATTATCAGTTAAACCTACAACTATCGTGTTATCCTTTGTATGAATTGCAACGGCACCTACATAAATCCAATCTTCAATATTCAAATAGTCAAGATCTTTATCTTCTTCTTTTTCATCAACCACGGGGCTAAAAAAACCTAAACATTCTCTATAAGGGAAATAATTATTGGTCTCTTTAATTTTTTTGATAATTTTCTGTCTTAACATTTCACTATGTTCCTCACTCAAATACATTACATCATTTACCCTTGGAACAATCGGTAAGTCTAATTCTATAGATGCTTCCTCAGTATAATTACATAAATAGACTAAATAAGAAACATAGGAAGGACTGACCTTAAGAAGCTGTGCTGTCCTTTTGATGGAATAAGTTGAAATATTTGAAAATAATATTAATTTTTTGTAACTTTATATATAATTGGAATTAATAATTTAATAAAAGAAATAATAGGAATAATAGCAAATAAATGCAAGAAAGGTTAATATAATATGGGAATTGATCCTGAAATTTTAAGGAAAGCAATAATTGACAAATACGGCAGTCAGTCAGAATTTGCAAATAAAATGGGGTTATCCGATTCTCAAGTATCAAGGGGAGTAAAAAACCAATCTGTAAAATTTATGTCACTTGCTAAAAAAGCAGGTATAAATATAGACATGTTAACGAATGAAGACGAGAATAAAAAATTCGGCAAGGCAGGACAAAGGGCGAAAGCATCGGAGAAAAGGATCAAAGAGCTTGAGGAGTTGGTTGAAAGTCAGAAGGACTTATTAAAAGCATACCAGATTTTTATTGACAATCAACTGAAAAAATCAAATTAATTTTACACTACTTTATTAATTAACATTTTTAACCAAACAAAAAACATGGGAGGGTGAAATGGCTACGGTAAGAGTCAGAAAGGGAAGATTGTATATTGATTACTATGACGAAGCGGGCAAAAGGCATATAATTACAAACAATACCCAATTGTGACATCAACTAATCCAGGTGCAACAAGCTGGTATCATGTTACATGAGTTACTATTGGAATTTTAAAATTCCCATAAAGCTGAATAAATTTGATTATTGAGTTTAACTTCAATTCCCGGAGATATATAAAGCCTAAAATAACCGGTATTATCGGGGTTAACATTTATACCGTCATCCGAACCACGGAAAGAAGCAGCAGGCTGCAGCATTGGAACAATACTGTATGTATTTAGAAGAGATTGGTACCGTACAGGGAGAGTGCCTGAGCGATAATTCCCATTATAACTATTTACGACTTATCTTTTCACTCCTTTTTTTTTTGAATGCATCAATTTTAACATAAGTCTACGGCCACTTTTGTTTTGCGACAACAATTAATCCAAGCATTCCAAGATCTCCATATAGAAGAGGTGCAAGAATTGGTGCAAATACCAGCATTCTCTCGAGACTAATTTTACCGGTTCCTGCAAGATCACCTGAAAGGTGAAATCCAAATCCCATTACACCGACAACAATAGCAGCAATCATTGTCCAGAAATATACCAGTTCATCTTTTTTAGACCAATTATTAGACAATGCAATAGTTAATACGACTGAAGTAGCAAACAAACCGAAAATAATTGCTATTAATTTGTATGGATTATATCCATATTGTGCATGATCAATTATTGAAGTGATTGCACTGGCACCAAAACCTAATCCTACCAACCATAAGAAATGCTTATCCCGTGAGATTGGAGCATGGAATGTACCCAAACCTTGAATTACCAGAACACCCGGTGAATCTTTAACTTCTTCAGTTATTGCATATAACCCCAATAAAGAAATTCCGGAAAAAGCCAATGGAGCTAATATAGGCGAACCGAAAACCAGCCATGCCCAGCTTAAATGTCCCAAAGGATTTAGTACAGCGTTCATGTGAAATGCCGTGCCTAAAAATCCGACCATCAATCCGATAGACAATAAAGAAATATGAATTAATGCAAATATTTTTTTGGGAGTTGTTTGAAACGCAATAATGAAACAAGACATTGCCCCAATCGGGAAATAATAAATGGGGATCCACTCATAAACCGGGACAAAACTGTTTATGGAATGTGCAAGAGCAACATCTATACCTGTAACAAATAGATTTAGTCCTACAAAAATTAAAAGCAGACGGTTCTTCTCCATCGGAAGTCTGACATTGGCAAGATGAAAAACTTGAACATTATCCATTACCTCACTCCTCTACTATGTTCATCTCTTAATATTTTAACATCTTCTTTCACCTTGTTAAGCTGTTTTAGTAACGGGTAGATTCCATGCCACTGAACATAATCAGGTCCCTGCATGTATGCAGCAAACTTCGCGGACCTTCCGTAATAATGCCATAAATCGAATGCATCAAAACTTATCTGCGCAGCAAAAGGTTTTTTAGCAATTATTCCATCCTTTACCAAGCCTTCAATTAAATCCGAAGCTTCTTTAACTCTCTTATTAACAAAAGCAGTCACACTATCTGCTTGTGAATAAAGATTATTTACGAAATTAGGTGAATGGCAACTGGAACATATCGATTTCATTGCTTCACGTCCGTTTACAAAATTGGGACGATCGGTTGTGACGGCAGCAAATAAAAATTTAGATAATCTTTGTCCGACATCATGTGTTGTACCCTGGTTTCCGAAACCGCTCATATGACAGGTAGCGCATGTAGGTGCAGGCATATCCTGTGTAGTTAACCTGCCTGGTTTTTGATTCCAGTTCCATTTTTCACCTTCTGTTTTATACATAACGCCGTGTGCCGATTCATCATAAATCTCCATCTGGGGATGATCAGGCCCCAAATGACATTGACCGCAAATTTCGGGTTTCCTGACCTGTGATAAAGAAAACTCATGCCGAAAATGGCATTTATTACAATTGCCAATACTGCCGTCTGCATTAGGTTTACCGATTGAATGACAGCTCTGGCAGGCTGCAGGGGTAACAGAAGGACCTTCAATATCAAATAAAGAATTTCTGGTTGCAGTAATTATACCGTTAGGATTTCGATTTACCTCGGGAATGCTTTGATTTACAACATCTTGCTGGCCTTGAGAGAAATCGTCAAATCCACTTAACGCCATCCATGCTGGCGCACCGTGCCTGCTGTGATTAAATTGCCTTGCCTCGGAAGGGTGGCATTTTGCACATTGTTTTGGTGTGGGTGATACTGTAATAAAAAAACCTTCATGTTCCTTTCCCATCGGATTTGATTTATCAACTACATGACAATCAGTACATTTTACTCCTGCTTTGGCCATGGTACTTGTCGCAAATTGATTTACAATATCGGGTGACACTCTTCTATGGCAGGTTGCACATTTATCTGCAGAATCAAAAACAACTGTATTAGTATTATTTTCAACTGTTCCGCTTTCACCACCAGTTGGCAGCTTAGTAAATAAATAGATTATTAATAATATCGCAATCGTAGCAATTATTCCAATTATAAGGGTTTTTGGTATTTGATTTGTCATAGCACTCTCCAGTAAGCAGTTAATTCTAATTATTTAAAGATAAAGTAATTTAAGAAAAAATTGAAATGTTATCTTAATTTTGATTTCCCAAGGCAGGAATATAGACTGTCCAACCGAACAATTAATTTTTGATAATATTACAAATGTTATGTTTTATTAAGATGAAATTTCGGGGTACAGAAAAAAGTCTTACTTATTTTTGACCTGAACTGCTTAAAAGAACTGCAAAAATAAGGAAGTCTTTTTCGGTGGTGATTCTTTTATTTATAAAAAATAAAATTACGAATGTTACAATTAAAAAACCTGGTAATTACTCGTTAAAAATTTATCATGCTCAAAACGGGAAAGAATTGTTCTAATTAATATCTGTAATACTTTAAGCAATAAGGTAATCTATATTATTGAATAAGATTAACTTTGAAAAGTTTTAATTTTTTATCAATTTTGATAAATATTTAAAAAATAGAAATGAAATTCAAATTTCTTCATCTCCGTGATGAAATTATTGAAATTATAATAGAATATATCAAGACGGAATGAACAACCCACTTCAGAAGGATTTTAGTAAGCAACCAAGTCGTGGAATAATGTAATTCCTTTATAAAATAATTAAACGTAGTTAACTATGATTTTGCCTAAATATGTAGATAATTATTTTTAAATATGCGGATCTCAGTAAAAAAATTACATAACAAAACTTTATTCTTTTCATTAGTTATATCAATACTTCTGATACAGATTTTATCTTTCCCGCAGGAAAATATTAATGAAAGCCATAATATAAAAGATAATAGATATGATAATAATTTAACTATCAATAAAGATGATATAAATGTGCAGTACTGCTGTAAAAAAGAGGGGCAAAAAGTATATTTATTTACACTTATAAATAAAAACGGATTAGTTGCTAAAATTTCAAATTATGCAGGAGCTATATATGAACTTGATGTTCCGGGCAGAAATGGAAAATTAAGCAATGTAGTACTAGGGCTTGAGAGTCTGAAAGAATATTTCGAACCAAATCCGCATTTTGGTGCACTTATCGGCAGATTTTCCAACCGTATTGCAAATGCTAAATTTACGTTGGACGGAGTTACTTATCACTTAACGGTCAACAGCGGACAGAAACATAATATCCATGGAGGTAAAATAGGATTTGATAAAATAGTTTGGAATGCAGATACAATTATGACAGAGAACGGTCCCTCGTTAAAGCTGACTAACTTAAGTCCCGATGGTCATGAAGGTTTCCCGGGGAATTTGAAAATAACAGTTATATATACATTAACCAATGATAATGCGCTACGTTTAGATTATTATGCTGAAACAGATAAACCGACTGTCGTAAATTTCACAAACCATAATTATTTTAACCTGGCAGGAGAAGGTAAGGGAAATATATTAAATCATATTATAATGATTAATGCCGATAAATATACACCTGCCGATAATGAGGGGATTCCTACAGGAGACATTAAAAATGTTGAAGGGACTCCATATAATTTCAAAAAAGCACGGTCAATCGGTTCACTTATGTATCAACTGCCCCATGGTTATGATATTAATTATGTACTTAATCATCCATTAAACGAATTAGGTTTAGCAGCAAAAGTTACGGACCCATCGTCCGGAAGAGTTTTGGAAGTTTTAACTACTGAGCCGGGGATGCAATTTTATACTGCTAACGGATTTAACGGAAAATTCTCCGGACGCAGCGGAAGAAAATATGAAAGCTGTGCTGGATTTGCTCTTGAAACAGAGCATTATCCTGACTCACCAAATAAACCAAATTTCCCTTCTACAGTTTTAAGACCAGAAGAGGAATTTCACTCAATAACTATTTTTAAATTCTCAGTTACCAAATGATTCAACAACAATGACAGAATTTTCTATTAATTCTTTTATCTCATTGAATCTTCAAAAATCAGGATTAATTTGCATAAACTAATACTGCAATCCGAAAAATTTAAATCTTCAATTTTATCATATTTGTAATTTATTATTTTCAACTTATTTCAGAGGTATATATGGACCAAATAAATATTTTATCAACAGCAGGCAAAATAGTTTTTGTCTTAATTGTTTTTCTTGCAGTTTCATTAAAAGCCCAGGTTGCTGGTGATGGGGAAGAAATATCTCCTGCCGGACCCATTGCATCTCCAATTTCGGAGCAAGAATTGATTAATGCTATTCCAGTTAATAAACTTGAACATCCTTATTTATTTTTTAATAATCAGGAGAAAAAAGAGCTTCAAGATAGAATTAAAAATGATCCCGAATGTAAAAGTATTTTTGCAGCATTAATAGCCGAAGGACACCGCTACCTTCATGTGCCTGTACAAGAACCCGAGCCGCCTCACCCTAAACATAACAGATACCTAATGGAAGATCCTGCCAACGATTATGAAAATGATATTCAGCAGGGCGCAATCACACTAGCTTTTCTCTACCAAATGACCGATAGTATGCAATATGCGAAAAAGGCGATCGAATTTGCTATGGATATAGCCGATTGGCCCGATTGGGTGGATCCTGCACATCATTTTGATATTATATATTCCAGAGTTTGGCCTTTTAATGTTCCGGATGACAGGGTGGTTTTTTCATACGATATCTTTGCCTCCGGAAAAGCAATCACACTTTCGACTGCATATGATTGGTTATATCCTGTATTAAATAGACAGGAGAGAGATAAAATTCGAAACGGATTAATGGAAAAAGCAATTACAAGGGTTAGAGGAAATTATAATTATTTTTGGTGGTCGACTGCTTACAAGTGCAACTGGTCGAATATCTGCTATACCGGGTTGGGCTTAACTGCTCTTACTTTGTTAAAAGATAATCCCGAATTACTTGATGTTGTAGCCGAAGTTCATAATAGAATGGATACTACTTTCGGTTATATCGGGAAAGATGGAGGATGGCAGGAAGGTCGAGGCTATTATGGATATATGATGCGTGAAAGCGTATTCTTTATGGATGCTCTTAAGAGACTGACAAGTGGCAAGTATGATATGTTTAAAAATAAAAATATTGCCGATCATCCACTTGATTTCGAATTATATGGTTTAACTGCAAACTTTGAAGATGGCGGAGGATATCCTGTTGGCCCCACATACATGGCTGATAAACTTGTAAAAGAAACAGCCAGCAACACAGGTGCATGGTATCGTGATAAATACCTTGGACCCGGAACAGATGTTTTCGATATCATATGGCCAAGACCGGATGTTAAACCTATTGAACCGGAACAAAAATCAAAATTATTCAGAACCGTAAATTGGGCTATTCTTAGGAGTAGCTTTACCGATTCTTCAACATTTACTGTTGCATGTAAAGGAGGTTTTAATGATGATCCCCATCATGGCCATCTTGATTGCGGACAATACACTGTTACATGGCATAATGTGCCATTCATACGCGACCTTGGTAATATGCCATATGATGAATTTTACTTTAGTGAAGATAAATATGTGTATCCTTTTGCTTCAAGCCTGGGTCATAATTTGATTTTTGTGAATGGCAAAAAACAAATAGTTGCAAAGAAAAAGAATACCCCTTGGGTTAAAGGAATCGGGGGGAGTATTCTAAAATTCAAAACAGGACCGAAACTGGATTATGTGTTAATTAATCCCGCTCACGCTTATCCTGATAAAGAATTAGAAAAATGGAGACGTAATGTTATTCTCCAGAAACCGGTTGCAGCTTTAATATTGGACGAAGTTGAAGCAAAACCAGGCTCTGAAATTGCAGCAAGAATTCATCCCGGGGTAGGTGTAGCCTCAGGAAGAGGGAATGAAAGCAGAGCAAGATTTTCACCTGTTCCGAACGGAAAATATGAGATTCTGAAAAACTATATCCTTCTGTCTGACCAAGAACATCATAATATGGCAGTTATTCCGCTTGTTCTTAATAATGATTTTAAGATTATTAAAGGAGCGGATCCGTTTATAGCTGTTACAAAGGATGCCAGGTTAACTGAAATCCCTTATATAGAAACCGTCACGCATGCAAAATCAGATACAACTTTTATTGCCACAATAATAGTTCCTGTTAAAGATCAAAATGATGCCGAAAGCATTGTGAATTCTGCAAAGATTGAACAAACAGCCCCTAATGAAATTAATGTCAATATTAATTCTGAAGCCGGAAGGTATAATTGGACTTTTAAAAAAGATAAAGATGGTTATATATTAAATAATTAGCGGATTTATTTTGTTAGTTAATAATTTCAACTAAATTTCTTTTTAAACCAAAGACAAGAAAATTTTATCCAATGTTCTTCAAAAAAGCCTTGCTTAATCAATACTCAAATACATATAAAATTAAGCAAGGTTTTTTTACACGCTGGAATTGGCAAATCACAGGAAACTTGCCTGCCGCTCAGTTATAAAAAGTGAAACAAGGGAAGAAATTCTCCAGGATTGGCACACTCCTTAATTAGTGCGTTTGAAATTTTGAATTTCGAAATTGTAATTTATTTGTAATTTGTTTCTTACCATTTGGAATTTTATTGTACGGCTTCGTTCACTAATGTCCGTTAACGAACGTTACGTTGATACACAAAAGTCACTTTCAGAATCCAATTTAATAATTTAATCAGGCATAGTTTTTGTTTTTGTCTTGTACCATTATCCATAAAAAAAAGCTTAACCTAAACCTTCAAAACTAAATTTGCAAAATATTTGAGCAGGAAAAGATTCTATGTTAAAAAACTATTTGAAAATAACACTAAGAAATTTACGAAGGCATAAAATATTTTCTTTTATAAATATTTTCGGATTGTCTGTCAGTCTTGCCTGCAGCGTATTGATCCTTCTTTTTGTAAGAAATGAATTGAGTTACGATTCCTTTCATAAAAATGCAGACAGGATTTACCGTATATCACTTTTTGAAAATTATGCTAAGGATGATCAACACTTTAATTCAATTACTCCAAGTGTACTCGGACCTTTACTAAGGAGTTATTATCCAGAAATCGAAAATTCTGTAAGGATTTCACAATTCTCCGGAAAGGTAACCTCAGGCTCAAAGACATTTATAGAAAAATATGAACTGGTTGACCCGGAATTTTTTAAATTGTTTAACTTTCCATTGCTGAAAGAAAATTCCGGCAATGTGCTGAATGATCCGAATTCAGCCGTAATTACTGAATCATATGCGAAAAAATATTTCGGTAATACTGAACCGGTTGGCAAAACTATTTCAATTCAGCTTGACGACAAGAGTGAGGATTTTCTTATAAAGGGTATTGCACAGGATGTTCCGGAAAATTCCAGCATAAAATTTAATATTTTAATTCCATACCAAAATATTAAAGAGCTTTATGGAGAGAGAGCACTAAATAGTTTGACCATGATATTTTGTGAGACTTATTTACTTCTAAAGCCAGGTGTAACGGGCAAAGCAATGGAAGCAAAAATGCCGGTAATGATTAAGTCGCTGCGAGGTGACAAGTTTAAGGCAGGTGCTTATAATCTATTGTTCCAGCCTATAAAAGATATTCACCTGGATACATCATATCCTGTTGGCTGGGAACCGATAAGCAGCCCGGTTTATTCGTATGCGTTGTCAATAATCGGATTTTTTATTTTACTCATTGCTTCAATAAATTTTGTAACATTATCAATTGGTAAATCAGTTTCGCGTTCAAATGAAGTAGGAATAAGGAAAGTTGTCGGTGCAAGCAGGAGACAATTGATTACACAATATTGGGGAGAATCGCTCACTGTTGTGATAATTTCTGCATTTGCGGGAATCTTAATTGCTGAATTGTTACTGCCCCTTTTTAATTCCCTTACAGGAAAACATTTAAAATTTGTTTTCGAGCCAATTATGATAGTAATATTGCTGTCAATAGTGTTATTGACCGGGTTATTATCGGGTATTTATCCTGCTGTTGTTCTATCATCCTTCAACCCGGTAAAGGCTTTAAAAGGTAAGTTTAATATCGGAAAGAAATCATTTTTAAGGCAGTTCCTTGTAGCAGGACAATTTACTGTATCTGTTATTTTAATTGCTTCAACAATTGCGGTTTTCAATCAAATTGAATTTGTGAAAAACAAGGACCTGGGATTTAATAAAGAGAATGTTCTGGTTATCCCAACCAAGCTTAATATGGTTGAAACCTTCAAAATTGCCCAATTATTCAAAAATGAACTAAGTAAAAATAAAAATGTTATTGACATAGCAGCAGCCATAACACCAATGGGAGCGAGATGGAATATGATTGGGTTCAATAACGCAGGTGGTAATTACAACCGTTTTTATCTAAATGTGGTGAACTATGACTATCTGAAAACAATGGGATTAAAACTTATACGTGGCCGGGATTTTTCAAAAGATTTTGCTACGGATTTTGAACAGGCTGTAATTGTAAATGAAGCATTCATCAAACACTTTGGATTGGATAATGATTTGAGCGGTAAAATGCCGGGCAGTTTTGTAAATAATAAAATAATTGGTGTTGTAAAAAATTTTAATTATGAATCTCTTCATTCAATTGTTAAACCTGCAGCTATCGCATTGAGTAACAATAATATTTTTAGGTCTGCAAATGATATTGATACTAATATAGAGCCAAGAATATTATTAAGAATAAGATCGGAAAACATAAGTTCCACTATATCTGAAATTGAAGCTAAATGGAAACAGCTTGTTCCCGGAATTACATTTAACAGCACCTTCCTTAAAGATAATATAGAGAAACAATACAGGACTGAAGAACAACTGACAACTATATGTTATTTATCTTCAATCCTTTCAGTATTAATAACCTGCCTTGGTCTCTTTGGATTATCAATTCTTATTACATTACAAAAGACAAAAGAAATTGGTATAAGGCGGGTACTTGGAGCATCCGCATTATCAATTTACGGAATGCTTTCGAAAGAATTTATGATGATTATGCTCGCTGCCTTACTATTCGGCATACCGGCAGGGTGGTACCTAATAAATAAATGGCTGAGTGAATTTGCCTACAGGATAAATGAGAGTGCAGTAATATTCATTACTGCCGGAATAATAACCATAATCATTGCTTCTATCACAATAAGTTTCCAGGTAATAAAAGCAGCTAATGTTACTCCTATTGATACTTTGAAGTATGAATAATACAATATTTTCGATCTTTTTACCTCATGGGAGGAGTGGGCATTTGTAAAATCCACCCCTTAAAACCGATTTTTAAGATTTTCCCGTCTGAACTATTGACTTTCTTCTTGAACTTACAACTTGAACTTGCATTTAAACTTTATGTTTATCAATGCTCCAGATACCTGAGCCATAAGAAGCAATGAAAAGGAAAACAAAGCAATATAAAACAGCAAGTTCGCCTTTATTTTGAAAGGGGAATAGTGCCGCCGGCTGGTGAGCTTTAAAATATGCAACAGCCATTTCGCCGCTTGCAATAAAAGCTGCCCATCTTGTTTGCCAGCCTAACGTTATCATTAAACCTGCTGCAAATTCAATTATACAAGCTAGAAGCAATAGGATATTACTTATAGGCAAAATTCCGCTAGAGAACAATCCTATTTTTTGAATGCCGTGACTAATAAATAAAAGTCCGAGAATAACTCTCATTAATGCATATAATTGGTCTTTATAATTTTCAAGAAATTTCATTTAAAATCTCCTTAAGAGCTTTAGTGTAAAATGTATCCAGGTAAAAAATAGAAATTTATAATAGGAAAGAAAATATAAAAGGTTATTAAAAGTTTAAAAGTGATTAAAGTTATCCCGGCTTTCTTTCGATAATAATATGTATTGTTTTATTTATGTAATAATCGGAAGAAGCAAAATATATGAATCATTTCAAAAATCTCAAGATATCTCAGAAATTATGGTTACTAACGGCAATGACTGTGATCTGTGGAGTTGGTTACGGGCTTTATTCTTACGATACGGTTGATACTGTAAAGATTAATAGTCCTTTATATGAAAAAATTGCCAACGGGAAAGACCTAATTGCAGATATATTACCGCCGCCGGAATACCTAATTGAGTATTATTTGACTATTCATCAAATGGCAATTGAAGAACAATCCGGAAATGTTGGAGAACTTGTTCAAAAAAGTGAAAAATTAAAAGAAGAATATCTAAAAAGACATGAATTTTGGCAAAATAAACTTGAACAAGGTGAATTAAAAGATAGGTTAATTAAGGATTCCTATATACCTGCTATGGAATTATTTGATATATGCGAAAAGCAATATATACCCGATATTAGAAAGGGTAAGTATGCTGAGGCAAAAATACTATTAAATACCTCGATCGAAAAGGCTTTCATAAATCATAAAGAAGCAATTAATAACACAGTAAATGAAGCCGAATCGATAAATAAAATGTGGGAGTCAAAAACCGAAGATATAATTAAAAATAGGACTATTGTTATTTTTTTACTTCTGTCTATAATGATGATTATATTAATTTTAGTTGCCAGATCAATAATCAAAAGTATTAAAAATCCTATAAGCAAATTAATTGGGATAGTTAATAACGTTGCCTCAGTCAATGAGGAACTACAAAATGCCGCAGTTTCCATATCCAGAGGGGAAACTTCAGCAGTACTTTCTTCAAAGGCTATAGAAGTTGATATAAATACAAAAGATGAAATTGGCGAACTTGCCACTTCAGTAAAAAGGATTGTTCTTTCTCAGGAAGAATTAAGAAGCTCTTTTAGCGGTTTAATTACTTCTATAAAAGGACTTTTAAATGAAACGTCATCTTTGACCGAGTCTGCAATCAATGGAAATCTTGAGAGAAGAGGAGATGCTTCCAGGTTCTCAGGAGAGTTTTCCGTTATAGTCACCGGTTTCAATCAGACAATTGAAACTATAGTAAAAAATGTGCGTGAGTATGAAGATGTTGTGGAAAGGATCGGGAAAGGGGATTTAACTGCGCGGATGGAAGGTGAATATAAAGGTAATTTCAAGACCCTTCAAACAAGGGCAGACGAATTAAGAGTTTCCTTAATGCAATTAATATCAAGGATAAAAGGAGCTGTAGGGTCAGCGGTTAATGCTGCTGCCGAAATCTCCAGTGCCGCTGAAGAAATGGCAACGAATGCTTCCGAGCAATCTGCCCAAACTGGTGAAGTGGCAGCTGCAATAGAACAAATGACGAGCACAATTCTTGAAACTACAAGGAATGCCGCCACTGCTGCGGACAATGCAAAAAAATCGGGAGGTATTGCTTCCGAAGGAGCTAAAGTTGTTGAAGGTACTATTTTAGGTATTGAAAAAATCTCTATAGTAGTTAAAAATGCTTCCGATATTGTTAAAAGGCTGGGATCAAGCAGTAATCAGATTGGAGAAATCATCCAGGTAATTGATGATATAGCTGACCAAACTAATTTATTAGCGCTGAATGCCGCAATTGAAGCCGCAAGAGCCGGAGAACAGGGCAGAGGGTTCGCAGTTGTAGCTGATGAAGTCCGGAAGCTTGCCGAAAGAACTACAAAGGCTACGAAAGAAATAACTGTAATGATAAAACAAATTCAGGTTGATACAAAGGATGCGGTTGTTTCAATTGAAGAAGGTGAGAAAGAAGTGCAGAATGGAATTGATTTATCGGAGAGATCGAAAAATTCATTAAAAGAAATAATTGAAGCGTCATTAAAAGTTGTTGACGACATAAACCAGGTAGCAAGTGCCAGTGAAGAGCAATCGTCTACATCGGAAGAAATAAGCAGAAGTATTGAAACAATTTCAGGTGTAATACAGCAGAGTGCTGCCGGTACCCAGCAGGTGGCTAAATCAGCAGAAGACTTAAATTTGCTTACGGAAAATCTTCAGGATTTAATCGGCAGATTTAAATTGGATGAGAGTTCGGAAGAAACTCATTTTTCGATTCGTCAGAATGGAGAACTAGTTAAGGCATAAACTCATTAACAATATAAATATAACAATACAGCTATATAACAATATAACTTTGCAGACTAGAGATTCCGTACTTTGAATTTATTATTACTTCCGGGTTATCTCCATATTAAGCCATTTTTCACAGGCTTCAGGCCATGATGATTCGGTGCTACCTTGATTTCTGCCAAGCCCATAACCATGTCCTCCTTTTTCATACAAATGCAGTTCGCACGGAATATTATATTTTTTGAGAGCGAGAGTATAAACAATACTATTTTGAACGGGAACAACATCATCGTCGATTGATTGTACCAAAAATGCCGGAGGAGTATTCTTATTAACCTGCAATTCATTCGAATACAGATTCACTATTTCAGGTTCCGGATTTTTTCCGAGTAAATTAATTCTTGACCCCATATGTGTAATGTTTGAATCCATTGATATGACAGGGTAAATAAGAATCGAAAAATCGGGGCGGGCGCTTATTGTATCAAGCGGTTCATATACTTTTTGATTATAATGTGTTGATAAAGTAGAGGCTAAATGACCACCCGCAGAAAAACCCATTATACCTATTTTATGAGGGTCAATATTCCATTCCTTTGCATTCCTTCTCACTATCCTTATTGCTTTCTGGGCATCCTGTAGAGGACCGATAGTTTTATTAATCATTATCGAAGTATCGGGCAAGCGGTATTTTAGTACAAACGCAGTCACTCCGAGTTTGTTCAGCCATGCTGCAATCTGTGAGCCCTCATGCTTTATTGCAAGCAAGCTATATCCGCCGCCGGGACAAATTATTACTGCAGTCCTATTCGATTTCTCAATAGGTGCAGGATAAAAATCAATAGTGGGATTCGAAATATTCTTTGACCAGGTCCATGTTTGATTTGAATCTGTTACGGCTTTATAAGCCGGATTATACTTGCTACCGGGTATCCCATCCGGCCACAGCGCTATTACTTTAGTTTGTGCTGCAGTTACACTGAGAAAAAATAATATAATTAGTGTTATATATTTTACTTTATACATTTTTTTTTGTCCGTTATATTGTAAAAACTATTTTTGAAGCTCTTTCGCTATAATTCCCGCCATAAATTTCGCCCCTTTCTCATTAGGGTGTATACCGTCAAAGAAATTTTCTCCCTGTCCGCTCATTTGAGTATGAAGATCAATAACAGGCAAATTATTTCTATTTGCAAGGCTCATGTATTATGGGTATTATTGCTACGGTTATTGTTGAATCATTAATGCTCCACTTGGATTTGAAAACAGGTACAGGGGTGCATAAATATATATTGGGTTTATTTGAAATTGTTCTTAATGTATCTATTAAAGACTGGTAATCCGCTGCAAAACTAACGGAATCCCAGTTTTGAGTTTTAGTATCATTAGTCCCGAGTTGAATAACGATTATATCGGGCTGGTAAGCGAATAGATCATAAAATTCTTTACAGCTCCAATAAGGGAAGTCGCCTTTTTTCCGTAAAGTTGTTGCACTTCTTCCCAGATTTAATACGGAGTACCCCTGACCCAAAAGACTATCGAGTACAACCGGGTAAGCTGTTTTACTTTGCCATGCCAATCCGTATCCCTCAGTAATACTATCGCCCACACAAGCCACTTTTGTGGTGTCTGAGCATGAAATAAATATGAATAGAATAGATGATATAAAAATAATTTCAAACTTTTTCATAATTTACATTAGAAGGTAAAGGTTAATATTTTAAGTCTTGAATTTTTATTATTTATTTAATTTAATATAATTATATTTTAGAATAATAGCAGGAATGATGGAGTAGATGGAATGATGGAATGTTGGAATGTTGGAATAATGTATGAAGACGAAAATAATAATTATTAGTTCAATAGACATTTGGTAGACATTCAATGGTTTTCTATTGTCACACAGGATGAAGAATACAATTTTGGGAGTTGAAGGGGGAACTTTTTATGACGAAATTATTTTTTTTATTCTAAAAGTTTTTCAACTAACCGGATGTTTTTTCCTGTGTCACTTTTGTCAATTTTTCCAAAATTATTGGATGAAAATGGGCGAGTTTTTGTTCTTTTTTGGAGCCATTTTACCCTGGGGTTATCTTGGAGTTAACTTGGAGTTGTACCGGAGGTGGAACGGAGGTAGAATCAGGGTCAGAGATAAGTTCATTTCAAGTAGAAATCATATGCTGCTTTAGCTATTTTTGCTATTGTTTCGTCACGCTTTTTTTCATTGTCTTTAGAATCTTTAATAAAAACTACAATTATAATCTGCTTCCCGTTTGGGAGTGTAACGATACCTGCATCATTTGTTGCAGCTGCAATACCTTTTTTATTCGTCCCGGATGAACCTGTCTTATGAGCGACAGTTGTTCCAGCCGGCAATAGTCCCTTTATCCTTCCGGAACCTGTACTAGCTGCAGCCATAATATTCCATAGAAAATCCCTGCTTGTTGATGAAAGGATGCTGTCGCGAGCAAATTTGGATAACAGCCGTGCCATAGCAGCAGGAGTAGTCCAGTTTTTATATTGAACATCCCAATCTTTGTGCATATCATCTTCCGTTGCAGCAATATTTATTTCTCTTATTCCTAGACTATGAATATATTTATTGACTTTACCGGGTCCTCCTTCCAGCCGAAATAAAATATCGCATCCATTGTTATCACTTTCGGAAACTGTATGAGCCAATATTTCACTCAATGCAATATCAACATTGCCGCTTGGATATTTTTCACGTAACGGGCTCCATGTATCCGGATGCAAATCTTTTTTACTGATATGGATTTTTTGATTTAGTGAAAGTGTACCTTTATCGACATCACTTAGTACAGCCAATGCAAGAGGGAATTTGAATACACTTTGCATTGGATAATGATTGTCATTATTAAATGTCAGTAAATCAGGATTCTCTAAAGTTCCGATATCCACACCTACCAGTCCGTCAGCCTCTTTAATTATTCCGGATATCCTTGATTTGAGTGAGTCATGCTGGGCAACGATATTATGAGGAAATAAGAACAACATTAATAACCAAAAGATATTTTTACAATATATTGATTTCATACTATTATTTTTTCTATATTAATTATTCACAAAGGTTATGAAAAATAATCGGTATTTGAAAGACGACATCTTGTTTTAAAAATAAAAATATTATTTGAACTTGCATTTTTAATAAAAATTGTATCCACATTTTATTATTATCAATTTCAACTTAAATCGAAAATATTTAAGTTTCAATAAAATTCTTTAGAACATCTGGTTAAAAGAAGAATAGGAGGGTTAAAAGTGAATTCTAAACTGCATAGTGATAACAGGATTTTTCACTTATTCCGCGGGACATTTGTTGTATATGCGGCGGTAGTCTTAACTTTTATTTTTATCATTTTTTCTGCTTCCGAAACGGCAGGGAAATCAGGTACTAAGGAAAACTGGGTTGGAACATGGAGTACAGCTCCACAGTTAGTTGAGCCTCGTAATATGCCTCCGGAACCAGGTCTTAGCCATAATACAATAAGACAAATAGTTCACGTTTCTATTGGAGGGGATAGTCTTCGAATGAGATTTTCCAATGAGTTCGGCACAAGTCCTTTAACATTGAATGAAGTGCATATTGCTCTCCAGACCGACAGCAGTTCCATTGATCCGAACACAGATAAAGCAGTTGGATTCGGTGGAAAAGCGGGAGTCACTATTGAACCGGGCACCGCAATTACATCGGATCCTTTACAATTTTCTTTCAAACCTATGAGCAATATTACAGTTACTATTTACTTTGGAGATACATCACCGGAAGTTACCGGACATCCGGGATCTAGAACCACCTCATACTTGCTTACCGGTAATATGGTTTCTGCAGCTGACTTTAAAAACGCTATCGGAACAGATCATTGGTATATCATAAACAACATAGAAGTAAAAGCACCCGATTCAACTGCGGCTGTAGTTATTCTTGGCAATTCTATTACTGATGGAAGAGGTTCCGGGACAAACAAGCAAGATAGATGGCCTGATGAATTATCAAAACGGTTACAGAAGAACAAGGTAACAAGTCAAGTGGCTGTTTTAAATGAAGGAATCGGGGGAAATTGTGTGCTTCATAATTGTCTGGGACCATCCGCAATAAGCCGCTTTAAACATGATGTAATAGAGCAGAAGGGTGTAAGATGGTTAATTATCCTGGAAGGAATAAATGATATCGGGCAGGCACATGGTGCTCAGGGTTCAGCAAAAGTAGCAGCAGATCTTATTTCAGCTTTCAAGGATATGATCGACAGTGCACATGCTAAAGGAATTCGGGTATACGGAGCTACACTTCTACCTATGGGCGGTTCTTTTTACTATACACCGGAACATGAATCTGCCCGCGATACAGTAAACAAATGGATCCGGAGCAGCGGCAGTTTTGATGCAGTGATTGATTTCGATGAGGCATTACGAGATCCTTCAGATCCTATACATCTTTTACCCGAAGCTGACTCGGGAGATCATCTGCATCCAAGCGAAGCAGGCCACCGGATGATGGCAGAGGCAGTTGATCTGACGCTTTTTAAATGAAGCTGAAGTGAATTGAAATAAATAATTTGAAATTCAGAGACTGAAGAATGAAATCAAAAGATCAGATTGTAAAAGAAGCAGTCCATTTTTTAATAGAACTGATAATTGTATTTTTAGGTGTCTATCTTGCTTTTTTATTTAATGAATACAGATCTGATAATGAAACTCAAAACAGACGTCAGCAGATGCGTTCGGCATTATTTCAGGAAATAGGAATATTTATAAACTTAACAGACGCTATTACTCCGTTCTTAGACTCACTGTTAACTCAATGGCAGAATAAATATAAAGCAGGGGAAAGACCTATTCCTTTATATTTACAATTTACAGGTGTTGACCTTCCGCCGAGAGGGATGTGGCAGGCTGTAGTATCTTCTGATGGTTTAGCAATCCTAAACGTAAAAACAATACAAAAAGCATCTGATTTTTATAATTCGCTTGATATACTCGTTGATAAATATAAAACATTAAATGAATTTGCCGAAAGGGAAATATTGCCAAATGCAGATTACGGTCCCGAGAAATTTTATAAAAAGGATAAAAAACTCAAGCCGGAATTTAATGCATACTTGCAGCGTGTGAGGGATTTAAGAGAGCTTCTTAATACAGTTAGAGCACGTGCTATTGAAAGCAGAAAAATTCTTACCGAATAGTTTTATTTTTATAAGTGAGACTCACTTTGAGGAGAACCTCACTTTTTTATTGAAGTTATTAACATATACATACATACCCAAACTTATTGCCCCAGTACGAAAACGATATGACAGATTTACTAAATGGAATAGTAATAAAGAGACAATGAGAACTTTACTGAAAATGGGAATTTAAAAGATGGCATCCTTTTTCTATTTTCTATCCAAAATAAGTGATTATTGAACTTATACCCAATAATAAATTAAAGGGTTAATCATCACAAAGATGCCATCTTTAAATATTGGTATACCAGAAGTAAATAAATAAAAGTTAAATTATTTTATATACATCATCTTTTTCGATTGTGTAAATTCACCTGCGGTCATTCTGCATATATAGCTTCCGCTGCTTACCTTATTTCCATTTTGATCCTTGCCATCCCAATTCAAAGTATGTATTCCCGTTTTTGCATTACCTGAAAAGAGTGTTGCTATTTCCTGTCCTATTATATCATAAACTCTAATCGTTACATATTCATCTTTAGGAATAGAGAATTTTATAGAGGTTGCAGGGTTGAACGGATTCGGATAATTCTGACTTAGAGTATAATCAAGCGGTACAGATGGATCTCCGTATTGAATGTCCACTTCTACATTCTGGATAGCATTGTTATTTTCACCGGCAACAATAACATTATCAACAACTATGTCTTGGGGGTTAATATCAGATACAGGAATAGATGCAATTATATATTCGCCTGCATCTAGCATACCGCACTGATCATCATAGGACACAATTCTCAGGCATGAATTACTTTGAAAATAATCTGCCTGATTAAATAAACATGTCAATTTAGTATTTTGAGGGATTGAAAGTCCGGGTTTACTTAATTCGATTTGAAGCCCTTTTATCTTTTTAGATGATTCGAGCCCCACGGATATCCCTTCATCCGTAAAATAAAATGTAACCTTTGCATCCATTCCCGGAGTTAATTTATGAATTTTGTTAGCAGTAAATTCAACAGGAGCATGGGCAACTTTATATACCGGAGTATTATCAGGATAAGCACCTGTAAGAACTATATTCTGCAAAACAGCGAGATCAAGTACATCAATTATCCCATCTCTAACAGGAAGAGGGTCGCTTGTATTCCATGGAGATATATCTCCATTTATAAACTGGCTGGGATTAAATTCCACTCTCCTGAGTATATTATCTACCATTAAAAGGATATCCAGAATATTAACCTGATCATCAAGATTAACATCTCCCAATAATCCTTCGCGCGTCCCATTAAAAATATTGATTGTTTCATCATCTCCTGCTGCAATACCGGCATCATTAACGGGTGCAACAGTCGCTCCGGTTAAGAAAGATATTTTGTTAAATGTTTGGACGGTAATTCCGGTTATACTTACAATATCATATGACATTTTAATTATTTCCTGATTTCCGGTGTCAGGCATGATTGCGTTTGAACTATTACCTAAAATAACCACTTTAACAGTATCAATAGAAGAATCATCCGGTAAAAAACTTCCATGATATATTTCATAATTAAAGTTAAACTGGCCTGCGGGTATTGCCGTACCTCTCGATACGGACCTTAAAATTAATCTGCCATTTGAATTGCCTATAATAAGGTTAAACTGCAGAGCTTTCAAAGGCTGTCCAGAATATCCGCTTAAAATAATAGTATCCTGATTTGCAGTTGTTCCGTCCAATAGATTTCTTACATTAGATTTAAATTTTAACATACCTCTTTGATCTAAAATCTTACCCGCACCATTTACAGATAAGGATGATGAACCTGATGGAGTATTATTTATAAAATTTATTGTTCCGGTTTCATTTCCCTCGCCGGATGGTCTAAATGTAACATTAAATGTTCTGTTACTTCCAGGTAGTATTATAACCGGGAAATTATTTTCAGAACATGCGAAAGAAGGATTTGATGAAACAATATCTGAGATTTCAAGATTCCCTGTTGTTCCTTGATTTTCAATTATTAGAGGGAGAGTTTTTGAAATCCCGACTTTTACAGTATCAAAGTTCAAAGAAGACGGTATTAAATTACATCCAATTGAAGGTGAAGAGACACTAATCTGAAAATCATCTACAGCTAGTGCATCATCATAAGAGTATACGTCTATATCTTCCCATTTTATCCAGAATGAGGAGCCTGGAAGAATTGATAAGCCTGTTATAACGAAAGAAATCACTCTCCGGTTTTCGGATAGATTGCCGTTTAATGCACCTATACTTGCATTTAGATTTGGACTTGTAAAGCTCAATTCATCTACCCTGGTCCAGTCCCCACCGGTAAGACTATCGGCATCTGTACTATATTTAAATATTAAACTATCCTTTCTGCTATTATCCCCAAGACGCCATTGCTCCCCGTAATAAGTAATATTCAGAATAGAAATAACATCACCGGTATTATTAATAAAATTGGCTCCAAAAGTTGGAGAGAGTGAAATTGCGGCGATACTTCCAAGAGATCTTTCAGTACTCCCTTCCTCTCCTAAACTATAAGTGTTGCTGTTTTTTGAACTACCTGTACCGGCTATATATTCGTTATCTGCCATTGTTCCGTATTTCAAAAAAATGCCACCCATCTGGTAATTCAGAAGAAGATCCGGAATCCGTCAAAGTATTAAAATTTTGAGAATATATAGAATCTTTGGAAAGTGGAATTTGAGAAAATGCTGCTGAACCGAACAAAAATAAGAAAGCTGTAATCAGCAATCCAAATGTTTTCATTTTACCCTCTTTATGTTGTTTTTATGAAGATTGTTTAATAAAAGTGTTCAGAACAAGTAAACACCTTTTTAAAAATCATAGATTCGAAGCATAGTTCACTAAATAGACTGGTATCCTAAATATCAGAGCAAATATTGGAGTTGATTCTTTAAGATTTCAATAAATTAGAAATGAAACCCCGCGCGGAGTTAAAAAAATCTCTCCTTATTATTTTTAACCTTAAAACCAAGTTAGTATTTCTTTATAAAAAGATCAACTTTAGATTTATTTTTTTTAAAAATACTTTTCTTTTTCATGCATATTGTTGAAATTCCAAACAACAAAAGACAAATTACAAATAAAATACAATCTCAAAATTCAAAATTTCAAACAATATAACTAAGGGAGAAATAAAGACAACTGGTTTTCTTATTTTAAACCTCATCCTGTAGTCCTTCTCCTTATAAATGAGAAGGACTTGTTTTCATTTATATCTTAAATTTGAAATTTCTTGTCTTTACATTGGGATTGTTTGGCAGAGGTGATTATTTATGAGCTTGATGGTTTTTTTTGTATTAAACCTCATCCTGTAGTCCTTCTCCTTATAAATGAGAAGGACTTGTTTTCATTTATATCTTAAATTTGAAATTTCTTGTCTTCAAAATAATTTGCATTTTTTCCACTACTTTATTTAGAGGAAGCTGCAGCATGCATTCATGGTGATAGGGGCATTCGAGAAGGTTACATATGATACAGAAAAGATTTCTTTAATAACATAAGTTGAATTTTCAGAATATGGGCCATGAGCTTTTGGATTTGTAGGTCCGAATATACCCAGAGTTGGAATATTTAAAGCAGCGGCAATATGCATAGGTCCAGAATCATTTGCTAAAATCATGTTACAATTTTTAATAAAGCCACTCATTCCGGATACTGTTGTTTCAGGAGCAAGAACGGAACCTGCCAGGTTTTCTTTTATATAATTTGCATCTCTTTCATCTCCGGGACCCCAAAGAATTAGTATTTCAGAATTAAATTTACTTTCAATTTCTTTTCCTATTTCAACCCATTTAGAGGCATCGCATCTCTTGGAAGGCCAGCCGCCAGAAGGGATAATTCCCACAATCATTCTGCCTGATGATAAATTTTTATTTATAAAATCTTTTGCAGATTTTTCATCCGATTCATTAACATAATAATGAATTTTTTTTGAGATGATTGGAACATCGATGGCTTTTAACAATTCAAGATTATGCTCTGCAGCATGATGTTCACCTTTACTTGAAGTAGCAAGAATATTATAGGCATATTTTCTTCCGCGATACGCAAAACCGATTCTATATTTTACTCCCGATAAAAAAGTTATTTGCGCACTTCTCGGATTTGACCAGAGATCAAGAATCATATCATATTTTTCTTTACGTATTTTTAAGGCAGCTTTAAGAGGGAATTCTTTTTTATCAATAGTAATTACTTTATTTACCAGGGGATTATTCTCAACTGCCGGTTTTGCAAAATGTTCGGTCAGGTAATCGATCTTTGCGGAAGGGAAGTGAGCTTTCAAATTATCCAGAACAATTGTGGAAAGAACAATATCGCCGATACCGCGTGGTTTAATGCAGAGGATTTTATGGATTTCGTTAATCATCCTTGTTTTACTGTTATATTGTTAAAATTGTTCTATTGTTAAATTGTTTTATTGCTGTATTGTTAATGAGAGAGGATATCAACAATTTAACAACTAAATGTCCGAATTCCACATCCTAAAATTCAATCGCATCAATGTGCATCCAGCCAATTATCCCCTACACCTGTGTCTACTTCTACAGGCACATTTAATGGCAAAGCATTTGACATCAGTTCTTTAATTACCGGCCTTAATTCTTCGACTTCATCCTTGTGGGCATCAAACACAAGTTCGTCATGAACCTGAAGTACCATTTTAGTTTTTGCTTTTCTCTTATTTAATTCATTAAAAATATTTATCATTGCGAGCTTTATCATATCGGCAGCAGAGCCCTGGACTCTCATATTTATTGCAACCCGCTCTTCAAATTGTCTCACAACCCTGTTGCTGCTATTAATATTCCTTAAAAATCTTCGCCGTCCCATCAAGGTTTCAGCGAAACCTTTTTCTTTTGCCATGAGAACCGATTCTTCCATAAAGTTCTTAACATTTTTGAAAGAGTTAAAATAAGTTTCAATAATTTCCTTTGCATGCGACTGAGAGACACCTAATCTAGTTTTCAAACCGAAAGGGCCAATTCCATAAAGGATGCCAAAGTTAACTTCTTTTGCTTTTCTTCTCATGTCGGAAGTAACCTCTTCAGGAGGAACCATAAAAACCAGAGAAGCGGTACTGGTATGGATATCTTCTTTATTCTTAAATGCTTTTGTTAAACCCGGATCGCTTGAAATGCTTGCCATAATTCTTAATTCAATCTGGCTATAGTCGGCACTTAAAATTAGATGATCTTTATCTCTTGGTACGAAAGCCTTTCTTATTTCCTTTCCGAGATCGGTTCTAATAGGAATATTCTGAAGATTAGGATCGTTGCTTGATAGCCTTCCGGTTGAAGCGACAGTCTGATTAAAATCAGTATGTATCCTTCCGGTTGCAGGTTCAATTAGATGCGGTAAAGAATCAGTGTAAGTAGATTTTAATTTGGATACCTGTCTAAAGTCCAGGATCATTCCAATTACAGGATGTTCGCCTCTCAAACTATCAAGAGATCTAGCGTCAGTTGAAAATCCGGTTTTTGTTTTCTTGCCTTTTCTTAATCCGAGTTTATTAAATAAAATTTCCTGGAGTTGTTTAGGAGAGTTAATATTGAATTCTTCACCGCAGCAGTCATAAATTTGCCTTGTATAACTACCCATTGCGGTTTCGAGGTCTTCGCTTAGAATTCTTAACGCCTCTTTATCTATTTTTATTCCTTCTCTTTCCATATCCTCTAAAACAGGAATAAGGGGGAATTCAATTTCATATGCAACCCGTATCAGTTTTTCTTTTTCCAGTTCATTTTTCAGTTTTTTATATAATTTAAGAGTAATGTCTGCATCTTCGCATGAATAACATGAAATGGAATTAAGGTCGACATCAAATATTTTTGTTGAATCTTTTTTCTCCCCAATCAAATTTGAAATAGGAATTGGTTTATAATTAAGATATTTCTGCGAAAGCTCGTCCATGCTATGTTTCTGGTCCGGATCAATGCAGTAGCTTGCGAGCATAGTATCGAAAAATAAATTCTTAAGCTCAATTCCAAAATTCCGGAGTACAGCAATATCAAATTTTCCATTCTGACATACTTTTCTTATTCCATCATTTTCAAAGAGAGGTTTAAATATTCTTATAAAGTCTTTAATGGATAACCTTTCCGATAAATTCTTTTTGTATTTCCCGTTTTCGTCTGTATATGGATTAACGGCTACATAGAATCCTTCATTTTCCTTTGAAGAAAAAGAAGCTCCGGCTAAGTTTAATCTGTAATTATTTAAGTCATCTGTCTCAGTATCAAAGACAAAAAGCGGTTCTTTACTTAATATATTAACAAGTTCTTCAGCTTCTTTGACAGTTGTGATTAATTTATAATTAACTTTTTTCTCATCATAAGCTTTCAACTCCGATGTCTGTTCCTCTTCAACAGCTTCCTGTTTACTCCACATTCCATAAATTGTTAAAAGTCTGCTGTATTGATTTTTAAATTCAAGTCTTATAAAAAGGTCGCGGAGCTTATCAAAATCTGGTTTTGTAAATTTTGCCGATTCAAAATCAAATTCCAGCGGAACATCGCAATTTATAGTTGCTAATATTTTTGAAATAACTGCATTTTTTTCACCATCAATTAATTTATTTTTTAAAGCTGGTTTATCTACTTCGTTTATATGTTCATAGATTCCTTCAATTGAACCGAATTGCTGAATAAGAGGTATTGCAGTCTTTGGACCGATACCTGCAATTCCTGGAATATCGTCAGATTTGTCGCCGATTAAAGCTAAATAATCGATCATCTGTATAGGTTCAAAGCCGAATTCCTCTTTAACCTTTTCGACATCATATGTAACAATTTCTTCGGCTGTTTTTCCCGGTCTTACTATTTTAATTTTATCGGTAACTAATTGGTTAAAATCTTTATCGGGAGTAATTACATAGGATTCCAAACCATTTTTTTCAGCTAAACATACGGCTGTCCCGATAATATCATCAGCTTCATATTTAGGCAATATATATATGGGTACGTTCATCGCTTCAATAATTTCTTTAATCGTTTCTATCTGGGGAATCATATCATCGGGCATTACAGAGCGTGAGGCTTTATAACCGGCATATTGTTCATGCCGAAAAGTTTTGCCATGTGAGTCGAAAGCAACGGCAAGATAGTCCGGTTTAGTGTCTTCCAGAATTTTAAGGAGCTGGTTTAAGAAACCGTATACGGCAGAAGTCGGTTCACCTTTTGATGTAATTAAAGGGCGGGTTATAAAAACAAAGTACGCCTTATAAGCAAGAGCCATTGCATCAACAATTACAAATTTTTTACTCATATAAGTTGTTATTTTTTCAGTATTTAATTAGAAAATAGTTTGTTGTACTGCAAATTTACAAATAATTAGAGGAAGTCGCAGTACTTAATTAAGTAGTTAGTATTGAGTATTGAGTATTGAGTATTGAGTATTGAGTATTTAGTATTGAGTACAGAGACATTCAGTTGTGGAGCGTAGCTGAAGCGTATGTGGAGCGAATGTGGAGCGTAGCTGAAATTTATGTGACTACCAGATATTTAATTATAGCCCACGCGTTTCCACAGGAATAGCAGCTTATCATTGTTCTCACTGACGCTAAATATTAATTAAATGTTATATGATAAAGAAAAGGAAAGGAAAGTTGCTTTAGAATCAAAATAAAGTTTATCTAAGACAAATTTGGAAATGAAGTTCGAAATTCTGTTTTTTGATTCTAATAATGTTTTGTATTTTATCGACTTTAGTGAAACTGAAATTTAATTAATTAGAAAGAGGATTATGAAATCAGAAGAATTACATTCAATCCAGACACCGTTGAAGGACCAGTATAAAAGGGAACCTGAGACTGCAGTAATTACTTTAAAGGCAAGCGGGCATTTGGGTGAGGGGATTACATGCAAAGTTGAAACAGGTAAAGCTTTAATTGATGCAGGTCTGCACAAAGCTACAGGTGGGGACGGATTTCATATTTGTTCCGGAGATCTTTTACTTGAAGCGCTTGTTGCTGGAAGTGTCAATAAATAATTGGAAATAACTCGAATTAATTGTAATATTACGTTATAATTTTGGCTTTAGGAGCTAAAATGAATAGCGGGAAGATTTTTAGAATTCAAATCACGTTTACATTTCAAAAGCATTCAATTTCTATATTCTTTTTTGAAAAATTTATTTATCAATAATCAGAGGGGTAATAGAATGAAAATTACAAAAATATTTTTTCTCGTAATTGTTCTGATATATTTTTTATCAGGGAGGATTGTCGCACAGGATATTAATGTGCATAATATGATAGGGAAAAAAGTAGCTGATGTTGTTAAAAAATACGGAGATCCAATTCACCAGGATAAAAGTAATCCTGAAATGATTTGTATGTTTTATAAAGGAGACAGCGGGACAATGACTTTTGTCGGTAATAATCAAGAGGTTTACCAGGCGGAATCATACAAATCTTTTAACAGCGAAAAAGAGGCACGCAATGCCGTAGATGATTTTATTTCAAAATCTATATCGAATAGTTTTGTTTGTGATACTGTAACAATCAATGATTTTACATTAGCAAAAACAGGAGTCAAGGCTTCTTTACAAATAAAGAAAAATGAGATTACAAAGAAGACGGATATAACGGTTAAATCGAGAAAATCGGAGAGTTAGAAGCGCATAGGAGATAGCGCTAAGCTAAACGGATAGTGCGGAAAGTGTATAATTCAGGGAAGGAGTATATTATTAACATTATAGATAAAGAGTAGAATAAAATTCAAAAAATTTATAAATAAAATACAAATATTAGAATTACCATCAATAGGAGAAATATATTGTAAAATATCCCCAGTTTATCGTGCTTTTTTTCGTCATATGTAATATTCATATTATCATTCCTTAACTTATATTCCTTATCTTTTCAAAAGGATGAACACAATTCCTAAAAGCCCCCGAAAGTCTCTATTAATATAAATTTTTAATTAAGAAAAGGATATGATGTAAAGTACATGAAGAAAGAAAAAAGAAGATTTATAGATCCTAGATAAATTTGACACGGATTAATTCATGTATCCGATATCTTATTCATAATAAGATAATATTACAGGTTTCCCGGTACCTGTTTGAAATATCTTGGTTGTATTTGAACTGACTGGTTTGTAGTAAACTTTATTGTTGTTTGAATTAAAATAGACAGTACCTTTAGAACTAGCTAGACCGTGCAGTTCTGTGTTCCCATTAAAAATTATATCGGAATTTGCATATAATTGAGCATAAATTTTACTTCCGCTATCCAGTTGAATTTGCCCTCCTGCGTAAATAGCAAGATTATTAGCACTTTTATCCGGACTTGAAATACTTAAATTACCTTCTGTTTTAACAGTTCCAACAACTAAAAAAATTCCGTATCCAGTAAAAGTTATACCTGCTCTGACGGTAAGATCCCCATTTATATAGTAGATTACAGGGCTATCTTTTGTTCCAAGTGAGGTGTTTTTATCAATAATTACATTTCCCGGTGAAGTCATTGTTGCGAATTTTTTATAATCACTTACCTTAAAATTAGGCAATGTTACTGCAGCAGCTTTTTTATAAACCGGATCGCTTTTCGGATTCTGATTTGGAATAAATGTCTTGATATCAATATTATTATTAATTGGTGATGGATTGCCGCTAAAAGTACCGAAACCATTGACTATATTTCCGCTGCCATTCAAGGTTATTGATCCATTTGAATGAATATTTGAATTCAAGCCTTTATTCCCGTCATCAGTAATTGTCGTGTTTCCGTTTAACATCAAGCCTGATCCGCTCAGAACGGCATAATTCAGGAATGGGGGAGTACTAGGTGAGCTCCCTTGAAGATCTACTACAACCTTGATTACTTTTTTTTCTGTTTCTACAACACCTTCCGAGGTAATTTGTTTTGTTGAAGTTAAACCCATATCGGGTCCATCCGGATATTTGCTTTTAGTATTGGCAATTTTAATTGTTAAAGTGCCTTGATCAAACTTATGATTTTCAAAACCAGTCCAGGAAGCATCTTTAGTTAGTTTGCTTACGGCAAGTTCAATACCAGCTTTAGCAATGTTCTTTGCATTCACATAATCAAAATTATTATAGGCATTAGATGTCATTTCTTTATCATTTCTAATATTATTCAGATTAAATATCATGAATAACGTTCCAATACCTATCACTAGAATTAATAGCATCCGGCCCATATTGTCTCTTTAATTATTAATTTTATATCTCGTATTGATATTTGCAACAGCATAAAAAGTACTATCAGCAATCATGGATTGATTATTTTGGGTTATAACAACAGAGATGCTTCTTACTAATTGAGGTTGTTTTGTTTGATTATTTAATGAATCAAAACCTTCAACCCGGAAACCATCTACACTTTGAAAGATAGTTTTATAATTTCCAGGATTTACTGTTCTCGTTAAGTAATTATTATAAGTATAATTCACCAAATCAGTAACACCGTTATTATCCAGGTCAGCTGAAAAGGTAATAGAATTTGAATCAATTGCCGAAATCTTGGAATTAGTTCTATAACCAATTTTATTAAAATCATAATCAACAATTTGTTTTAGTTGAAAAGATGAAGTTTGTGTTATTGAATTGATAGTTTTTGAGCTGGAAAAACTACCGTAAAAGAAAAAGAGGCCCATTATAGAAACCAGCAGTGCACTTCCAATAATAAATGAACCTGATATTTGTAAACCTCCCATTTTTATCCTTTAATAACTGGAATAATAATTTAATGTTACAGTATCTACTAGCGATGGTGAGTAAGTTGAAACAGTTATTTTTTTCATACTTGTCGGAATATTTGATGGACTGAAATTACCTGGATTGACATATTGAACTTTAACATTTGATGTATATGAATCTGAATATTTTGTTTTTACAGTCACCTTATATCCATTATAATCATCAATATCATCATATTTCGGATATACTTCCCCATCTGTTCCAAGGTGGGAGCTCAATCCAGTTGTATCCGGTGAAGCATTTATTGTATTTTCGTCAAAATTTTTTGATACAATTTCCATCATTAGACGTTCACTTAAATCTACAGCGGTACTTAAATATTCAGCTTGAACAGTTGTTTCGGTAGATAGCAAAATAGTCGAATTAGCATTTAACACTAAAATTGAAAACAAAATTATTGCTCCAATGGTTAAGAGCATATCATCACTACCGATCATAATAATTTATTGCTCCGTTAATATTAATATATAACTATAAAAAAAATATTAAATCCTTTTAGGAATACAACATTCACTATTTCAACTTAATTTGATATTAAAGTCACATTTTATCTATTATTATCGATAAAATGTATGATTTGTTTAATCTTTTAGTAAAAATTTCTTTTAACCCAAATTATGCATTGGGTATAAAATCAACCAATACATGTCACACTGAGCTTTGTCGAAGTATGAAATTTATACATACAGTTTTTCTTCGATCCTGCTAAACGGTGCTAAGGGGAGTAAACATCTCCAAAGCATAGTTTGGGTTTATTGGTAATTTTCAGAGGATCTCGCAAAAAAAACTTGTGGATTTATGATATTCCCAGAACCCTTAATCCGTTAACTGTTATAAACATCAATATGTAAGCTGTCGAAGTGAAAATTATGACCTGCAGAATAGGTATTCTCCATCCGCCGGTTTCTTTTTTAGATATTGCTACTGTAGACAAACATTGAAGAGCAAACATAAAAAATATAATTAGTCCCGTAATAGTCGCCGTAGTAAATAATTTTTCTCCGGTGCTGCTTATCTTTGCCTCTCTCATCGCATTTAATAGAGAACTTTGCAAATCATTTTCAGCGTTAGTGGTTACTTTGAAAATTAATGCCATGGAACTTACGAATACTTCCCTGGCAGTAAAGGCAGCAATTAAAGAGACTCCAACTCTCCAATCCATTCCGACCGGAGTCATAACAGGCTGAATAAATTTCCCCAAACCGGAAGCGTAAGATGTTGATAATCTTTCAACATTTTGTTCCTGCTTGATTTGTTCTTGAGTCATATTATTAGTTTCAACTTTGGGGTTATAATTAGGGAAATATGTCAAAAACCAAAGTATAATTGCAAATGTCAAAATTATAGGCCCAGCTCTTCTCAAATAAACCTTTGCGCTTGTAATAGAATTATTTATTACAACTTTCATTTTAGGTCTTCGATACGCAGGAAGCTCCAATATAAACGAAGAATTGTCTTCTTCTTTTACAAGTTTATATTTAAATTTATTCATTATAGCTGCAACCACTACCGAGCTTGAAATGCTGAAAAGATATATAACTGCGAGGACTAATCCGCCAATCCAGGCTTTATCTGCAGGGATTAAAAACGCTATAAGCAAAGCATAAACAGGGAGCCTTGCACTGCAGCTCATCAATGGGATTATAAAAATTGTTAAAAATCTTTCGCGCTTATTGGAAATCGTTCTTGTTGCCATTATGGCAGGGATTGCACAAGCAAAACCGGAAAGCATAGGGACAAAAGATTTTCCGTTCAGGCCTATTTTGGAAAGCGGTTTATCTATCAGCATGGCACCGCGTGCAAGGTAACCTGAATCTTCAAGTAATCCTAATATTAAAAATAGAATAAGAATTTGTGGAACAAATACCATAACGGCACCGGTACCGCTAATTAAACCATCCGAAATTAGATCACCGAACCAATTATTTCCTAAAATATTCACAGCTTGGGCAGATAAAAAAGTAAACAGAATATCTACCAGGTTCATAATAGGTGCTGCAAGCCAGAATATCGAAGTGAATGTGAGACCCATAATCAAAAAGAAAAAGAAAAGTCCCCAGACCCTGTGAAGCAGAATCTTATCTATTTTTAACGTTGTCGATTCAGATCCGGAAATATTTTTATTTCTTATAAAACTATTTAATACTCTTAAACGCTTATTTGCTTCTTCAATATCAATTTTATTACTATTTCCCGGATTCTCATGAATTACTTTTTTCTCAATAACCTCAATTATTTTATATGAATCCAGAATGGCATTGAAGTCAAATTTACCATTAAGTTTAACCGGGACTTTTTTCTTATGAGTTTTTGTTTGTTCCAGATTTGCTTCAATTGTTTTTACTAAATCAATCACTCCCTTACCGGCTCTTCCATCAACTTTAACAACACTGCAGCCTAACTCTTTATATAAATCTTCTTCAGAAACATTTAGATTCCGTTTTTCAAGTATGTCAACCATTGTTAGTGCAATAATTACATTAAAGCCTGAATCGATTAATTGTTTTGCAAGTAAAAGGTGACGTGAGATCTGTGTGGAATCAACTGTAATTATGACTATATCCGGTGTACCGTAAATCGGATGGGAATATAATGAGTCAACAGCTATAACCTCATCGGGTGAACTTGGATGTAAGCTTACTATTCCCGGAGAATCTAATATCTCAGCTTTGAAGTTAAACTTTTCATTGAATTGAGCAATTGAATATTCTACAGTAGCGCCAGGATAATTAACTGTTTTAAGATTCTTGCCGCTCAGATAATTAAATAAAGTAGTTTTACCTGAATTAGGGGGGCCAACTAAAGCAATAAGCGGATTTTTGTCTAAAACCTGTGAACTCATACTACTATAATACAGTCAGCTTCATTTTTTCTTATAGCGATGAAAGTTCCTCTTACCGAAAAAGCTAAGGGATCATTAAAAATAGATTTATTTATTAATTCAATCTCCTGGCCGGGTGTAAATCCCACTTCTAAAATCCTTCTTGAGGAGGGATGGTTTTCATTTACTGAAGATATTTTAACCTTTTCGCCGAATTTCAATTCAGATGCTGTTCTCATTTTTTAGACTTCCGTTCCCATTATTAAGATTTAATCTACATAAAAATAAGTATTAAGCTTAAAATTATCAACATTATTAGTATTTTATGTATTTCATAAGTTGGTTAATTATAAATTTTAATTAATTAAAGCAAAAGTCATGCTAAATTGAAACCTATGCAATTCAATAATTTAAGATTTTTTTTTATCTTTCAATAAAATTTTTGAGTCTTTTATTAAATTGAGAAAAATTATGAATGATAAGGAAGCTAGAAAAATTGAAAAAATAGCAGAGGATTTACGGAATATTTTTATTAAAACCGCTATAGATAAATATGAAGATGCATCAATCGCAGGCTTATGTGCTAAAGGAGCATGGGAGGTAGCAATTGATGCGGTGGGTAATCTTGAATTAAAAAAGATTTTAAATGAAATTGAAACAAAGAATGAGTTTTAAATATACCAGCCATTTATAATGAGTGGTTTTAATCTAATTGTTAATTAACCTAAGGAAAGAATATGGCGAAAAATAGAGTTAAAGTAGGAATACTAATGGGAAGTGATTCTGATCTTCCTATAATGAAAGAAGCAGCAGAAATACTTGATGAATTTGAAATTGGTTATGAAATAAAAGTATCTTCGGCGCACAGAACTCCAAGATTTACAGGTGAGTATAGTTCAAGTGCACATGAAAGAGGACTAAAAGTAATCATTGCAGGAGCAGGAGGAGCAGCTCATTTACCGGGTGTTATAGCAGCTTATACACCACTGCCGGTCATTGGAGTTCCTATAAAATCAAAATCTTTAGACGGGCTGGACTCACTTCTATCAATGGTACAAATGCCCAGCGGAGTTCCTGTTGCAACAGTTGCAATAAACGGGGCAAAGAACGCAGCTTTATTAGCGGTTCAGATATTAGGCGTTGCAGAGCCTGAGATTCAGGAAAAAATGATTGCCTATAAAAAGAAAATGGAAGAGGCTTCTTTGAAGAAGAATGAGAAGCTGAGAGACGGAAGGGAATAGATGGAAGACGGAAATGAAATTAATTGAAAGGTCTTCATAACGAAGCCTTAAGTCATTTTTATTATTGAATTTATATTACTTGAAATATTCTGATTGTAAAATTATCTACCTATAATTTTAACTGGTTTGCTCAAGAAAAGGTATGTATCTTGTTATTATCTTGTCCACCCATCCGTGTAGCTCCTTTGCCAGAATAATTTTCCACAGGTTAAATCTGCCCTATCTGAAGATTAATTAGTTAATGATATTTATGCAGGTTATTGAAATAAGAGCATGCATATTATGTTGATAGTTCTTTGCTATTTTAATAAATTTTTTATTCTAATATATTAAGGAATATAATGAAAGCAGTTTTCATATTTTTAATAACATTAATTATATTTTCCGGGTGCAGCAGTAAAACGGATAAAGAATATCTGCAGTCAGCAGAGAAGGATGTTAAAGGGAATAATATATCTGATGCAGTTGAATCTTATCAGACACTGATAGATAAATATCCCAAAAGCGATTTAGCACCTGAGGCTCTCTACCAGATGGCAGCTTTATATCAAAATAATCTTGTAAAAAACCTTACAAAGAAGGAATCTCTTGAAAAGTCAATATCTATTTATAGAAGCGTCTTTGATAAATACCCTCAAAGCAAAAAAGCACCTTTAGCTTTGTTTATGTCAGGTTTTATTCTGGCGAATGAATTAAACAATTATGAAGAAGCAAGCAAAACCTATAACCTTTTCCTTAAAAAATACCCTAACCATGAGTTAGCAACTTCAGCAAAGGAGGAGTTAAAGCATCTGGGATTGTCTCCGGATGAAATCTTAAAGGAAAAAACAACCACTAAAATATAATGGCTGAAGTAGAGGATTATAGAAAATATTTAAATCCCGCAATTATATCAAAACTCAATTCCTTAGAATTAAAAGCTAGGCTCGTAGTTGAAGGATTTATGGTCGGTCTGCATAAAAGCCCTTATCACGGTTTTAGTGTTGAATTTACAGAGCACCGCCCATATATGCAGGGGGATAATTTAAAAGATGTCGATTGGAAAGTTTATGGAAAGACTGAAAGATATTTTATTAAACAATATGAAGAAGAGACTAATCTTAAAAGCTATATCCTTCTCGATACAAGCAAATCTATGGATTACTCTTCCGGTGAAAATATATCAAAGTTGAATTATTCGGTAATACTTGTTGCTGCTTTAAGTTATTTAATGATAAAACAGCAGGATGCTGTTGGGTTATCACTTTATTCGGAAAAGATAAATAAATATTTCCCCCCTAAATCTTCAAGACCATATCTTCAGGAGTTATTAAAAAGCTTAAATGCTGTCGAAGCATCAAGTAAAACAAATACAGCTGCATCCTTAAATTCAATAGCTGAGAAAATTAAAAGAAGAGGATTGGTAATTATTGTATCCGATTTTTTTGATGATGTTAATTCCATCTTAACAGCGTTAAAACACTTTAGATATAAAAATAATGAAGTTATAGTATTTCAAATTTTAGACCCTATAGAAAGAAGTTTTTCTTTTGGGAGGGATGCTATATTTAAAGACCTTGAAACCGGTGCGGAAATGACTACACAGCCGTATCAAATTCAAAAGGCTTATAGAGAAGCTATGTCGCATTTTATAAATAAAATAAAGTCGGAGTGTCTCAATTCCAATATAGAGTACAATTTAATTGAGACCTCTACACCTTTCGATAAGGCACTATTCAATTATATACAGAAGCGAAGCAAACTGTACTAAAGTAACAGAAGCCAAGGCACATTTTACCACAGAGTTAACTGAGAAGACACAGAGGACACAGAGAAGAAGAATTAACTCTGTTATCTCTGAGTATACTCTGCTTTCTCTGTGGTTAGATTTTAAAAACTCTGTTACCTCTGTGTCTTCTCTGAGTTCTCTGTGGTTATTTCTTTGAAATATTTTTGGGAAAGCTCTTCTGCTTTCTCCTTCTCTTTTGCTTCTACTATGCTTCTTATAATTGGTTCTGTATTTGATTTTCGAAAATGTACCCAGTGATCGGGGAAATCGATTCTTAGTCCATCATCGGTATTTATATTCTTATCTTTATATTTATTTTTTAGAGAATTAACTATTTCATCAGGGTTAGAATTACCTAATTCTATTTTTTTCTTTGCTATGAAGTATGAAGGGAGTGATTTTTTTAATTCTGAAATTGTTCCGCCGAATTCAAGTAAATTTTGAAGTGTAAGTGCAATACCGACGAGTGCATCCCTTCCATAATGCAGAGCAGGGTATATAACTCCGCCGCTTCCTTCACCTCCAATTACAGCATCTACTTCTTTCATCATTTTCACAACATTGGCTTCTCCAACAGGCGAACGATAAACTTTGGAATCATATTCTTTTGCAACATCATCCACAGCACGTGTAGTTGAAAGATTGACAACAACATTTCCTTTTTCTTTAGAGAGAATAAATTTAACACAACTCGTAATGGTATTTTCTTCGCCGAAAGGTTCACCTTCATTGGTAATCAAAACTAATCTATCTACATCGGGATCTACTACTACTCCAAGATCTGCATTTGAATCTTTAACAGCTTTCATCGTTTTAGTTAAATTTTCAGGAAGAGGTTCAGGCAGTCTGGGGAAAATTCCGGTTTTCTCACAATTCATTTCAATTACTTCACATCCGAATTCTCTTAAAAGCTCAGGAATACAATATACGCCTGCTCCATTGACACAATCGACTAAGACTTTGAATTTTCTCTTCCTAATATCTCCCGGCTCAATGTATTTTAAATTTAAGACATCATCCATATGTTTACGCAGACCTTCACTTGAAGTAGTAAGAGTACCAAGACTTTCCCAATTCTTAAATTTATTTTCATTTGAGCTATTTAAAATTTTAAGCAATTCCACATTTTGTTCAGGAGTCATAAACTGACCGGTATTATTTAATAGCTTTAAAGCATTCCATTCGTTTGGATTATGGCTAGCGGAAATAGCAATACCACCATTTGCAGATAAATTTTTTACGGTATATTGAACTGTAGGGGTAGGGCAAATCCCTATATCCAGAACATCCAATCCTTTTGCCAATAAAGTTCCTATGACAACCGATTTAACCATTTCGCCCGAAATTCTTGCATCTCTTCCAATAACTATTTTCCCTTTGCCGGTAAAATCTGCAAATGCTGAACAGAATTTTACAAGTACATTCGGGTCTAATCCGTCTCCCACAATCCCTCTAATCCCGGAAATACTGACCATAAGTGTAGGCATTAATCCTCCCTTAATTGATTTTTTTATTAAAAAAGCAAAATTAAAGATTTTTTAATTAAAATTAGGTAACGATAGATAATGAAGAGAGAAATAATTGAAATTCAATTTTAAGGGGTGCTTTTTAAAAAGCCATAGTTAGTATAGCCTCAAATAAAATTAAAGGGCTTAGAAGTGAAAAAATAGCCAAAAACCTACGCTATTTCGTAGTAATTTTTAGGGTTGAGTTGATGAAACGAAGTACAAAGACTATTAATAAATGATTCAACAAATACACCGGTATATTATTCTAATCATTATAAAACTGAAATATCATTAAAGCCGGTAACAACTATTAGCTCAACTCCATTTCAATTAAATTTTTCTGTCAACCATAAATTAGGAAAACTGCTGATAGGTCCTGCTTATATGGAAAGCTTTTATTCGAAAAGTGATTCTGTGATAAATAATGATACTGTCCATGCCATTTTGAGTCCTGATTCAAGTTCAGAGTTCATCTCATTTCCAATGGATATAACTTTACTAAAAACCGGTTACGTTTTTAATTACAGAATAATAGCAAGAGATAAAAGTTTAATTCCTGAGTATTCTTATTCTCCGGATTCAGGGTATTATGAATGTAATTGGGATACTTCTGCTGATGAGAATAAAAATAAAGGAATTAAGTTTTAAATTAGAGCAGAATTATCCGAATCCTTTTAACTCGTCAACAATTATAGGTTATTCAATTCCCAAAACAGAACACGTAACATTGAAAGTATATGATTTGCTCGGAAGGGAAGCAGCAGCTTTGGTAGATGAAGAAAAATCTCCAGGTTCATATAATATTCAGTTCAACTCACAACAAACGACAGGCAAAAAGCAATTATCAAGCGGAATTTATTTCTACCGGATTCGAGCAGGAGAATATATTCAAACTAGAAAATTCATATTAATGAAGTGAGATTAAGATATTGCAGAAATCTTAGAATTAAGAAAATTATAGGGTCTTCTTTTCAAATAGTTAGATTTATTTATAATTTATGTTGAATGAATTAGGAGTTTTGATTTGAAAGAAGTTGTAAGTGCAAGAGCAAGTGCAAGTATGAAAAGAGAAATAGGGTTAATAAATAAAAAAT
>CAVUGE010000030.1:0-207192 GCA_963740945.1 uncultured Bacteroidota bacterium | reverse complement strand
TGCGCATGATAACATTCGTTTAGCTGAAATTAACTTTGGCGAGATATTAAAATATCATGTGCAGGAGAGATTAAAAGAATACGGACTCAAGGCAACTGTAGTTGCAAAAAATATTGGATATGAACTTCGTTGCGCCGATCCTATACCCTTTGATATGGAATATACAAGGGATTTAGGATTTGCAGCTTCGCAATTTATGATTAATGGCGGAAGCGGTGCAATGGTATCAATACAGGGAGGTCATTTCGTTCCGCTTTTTTTCAAGGAGATACTTGATCCTAATACTGGCAGAACACGCGTCCGGATGGTTGACCCGGCATCAGAAACCTTCTATATTGCCCGAAGGTATATGCTGAGATTAAACCAATCAGATTTTGATGATCCGCACGAGTTAGCTAAGTACGCGGCTACATGCGGTATTTCGTTGGAAGAATTCAGGAATAAATTCTTCTATTTAATAGAACAAGACCTTCTGTATAAGAATTTAAAGGAAGGTAAAATTAAATTGGAAGGAACTGAATCTAATACCGCTTACATGCCGAAGAAACCTGCTTCAACCGATGAGAACAATGAAAACGGCGGAGAATTAATTCCAAGGATTTAACATTTCTAATGAGAAAGACCTCCGAGGTTTTTTTAAACCCCGGAGGTTTGGATCTATCAATTACAAATCTGTATTATTTTTCCTTTCGGATTTAAAGACACGATAAAAGCAGAATGAGGTTAGAACAATAATCAATACCCATGCTAAGGTCATAAAAATTATTCCTCCGGTATTTAATCCCATTTCAACTCCAATTTGAGATACTTAATAATAGGATTTTCTTACCTTAATATCAAATTAAGAAAATTTATCTATAATTATTCTTTTGCTGTAAAAAATATTTTTATTAGATTTTATCATATAAAAATAACGGCAAATATTCTAAAATATTGATTTGCATACTTATTAAATTCCTTAATTTTTCCTTCCACTAATCTTTTAAAGGGAGATTATTGTGAATCAATTAAAGACCTTATCAATAATATTTATTCTTCTATATTTAAGCGGATGCGGACCGGGCAACACAGTTGAAATAACAAATTTTTCTCCTCAGGGTAAAGTTGAGAGATTGACAACCTTCTCCATTGAATTCTCAAAAGATTTAGCACCCGCTGATATGCAGAATAAATGGCTGACTGAAGAGTATGTATTTTTTGAACCAAAGATTGCCGGGAAATTCAAATGGACAGATTCAAAGACCCTTCTGTTTTCACCCGATTATCCTCTTGAGCCGATTCAAACTTATACAGCCAGGATAACAGATAAGGTCCTATTTAATACAAAATATTCTATGGATTTCGATACATATAAATTCCGGACTCCCGATTTTGATGTAGTAAAGAGTGATTTTTTCTGGACTCAAATTCCAAATGAATCTTATAAAATCAGTGTTCAGTCGAATATATATTTTAATTACGCAGTTGACCCGGAAAAGATAAGAGATTACCTGGAAGTTTATAAGAATGATGAACCGGTAGTTAATTTCAAAATTATTTCAAATGCCCCCTCGGATATAATTGCAATAAATTACGGTGAAATAAGTCAGACCGATAAAACGCAGGGCTTAAAGATAGTTATTAAAAAAGGTCTCCAATCTGTTTTGGGTAAAAAACCATTGCAGGACGAAAGGACATTTAATCAAAAGCTGCCTCCGATTACAAAATTAGCAATTACTTCCGTAACATCAGGTTTTGATGGTTCAACTGGGTGGATAAATGTCTATACAACCCAAACGGTTGATGATAAAAAGCTTGCAGAATATGTTTCATTAGAACCAAAGAGAGAACTAAAATTCTATGCAAACGAGAATCAGTTTAGGATTGAAACAGATTTAAGCGGTATTAATAGTGCTAATTTAATAATAAAAAAGGGACTTCCCGGATTGTATGGAGGTGAACTGGAATTCGAATACAACCAAGAGGTTTCCTTTGTTGATATAAATCCCTCAATAAACTTTGCCGATAAATCCGGCATGTATTTAATGATGAGCGGGAATAAAAACCTTGAAGTCAATGCCGTGAATTTAACTTCAGTTGAAATCGAGGTATCACAGATATTTAAAAACAATCTTCTTCATTTTCTAAACAGGTCCGGGTATCATAATTATTCTTATAATGATGAAGATGAAGATTATTATTACTGGAATAGCCAGTATTACACCGCAGATGATGGGAAATCGATTTATACCGAAAAAATTGATTTGAAAGATAAAAAGAACTGGCTTCAGAAGTTTACTGTGAATGTCGATAAAGTTTTGAATCAAAGGTATAAAGGAATTTACCTTGTTAATGTCAATTCTGAGGATGAAAGATGGATAAGCGATTCAAAGTTTTTTGCTGTTTCGAATCTTGGAATTATAAGTAAAATCAGCGGTAATGAAATAATTGTTTTCGTAAATTCTATTGATAAAGCCGAACCAGTTGAAAATGTTGAAATAAGTATTATATCTGATAACAACCAGACTCTTCTCACCGGGAAAACAAACAGTGAAGGAGTTATTAAATTTATCGATACCAAAAAGAAAGTTGAAGGATTTACTCCAAGGTTAGTAACTGCAGAAAAAGATAATGATTTTAATTTCATTGATTTAAATAGAACAGAAATTGAGACATCACGTTTTGATATAGGGGGAGCTTACGACTATACTCCTGATTATAATACTTTTATTTATTCCGATAGGAATATATATAGGACAGGAGATAAGGTAAATTTATCGGCAATCATAAGGGATGATAAAATTAAGGTTGTAAATGAACTCCCAATAATTGTCAAAATAATAGCACCAACAGGAAAAGTCTTCCAGGAATTTAAAAAAACAGTAAATCGGGAGGGTTCATTTGAACTTTCATTTGATATACCGGGATATGCACAGACCGGAGAATATATAGCTGAAATTTATTCCGGTCCTAAACAGTTACTCGGCTCATACAGGTTTAGTGTTGAAGATTTTGTACCGGACAAAATCAGGGTGAATTTAAGCAATGATGATAAGGTGAAACATCCGGGAGAAACAGTAAACGTAAAAGTTGAATCGGAATTTTTATTTGGAGCACCGGCTGCAGGCTTAAAATATCAGGCTGAAGTGCAGCTTAACAATGTACCTTTTAAGAGTAAAAAGTATCCTAAATTTGATTTTTCAAATTCTTCCGTAAAAAACTCAAGTGTAGAAAATTATTTTATTGACAGCGTACTAGATCAGAACGGTAAATCAGGTTTTCAATACAAGATTCCGCAGGACCTAAATTCGGGCGGTATAATAAAAGGAACTGCTTATGTCTCTGTTTTTGATGTAACCGGAAGAACTGTAAACAGGAATATCAGCTTTGATGTATTTCCTAAAAATCATTTTATTGGAATAAAAGCTCCGGGCTATTATTTTGCTGTTAACGAGAATCAGACATTTCAGATAGCAGTTGTGGATGAAAACGATAAACCTATTAATGATTTTAATGTTTCGGCAAAATTAATAAGGTATGAATGGCAGACAGTTTTAAAGAAAGATAATTCCGGTCATTATTATTATACATCTGGAAAAAAAGAAATTGAAGAATGGGGAAAAGAATTTGTTATTACAAATAATCCTAAAGATTTCCAGTTTACCCTCGATAAGTCGGGAGAATATGAACTAAGGATTTATAAAAAAGGAAGCGATGAATATCAGAAAAAGTCATTTTATGCATATGGGTGGGGGAGAACCACTGCCTCATCTTTTGATGTTGATAAAGAGGGTAGGATTGAAATTGTCTTTGATAAAGAGACTTATAAACCCGGAGAAAAAGCAAAGGTTTTGTTTACAACTCCTTTTGCGGGTAAAATGCTGGTTACCGTTGAAAGAAATGATGTATATTTCTATAAATTCATAAATGTTGAAAACCGTTCGGCAGAACTGGAATTAGAATTAACTGAAAGTTATATGCCGAATATTTATGTCACAGCTACTTTATTTAGAAAACATTCGATTGAGAATAGTACTCCTTTCTTAGCCGGACACGGATTTACATCTGTAAAGGTTGAAAGAAAAGAAAACCATATGCCGGTCGAAATAAAAGCTCCCTCAAAAATAAAGCCTCTGACCAAACAGGATATTATAATCAAAACTCTGCCCGAAAGAGAAATTTATGTAACTTTAGCCGCAGTTGATGAGGGGATACTTCAAATCAAGGATTTTCAGACGCCAGATCCCTATAAATATATGTACGGGAAAAGACCTTTAAGCGTATCCAGTTATGATCTGTATAAGCTTTTACTCCCTGAAATTGTTTCACTTAGTTCATCACCGGGAGGCGGAAACATGGAAGAAGAAAGTCAGCTCCGGAAAAGGTCTAATCCTATTAAATCTGAAAGATTTCACTTGCTTTCTTTATGGAGCGGTATTCAGAAAACAAATAGTGATGGAATAGTAAAGGTTGAACTGAATATTCCTCAATTTAACGGTGATGTAAGATTAATGGCTCTGGCTTATACAGGTTCAAGGTTCGGAAGCGCAGAAGAACATATGAAAGTCGCCGATGATATAATTATTGAGGCTCAGGTGCCAAGATTTCTAGCCACAAATGATTCTCTAAGTACAACTGTTACGGTTATTAATACAACCGGGAAGAAAGGGAATGTAAATGTTAATTTGAAAACGGAAGGTCCGGTTAAAAATAGTTCGCCTGCAGCTCAATCAGTTATGGTTGGAGCTAATTCTACAAATCACGTTACATTTTCAATAATGACCGGAGATGAAATTGGCACTGGAAAAATAGTTTTCGAGACTTCAGGGGTTGCAAAAGTAAAAGAAGAAATTGAAATTGGTGTACGTCCGATTTCTCCTCTAGTTGTAGAAAGCGGCAGCGGGATAATTAAGCCGGAACAAAAGATTAAGCTGGATATTTCAAAAGATTATTTGTCATCAACTCAAAAGACGTCATTAACAATCAGTAAATTTCCCGCAGTTAAATTTGCAAAGCAGTTAAAGTATCTGGTCGGTTACCCCTACGGTTGTATAGAACAGACAGTTTCAAAATTATTTCCCCAATTATACTTTGAAGACCTGGCTAAATTAGTTGCACCGGAAATGTTCCGGACTAATAATCCTGAATACTATGTAAAAGAAGGGATTAGGAAAATAGAATCTATGCAGTTATATGACGGTTCAATTGCATACTGGGAGGGAGGGACTTATACAAACTGGTGGGGAAGTGTTTATGCAGCACACTTTTTGAGCGAAGCTCAAAAAGCTGGTTATAATCCTTCCGGTAGCGTATTAGATAAGCTGTTAAACTATATTGCGAAAAGAGCTAAAGAAAATAGCACTTATGATTATATTACTTATGAACAGAACAGCAGAACCATAAGAAAAATAGCTAACAAGGAGATATTGTACTCCCTTTATGTACTTGCACTCGCAGATAAAGGGGATATTTCAACGATGAATTACTATAAAGCCAGACCAAGTCTTCTATCAACCGATACTAAATATTTGCTCGCCGGAGCTTATGCTTTAACAAATAACTGGAATACATATTATGAAATAATCCCGGGATCATATGTTCCGGAAAAAACTGAAAGAATGAGCGGGGGAAATTTCGATTCTGAAGTAAGGGCTAATGCCATTATGCTTAATGTTCTGCTTGAAGTTCAGCCAAACAGCAGCCAAATACCATATATGATAAAACATATAACTCAAATGACCGATCAAATATATTCCACACAGGAAAGATCTTTTGCATTTTTGGCACTCGGAAAAGCAGCAGCCAGAACGGCAAATACAGATATGAAAATAGATATTAATTCCGGCGGGAAAAAAATTGGGACTTATAATAATAATGATTTGACTTTAACTTCTGATGAATTAAATAAAGGAGATATTATATTAAATTCTTCCGGTAAAGGAGAAGTCTATTATTTTTGGAGTACGGAAGGGATAAAAACTTCACAAAGAATTAAAGAAGAAGATTCTTTTATGAAAGTAAGAAGAAGCTATTATGATTATAGAAGCGGTTATCCGATACAGAATAATAACTTTAAACAAGGACAGTTAATTGTATGTAAAATAACAGTTGAAGGGATGTCCCGTTCAGCAGAAAATATTGTTATTACAGATCTTCTTCCTGCGGGTTTTGAAGTTGAAAACCCAAGACTGTCTGCATCAACAGAACTGCAGTGGAAAACAAAGAGCCCAATTAATGTCCAATATATGGATATAAGGGACGACAGGCTATTACTATTTACAAATCTTGACAGGAATACGAAAAGGGAATTTTATTATATGCTTCGCGTAGTAAGTAAAGGGAAGTATCAATTGCCGGTAATAGGTGCTGATGCAATGTATGACCCTGAATTTCATTCTTATAACGGAGCAGGAGTTATTAGAATAACTGAATAACCATTAACTTGTTTAGTTAAGGAGATAGGTTATTATCCGCATAGTTAGAGAAACATTCCACTCACTGTCATCATCATCGATGTTGCTATCGATAAATAAAACCGATTGGTTTGTTTTCAGTTGTTTGTAGTTTGTCGTAAGTTGTTGTATTAGTAAAATATTACTCCTTCAACTCAAGAATCCAGCTAGTTATGAGATTTAGAGCATCTGGCGATATTGTTTCTTCAATCGTGCCGTATTCATATTCTGACCCTGTTTTTGCCGTTTGAAATAAATGATTAAGTCCGGGTAGTTCTTCGACAATAAAATTCTGATTATTCCCTATATTTAACGCTTCCTTAATAGCTGCTAGATTCTTTTCCGGAGAAACTTGCGTGTCTTTTTCTCCATTGAGAGCCAGAATAGGGCATTTGATTTGTTTAAGAGTTTCGCCAGGCTGGTATGAGAGTGCAAAGTGCCACCATGGACTAAGAGATCTCTTTATCTCATAATCCAACCTCCCTTGCGGCCAGTTTAACCTCTTTATTTCATCACCGCTAAGTTCTGAATAGAGAGCTTTCATTTTATTTGCAATGGCTGCAGAATCTAAATTTTGCTTAAATAGACTATAAATTTTCTGTCGCCATGAACGCTGCAATTCGATATCTTTTTGAGATACTCCCTCCAATTTCAACTGTTCAAGAACTTGAAAAATTACCGATTCATCAAAACCAATTCCGGGTGCAGCCAGGAGGGCAATATAAGCAATATCCGATGATCTTTCAGCAGCTATTGGAGCTATCATTCCACCCTCGCTATGTCCTACTAACCCAATTTTGTTGGGATCGATCTCCTTACGGCTTTTTAGATATTCTACTCCCGCAATCGCATCATCAGCAAAGTCCCCGCTTGTAGATTGTTCAAAATTGCCGGTACTGCCACCAATACCTCTATCATCTGCACGTAGGACTGCTATTCCATGCCTGGTAAGATAATCAGCCAGGACTAAAAATGGTTTATGACCTGAGACCTCCCAATTGCGCTTCTGTTGTCCGGATCCAGGAATTAAGAGCACAGCCGGTAAAGGATTCTTTGAATCAGGAAAAGTCAGTGTAGCCGCAATTTTAATACCTGCTTTCTTATTCAAATATTCAACTTCCTCTTCATTGTAAGGAAAAGGTTTTTTAGGTTCTTGAGGTCTTTGTAATATAGGCATTTTAGCAACGTGATTGAGATGGATAGGGAATTTACCGGGACCTTGACGAAATTCAATATCTATATTGTTATTTTCAAAATCTGGTTTTCCCTTTATTTCTATTCCTAGGCGGTTAAGCTTAAGTAATAGGCTATCCTTATCATATACAACCTGATCACAAGGGATATCACCGGTATTCTGGTCAATTATTCTCAAAGCTGCACTAAGCTTTTCATTTTGATCTTTTGTAATAGTTATTCCTATTCTTAATTCAGCAGCATTAGGAATAACTAAATTACCAACCCAAATTCCTTCTAGTAATTTGCTATTATCAACCTGAGCTGTCAAACTATAGATAAAACATGATATTAATAGAAAACATAGAGAAAAGGAGCTAATAGATTTAATTTTTTTATTCATGTAACAACCTTCAATTATATGATTTATTTCTTTTTGAATAAATACTCGCAACAAAATTATTAAGTTGTTTTGTAATTCCTTTACCCATGTCTAAATGTAGACATTTATAATATTTTTGATTTGGAATAGAATAGATAAATTAATTTTTTTTCATACCCCTCAAACCCTTATTGTTATTACAAATTAACTCTTTTTTTTGTTAATATGCAAGGGGGGGATGGTTGTAGGTGGTTGGTTGTTGGTTGTAGGAAGATACTACACATAGCAGACAATGTGCTAGATGCGTTGTAAGCCCAAACCTCCGGGGTTTTTAAAACTCCGGAGGTTTTTCTCTAAGTACTATTTTGGTGTTATTGGTGGTAAATCACCATGTTCTTTGGATTGGATGAGCTTCTGTGTTAAAAATAATTTTGTTGAAGTCCAGAGTATTGGGAGGTGCAAATAAGAGATAGAGATATTTTAATGTTTCCGCAAAAAAGAAACTTTCCATATCATCTGCTTTTTCTTTCGTAATAACGCTTTTAAGAGAAGCATAACCTTCGGAAGTTCTGCAGTATTTAATAAGTGCTTTCAGAAAAGTTTCTCCCATCTTGAGATATTTTTCGTCACCGGTATAATGATATAAATAATATGCAGATTCGATAATTTCGGGTCTTAGAAAATATTGAGGCGAGGTGATTTCCATTGTCTTATAATTTAACTGTTCCGGTTCAATCTCTTCAAGATTCCACATTTTATAGCATGATGCTTCCAGTTTTTCAGCTCTTTTCAGATCATTTGATAATGCAAGACAGGCGGGGAAAAATGCATCAAGAGAACCAAAAGTTGTATACGTTCTTTTACCGGTGTTCATATCTGCATGGCCATACCAAAAACCTGAATTAACAGAATCAGGCAAATATTTGTTAATCGATTTTATACTTTTTTCCCACATTAATTTGAAATCTTCATCTCCGAAAAGTTTTGAACATTTAAGCAAGTATTCATAATATGAATCTATCCCTCCACTGATATGACTATCTGTATTTTCCCATTCTCCAGAATCAACATTGATTGTAGAACCAACAAGTCCTATCTTTGAACGCCTTTTATATACCTCAACTAAGGCTTTCTTTGCTTTATTACAGTAAACGGGATTCCCTGTTAACTTACTCAATGTTCCGAATTCAATTAACAAAGTCCCTATCTCTGCCGGATTGCTTATATTCCCTTTTATTTCTCCGGTCTTTAAATTGACATACCTATACGGCATCCCAGTTTTTGAATCAAACGATGGGAGCAGCCGTGTACCTAAATCTTCAGCTAAATTCAAAAATCTTTTATCTCCGTCCAGCTGATATGAAGAAAGCAGACCTCCGAGCATACGTATAGTAATTTCAAAAGTCTGAACCGAGATATTTTGATCAAAAGATAAGTTTTTAAAGACTAATTCTTTTGCTTCTTGAGCTTGTTCTTTTAATCCCATTAAGATCATTGTATCGAAGGCATCCACAGGAGTCATATACATGGACACGCCGTACCAATCGCGGTATGATTTTGAGATGGGATTAAGGACATCATGTCCCCATGCGTATTTTTTATATCCATTCCATGCATGCAGGAACTCCTGTTTTACTTCATTTGCCAATTTTTCTTTATCAATTTGGTCATTTCGATATTGAGTATTATCGTAATGTACCATTTTACCCCTGTCCTTTGAATTTGTAAACGAGATTGAAAAGAAGAGGAATAGAATCGCACTAATAGTAAGAACAGCCATAAGTAATTTCATTTGAGGTATAATCCTTATTAAACTTTTAATTTTATTTAATACTCATGGAAGGGGGGGAGTCTGCCTGTTTTGTACCCCAGTTTTTATTTGGATTGCTTCCCATATTGAAGATAAGCTCGCTGCCATCCATTATTTCTTTGTGATAGATAAACGTTCTATTTAGAACCTTATCATTTAATGTTGCAGATTGAATATATTTATTAATACTTGAAACATTTTTAGCTTCAACTATAAAATGTTTTCCATTACCAACGTCAATTGATACTTTATTAAATAACGGACTGCCGATTACATAAATTCCTTCAGCGGGATTTACAGGATAAAATCCGATTGAGCTGAATACATACCATGCAGACATTTGCCCGCAATCGTCATTTCCGCATAAGCCGTCTGTTGAATCTGAGTAAAGTTTTTCCATTATTTTTCTTGTAATTTCCTGAGTCTTCCATGGTTTACCTGCATAGTTATAGATATAAGCAATATGATGGCTTGGTTCATTTCCATGTGCATATTGACCTATTAAGCCGGAAATATCGGGAGAAGCATTCTTCCCTTCGATTAAAGGTTTTTGATTAAAAAGAGAGTCGAGCTTCACAGTGAATTTTTCTTTACCGCCCATTAATCCAATTAAACCGTTTATATCCTGCGGAACAAACCAATCCCATTGCCAGGCATTGCCCTCTGTATATTCATTACTGCGATGATTGGAATAGCGGGGATTAAAATCTGAAACCCATTTCCCATTACTGTTTTTACCTCTCATAAAACGGGTGGCGGTATCAAAAAGATTTTTATAATATCCCGCTCTTTCCATGAAAAGTCTATAGTCATCATTTTTATTTAAGTACCTGGCAATCTGAGCAATACACCAATCATCATAAGCATATTCAAGTGTTTTGGAAACAGATTCGTTTTCTTTATCTGCCGGAACATACCCTAATATTTTATAATATTTTAGACCAAATTGATCCTGCATTGAACTTGCTTTCATTGCCTCAAACGCTTTATTAATATCAAACCCATTAAATCCTTTAAGTATTGCATCAGCAATAACCGGTACAGCATGATAACCGATCATTGTATTAGTCTCATTACCCTCCAGTTCCCATACAGGAAGGAGCCCTGTCATCTTATAATAGGCGAGCATAGATTTTACAAAATCATTTACTTTGTCCTTTTCGATAATTGTGAACAGGGGATGCTCTGCACGGAAAGTATCCCAGAGTGAAAAAACAGTATATTGGTTATAGCCATCAGCTTTATGGACCAGGCTATCGGGACCCTTAAAATATCCGTCAGCATCACTGAAAATGTTCGGTGCAATCAAAGAATGGTAAAGTGCAGTATAAAAGATCTTTTTAAGGGAATTAGAAGGTGTTGTTACCTGAATCTTGTTTAATTCATTTTGCCAAGCCGCTGCTGCAGAATTCCTTACAGAATCAAAGTCCCATGATGGTATTTCAGAGTTTAGATCATCTAGAGCACCTTTAATGCTTGCAGATGAAATACCGGTTTTAACCATAATTACATTGCTATTATTTGTATCGAATTTGAAAATTCCTGAAACAATTCTCCCTTTAATTTCATGTGTACCGTTAACAAACTTATTATTCAGGCTTATTAAATAGCTTTTAAAAGGTACAGAAAATTTAGCAGCAAAATAGACTCTCTGATCTTTAGCCCAACCGGTAGACATTCTGTAACCAGCTATTGTACTGTCGTTTATTATTTCTAAATATGCATCTGTAGTGCTGTCCCAGTTTAAGCTATGGCCTAAGTTAAGTACGATTACCGCATCTTTAACTTTGGGGAAAGTATATCTCTGGAAGCCTGCTCTTTTTGCTGCTGTTAATTCAGCTTTTATATTATAGGAATCGAGCAGCACTGAATAGTATCCCGCTTCAGCTCTTTCATTTTTATGTGAAAAATATGAATGGAGATTATTTAATATTGACGTATTAGTATTAGAATCGATTGATAAAACAGCAGGCATAAAAAGAATATCGCATAAATCCCCGATGCCAGTTCCGCTTAGATGGGTATGACTAAATCCAATTATTATACTGTCGGAATAATTATAACCGGAACACCAGTCCCAGCCGGAGGTTCCGTTATCCGGGCTTAATTGAACCATACCGAAAGGTACAGTTGCACCTGGAAATGTGTGTCCATGTGCTGAAGTTCCTATAAAAGGATCGACATATTTATCCGGATTAAATTTGTCCGGTTCATTTTGTCTGCAGCCGTACTGAGAAACAAAAATTAATAGAAGAGCTATAAGATATTTAGATAATAATTTCTTAAAAACGTTTAAGAGGGGTTTATATTCCATTATTTAAGCTTTCAGTAAATTCGGTCTTTCATTATAAAGTTTTAGAATAAGTTCACCGAACAGGGTATTTGCCCAGGCGAACCATTTCCTTGAAAAATCAGCGGGGTTGTCCTTAGCGAAAGATTCGTGCATAAAACCAGTGCCGGCATTGCTTTCTTTCAATATCCCCAAACACAATTTAATTTCATCATCACTCCTACTTGTAAGAGCGCGTATAATAATGCTGATAGGCCAGATTTTTTCCATTCCGGTATGCGGACTGCCGATTCCTTCGCCGGCTTTTCCCCTAAAGAAATAGGGATTTGAATCACTCAATAAAAATTTCCTCGTATTCGAATAAAGGATATCGTCATTTGAAATGCACCCGAGATAAGGAAGGGATAATAAGCTCGGAGCATTAGCATCATCCATAAATAGCTGATTACCAAATCCGTCTGCTTCATAGGCAATGATTTTTCCGAAATTCAAATGATTTGAGAATGCATATTTTTTAATAGCATTTTCAACTTCATCTGCTAGTGCCGAACAATCTGCAGCGAAATTTTCATCATTTTTGATTTTTAATATCATTTCAGACAATTGTCTTAAAGATGTAACTGCAAAGTAATTTGAAGGTATTAAAAAAAGAAAAATTGTCGCATCATCGGAAGGACGAAAAGTTGAACAGATCATACCTACAGGCTTTATAGGATTTCCATACCCATCGCCAGGGGGATTGTCAGGCTGCCAGGAAGTAATGCGGTTAAATTTATATGGTCCGTTATTTTCTTTTCTCTGCTGCTCTTTAAAAGTTTTAACCACCAGCTTCATAGCTTTAAGCCAATCCTCATCAAAGCATAAGGTATCCTTCGTTCTCTTCCAGTAGCCGTAAGCCAATCTGATGGTGTAGCAAAGAGAATCAACCTCCCATTTTCTTTCGTGGAGTTCCGGCTTCATATCGGTTAAATCCTTATCCCATTCACTTCCTGTCGGACCAAAATTAAAAGCATTGGCATAGGGATCTATTAAAATACATTTTGTCTGACGGTTTATTACTCCGGCTATTAATTGCTGCAGCTTTTTATCTTCTTGAATTAGCTGTAAGTAAGGCCAAACCTGTGCACTGGAATCTCTTAACCACATTGCATTAATGTCACCGGTAATAACAAAAGTATCAGGTTTGCCATTAATAATCCGGTATTTTACAGTAGTGTCTAAAGTATTGGGATAACAGTTTTCAAAAAGCCACGCGAGTTCTTTGTCTTTTATATTATTTTTAACTTCAGCAATTTTATTTTCTACAGCCTCGCTGATAAAGTTTCTTTCTTCCGGCTGAGGTCTCATAATTTTGTAATTATCCTGATTTATATACCTGAAGTTTTTCAAACCAAGCATAGATAAGCCAGTTATAGCTATTCCGCTTGATTTCAAGAATTCCCGTCTTGTAGTCATACAACTTTTATGCTAATGAATTGAATAAAAGAATAGATGTTTAATTTATTTAAATTATTAAAAATTACTTAAAATATTCTACTGCCTCCTAATCCAAACTTAGGACCCTTTAATATTCCATATATGACAAATGCATCAATAACTCCACCTATTGCAGCGGCTGTCCAAACATTCCCTCCTTCATCAAGATAAATGTATTTAGAAATATCAGAAGTATTAATAGATTTCAATTCATCATTTTCATCTATAACAGTGATCATTTTTACGTGTTTATTTCCTTCTTTGAATTCATTATGGTCTTTAATTGTTCCCTTTACTTCAGTCGAATCAGTTAATTCCAGAATTATTTTTTTCCCTTCTTTTAATTTAATTATTTTTTCATACTGAACTTCTTTTTCACCTTTGTTTGCGGAATTATCTAATGCAACAATTCCTCCTAAAAATAGGCTGCAAGAATTCAGCATTATTGAAATCTGAATTAGAATTAAAGACTTTATCAAGATTTTCATTTTACGTTTCTAGTATATTAATTTTCAGCCTATACATCTGCATCATAGTTAAGAACCAACTCATGCAATCGTGAAAATATGTTCTTTGGGTTCCATTCTAATCTCATTTTAATGTCTATTTAATATATTTTTTATTATCAGCTATTTTAACTAATTAAGTGAAGTTATGCAAGAACCGGTATTTGAAAGATGTCATATTTAATTTTTAGAAAAAGGTTTTGTGTGAACTTATTGAGGGGAGTTGGTTTGGTTAATGATATTCACACAGGTCTTTTGATATTTTCTACAATAATATCACACCTACGGTGTTTATTTGATATTGGGGGTAGATTTTGCTAATAATATTTCACCGCTCTGCGGTTAGGAGATTAGGAAAATGAGTGGAATTTATTTCTTGAAACCAATGGATAATCCATTGGTTAATGATATTCATACAAAGGCTCTAAAAGTCCGGTGTTAACCTTAATCCAGCAGCAAGTGTTATTGAGGACACAGAGAAATTTTATTCATTCAATTAAATTGATGTGAGAAGTATCAACTACTATTCCGGTGAGTTTTCTTTCCTTTTTAATATTTTGATTCATTTTTGAAGAGTTTTATGAAGCAATCTGTAACAATTGAAGAATTAAAAAAGGTTATTGCTTTGAGGGATTTGTCTGATGAACATCTTGAATGGATTCTAGCCCATTCTGATTATGATGAGTATGAGGATGGAGAGACAATATATAATACAGGTTCTGTAATGGATATAATGTCAATTATATTAGAAGGGAAAATTTATTTTTATATGAATGTAAACGGCCGGCTGGTTTTTTACATCAGTTTTGAAAACAATGAACTTAGTGGTGGAGTAACGGGGCTTTTGCCATATTCTAGAATGCAAACTACTCCAGGCGCTTCTTATGCAGTGGGAAGAGTGCGGGTACTTAAACTTCATAAAAAATATTTTCACGAACTTGAAGAACTTAATCCGGATTTTATACAGCGCTTAATTGGTTATATGACTGAAAGAGCACGTGTTTTTGCAACCACTCAAATGCAGGAAGAAAAAGTAAGTGCGCTTGGAAAACTTGCTGCCGGAATTGCTCATGAATTAAACAATCCAGCATCTGCAATCGACAGAATATCAGAAGATCTAGGTCAAAGATTAGAACTAAACTTTAAGCTTACCGAAGAATTGCTGAAACATAATATTACTCCCGGACTTATTCGGAATATCCGGGAGATAGCACTGAATAAAAGAAATAGTCATCCTGCAAAATCAAAAATCACTCCCCTTCAACGAATACAAGAAGAAGATAAACTGAATGACTGGTTAAGAGAAAGGGGATTTACAGACCATATTGAAATTGCAGAAACATTTACCGATGCAGGTTTTTCAATCAATGATCTGGAAATAATTAAAAGAGATATCGGAAATGAAGCATTTCAAAATATTCTTAAATGGCTTGAAAATTTACTTAGTTCCGAAAGGATAATAAAAGATATTGAAAATGCATCCGAACGTATTTCGTTGTTAGTTGGTGCCATCAAATCTCATGTTCATATGGACAGAGCTGGGGGATTATATTATACTGATATTAATAAGGATATAGAGAATACACTTATTCTTCTCGGTTATAAAATACGTGATAAAAATATCCAGGTAAAAAAAATATTTTGTGAGGATTTACCTAAAGCTGAAGTTTATATTGGAGAACTAAACCAGGTATGGACTAATGTAATTGATAATGCAATCTATGCAGTTCCTCAAAATGGTGAAATTGCAATCGAAACATCCAACGACAAAAGAGACATAACTGTCCGGATTACTGATAACGGTCAAGGCATTCCAAAAGAAATTTTATCACGTATATTTGATCCCTTTTTCACTACAAAAAAAGTTGGAGAGGGGACGGGTATAGGTCTCGATATAGTGAAGAATGTAATCAAGAAGCATAAAGGAGAAGTAAAAGTTAATTCCATGAATGGTAAAACTGAATTTATTATCAGTTTTCCGATATCTTAAAAATTAATTACAGAAGAAAAAGATGAAACTCCCATTCATTATAATAATTGATGATGATGTCCAGGTATTAAGAGCAATACAGAGGGATGTACGTAAAAAATTCCGTGATGAATATAAAATACTTGCAACCGAATCTGCACTGGAGGCTCTTGAAGCCATAAAGGAGTTAAAATTAAAAAATGAAACTGCTGCACTATTTATATCGGACCAGCGGATGCCTGAAATGGAAGGAACATCTTTCATGGAGAAAGCTAAGGAAGTTTTCCCGGATGCAAAAAAGATTCTGCTGACTGCATATTCAGATATTGAAGCTGCAATAAAAGCTATTAACACATTAAAATTAGATTATTACCTTCTAAAACCGTGGAATCCTCCGGAAGAAAAACTCTATCCTGTAATAACTGATCTGCTTGATGACTGGCAGAATAATTTTATCCCAGAATTTGAAGGGATAAAAATTATCGGCTATCAATGGTCACCTGTATCACATAGAATAAAAGATTTTTTAACCGGCAATTTAATTCCATATAAATGGCTGGATGTTGAATTAAATAAAGAAACGTCAGAATTGTTAAATATTAATAAGATTGAATCTAACGAATTGCCGGCAGTTTTGTTTGAAGACGGCACATTATTAAAAAGCCCCAGTGAAATTGAAATAGCGAGAAAAATAGGACTAAATTCAGCTGCATCCGAAGAATTTTATGATGTAGTAATAATCGGTGCGGGACCAGCAGGTTTAGCTGCAGCGGTTTATGGCGGAACGGAGGGATTGAAAACACTCATGATAGAAAAGAAAGCGCCGGGTGGTCAAGCTGGAACGAGTTCAAGAATTGAAAATTATCTCGGTTTTCCCTCAGGACTTTCCGGAGCAGATCTTACCAGAAGAGCCTTAACACAGGCATCACGATTCGGAGTTGAGCTTCTTTCACCCTGCCAGGTTATTGATATAAGTATAAAAGACAATTATAAAATATTGTCCCTTTCCAACGGTCCGGAAATAAAAACCCGTTCAATCGTGATATCAACAGGTGTAGATTACAGGACTCTGGACGCTAAGGGAATAAATGAACTAACAGGTGCAGGAGTTTATTATGGATCGGCAACAGCGGAAGCTTATTCATGTAAAGGTAAAAATGTTTTTATTGTCGGAGGAGGCAACTCTGCCGGACAGGCAGCTATGTATCTTTCCGGTTTTGCAAAAAATGTGTTTATTGTAATCAGGAAAAAAACTCTTGTTTCAACAATGTCACATTATTTGATTGAACAGATTAATAAAACAAATAATATATCGGTAATAACTAATTCAATTGTTTTTGAAACACTGGGGGATAAGAGAATTGAATGTATCACTTTAGAAGATATTGAAACCGGCGAAAAGAAGACCAATGAAGCAGGCGCTTTGTTTATTTTCATTGGTGCAAGGCCGGAGACAGATTGGATTAAGTTAAATATTTTAAAAGATCAAAAAGGTTTTATTTTAACAGGAAGAGATTTATTGAAAAGTGAAAATTTTCAAAAGATATGGAAGCTGGAACGGGATCCTTATCTGCTTGAAACCTGCATTCCAGGAATTTTTTGTGCAGGTGATGCAAGAGTCGGCTCTATGAACCGTGTTGCTTCTGCAGTAGGCGAGGGAGCTATGGCAATTAAACTTGTTCATGAATATTTAACAGGAATATAACCTCACCCCCTACCCCCTCTCCTTAGAAAGGCGAGGGGGAATCCATAAAGTAAAATCCTTTTAACTTTTATTCTGGATGAATATGAGATTTTAATAGAATTTGACATTTTGAGGTGTATGTTAATTATATTATCTTTGTGAATGGTCCGGGTTTGGGGAGGACTTTATAATCAAAACGTTGTAATAATGAAATTTACGATAAAACTACTTTTCCTTTTCGTATTAAACATAATCTTTTTTAATCAGGTCATAAGAGGACAGAAAGCTTCAATTTACTGGAAATTAAATTCTAACGGAGAAGTTTCAGCAATAAAGGGTCCGGTTATTGGGGAAGAAGAAAAATTATCCGGTATGTTTGTCCATGATTACAGTTTTGTTGAGGGAGGAGAAGGGGGAAATTGCCAGCGTACCACAGTGATTGGTGAATACTGGCCGGAAGAAACAAAGCAGAATGATCAGAGATATATTCAATTTGCTCTTTCTGTTAAGCCGGGAATTACATTTAACATTGATACAATTTCAATGTATTATGCCGGAATGGGGGGGCATAATATGAAAATCAATATTGCCTGGTCTACAGATTCCAGTTTTGCGACATCAACACGGCTTAATGCTGTTCCTATTGCAATAAGTGATAATTCACCTACTTTAAGCTTTTTAGTTTTTGAACCTAATGCCATTATTAATTACGGTGAAAAATTTTATTTAAGAATATATCCATGGTACACTTTGTATCTTACTACCAAATATGTTTGCCTTCAAAATGTGGTCATTTCGGGGACGACATCAGGTAAAGTAATACCGGTTCTTCCAATAGTTTCAACATCTAAAATAACAGAGATATCTACAACAGCAGCAGTGTGCGGCGGTAATGTCTCGTTTGACGGAGATGCCGAAGTAACAGATAGAGGAATTTGCTGGAATACAGAAGGTGCTCCAACAATTAATGATTCAAGGACTTTAAGCGGAAGCGGGTTAGGGGAATTTACAAGTAAAATTACCGGCCTGAAAAAATCGACGAAATACTTTGTTCGCGCATATGCAGTAAATAGTGTAGGAATAAGTTATGGCAAAGAGGATTCACTGGTTACACGCAGTGATATATCTGCTCCGGTTGTAAATACAAATGATACTGTTAAAGTAATTGGTACTTCCGCATCTTTGCGAGGAAGTATAATCGACTGGGGAGGGAGCGATATAATTGAAAAAGGTGTATGCTATAATACTTCCGGCAATCCAGATATAAATAGTGACAAAATTATCGACTCAAGCAAGAGCAATGAATATACTATTAAACTATACGGATTAAAAAATGAAACAACGTATTATGCGCAGGCATTTGCTAAAAATGGAATAGGCATTGGATACGGTGAGACTAAGGAATTTAAAATACCATCCACGCTTAAGGGGGCATATGCTGATGGTATTCATAAAGATACTAAAGTAATCCAAGGAGCCATTGACAGTTGTTCAAATACTGGCGGGGGAGAAGTGGAACTAATGAATGGAATTTATTATACAGCACCCTTTGAATTAAAAAGCAATGTCACTTTAAAAGTAGATAGTACCGCAATAATATCAGCATCGAAAGATAGAGCGGATTTTTATCCTTCAGGTTTTGATACAAGCGGGGGGAAAGCTCCCTCTTCGGTTAAAAATTTTATAACATCAAATTATGCTGATAATATTGTAGTTAAAGGTAATGGCACAATTGACGGCAACGGTAAACCATGGTGGGATGATTATGATACGGGTACTATAACTGCAAGACCGAGATTAATACAATTAAATCATAGTAATCATATTTTGCTGGAAAATATAACGTTAAAGAATTCACCTCAATTTCATTTTGTCCCAGCCTGGTGCATAGATGTTACAGTAAATAATGTAACCATTCTGGCTCCCGGAGATTCTCCTAATACAGATGGAATAGATCCTGCAACTTCTCATAAAGTGAGAATAACCGGCTGTTATATCGATACGGGTGATGATAATGTTGCCATTAAATCGGGTAATAATGATCCTTCTTACCCTAATGCAGGTTCTTCAGATATTATAATATCAGACTGTACTTTTCTGCATGGTCATGGTGTTTCGATTGGCAGTGAAACGAATGGGGGAGTTGACAGTATGATTGTTGATAATTGTATTTTTAACGGAACCGATAACGGAATAAGGATTAAATCAAATAGGACTAGAGGAGGAAATGTTAGGGGAATTACGTACCGTAATCTGACGATGAATAAGGTAAAATACCCTATTTTGTTTTCAGAATATTACCCGGATATTCCGGACCAAAACGATCCGGCTCAAGCAATAACAGATAAAACACCTTATTTTCACGATATCAAAGTAGAGAACTTAAATGCAGTAAATTGTACTTACGGAGGAATCATTATCGGTCTCCCGGAAACTCCGTTAACTAATATCCAGCTTAAGAATATGTCTATTTCAGCTAATACAGGATTAAGGATTAGAAATGCAACTTTGAATATGGATAGTGTTTCGGTTAAAGCATCTTCAGGTTCATCATATATCCTTGAAATAAACGGAATATTAACCGGAATAAAAAATGGTGAAGATGAAAAAGCCTTATCAAAGTTCTCACTATCACAGAATTATCCCAATCCATTTAATCCGGGTACAATTATAAAATATTCTGTACCGTATGAAACGAAGATAGAATTAAAAATATATGATATGTTAGGAAGATTAGCTGCAGTTTTAGTTAACGAAAGAAAGCAGCCGGGAGATTATGAAGCAGAGTTTAATGCTGCCGGGCTTCCTAGCGGAGTTTACTTTTACCAAATAAGAGGGGGAAGTTTTGTAGAGACAAAGAAGATGCTACTTGTGAAATAGTATTGAGTATTGAGATATGAGTATTGAGATAGAAAGACAGATTCAGGAAGCGTGATAAAATTCTTATTGGATATATAACTAAATTAGTATCGTTTATAAAGTTGGGAGAAATGAGAAAAAATTCCAAATTAAGAATTCAGGTATTCTACTGCATCATCGACTGATTTATGATTGCCTGTAATTACCAGGGTGTCATGAGGTTGGATTACTTCTTTACCTGAGGGATTTGTTATTGTCTCTTTATCTCTTACTATAGCGATTATTGCAGCATCTGTCCGGGCTCTCAAATTTAAATCAGCTAAGGAATAATTAATAAACATATTTTCTTCTTGTATATAATAAGTTTCTGTAATACCTGCGGCTAAAAATTCATTTATATTTGCTAGGGACTGAATACCTGCTGATTCTTTTCTCATTAAACTGTATGTTTCACTTCTTAGCAGATTGCTCTGCCTCATTACAATGTTCAGCGGAATATGGAATCTTCTTAAAACGATATTAAAAATCTGAATGGAAGTTTCGAATTCTTCAGGTATTACTTCATTTGCTCCGAGAGCCAGGAAGTCATCAACATCGGCAGCGAACCTAGTTCTGACAATAGTAAAGATGGAAGGGTTTAATTTTTTAGCAAGGTTTAAGCCTCTGCGCAAAGAATCGGGATCGGAGATAGCAAAAACAATCGTATTTGCACTCTTAACATTTGTTTGATTCTGGATTTCCTCTTTTGTTATATCACCGTAAATAATATTTTCTCCAAGTGATTTCTCTTTCTTAACAGTTTCAGGGTTTAGTTCTATTACGATATATTTTATTCCTGTTTCCTTTAAAACTCTTGCAAGGTTTCTGCCATTTAACCCGAATCCTGCGATAATAACATGATTGGAAAGGTTTTCTGAGATTACTTTTGTATCCGTCTTAACGCTTTCCAGTTTACCAAAACCTCTTGAAACAGGAGCAGCAATCTGAAAAATAAAAGGGGTTAGGAGCATGGTGAAAATAGAAGAAGCCAAAAAAGCTTCGTAAAATCCATTGCCGATAAGATTGTAATTTAATCCAGCCTGAGCAAGAATAAAAGAAAATTCACCTATCTGTGCCAGACCGAACCCTGTTAATACAGCAACTCTTAGAGGATACTTCATTAATTTAACTATTATTATTACAACAGAAGATTTAATCAAAATTATCCCCAGAATAGCTGTAAAGATAAGCACCGGGTAAATAAAGAGAAACCGTATATCAAGTAATAATCCGACTGATACGAAGAAGATACTGTTAAAAACATCTTTAAAAGGAAGAATTTCAGAGACTATCTGGTGACTAAATTCAGATTCGGATAAAATCAAACCTGCTAAAAATGCTCCTAATGCAAATGAAAGACCTAACGAATGGGTTAAATATGCTGTACCTAAAAGAAGCAGGACGATCCCTATAGTGAAGACTTCCCTTATCCTTAATTTTGCTAATTGAAACAGAATTTTCGGCATCAGGAATTTAGCAAGAATGATAATTAAAGCTACGGCACCAAAAGCATATAACAACTGAAGTATAATCTGACCTGCAGATAAGCTGCCGCCGGAACTTAAAATAGGAAGAACAAGAAACATGGGGACAATAGCCAGATCCTGAAAAATCAGGATACCAAGTGATATTCTGCCATGAGGAGCTTCTAATTGTTGTTTATCCGATAATATTTTAAGGACTATTGCGGTACTTGAAAGGCTGATAAGCAATGATAAAAATATTGACTGATTGAGAGGGAGATTGAAAAGAAGAAATACCACTGTCGAAATAATTAATGTAAATAAAACCTGAAGACCGCCGGAGAGTAAAAGGAATTTTTTCATTTTTATAAGTTTTCCAAACGAAACTTCGAGTCCTATGGTGAACAGCAGTAATATTACCCCGACTTCAGCCATAATATTTATTTCATTTACTTCGGAAATTAACTGGAAGCTGTGAGGTCCGATTAACATACCGGCAATTAAAAATCCTACAATACTCGGTAGATTGATTTTTTTAAATATGAATATAATTGGTATGGATACCAGAAGGATAACAACTATGTCCCTGATAATTGTAAATTGATACATGCAATTAAAAAAAATTTAATTAAGTTTAATGATATATATAAAGAATTTAATTATTCATCAAATCTTTATATTAAATAAATTATATGGAATTTGAGGAGGAGATACAATGTCGAACATTAATATCCATGCAAAGAGAGAAGAAAGTTTTTTCGATGATGTTTTACGTTACTTCGATAGAGCGGCAGCATTTACAAAATATCCTGAAGGGCTGCTTGAGCAAATTAAATACTGCAATAGTGTTTACCGGGTGAAATTCCCGGTAAGGATAAAGAACAATATTGAAGTCATAGTAGCATATAGAGTAGAGCACAGCCAGCATAAACTTCCGGTAAAGGGAGGAATCAGGTACAGTCTGGCAGTAACTCAGGATGAGGTAAAGGCATTGGCGGCTTTAATGACGTACAAATGTGCGGTAGTTGATGTTCCTTTCGGAGGAGCGAAAGGGGGAGTTAGAATTGATCCGAAGGCTTATAATGAAGTTGAGCTTGAACATATTACAAGGAGGTATACAGCAGAGCTGGTAAGGAAAAATTTTATTGGTCCCGGCATTGATGTACCGGCACCCGATTACGGAACCGGTTCGCGGGAAATGGCCTGGATAGCAGATACCTATGCCGCATTTCATCCCGGAATTGATTCAAGTGCATGTGTTACAGGTAAGCCAATTAGTCAGGGAGGGATTAGGGGCCGTACCGAAGCTACCGGAAGAGGAGTTTATTTCGGAGTAAGGGAAGCATTGAGCAATCAGAAGGATATGAAGAAACTCGGGCTGACAACCGGAATTGAAGGGAAAAAAGTTGTAATTCAAGGTTTAGGTAATGTAGGGTATTATACTACCAAATTTTTCCAGGAAGCAGGTGCAGTAATAATTGCTATTTCCGAATTTGAAGGAGCGATATATTCAGCAAAGGGGCTTGATTTAGGGGAAGTATATAAGCATCGAAAAGAAACCGGTTCAATACTGAATTTTCCAAAAGCAAAGAATATGAAAAAGCGGGCACTAGCTTTGGAGCAGGATTGCGATATCCTTATTCCCGCTGCATTAGAGAACCAGATTAACTCCGGAAATGCAGACAGAATAAAAGCAAAAATAATAGCTGAAGCGGCAAATGGTCCAGTTACTCCGGAAGCAGAGAAAATATTGCAAAAGAAAGGGACGATGATTATTCCGGATCTTTACTTGAATGCAGGAGGCGTTACTGTTTCATATTTTGAATGGTTAAAAAATTTATCACATATTAGATTCGGCAGAATGGGGAAGAGGTACGAAGAAAGAGTTAACAGTGTTTTAGTTGATTCAATAGAAGATGCTCTTGGAAAGTCTTTAAATGATTCTGCGAAAAGAATTATAATTCACGGTGCCGAAGAAGAGGACCTGGTAAACTCCGGACTTGAAGAAACTATGGTTTCCGCATATAACCAGATACGGGATACCTGGATGGAAAATAAGAAAATTCCTGATTTGAGAACCGCAGCATTTATTACTGCTATTGATAAAATTGCAACAGCCTATATGGCATTGGGTATTTTCCCTTGATTTTCTGATTAGACCCAACCTCTTAACTTGCATGCTTCTGCTACTTTAGCTACACCTACAACGGTAGCAGCCAAACGGGGGTGTACTTTTTTCTCCTTTATAGCTTCCAGCACGCGGTGATAGGCTTTAGTAAGTTTTTGGTCGAGCTGTTTATTGACTGTTTCTTCATCCCAGAAGAAACTGTATTTATCCTGAACCATTTCGAAATAAGAGACAGTTACTCCACCGGCACTCGCTAAGATATCGGGTATTGTATGAATTCTTTTTGCATTTAAAATAGTATCAGCTTCAGGAGTAGTGGGACCATTGGCTAATTCGCATATTATCTTTGCGTTTATTGAATCTGCATTTTCAGATGTAATAGTATTTTCCAGAGCGGCAGGATACAAAACTTCAAGATTTAAGGTTAAAAGCTTTTCATGCGGAATATCCTCTCCTCCCGGGAAACCTTTAATAGAACCGGTCTTAAGTTTATGGGAGACTAATTCTTTCGGATTAAACCCATCAGGATTATAGATCGCACCTTTAGAATCGCTAACGGCAACGAGTTTACCTCCGCCTAAAATTTCCTGATGCAGTAATGCGGCTCTTTGACCTACAGTTCCAAAACCTTGAATAGCAAACCTTCCGGTCGGATCAACACCAAGTAATTTGCAAGCTTCTCTTACCGTAATAACTCCACCTCTTGCTGTTGCATCTCTTCTCCCTTCGGTACCTCCAATTTGCTGCGGCTTATCGGTAAGAACTCCGGGCTGGTGATTATGAACTATTGTTTCATATTCATCCATCATCCAGGCCATAGTTTGTGGATTTGTATATACATCGGGAGCAGGAATATCTTTATCTACTCCGATATATTGTGCAACTGCTCTAATATAACCTCTCGATAAATTTTCAAGCTCTCTATCAGACAGAGATTTCGGATCGCAGACCACACCTCCTTTTCCTCCGCCGAGAGGGAGATCAACTACCGCAGTTTTCCAGGTCATCCAGCAGGAAAGAGCTCTAATAGTATCAACGGTTTCATCCGGATGGAATCTTATACCTCCTTTAGCAGGGCCCCTGGCAAAGTTATACTGGATTCTATATGCATGAAATATTTTTGTTTTCCCGTTATCTAACTTTACCGGGAAGGTAAATTTAAATTCTCTTTGAGGCCATAAAAGCAGTTCCAGAGTTGCATCATCTAACTTTAAGATCTTTGCAGCTTCATTTACCTGTTTTTGTGCAACAGAGAAAGAATTATATGATTCCATTTATAACAGCCTTTAATTTGATTTGTCTTTTTTAATTTCCGGATGATCGGGCTTTTCTTCCCTTATATCCAGCAGTATTCTATACCAGCAGTTTTTACACACAATAGCTCTATCGACGGTAAGCAATACTTTTTCCCATGGACTTAATTTTCTACCGCAGTGGGGGCAATTATCATATGCTTCCCCCTTTTTCTCTTCCATAATTAATTTATTCCCGGTTTAGTTATTATTCCCTTATTTTTTTGTCCGTTAACTTTAATTGTGAGAGATTTTTCTAATTTAATATGTCTAGTAAACAGCTTCTTTTCTTCAGGGACTTGATCTAAAATCCAATCCCAGTTTATCCAGTTTTGTTTATGATTGGGGTAAACACTAAAGTAACCTATCATAAAAGAGGTAAGATTATGAAAGAAATGGGAGCCTTGAGAGGGAGTTACATCAAAATCCTTAAACCCAGTTTCAATAATTGTCTTTGCTCCGGATACCTGCTCCCACTTAACAGGGATACCGAGCCAGGGGTCAAGGCTTCCCCATCTTCCAACGCCAATTAATAAATAAGGACGATTCTGGCTTACCAATTTATTATTAAATTGATTTAATTCAATTGCAACTTCCTTACTTTTTGATCGTTCGTATAAATGATAATCAACATAAATGATATCATAAATGTCTTTAATTACTCCATGTCCCAAAACCTGGTCACTATTGCAAATTAAGTCATCTTGAGAATAATTTTCAATATCTAATTCTTCAAGTTCTCTTGTTAATACAAGGGGTCGCATTTGAAGAAGAGCGAATTGATGCGGTACATTTTTAGAATTTGACATATTTACTGCAAATTCAATTTCAACGGGAGTTCCCATTCCCCAAGAACCCATATCAAGTAAAAGTTCTAAAATTTCAGGCAGCGGAAAAATTTTATTTTTTAAGATAGGGGCGAAACTTACTATTCTAATCCCATTTCTGGAAATACCATCATAAATTGCTTTATTATCACTGCTGTAAGTAGAGCCAACATATGTTAGAGTTTCATCATCTTCAGCAGTCTTTAGATCATAAATTTGCACCAGGATATCATGTGTAAGATTCGTATCATCAAGACGTCCATCAAGATTTAAAGCATAAAACTTGCGCTGGTTATAATTTAGGGTTTCTTCAACAGAATAAAATTGGGGAATATGAGAAGGATATTTAGGACAAAATTTAATTGTAGTTCCGCCATCAACAACCCACTTACCTAGCCCAAGAGCAACCGAAGAAATTCCGTCTATTGATTTTTGAGGAGGCATAGGGTAAAAATTATGAGATTTTGCAACGCCAGAAAAATGGGGATAAAATCTATTCTGATGTTTTGAGCCAATCATCTGCTGAATAATAACAGCCATTTTTTCTTCTTCGAGTCTGTAGGCAGTAGCAAATATATAGTCTTTTGCATTTTGATAGAAAGTTGAGGCAAAGACTCTTTTTATAGTTGTAATTAATTCATTTAACCTGATTATAGGGTTATGATTATTATTAGGGAGCATATAAGTTTCATATACACCTGCAAAAGGCTGATATTGGGAGTCTTCCAATAAGCTTGATGATCTGACTGCTAACGGACCCCTAATAATATCTAAGAATTCAACGAGCTGCTTAATTATATCCTCAGGAAATTTTTCAGCGGCTAAAAAACTTTTTGTTATTTCCTCATCATTGTTACTGGTTATTGAGAAATTCCGCAAATCATTTTCATCTAAAAATTGATCAAAGACATCGGTTCCCAAAACAACGGCAGGAGGTACGTAGATCAATATATTATCATACTTTGCACTTATATTATAATTATTAATTAAGGTATTTATAAAACCTAGTCCCCTAGCCTTTCCGCCCAGAGAACCTCCTCCAATCCTTGCGAAAGAACTTGCCGGATCAAAAGAATCTTTAGTAAAATCTGTAATTATTCCTTTCTGTCTTCGTTTCTGATATTCTTTAATAGAAGAAATCAAATTTTCCCTTAATCCATTAATAGAGAGAAAGTCGGATACTTTTCTGGGTCTAAGTTTATGTGCAAGCCAGAATTCTGTCCTTGCTTTTAACCAGTTTGAAAAATGATTTCTCTCAGCATGGTACTGAATGCTTTCATCCGGGATAATCTTTAATTGTTCTTCAAGGGATTTTAAATCATGAGCTCTGCCGACTTCGGATCCATCGGGCATCCTAAAAATAAGGTCACCAAAGCTAAAATAATTTACCATAAACTTACGTAATTCCTGGAGCAGGTTAGGGGATTCTTTCACTAAGAAGGAAGCCCCAATCTCTTTAGCTTTAGCTTTATTATCTTTAATGTAGGACTGGAGTAAAATGGGTATATCCGGGTATTGCATTTTTACTCTTTTTGCAAATTCCAGTCCGGCTTCGGGATCTTCTATTCCATTCCTTTTAAAATCTATATCCGAAATTATTCCCAGAATAAATTCACGGTATTTCTCGTAGTAATCCCATGCTTCCTCATAATTAGTAGCGAGTAATATTTTGGGGCGGGCTCTCATCCTTAAAAATTTATGTGAGAGGTTTATTCCTTCGGAAATTAAATTTTGAGACTGTTTTAATATTTCAGTATAAATCAAAGGAAGGAATGTTGAATAATCCCTGATATTATCTTCAATTAAAATAATTGACTGGACACCGACAATTTTAGTATCGTGCTCAACATTAATTTTGTCTTCCATGTACTTTATAATACCGAGCATAATTCTAAAGTCACCCTGCCAGATAAAAATTTTATCAAAGACAGAGACATCATGCCGTGATATTAGATCAGTCAATTCACGGTTATTATAGGCAAGTAAAACAATAGGTATATTCAGATTTGACTGCTTAACTAGTTTTGCAAGATTAAGAGCATGCATATCTTCAATATGAAGTGTAGAGATAATTAAATCGTATCTTCTTTCTTCTTTAGCAAGAGCAATGGCTTCAATTCCGCTGGATACCCTGATAAGTTCGGGAGAATGACTTAGGTTTAATCCCTGGTATTCTTTTCTGATTAGTTCATACAATCTGCCGTCTTCTTCAAAAAGATATGAATCATATAGACTTGAAACCAGGAGGATATCGCGTATCCGGTATTTCATTAAATTCTGAAATCCCTGGAAACGGGTTCCATAGCCGTGCTCGACCCATAGCTGGTCAATATTACTAAGGGAGTATAATGAGTAATTTTCCATTTACTTTCTTAAAGCAGGTTGTATAAGAGTAAAAATAATATAATGTGTTTAATGAAAGATGACATCTTTATTTTTAAAAAAATGTTTTATCTAAACTTATATTTTAATAAAAAATGAAAAAGATGTCATCTTTACAATCCAAGTAAATCCGGTTATTAATCGGGAATATACTAGACAATTCCTTGATCAAGCATTGCATCAGCTACTTTTAGGAAACCTCCTATATTGGCGCCATTGACATAATTACCCGGAGTACCAAATCTTTCTGCGACTTCAACACAAGTTTTATGAATACTTTTCATAATAATGTGAAGTCTGTTATCTACTTCATCTTTCATCCATGAATATCTCATACTGTTTTGAGCCATTTCCAAACCGGAAACTGCTACACCACCTGCATTAGCTGCTTTTCCCGGACCGTAAAGAATACCTTCATTTAAAAAGTGTTTAACTCCATCGATAGTTGTAGGCATATTTGCACCTTCTGAAACACAGTATACTTTATTTTTAAGGAGATTTAGTGCGTCTTTTTCATTTATTTCATTTTGAGTGGCACTAGGGAAAGCACAATCTGCTTTATGATCCCATAAAGGATTGTAGTCTAATTTATTATCAACCGGAGTATATTCTACTCCTTTGAATTTTTCCGCATATTCTGAAACGCGACCTCTACGAACATTCTTTTAAATCGAGTACAAAATTCAATTTTTCTCTGTCAATTCCATTAGGATCGAAAATATAACCGCTCGAATCTGATAGAGTAACTGTTTTACCGCCAAGCTGTATAATTTTTTCAACTGTATACTGGGCTACATTACCGCTGCCGGAAACAAGACATGTTTTACCTTCCAGGCTTTCTCCTCTGGTAGAAAGCATTTCTGAAGCAAAATAAACTGCACCGTACCCGGTGGCTTCCGGTCTTATTAAAGAACCTCCCCAATTAATACCTTTACCTGTTAATACGCCCGTAAATTCATTTCTAATTTTTTTGTATTGACCGAATAGGAATCCGATTTCTCTACCGCCAACTCCGATATCTCCGGCGGGTACATCGGTATTGGAGCCAATATGCCGATAAAGTTCACTCATAAAACTCTGGCAAAATCTCATAACTTCGTTATCACTTTTACCTTTAGGGTCAAAGTCCGAGCCACCTTTACCGCCTCCCATAGGAAGAGTAGTTAAGCTGTTTTTAAAGACCTGTTCGAAAGCTAAGAATTTCAGAATACCGAGATTAACAGAAGGATGGAAGCGCAGCCCGCCTTTATAAGGACCAATTGCACTATTCATTTCTATTCTAAAGCCACGGTTTATATGGACTTCCCCCTGATCGTCCACCCATGGAACACGAAACATAATCACGCGTTCAGGTTCTATTATTCTTTCGAGTATTTTATTGGAGCGGTATTCGGGATGTTTTTCCAATACAAGATCCAATGAATCGATGACTTCTTCGACTGCCTGATGAAATTCGGGTTCATTAGGATTTTTGGCTTTAACTTCAGCCATCAGATTTCTGACATATTCTGACATATTTAACCTCAAATAAATTTGTATTTATAATGAATTTTATATTTTGTGATATAAAAGATCTGGAAGGGATGCATAAATAATATTTTGTATTATTTATACATGAAAACTTGTAAGAAAGTAGTATCCCCCTAATTACTTTAGAAGTTTTCTGGTTTAATATGAATTTATATTGTTTCAACTGGATAACCAGAAATTTATCACAAACAAAGTTAAAAAGAAAAAAGATAAAAAGCTTAAATTTTTTTATTTTTTATAATTCATTTTAGCTGACTTATGGTTAATTTTATTAAATTGATTCAAAAGAAATTTTAAGGATTATTTATGTCAACAGAAATAATAAAAGAAAAAATTGAACAAGCAGTATCAATCCTAAAGGAAAAAAGAGTTGATCTCTGGATAACTTTTGTCAGAGAAAGCTCTACAATTCATGATCCTGCTCTCGATATGATTGTCGGGAAGAACTGCACCTGGCAGTCTGCTTTTATAATTAATAAAGACGGGGAAACGACCGCAATTGTAGGTTCTATCGAGGCAGAGAATTTTAAGGGAGGGTTATATAAAAATATAATCGGCTATATTAAATCTATCAAAGAACCGCTGTTTGAGTATTTGAAGGTGCATAAGCCGAATAAAATTGCAGTAAACTATTCACAGAATTCTGATCTTGCTGACGGATTAACCCACGGTATGTATTTGATACTTCAGGAACATTTAGAAGGGTCAGGTTATGAAGATAAGCTTATATCTTCGGAAGAAATAATATCTGCTTTAAGAGGGAGGAAATCGGAATCCGAGTATGCAATCATGAATTACGCTGTGAATGAAACACAGAAAATATTTGAGCAGGTAACTAAATTTATAAAGCCTGGAAAAACGGAGAAAGATATTGCAGATTTTATAAAGGATATAGCTATGGAAAAAGGCTTTGAGCTTGCATGGGAAGAAGAGCATTGTCCTGCTGTTTTCACGGGACCGGAGACTCAGGGAGCTCATTCCGGGCCGACAAACAGGAAGGTTGAAAGGGGGCATTTAGTTAACATTGATTTCGGTATTAAACATAAAGGGTATTGTTCCGATATGCAAAGGACGTGGTATGTATTAAAGACTGATGAAGAAAGGCCTCCTGCAGAAGTTCAAAAAGGTTTCGAGGTGATAAGGGATTCGATTCAGAAAGTAGCCGACAATTTAAAGCCGGGTGTTAAAGGATGTGACATGGATGATATCGCACGCAATTATATTATTGAAAACGGGTATGATGAATTTCCCCATGGTCTGGGGCATCAGGTAGGAAGAAATGTACATGACGGTGGAGCGGGACTTTTACCAAGATGGGAGCGATATGGTAATTCTCCTTATATGGAAATAGAAGAAGGGCAGATATATACTATCGAACCGAGACTTCAGGTGAAAGGATATGGGACTTCAACAATTGAAGAAGAGGTTTTTATAACTAAAGAAGGTTGTGATTTTATCTCTAATCCGCAAAAAGAATTGATAATTATTAAGTGAAGTAAAGTTACATGATGTAAAGATGACATCTTTATTAAAGGAAATCAGATTTAATTTTTATGGGGATATTGAACAGATAAAAAGTTATTTTTAAAAATAAAGATGTCATTTTTCAATTGCTGATCCCAACTAATAATAATAGGTTAATAAATTTAAGAATTAGCTAACATTGGCTAGGAGATTCTTCTCTCCACTTCGTTCCGTTCAGAATGACAAATTCGTATTAAATGCCGATTCTTTCAATCCTCATTTCAAAATTGATTTTAGATATTTGACATAATTTTTGGAACCGCCTTGCTGATAGCCTGTATAGGCAGCGAGCTGCTGGTTCTTATTAATCAAGATAATTGTTGGAAATCCCTGTACTTTAAACATCTGAGCGAGTTCCTGGTTATAAGTTTTTGTTGATTCATCGAGCTCTTTATATTGAGGGAAATCAATTTTAACCAGTACGAGGTGTTTATTAGCATAGGTAATAAATTCATTTTGAGAAAAGACTTCGGCATCCAGCTTTTTACACCATTTACACCAATCAGAGCCGGTAAAATTTATTAAAATAGCTTTTTTCTGGTCTTTAGCAATTTTAACTGCCTCTTCGAGATTGTTATTCCATTGAGCTTTATTACTTTTTGCCGTGTTGTTTATAGATAGGAATGAAATCAAAAATAATATAGTTAAAACAACGGTAAATTTTTTCAACTTTATCTCCTTTTTTGTTGAATTATTAAATTTACAAAAATAATACCAAATCTACGAAATATGATTCAATTTCTGCTGATTGGTTTCACTAAAAATAAAAATATTAACCCGGTATTTAAAGATGACATCTTTATCTTTTTCAATAAGTTTTTATGGAACTTACAATTTATTAAAATATAAGAGATAATTTATATTTTAAAGATGTCATCTTTGCTCATAATGATGCCATCCTTTAGGAGCAATTACAACTACAAATTCACCTTTATTTACTTTTTCATTGAAGGATTCGAGCAATTCGGTGGAAGTGCCTCTACGTATTTCTTCAAACTTTTTAGTTAATTCCCTGCATATGACAATTTGACGTTCAGGCATATAGAGGTGTAGTTCATTTAGTAATTTTTCTATTCTATATACTGATTCATAAATAATAAGTGTTCTCTCTTCTTCGGCTAATTCTTTAAGTTTTTTCTGTCTTCCTTTTTTTTGAGGAATAAACCCTTCAAAAATAAAAGAATCCGTAGGGAGACCGCTTGCTGATAGGGCAGTGATAACAGCAGTTATTCCGGGAATAGGGATTATTTCTATATTGTTTTTTATAGCAGCCGAAATTAGCCTATTTCCGGGATCGGATATTCCAGGTGTTCCGGCATCGGAGACAAGAGCACAATTTTCACCGTTCTCAATTCTTTTTAAGATGTAATCTATTTTTGAATTTTCATTGACTGCATTGAGAGAAATTAATTCTTTATGAATTTCATAATGCTTCAAAAGGATTGAAGTTACTCTGGTATCTTCACAGGCAATGAAATCTGCATCTTTAAGAGTATCCAGAGCACGGAGAGTGATATCTTTTAAGTTACCAATTGGGGTACTTACTATAGAGAGTGCTGCAGGCATGGTTAAATTCCAATAAACAAAATACAAAATCCAAATAAAATACAAATATCAATATAAAATATTTCAAAGTATTTACACAGATATGCTGGAATAATGTACTTTTAGCCTATTCTTGAACCCTCTCTAAATCTCTCCCTTGAGAAGGGCGAGACTTGTTTTCAATTAAACTTAATATTTTAAAATTCTGTCTTAGTAAACTATACATTTTATCCTGGTCCATTTTCATAAAGATTTATGATTCGGTGGGGGAGGGATAATTCTTTTATTTGAGGTGTTTACAATATCTGTGGTTTATTTTATTTAGATATGCTGGAATAATGTACTTTTAGCCTATTCTTGAACCCTCTCTAAATCTCTCCCTTGAGAAGGGCGAGACTTGTTTTTAATTAAACTTAATATTTTAAAATTCTGTCTTAGTAAACTATACATTTTATTCTGTTACATTTTTATAAAGATTTATGATTCGGTGGAGGGGATAATTCTTTTATTTGAGGGGGTTACAATATCTGTGGTTTATTTTATTTAGATATGCTGGAATAATGTACTTTTAGCCTATTCTTGAACCCTCTCTAAATCTCTCCCTTGAGAAGGGCGAGACTTGTTTTTAATTAAACTTAATATTTTAAAATTCTGTCTTAGTAAACTATACATTTTATTCTGTTATATTTTTATAAAGATTTATGATTCGGTGGAGGGGATAATTCTTTTATTTGAGGGGGTTACAATATCTGTGGTTTATTTTATTTCTAATAATATTTCGCTCCTCTGGAGCTAAGACAATAATAAAAATGGTCTACCTTCTGTATATAAATTAAAACCGTTTTGGAGGGGGCTTAGTTTTCTCTTAAACCAATGGATAAATCCATTAGTAAATAATATAGCGACTCTTTGTAATAATAAGAATAATCCAAATAATCGCCCAAGTTTTTAGAAGCAATGTTCTCCGGGAATAGATTTATATTTGAGGTAAGACGTTTTCAGAGGTAAATAAGGATTGCGAAATGGGGTTTTGTACTATAAAATGATAATCCCGCCATAGGGCGGGATATATCATGCAAGTAGTTAAATAATTTACTTATTTGACAAAAGATAATTTAATACTTTTTTAATAATAGTCAAGCCTTCATCAAGATCATCTCTTGTAATATCTAAACGCGGTCTGAATCTTATCGATTTTTCGCCGCATCCGAGAATAATCAGCTTTTCTTCAAAACATTTATCTTTAAATTTATTTCTCAATTCAGGTGTAGGGAGGTTAAACGAACACATTAAGCCTAAACCTCTTGCCTGGGAGATTAGGGAAGGGAATTCATTCTGTAATTCGTAGAGTTTATTTAATAGATATTCTCCCATAATTTTCGAATTTTCTACGAGTTCTTCTTCGGCAATTATCTTAATGATATGTTTTGATCGAACCATATCGGTAAGATTTGCTCCCCATGTTGAGTTTAATCTGCTCGATTTATGAAAACAGTTTTCCGGTACATCGTCTATTCTGTCACTTACCATTATTCCGCAGACTTGAGCTTTTTTACCGAAAGCAATGATATCGGGTTTTACATAATAATCGGATGCCCAGAATTTGCCTGTCATACCAAAACCGGTTTGAACTTCATCAAAAATTAAAAGTACCTCATTCTCATCGGCAATTTCACGAAGCTTTACAAAAAATTCTTTTCTGAAGAAGTTATCGCCACCTTCGCCCTGAATGGGTTCAATTATTATAGCAGCAATATCATCTTTATTGTTTTTTAATGCCTGAAGAATTTCATTTACTGCCTGATTTTCAAGTTCAATAATTTTATCAAGATTTTCGTTAATAGGGAAAGTGACCTTTGGATTAGTTACTCTAGGCCAATTAAATTTCGGGAAATATTTAACTTTGTTAATTTCTGTGTTGGTTAATGATAAAGTATATCCACTTCTGCCGTGAAAAGCCTGCTTAAAATGAATTACCTGCTGTCCTTTTTCTTCTTTATAGCCTTTCATAAAATTCTTTTGAACTTTCCAGTCAAAAGCAGCTTTTAATGCATTCTCAACTGCAAGAGCTCCGCCGGATATAAAGAACAGGTATTTCATGTAATCCGGTTTAGCGAATTTGGAAAATGTATCAACAAATTCAGCCATAAATGTTGTATAAATATCTGAATTTGAAGGTTTATTTGTAGCAGCAAGGATTAATTCTTCTTTAACCTCAGCAGAGGTTAATTTAGGATGATTCATTCCAAAAGGTGCAGATGCAAAAAAAGTAAAGAAATCTAAATATGATTCTCCTGTCTTTAGATCGATAATTCTTGAACCTTTACTGTTTTCAAGATCCAGTACGATTGGAAAGCCGTCGGCAAGCATATTTTTTGCTATGGTTTCATGGACTTTCTCAACCGGAATAAAGGAATTTTGTTCCATTACATTATCTTCTTCCAAATAATTGTTTCTCATTTTATACCTCCGTAATTATCCAGCAGTTGCCGGATCAAAAAAAATTTAATAATAATATTATGTAGAATAGCTGAAAGGGAGGTTTTGATTAAAAGACGTTTTCGAAGGCAGATATAAAGTAGCTTCTTAAATCCTTAAACCCGGTAATTTCAAAATATTTGATTGAAAAAAGCATATTTTTTATATCGATATATTTGGTATTATTTATATACTAAATTACTAAAAAAAAAGAACATTTTCAATCGGGATTAAAGCCGATATTCCGATATTATTATCATTATGGGACTTATCTTTTCTCTAAACAAATATGAATAAGAGAGATATATATTGTTCTATTGCTGTATTGTTTTATTATTAAAGTACAACTCAGAGAATTACTGATTATAAGTATCAAATCATGTACCATTATCTTTTTTTAATTACTAAATTGTATCGATTCTGCAGATTTAGACAATATATTTGATAAACCTAATATAATGTTGTTAAAACCTATTAAATTAAAGCAATATATCACTCTTATATTTGTTGGATATCTGTGATTTGTTCTTTTTCTAATAATATTTCGGGGCTGACCCAAAAGTAATTATTTTTTAAAAAATAGAACGCAGATGACGCAGATTTGAACGGATTTTCACTGTCCCGACAAAGAGTCGGGATGAAAATTACTTTTTGGACAGCCCCTAGGACAATATTAAAATTGTACCAAAAGGATATTGCTTTTTGGTCGCCCCTCCAACGCAATGGAATACAGCTGTTCGCTGGATAAATAGAAACACCGGGCTAAAGCCACGGTGTTAACCTTTGGATAAATCCAACGGCAATATATTGGGAAAAGCATATTTTGTTGGATAAAATCCAACGGCAATGGAATGGTTAATTTGATTTTCATGGTTAGATTCATTTAATTCAGGGTAATAATTAGAATCAGTTTTAAAGTATGAAGGGAATTAAAAATGGAAATTGAAGAAAAGAAAATAAGCGAACATAGGTTTATTGAAAAATTGGGGATAAAAGAAAGGAATGCAGGGAGTTCAACAGGACAAGGCTGGTTAGAAACTTCAGGAGGAGGTGAATTAAAGATATATTCACCAACAAATGGAGAAATGATTGCATCAGTTTACCAGGCTTCTGAAGAGGATTATGAAAATATAATTAAAACTGCTGAAGAAGCTTTTAAGTATTGGCGGAAAGTTCCTGCTCCCAAAAGGGGGGAGATTGTAAGACAGGTAGGGTTAAGATTACGGGAATATAAAACGCCCTTAGGAACCCTTGTTTCTTATGAAATGGGAAAATCACTGCAGGAAGGTTTGGGTGAAGTGCAGGAAATGATAGATATCTGTGATTTTGCCGTGGGGCAGTCAAGACAGCTTTATGGTTTTACTATGGCTTCCGAAAGAGCTGACCATAGGATGTATGATCAATATCATCCGCTTGGAATAGTGGGGACAATATCGGCTTTCAATTTTCCTGTAGCAGTTTATTCATGGAATGCAATGATCGCTGCAGTCTGCGGGAATGTTAATTTGTGGAAACCTTCTTCAAAAGTGCCTCTATCTGCTATAGCTGTTCAAAAAATTATCGGTGAAGTTATTAAAGAAAATAATTTGCCGGAAGGGATATTTTCTTTGGTAATCGGAAGAGGATCGACAGTGGGGGAAAGAATGTTAAATGATAAAAGAGTGAAATTAATTTCTGTTACAGGCTCGACAAAGGTAGGTAAACATGCAGGTGAAGCAATAGCAAGAAGATTCGGGAAATCGATACTAGAATTGGGCGGGAATAACGGGATAATTATAACTCCAGATGCCGATCTTAAAATGGCTATTCCTGCAATTGTATTTGGGGCTGTCGGAACTTGCGGACAGCGATGTACTTCTACAAGGAGATTAATAATACATGAATCTGTATATGAAAAAGTGAAGGAGTCCCTGTTAAAGGCATATAATACATTAAAGATAGGCGACCCATTAAATGAAAAGAATCATGTAGGGCCGTTAATTGACAAAGATGCAGTGGAAATGTTCTCAAATGCTCTGGAAGAGATAAAAAAAGAAGGGGGTAAGATTATATTCGGGGGTGAAGTATTAAACGGTGAAAGTTATGAATCGGGCTGTTATGTAAAGCCGGTACTTGCGGAAGTAGAAAATCATTTTAATATCGTTCAGGAGGAGACATTTGCTCCAATACTTTATCTCATTATGTATAAAGGGGATGTTCAGAATGCAATTGATATTCATAATGATGTAGTTCAGGGATTATCTTCGGCGATATTTACAAATAACTTAAGGGAAGCTGAACAATTTTTATCAAGCAGAGGTTCCGACTGCGGTATTGCAAATGTAAATATTGGTACTTCGGGTGCTGAAATAGGTGGAGCGTTCGGAGGAGAGAAGGAAACGGGCGGAGGACGTGAATCAGGTTCGGATGCATGGAAGGCTTATATGAGAAGGCAAACTAATACTATTAATTTTGGAAGTGAATTGCCGTTGGCTCAAGGAATAAAATTTGAGATATAGATGCGAAGTGAATCCGGTTTCGCTTCGCTTCACGGGACAGGAAGCGCATGGCGAAAGGCAGAGAAGAAGAGAGACGAAAAGACGGTGAATGGGATTAATTAGAAACCCGCAGTTTGATTACTGCGGGTTAAATTAAAGAGATTCTAAAATTTAAATTATATGCCTGAGCTTACCATGTAGCCGCTGAATACTACTGCTCCTACGATTGCTCCGATAATAAAGTATAACACTATTGCAATTACTATTATAACAACGAAATATCCAACCATTTTATCATCAGGAACTGACTTGACTCTTTTAAGGCCCATATACAGAAGGACTAAACTGTATATACTTATAAGACCGGCAAGCACCGATAGGTATGGAATGATATGGAATATTCCGCCAACCCATGCTGCTGTATATGAAAAGACAGCAACTTTCATGGAAGCAACTAAGTCTTTTGTTGATCCGAAAGAAGGTGCAAGGGCATCTATTATCCAACCCAAGATATAAACACTTACAAGTGATAAAATGTAAGTTAAAATAGCCCATGTAATCGTTGTTCCCATTCCAAGAGTAATTCTACCTAAACCAAAAGAAATCCCAAAAACAGTATACCCAATTAAACCTGCAACAGCAGGAATAGCAGCTAGAATAACTGCATACCTGGTAAACAGTTCGTTGATTGTAATTGGTTCTACTTTAATAGTTTCCCATTCAGAAGCCGGGGAAAACAAAATGTTTTTAGCTCTGTCAACAAGGTTCATGATTTTGGCTCCTCTATTATTAATTGGAAATAGATATAAATTTATTAACGAAGGATAATTACGTGATTAAAATTACATTAATCATAGAAGTTAAGCAAACGATAACATAGAAGTAATGTAGTAGTGGAGTTTTGGAATATTGTATGAAAAAGATCGGCAGAGCAGATTGTCATTCAATAGTCGGGTAGTCGGGTCAATGGTCTATTGTAGTCATTAAATAGTCTATTTAGTGGTCATTAATGGACTTTCGGGGGGAGGAATAATGGAAATTTGGAATATTGGATGGTAATACAAGAATGGATATTTGAAAGATGACATCTTTATTCTTTTTAAAAGGTATTAGCTATAATTACATTTTAGTTAAATAATGAAATGATTTTCTTTTTAAAGATGTCATCTTACTTTGTGTAACTTTACTTACCTATTATATTCAATGCATTTGGCTGAAGCGGAAATTATTACATGATTAAAAATACATACACTTCTGTTTTTAATAATTAACATGTACTTTTTCGATCGATTTATGTAATTTACATAAAAGTAGAATTCTTAAGCGGTTAACTGAATTATTATTACTCATTTTCGTTTATTTGAACCTGTTCAAAGACGTTTGTCATGTAATTTTATTGTGGCATAAAAATTGTGTTCTAAAAATAAAAGAAAGGTAATGATATGGAAGGCTTGAAGTTAGAGACGTTTTTATCGGCGGACAGAGATTTAGAGATGAATCAATATAGAGTATTGGGAGGTATCAAAGAATATCATTCCGAGTTAACTAAAAAGAAGGTTTATCCAACTCTTGCAGAATTAATTCACTTAGCTTCAATACTGGAAAATATCATTGAAAATAAATCGAAGCTGAAAGAGGCTTTCCCCAAGCATATAAAAGAATTCGATCTAAAAAACCAGAAAGTTAACTTTGAAACGATTGGAAAGTTTGAGCCTGATGTTGAATTTTTATTTGAATTAATTAATTGGGCTTATCCATTAATTAAAAATGAAATAGAAGAAGCAATAATCCTATACGATTTTGTAGAAAATAATATCGAAATAGAGAATGTAGGGCTTGTACCACTAAATAAGAACGAGGGTTATTTTTTAGTGCCCAGCAACAAGGATTCGAAAATACAGGTGCACAGGTTTGAGTCTACAATATTTTCTTCCGAAAGTGAAAAATACAGGTCTTTGAAAACCAAGCTGATTCAAGAAATAGAAAAAAAATTTGTGGAAAAATCACCCGAATCGATAAAGCTTGATTTGATAAAGCAGTATACAGATTTACCGAATCCCGCAACTTTTATGTGCGATACTGATCTTGATTTTCCTTTTGACGAAACAATTTTTCCGGTTGCCAAAAGAAAATTAATGACAATGGTAGCATCAGCTTAATATTTCTAAGAATTAGCTGCGATTACCAATATCAGACTTATAAAGGCAGTCGGATAATTCTATATAGTTAATTGGTTTTTTAATAAAGGCTAATGGTTCCAGATTATAAATTTCGATAATCCTCTCATAATCGTCATATGCTGTAACAAAGATATAGGGAATTGATATTTTTTCCGATAAACGGGCAATAGCTTCAATGCCATCCAGCTCACCTTTTAAGTTTATATCGCTTATGATCAAGCCGGGTCTTTCTTCACTTGCTTTAGTCAATAATTCCTCGCCCCTTGAAACAACATTAGAAATATTGTAACCCAGATTTTCTAGATATTTCCTTATATCAAGCGCGATTACAAAATCATCTTCGGCAATTAGGATATCATTTTCTTTTTTCATTTAGACCTTCCATAAATTATAGTAACTATACTGATTATTACGAATTAAAATTTAATTATTCAATGTTTAATATCACCAATGAAAGGGTAATAAATCATATCCATTTATGTTTATATTGAGTAACCATAGATTTATTTCACCCTACGGGGTTAGAATATTACTGCTATTTTATATTATCTATAATAATAACATACCTTCGGCGTTCAAAAATTGATAAAAAGCAGAGCGGGAGTTGATTTTATTTTGGACAGATATAACTTTTTTTATAAAAATTTTCTAAGTACTAGATATTTCTTTCAAAGTTTAATGTTTATCTTTGTTATAAAGATGTGATTTTATATCCGTTAAAACGGCAATTAAAATATTTAAATGAATAAGAAGCTAATTAATAGTGCTTTAATCCTAAGCATCATAACCATTGTTTATAATATTGCAGAAGGGGTTGTATCTATCTTTTTCGGGTTGAATGATCAAACACTTGCATTATTCGGGTTTGGTGTAGATAGTTTTGTCGAAGTAATTTCCGGAATTGGAATATTTCACATGATCATTAGAATTAAAAATTCTTCTCATGAGAATAGAGATGAATTTGAAAGTACTGCTTTGAGAATAACCGGGATCGGTTTCTATATATTAACGGCTGGTTTAGTAACCGGGTCAATTATTAATATTGTTAACAATACTAAACCGGTTACTGCATTGCCTGGAATTTTGATCTCTATTATTTCTATATTAGCTATGTATTTTTTAATGAAATCAAAATTGAAAGTAGGTAAAGAACTGAATTCCGATGCAATTATAGAAGATGCTCAGTGTACGAAAACATGTTTTAATTTATCGATAATTCTTTTGGTTTCAAGTTTATTATATAAATTTACAGCAATAGGATATTTTGATATACTTGGTTCATTAGGGATTGCATACTATTCGTTTAGGGAAGGGAAGGAGTCGTTAGAAAAAGCAAAGGATAATGAATTAAATTGTTCATGTCATAATTAACTAACAGAATTTACACAAAAGATGGTATTTGAAAGATGGCATCTTTAATTTTTAAAAATTAGGTTTTATCTGCATTTACATTTTAATAAAAGTTGAAAATGATTTTTCCTTTTAAAGATGTCATCTTTACATCTGTGTAACTTCACTAACTAATTATTATCATCATTTTAAATAACAACTTGACAAAACGACTTATTTTCAGCCTTATTATTTTAATCTTTTTTTATAATATCAAAATCTTCGGACAGGATAATTGTAACGATACAGTTCATACTTCAGTAATCCAGGATATTAATTCTGGTATAAAAGACGGCATAAGATTATTTAAAGCACCTGCTGATTTCACAACAAAAGACTGGATTTGTTTAGGGGGAATTGCAGGAATTACTGCCGGCTCTTTTTTGTTTGATAAAAGTATCAGGGAGACGGCAGCAAAGAATCATAATAAAACTATGGACGATCTTGTTAAAATTGGGGGATATTATGGAACTGCATCCTACATGATAATATTATCGGGAGCGACATATTTTACAGGGAAAATAATCAATAATAATGAGATATCTGAAACGGGGAGAATGTTTTTAGAAACGTTGGCTTATACCGGGATTATTACAACAGTCCTTAAGGTAGGACTAGGAAGAGCGAGACCTTATACAGGTAAAGGACCTTATGACCTTTTCAACTTTAGTCTAAATAATGATTTTATTTCTTTACCTTCAGGTCATGCGGCGGTTGCTTTTGCAATATCTTCAGTACTGGCTGCAAGGATTAAAAATACTTATGCGTCAATCGCATTATACAGCTTAGCCGGATTAACAATGTATCAGCGGATTTATACAGACAATCATTGGTTTTCGGATACATTTTTAGGAGCGGCAATCAGTACGGTAATCGGGAATGCGATAGTAAAATACAATGAATGTCAAGAAAGTAAAGATGAGAGTTCATTAATTATTTTGCCGGCAGCGGGAGTTCATTCAATGGGGTTAAGTCTAGTCTATTCTTTTTGAGCAGGTTTATAGTGGAGTTAGGATGGGTTTAACGGCTGTTAGATGGCTGTTAGAAAAGATTCTTCACTTGGTTCAGAATGACAGTTTTGCACATAGTTAAGTTACTTAAATTTCGCAAGGATCGGTATTTGAAAGATGACATCTTTACTTTTTAATAATAAGTAATATCTTAACTTACAATTTAATAAAAAATCGAGAATGAATTTTTCTTTTTAAAGATGTCATCTTTATATTTTTATTTTATAGATAAATTTATGCGGCTAAAGCCTCTAAGTTTTGTGTTTTTATTTTTCCGGCAGCTAAAGTTGACGGCAATTCAGTTTAGTAAAAGTGAACGCAATAGATTGAGTTAAAAGACAGCAATGAGTTTCGGGGAGACAAATTCAAAATTACTTGCTTTTTTTTGCTTTTATATAGACCTGTATATATATTTGATGATTAAATTTTTTGAAAGATAACAAGACGATTAATGCAGAGAATCTTAATAAGCGGTCTATCTGAATATGTAGGCAGGGAAATTACATTAAAGGGGTGGCTATTCAACAAAAGGTCAAGCGGTAAGATAAAATTTCTAATTTTAAGAGACGGCACCGGGTATCTCCAATGTGTCTATTTTAAAGGGAATGTTACCGATGAAGTCTTTGAAACAGCCGATAGGATAGGACAGGAATCTTCAATTGAAGTTACCGGAAAAGTTAAAGCAGAGCCGAGAGCACCGGGTGGTTTTGAATTAGATGCTACTGATTTGAAGATCATATCCGAAGCACACGATTACCCGATTACTCCTAAGGATCATGGAATTGAATTCTTAATGGATCATAGGCATCTATGGTTAAGATCAAGCAAACAGGTAGCTATTTTGAAAATCCGTCACAGGATTGTAAAAGCTATCAGAGATTTCTTTGACGGGAAAGGATTCACACTGATGGATCCTCCGATTCTAACTCCGAATGCTGTTGAAGGAACTTCCACGTTGTTTGAGACAGAGTACTTTGATCTGGGAAAAGCATACTTAACACAATCAGGCCAGCTTTATGCTGAAGCCGGTGCATTAGCTTTAGGTTCAGTCTATACCTTCGGTCCTACTTTCCGGGCAGAGAAATCGAAAACAAGAAGGCATTTGACAGAGTTCTGGATGGTTGAACCGGAAGTAGCATTTGCAGATTTGAATGATGACATGGATCTGGCAGAAGAATTTTTAGAATATGTTGTACAGACCTTACTTAAAGAGAAAGAAGAAGAATTAAAAGTGCTGGAAAGAGATACTACCAAACTGCAAAATGTGAAAAGACCTCTGCCGAGAATTTCTTATGATGAAGCAGTAGAAATTCTTAAAAAAGCAGATGTTAGTTTTGAATACGGGAATGATTTCGGCGGTACAGATGAAACGGTAATATCGGAAAACTTTGACAGACCGGTAATGGTTCATAGGTATCCTTCTGCAGTTAAAGCTTTTTATATGAAAAGAGATCCGGAGAATGAAAAACTTGCTCTTGCTGTTGATGTGCTTGCGCCTGAAGGTTACGGGGAAATAATCGGAGGCAGCCAGAGAGAGGATAACTTAGATGCTTTGTTAGAGAGAATTAAAGAGCATAATCTCCCGCAGGAGGCCTTTGAATGGTATCTTGATTTGAGAAGGTATGGTTCTGTTCCTCATTCAGGTTTCGGTCTCGGTCTGGAAAGAACTGTTGGATGGATTTGCGGGCTGGATCATGTTAGGGAGACGATACCGTTTCCGAGAATGATTTACAGGAATACTCCTTGATAAGAGCAAGTTCAAGAGCAAGAGCAAGAGTAAGAGTAAGTGCAAGGACATAAATGTATTTCGATCATGAAAAATTAAATGTCTATCAAAAGTCTTTGAAATTTATTGAGGTAATCGAACCTATTCTTCAGAGATTTAAATATAGAATAAGTGTTATTGAACATCTTGATGAAGCATCAACTTCCATATCATTAAATCTTGCTGAAGGAACAGGAAAATATACTCCTAAAGATAAATGTAAATTTTTTGATATTTCAAGGGGTTCTGCACTTGAATGTGCGGCAGCTTTAGATATACTTCTTAAAAAGGAAAAAATATCTGATGTGGAACATTCTGAAGGTAAAAAACTTTTGTATGAAATTGTTTCAATGTTAATTGGTTTGATAAAAAGTAATTCTAATAGGGTTTATGAAAATAATATTGATTATAATTCAGAAATTGAGAATAATTAAAATGATTTTCTTGAACTTGAATTTACACTTGAACTTGATAGAAAGATGTCTTTAGATTTCATTTTATTTATAATTTTTGCGGCGGTTTCTGCGGTTTCTGCTGTGTTGATGATAACGAGAATGAACCCGGTTATTAGTGCTTTATTTTTAATTTTGAATTTTGCCTCACTTTCCGGATTGTATTTATTACTGAATGCACAATTTATAGCTGTGGCTCAGGTTATTGTATATGCAGGGGCAATAATGGTTCTTTTCTTATTTGTTATTATGCTGTTGAAACCTGAACATGAAAAGAAATTACTTGCAATTAATAAGAATGTCAAGATTTTTGCATATATAGTTGCTGCGCTTGTATTTCTTCAGCTGGCATATATGATATTTTTCAGTAAGCCGACCTTCGGTATGAATGCTCAAACTGTCAGCCAGTATTCATGCAGGTACAATTGAATCAATAGGATTTGAATTATATTCAAATTATGTACTTCCATTTGAAGCAGCAGGTTATTTATTACTTGCCGCAACAATCGGAGCTTTGGTTTTAGCAAAAAAGAAATTTGAGTAAATATGACAATCCCGATAGAATATTATTTGATACTGAGTGCTTTCATGTTTGTTGTTGGTGTAGCCGGAGTTATAACCAGGAGGAATGCAATAATTGTTTTTATGTCAGTTGAGCTTATGTTAAATTCCGCAAATTTAACATTTATTACTTTTTCATCTTATCTGGGAGATTCGGTAGGGCAGTTATTTGTATTTTTTGTTATGACGGTAGCAGCAGCGGAAGCAGCGGTAGGCTTAGCTATAATTATTGCATTATTCAGAAATAAATTGACTTTAAACATTGATGAAATTAATATTTTGAAATGGTAAAAATATAGCTTTTAGGAAAAATGACTCATCTTATTTATTTAACTATTTTATTGCCACTTTTAGGGTTTTTAATCAACGGGCTACTGGGAAGCCGGATTAAAAATGAAAAAGTAATTGGTATAATCGGAAGCGGGACTATCGGATTATCATTCCTGATAGTTTTAGGAGCATTTTTCCAGACATTATCCTTACCGGTCGATGACAGGCAGACAATTGTAAATCTTTTTACATGGCTCAATGTAGGAAATCTTCATATTGATTTTTCCTACCAGGTAGATCAGCTTTCATTAATCATGGCTTTGATAGTAACGGGAGTAGGATTTATAATCCATGTATATTCTATCGGCTATATGCATGGAGATAAAGGGTTCTGGAGGTTTTTTGCATATTTAAATTTATTCATCTTTGCTATGATGAACCTGATTCTTGCCGACAATTTTGTCCTTCTGTTTTTAGGTTGGGAAGGAGTTGGACTCTGCTCATATCTTCTTATTGGATTCTGGTATGATAAAAAGTTTGAAAAGGGTACTACCGGTGATGCTGCAAAGAAAGCATTTATAGTTAATAGGATAGGTGATTTCGGGTTTCTATTGGGAATGTTTCTGATCTATTTAACATTCGGCAGCTTAAATTTCAACGAAGTTTTTTCAAAAGCCAATATACTTAACATAAATACCGGAATTTTTAATTTAATTGCTCTGTTTTTATTTATAGGAGCAACGGGTAAATCTGCACAAATACCTTTATTTGTATGGCTTCCTGATGCAATGGCAGGCCCAACTCCGGTATCTGCATTAATCCATGCAGCAACGATGGTAACAGCGGGAGTTTATATGGTTGCAAGGTGTTCAATTATATTTGCATCGGCACCAGCTATATTAACCGTTGTCGCTGTAATCGGAGTTTTCACTGCATTATTTGCCGCTACAATAGGTTTAGTTCAAAATGATATAAAAAAGGTACTAGCATATTCAACTATAAGCCAACTGGGTTATATGTTTTTAGCACTTGGTGTGGGAGCTTTTAGTGCCGGTATTTTCCATGTAATGACCCATGCATTCTTTAAAGCATTATTATTTTTGGGAGCGGGTTCAATTATACATGCTATGCATGATGAGCAGGATATAAGACACTACGGCGGATTGAAAAAATATATGCCGCAGACTTATTTAACTTTTTTAATCGCATCATTAGCAATTTCAGGCATACCTCCTTTATCAGGTTTCTTCAGTAAAGATGAAATATTGTGGTTTTCATTTACAAACGGGAGCTTTTTTTACTGGTTTATAGGGGTGTTCACTGCTTTGCTAACAGCATTTTATATGTTCAGGTTATACTTTCTGACTTTTGAAGGGAAGGAAAGATTTAGAAGTAATAAACCCGCTTCGAATCAGCGAGGCGAGCATCCTCATGAATCTCCTAAGTTAATGACAATCCCATTGATAGTTTTAGCAGTATTGTCTGCAATAGGGGGGTTTATCGGAATCCCGGAATTATTTTCCGGTGAAAACGGGAACAGATTTCATAACTGGTTAGCTCCGGTTTTTGAAAATGCAGAGAGAAAAATGGTTATTTACGGTACACATACCCATACTGAAGAAATAATTTTTATGCTGATTTCTATAATTGCAGCAGTCAGCGGTATTTTGATAGCAAGGAATATTTATATTAAAAACATTTCAATTGCCACCAACACAGTTAAAAGATTTAAAGGCGTGTATAATCTTTTACTCAATAAATATTTTATAGATGAAGGTTACGATGCAGCGATTGTTAATCCAATAAAAAAAGGTTCGGAAAAAGTTTTATGGAAGTTTACTGATACCGTTATTATTGACGGATTTGTAAATGGAACGGCTTCTTTAATCGGAACTATATCGGCTAAGATACGGAAAATACAAACCGGAGTAGCTCAAGTATATGCAATTGTAATGATGCTCGGAATTATTGCTGCATTGTTCTGGGTTATTTTAACAATTAAGCCTTAGAAGATTACAAAATTGCAGGATTGCAAAATTACAAGATTAGATTACAAGATTTAAAGTAAATGGGAAATAGTCATTTAATTAGTTATTTATTACTTGCTCCTCTTGCCGGAGGAGTACTACTTTTATTTTTCGGAAATAAAAAAGAAAATCTTGTACGCTATTTCGGATTAGCTGTTTCGATAGTTACTTTTTTAATTTCGCTGGTAATTTATTTTAGTTTTGATTTAAACAATCCTTCATTTCAATTCATTCATAGAATTGAATGGATTGAAAATTTGCATATAAGTTATAATGTAGGTGTAGATGGTTTATCATTACTTCTAGTTTTATTAACGACATTTTTAACTCCGTTGACATTAATTTCAAGCTGGTCGAGCATTCAGAAGAAAGTGAAAGAATTTACATTTTTTATGCTTATGCTTGAAGTCGGTATGCTGGGGGTTTTTGTATCTCTTGATCTGTTTCTCTTTTATATTTTTTGGGAAGCAATGCTCATCCCGATGTATTTTATTATAGGGATCTGGGGTGGTGACAACAGGATATATGCATCGGTAAAATTCTTTTTATATACATTTTTCGGAAGTTTACTGATGCTTGTGGCAATAATTTGGCTGGCAGTTTATGCTTCCGGACCTTTAGGACATTTTTCTACAAATTTAATCGAGCTTTATAAAGTCGGACCTGAGGTTCCTCAAAACATACAAAACTGGATGTTTTTAGCCTTTACATTCAGCTTTGCCATCAAGGTCCCGATATTTCCTTTGCATACATGGCTGCCGGATGCACATGTTCAGGCGCCAACTGCAGGTAGTGTAATACTTGCAGGAGTATTATTGAAAATGGGAACGTATGGTTTGTTAAGATTCTGTCTCCCATTATTTCCGCAGGCTTCAATTCATTTTGCTCCCTTTATTTCCATCCTTGCCATAATTGGGATTATATACGGAGCTCTGGTTGCAATGGTGCAGAAAGATATGAAGAAATTAGTTGCATATTCATCGGTAGCACATCTTGGATTTGTTGTACTGGGGATATTTGCATTGACTCAGGAATCGGTACAGGGGGCAGTAATACAAATGCTGAATCATGGATTATCGACAGGAGCATTATTCCTTTTGGTAGGAATTATTTATGAAAGGACCCATACAAGAGAGATATCGGAATACGGCGGGATAGCAAAGATAGTTCCTATTTATGCAACTTTTTTAATGATAGCATCCCTCTCATCAATCGGACTTCCCGGATTGAACGGGTTTGTCGGAGAATTTTTAATTCTCTTAGGTTCATTTAAATCAGCGGTTCTGGACAGCTGGTGGTACACCATATTTGCCGCATCAGGAGTAATATTCGCAGCTATTTATCTTTTATGGATGTATCAGAGAGTAGTATTCGGTGAAGTTAAAAATCCTAAGTTAAATGATCTAAGTGATATGAACACAAGAGAAATGCTTGTATTAATCCCGATATTCATTTTTATAGTATGGATTGGAATATATCCGAGCACATTTTTAAATGTTTCCAAAGTTTCTTCAAAAAATATTATTGAACATGTAATAACTCCAGAAAGGGCGAGTCTAAAATAGTCAGCTATGAAGAATAAATTAAGTAAAATCATTTTTCCTAAAAGAATAGTTCCCTGTATAATAATATTCTTTGCATTATTATTACTTGCATCTCAGAACATATTTGCACATGAAATAATAAATAAAACCATTGCCGATACATTAAGTGTTCAAACAACTCAGGCGGCGATAGAGCATGAACTGCCACAAACTTTCATGGTAGTTCCGTTCATTATTCTTCTTTTAATGATTGCGACCGGACCATTATTTTACAAACATTTCTGGGAGCATCACTATCCCAAAGTATCAGTAGTTTTAGGGGTTATTGTTGTAGCCTATTATATTTTTTATTTACATAACTTCCATAGTTTAACACATACACTAGCGGAATATATATCATTTATTGCATTATTAAGCTCTTTATTTGTTGCTTCGGGTGGAATTCTAATAAGAGTTGACCGGAAATCTACTCCTGTTGTAAATGTAATTTTTCTGTTGGTAGGAGCAATAATATCAAACGTTATTGGAACTACCGGTGCATCAATGTTATTAATAAGACCGTATATAAAGATGAACCGTGACAGGCTTCAGCCGTATCATATAATATTTTTTATCTTTATAGTAAGTAATGTCGGCGGAGCGCTTACACCAATAGGAGACCCTCCTTTATTTTTAGGCTTTTTAAGCGGAGTGCCTTTTTTCTGGGTGATTCAAAACGTGTGGCATATCTGGATTCCGGCATTAATCCTCATATTAGCCGTATTCTTCTTATTTGACATGCTTAACAAAAAAGATGTAGATATAGTTGAATATACCGGAAAAATAGAATTCAAAGGGATGAAGAATTTATTTTATCTGCTTGTAATAATACTTGCAGTTTTTATTGATCCCTTAGTAATTCCGGGAATTCCAAGCCTTGCTCCGCTGCCATTCGGAATAAGAGAAATAATAATGTTTGCTGTGGTATTTCTATCCTATAAACATGCTAATCCGGAAATCCTTAAAGCAAATGAGTTTGATTTTGAACCAATAAAAGAAGTAGCATATTTGTTTATTGGTATATTTGCTACAATGGTACCTGCTTTGGAATTGATAGCACATGAAGCTCATATACTTGGCGACAAGTTAAATCAAGGAGTATTTTACTGGGCAACAGGCACATTATCAGCAGTGCTTGATAATACTCCCACATACATGAATTTTTTAAGTGCGGCGATGGGAAAATATGCATTGAATGTAACAGTCAAACAGGATGTAGTTCATTTTGTTAGAGTAGATGATGTATACCTGGTTGCTATATCTGTGGCTTCGGTTTTCTTCGGTGCTATAACATATATCGGCAACGGTCCTAATTTTATGGTCAAATCAATTAGTGAGAGAGCCGGTATAGATATGCCTCCGTTTTTTACTTATGTAATTAAGTACTCTCTTCCAATTCTCATTCCTATTTACGGTATTATTTGGTTTATCTTTTTTAGATAAGGAGATTAAGAAATGAAAACATTGACAGAGGCTTTGGAAAACAAAGATAATGGTTTATATTATAACAACCGTCTCATTCTCCCGTTCCATGCACATTTTCTCAAGGTTATTATTGATGATGAAGTTATAACCGATTTTTCACCGAGTTCAAAAGGAGTATATATCAGGGAAGAAGAAAATTTCACAGATATATATTTTCTTGAGTATAAGCATATTAATGATGTAGTTTCAAAATATGAAGCTATAAAAATGGTGGTTGTAGAAAAAGGAGAGAATATATTTGATTTCAGCAATCATAAAAAATTAGCCGTCTATATTGAAAAGAAGCATATGACAAGGATCGAAAAATCGGATGAAGATATTTTATTTATTGAATAAAAAGCTAAAGGTTTACATTCATGTTCAATAATTTCCGGGAATTTTTGAATATCCTACCGCTAGTAATATTAGGATCAGGAATTTTAATTTCCTTAATTGTCGAGATGTATTCCAAAAAGGGTAAAGAAATTCTCTCATGGATAACAATAGTAGTTTTTCTTGCTGCGGCATTTTATTCCCTAGCAACAGTGAATTCCGTATCTGTTGTTATGCAAAATATGCTGGCAACCGGAGGAAATGTTAATGTATTTTATTTTATCTTCTGTTTCGGCGCAGCAATAGTTTCCTTACTCTCCATAGATTATTTAAAAAAATACGGGACATATTACGGCGAATATTATATACTTCTCCAGTCTTCAGTGCTCGGGATGATGTTTATGGCAGGAGCAAAAGATCTGTTTATGATCTTTATGGGTCTTGAATTGATGTCAATATGTTTTTATGCATTAGCAGGGATAAACAGGAAAAGGTTAACGGCAAATGAAGCATCGTTAAAATATTTTTTACTGGGAGCTTTTGCAACCGGATTTACTGTATACGGCATAGCTCTTATTTATGGTTCGGTTCACACTACTTCAATAGATACAATCATTTCTAAATTTTCATCTTTAAAAGAAAACTTATTATTTATAACAGGTATACTCCTTTTCCTGATTGGCTTTTCATTTAAAATAGCAGCATTCCCGTTTCATATGTGGGTACCGGATGTATATGAAGGAACATCTACCACAATTGCAGGATTGTTTTCAACCGGCGGGAAAGCAGCGGCATTCAGTGCAATTATTGCGACTTTAAGCGGTATATTCAGTAATGTGCAGATAAGTAATTTATTTGAGCCTTATTTGGCTGTAATAGCGGTTTTTTCGATGTTATTCGGCAGTATTGTGGCTATTTCTCAAAACAATATTAAGCGGATGCTTGCTTATTCATCTATTGCTCATGCAGGGTATATGATAATCGGACTTGCGGCAGGAAATTATGACGGTATTGCAGGTATTATATTTTACTTATCGGCATATACATTCATGAACCTTGGTGCTTTCGGAATAATTGCGTTAATTGAGGGAGAGAATGATTCAAACCTGGATATTAATAATTATGCGGGATTGAGTTCAAGAAAACCATTGTTAGCTGCATTACTATCAATATGTATGTTTTCATTAGCCGGTATTCCGCCTTTTGCCGGATTCTTTGGAAAATATTATGTATTTATTTCTGCAATAGAAGCTCATCTGACATGGCTGGCTATTGTTGGAGTCTTCTCAAGCGTAATAAGTTTGTATTTTTATTTGAGAATTGTGGTTCTGATGTATTTCAGAGAAAGCACTTCAGAAATAGTGTTTACAAATAGTAATACAGGATTGCTTGCTGTAGTTATTTCCGTGCTTCTTGTCATAGTACTGGGAATAGCACCTGGAACTTTTATAAGTTTAGTTTCATCATTCTTATAGTAATTAATTTCCATTAAAGATGATTCCGTTATTTTCTACAAAAAATGTTAGAGAAGTTGATGGCTATTCCATTAAAAAAATGGAAATGCCCGGAATCATTTTGATGGAAAATGCAGCCTTGTCGATTTATAAAACCGTATTAGAGAATGCCGAATTAAATGTTGTTAATAAAATCGGATTTGTATGCGGCAAGGGGAATAATGGGGGGGACGGATTTGCAGCAGCCCGACATTTCGCTAATAATGGATTTGAAATTTTTGTAATTTATTTAAGTGCGGAAAATGAGATGTCTTCCGATTGTGCGGTTAATTTTAAAATTTTAAGAAATTTATCCGGAGAAAATAAAAGAATTACGTTAAAGAAATTCTCCTCAAATAAGGATTTACACCATTTAAGAAACTGTGATATTATTTTTGATGCCATGCTCGGCAGCGGGATGGAAGGGGAATTACATGAGCCTTATAAATCTATAGTAGAAAATCTAAATAATATAGCAGCATACAAGGTTGCGATAGATATTCCAACAGGACTTGATTCGAACAGAGGATCGGCTGAAACTGTTTTTAAGTCTGATTTAACCATTACACTCGGTGAATTTAAACCGGGATTATTTATAGGTGACGGATATTCATACACCGGAAAAGTTTTCAAGGGGGATATAGGCATCAACAATAATTTTTTTGACAGATATGATACAACTGAATTTTTAATTGAACCTGAAGATGCATTAAGTTACTTACCTCATAAAAATAAATCCGAACATAAATACTCAGCAGGTAAAGTATTTACCATTTCAGGATCAGCTAAATTACCCGGAGCTGCAGCTTTGAGCAGCAAAGCTTCCTTGAATATTGGCGCCGGTGCATCTATACTGGCTTTTCCCGAATCGGCTAAAAATTTAGTATATGCAAAATTAAGTGAAGTTATAGTTGAAGCTTATAATGATAAAGGCACCGGATTTCTAACAGAGGAAAACGTAAATGATTTGGAAAAGAGGCTGGAATGGGCTGATGTTGTGGCGATAGGCTCAGGATTAGGCCGGGAAAAAGAAACTCAAAATGCTGTACTGAAAATTATTTCGGAAAGAAAATTTAAGAGAATAGTAATTGACGCAGATGCTATATTTGCTCTTTCACAAACTGAATACCAAGAACTGAACTTAAATAATCTTATTTTTACACCCCATCATGGTGAATTTGCCAATTTAATTGGAAAAGGTACCTTCGAATTAAAAAAAGATATTTTGAAGTATGGAAAAGAATTCGTACAAAGCACAGGATCATATTTAGTACTGAAAGGAGCACCTACAATAATCTTTACACCAGGAGATCCTGGGGAAGTATTTATTAATACATCAGGGAATCCGGGTATGGCAAAATTCGGAACCGGTGATGTACTAACCGGAGTTCTGGCAGGATTGATTTCACAATCAGGAGAAATTGAAAAAAGTATAATTGCGGGGGTATACATTCATAGTCTCGCAGCTGACCTTCTGTTAAAGGATTTTACCGAATTCGGATATACGGCAGAAAATATTATAAATAATTTACCTTCAGCAATAAAATTTTTGAGAGATTCGATTGTTTGACTATATAAGTAAAAATAAAAAAAGAATAATCTATTTACCTTTGACAATTTACTGGATTATTTTGTTGACCTTAACTACACTGCCGGGAAATGATTTACCTAAAACCGGAGTTAATGATAAAATTGAACATTTCTCCGCATATTTTATTTTAGGGGGTTTACTAAGCATGGCTTTATTATTTCAAAATAAATATTATAGGTTAAAGAAACATTTTGCAATTTTTACAGGATTGATTGTTGCATTATATGCCGGATTGGATGAGATTCACCAGCTTTTTGTGCCCGGAAGGGAGTGTGATATTTTGGATTGGACAGCAGATATGGTAGGAACGAGTTTGGGTATTTTATTAATTATTTTTTTAGTAAAAATTTTACAATATAATCAAAAATCCCAATTTAATTAAAAATATTTTCAATATATTTAACTATATAGTGTCGAAAGATTTTTTATAGAATTATTTTATTAAATAAATTCTATTATATAGGAACTTAAAATAAATATTTTAGTAAAAATAACAGTTCTATGATTTGACAAAGAAAACATCATTTGTTAAATTTCTTTAAGTAAAAAGCTATTAGGAGCAAAAAAATGGCATTGGTAAAAAGTCCAAAAGCAGATTTAAGGGCTCAATATAAGCGGGTAATCGAACTAAGCTTAATTGTTTCGTTAGTTGTTCTAATTGTTTCCTTCAAATATTTTCCAAACATAAAACAAGAAAAGCAAGTGGTACAAGGTCCACAGGAATTGATTAATATGGAAGATATTCAACAGACGAGACAGGAGAATAGACCACCGCCTCCTCCGAAGCCTCCGATCCCGATTGAAGCACCTTCGGAAGATGTATTGCAGGATATAGAAATTCAAAGTACGGAACTGGATGTAAATGCCGATGTTGCTCCTCCTCCGCCACCAAAAGAAGAAAAGAAAACAGAGGAAGAACCTCAATACTTTGTAGCCGTTGAAGACATGCCCGAACCAATCGGCGGAATTGCTGCTATTCAAAGTAAAATAGTTTATCCGGAAATAGCAAAAAGAGCAGGTGTTGAAGGAAAAGTTTATGTTAAAGCTTTTGTTGATGAATCGGGTAATGTTACTAAAGTAGAAGTTCAAAAAGGAATAGGTGCAGGATGTGACGAAGCTGCAATGAAAGCGGTTAAAGAAACGAAATTTAAGCCAGGTAAACAGAGGGGGAAGCCGGTTAAAGTTCAGGTTTCTATACCAGTTGTATTCAGACTGCAGTAAATAATCGAAAAATATTTGGAAAAAGTCCCTGTATTATCCGGGACTTTTTTTTAAAACTCATTTCAAACCCTATCTAAATCTTTCCCTTGTGAAGGGAAAGACTTTATTATCAATTATGTCTTTACATTTGTCATTCTGACTTTTGGGTCGTTCAGAATGTCAATGTTTTCATAGCTTGAGTTAAGTAATAATTATTTCAGACTTTTTGTTTATGAATTGTTCGAATGGAATGATGGCCTTTTTTAATAATTGTTTAGTCTTATTGTTAAAGGAATCAAAAAGTTCAATTTCTATTTTTACTCTATCTTTCTTGATTGATCTTTTCCATGTACCTTTTACCTTTTCATTTATTAAAATGACTGGCCGGAAGAGCCCATTAGACGAAATTGCTTTACTATTGTGTTCAGGGTGAATTACAACAAACCTGCTTTTATAACTTATAATGAATTCATCATATGCAGGTAAAAAATGAGCAGATGATTTATTTTTATCCGGCAGTGAAAAAGAATTAGGTAACCAGTATGTTTCTGAATTAAAGGATTCCGAAATAAAATTTGATTTTACAGAATCCAAAGCAATCTTTGCATCTTTGGCAGGCAGACCAGACCACCATATAAAGTCTTTTAAAGTTGCAGGAGAATGGCTTGAAAAATAAATATTTGCTAGTTTGGCTAAAGATTCTTCTTTAGACAAAGTATCTTTTTTAGGTACTCTTTCAGATAGCAAAGCATAAGTCTGCTTATTACCGTTAATAGTTCCGCTGCAAATTAAGCCGTCCAGTTCGGCATTAAGTAAAATGTGAGATAGCCTGTTACCCTTAGTTGATATTTTAGCTTTTTCAAATTCTTTTTTTAATTCTTCACGTGTTGTATATTTTCTATCAGATAAAGATTTCTCGATGATCTTATTACTGCTGTTTAATAATGCTTTTGTAAGTCCCAATTCTTTACTCCTTGATTTCATGGAGGATCTTATCTGCGGTGCAGTCAGTTCAAGCATCCAATAAATATCTTCAGAAGAAACAAAATGCAATGTTGGTCTGAGAAGATGTGTTCTTATAACATTACCTTTATTGATTGCAGATACGACAGAATCTATTGTCGAATCCGGGAGACGGATACCAATAGCCCATACAGCCATTAAAAGATCCTGTGCCTGCATGGCTCCCATATGACCCACAACTTGCTTTGCTGTTTTAAAATGAGAGTTAATTAATAACTGGTTATAAAGTCTAGTTTGGGAGATTTTAGTTTGGGTTGTTGGGTGGGTGGGTGGTAGTTGGGGAAATGACATTTTTATATAAAATTTATTTATTCTTTTATGTTAAAATTATGATTAAGATTATAAATATTAGCACATATTTTTTAATATTTCTGAATTGAAAGATAAGAAATAAATATGTGTAGATACATAAAAACAAGGTAATATGTTGTTCAGATGGATAAGGGAGTCATCGAAAAATCATTATCATTTCAATTACTCAAGTTGACCGCTTAAATTGAAAACTGTCTACCTTCAGTAGATAAATTAAAACAGTTAAATATCAAGCTTTTAGTTTACATAAACCCCCAGATCCAACTTTTTCAACAGGGTCCGTTATTCTCACCGCGCTTGACCACATCCAAGCAGAGTTCTCTGTTCTCTAAAATTTACTTCTATTTCCCATCTCCATAAATATGCTTGCAGCAATTTTTCTATTTCAAGCTCTGTATCTGTACAAATTAAGTATGCCGGTTGACGATATAGAAGCCTAGAGTTTTTTGTAAGGCGATAAGCTAACGTACGAATAATTACAAGTTTCAATTTCTTATCTCCGGCTTTTCTCCATCTTATATTATCAATTACTTTTAGATTGAAATTATGTTTTTTCCCTGCTGCCCAGGCCTCTACCTGTTGCCAAACATATTGTTCGGATTTTCTAATCTCTTCAGGTTTAGGAAGTAATTTTCCATATATCCTTTTTCTACCCACGAAGCATTCTTTGCATCCTCAGTTCATTAAGCACTGTATCTTTTCTTATCCTACCTATCTATGTATCTCTCTCCGTTAGTTTTTTTTATACATTTTCATTTGTGTTACTCCCATCTACACTTACTACCAACTGTCGGTCTTTTGCTGCTTGAGAATCAAGGTTTTTTCGTTATACCTTTATTCTTTCTATTCCTTGTAGAGTTAGGTTCATTTTCTTTTTCTTCTCTTTATTATCATCCCATGATTCTTGGGTAGCTCTCTTTCCCGGTTTGTTGACCGTAGGACAATGGTGTAAATCTACCGGTATGGCACGGCTTCTAGATGCTCCCGGTTTTTCGGGTAATGACATAGAAATCTGAATGAACTTTGTCCCCATATAAAATTTGTATGAAATGGCAGACAAGCGGGTCTCTTCTCCAAGATGTTTCAAAAACCTTTCTACCGGTTTTATTTAGTAGGGTATCATCCATATGAGAATATATATTTTCATACTGATTACTGCAGAACTTATTGTTGAGTAATGAGCTTGTTATTACTGAAAACATTGTATCTATATTTACTCTGTTACCTTGAAATAATCGATAAACCTAACTCCAGGGATTAATCCCGGGGTTAATAAAAAAGATGAATATTTGTAACCATTTCCAAAAGGCGGTCAACTTGAGTCAATTAAATAATTTTTTTTATTTGTTTGATATTAAAGGATAACATAAATATTTTCAATGAGTTATTCATAAGAATTTTTTAAATGTTATCACTATCAATAAATGGAGCATAAAATGGAAGTAAAAATTGAAGACGGAAAACTTATTATAAGTATTGAATTACAGAAACCAACCCCAAGCGCTTCGGGAAAAACATTAGTAGTTGCAACTACACACGGTAATGTGGTTACAGAATGTATAATTGACGGGAAACCTGTGGTGATAGGTTTAAATGCTTATATAAAGAAATAGGAAGAGGAGAAAGATTGAAAAATTAAATTAGAAAGATTGGAAGTATTATAGATTTAAATGAAATGAAAATATTAAGAGTTGTTAAAAAAGATTCTAAAAATGTTTCAATTCATTTAGATAATGAAAAAACTATATTTATTAATTATGAAGTTTTTGTAAAAAGTGGTTTTAGAAAGAATGATGAAATATCAGATGCTCAGATTGAATCTTTAATTTATGAAAATCAAAAATTTGCAGTTAAGCAAAGAGCTTTTCGTTACCTTGCCAGAAGATTACTTTCCGAATATGAATTACGGATTAAATTAAAGCAAAAAAAATATAATGAAGAAGTTATAGAAGAAACTATTAATAATTTAAGAGAAAATAATTATTTGAATGATATGGAATTCGCAAATGTTTTTTCGGATGAAAATATAAAGAATAAGTATTGGGGAAAGAATAAAGTTAAAGCCGAATTGATAAAAAGGGGAATAAACGGTGAAATTATATCCCAAGTATTGTTAGATAAATTTCCTGACGGAAACAATTTGCATAGTGCAATTGAACTAGCGGAAAAAAAATATAATTCTCTTATTTTCAGGAAACCGGAAAAGAAAAAAATGAAAGAAAAATTATTTTCATATCTTTTTTCAAAAGGATATGATTATGAAACCTCAAAAGAAGCGGTGGAAAGTTTAATAAAGGAGGATGAAGAAAGTTTTATTTAAATCAATTATTTCGTTTTATTTTTGCAGGGAGAGAGAGAATCATTGCAGATACACCGGGTAAAGAAACCGTTGAAGCAGCTTCGGCAACGGATAGCCATTTTCTTTTTCTCATATTCTTTTCGGGATAATCATCGAGCACTTTTATTACTTCCATGGAAAATATTTTAATAATCTGTTTTCCAATTGATTTATCTAATGAATAAGAGCCGAGCTCGATAGTTTCGTTTGAGCCCATAACCCCAGCTTCTTCATAAGCTTCTTTTTTTGCAGATTCGAATGGTGTTAAATTAAATTCCACATATCCTTTGGGAACGATCCATTTTTTCTTTTTGATTGAAGTTATTAAAAGGACCTCATATTCATTTTCTTTTTTCCTATAGGGAATGACCCCTGACTGATTAAAATTAAATTCAATTTCCAAAATAAAGCTCTTTTTTACAATTTAGAGATTTTCATAAATAATTAAGGCCATGAAATAATCATTCCAAAGTTAAACAGATTTGGAATCATTTTTAATATATAAAATAAATAAATGATTTTGTTTGAGAAAAAGCATTCTTTAAGAAAGATATGAACCTTAAAAGATAAAGGTTAAGAAAAATATAATAGCATTTCCTTTTAATAAATTTTAGTTTTATTCTTATATATATATTTTTGTTAAAACATTTGTAAAATGGAAATAATAGAAAAATTTTCTTTAAAGAACCTTAATACTTTTGGAATAGATGTAAAAGCGAAATATTTTGCCAGAATTTCCTCCACTGAAGAGCTACAAAAGTTATTGCTAACAGATAATTTTCTGAATACCCGAAAGTTGGTTTTAGGCGGGGGGAGCAATATCCTTTTTACTGGAAATTTTGAAGGTCTTGTTATAACATTTATATCAGATAAAACTCAGGTTGTTGATAAGACAAAAGGTAATACTTTTATTGAAGCTTCTGCCGGAATGATCTGGAATGAACTGGTAACCTATTGTGTTAAACAAAATCTTGGAGGAATAGAAAATCTTTCTTTAATACCTGGTAAAGTTGGTGCTGCACCGATTCAAAATATCGGTGCATACGGACAGGAATTAAAGGATGTATTCTATTCATTAAAAGGGATTTTTATTAAGGATCTTAATGAAAAAGTTTTTTATAAGGATGAATGTCAATTCGGTTACCGGAATAGCATATTTAAAAAGGAATTAAAAGATAAATTTATAATTACCGATGTGACTTTGAAACTTAATAATGATCCTATTCCTAATACATCATACGGGGCTGTCGAGGAAGAACTTAAAAAAAGAAATTTAAATAAAATAACCATCGGAGATGTGAGCAGAGCAGTATCAGATATAAGGATGAGTAAACTGCCGGACCCGGCAAAGATTGGAAACGCAGGGAGTTTTTTTAAGAATCCGGAAATTGCAAAAGATAAATTTGAAATATTAAAGAATGAATTTCCCGGGATTATTGGTTATAATATTTCAGATAGTAAGGTTAAAGTTCCTGCGGGGTGGCTGATTGAGAATGCAGGGTTAAAAGGTAAGAGGGTGGGAAACACAGGTACACATGCAAAACAGGCTCTGGTAATAGTAAACTACGGAGAAGCAACGGGAGAAGAGATTTTAGAGTTTAAAGACTTTATCAAAAAAACAATTTCCGATAAATACGGGATTGAACTTGAAGAGGAGGTAAATGTAGTTTGATAGTGAAAGACCCAAACCTCCGAAGTTTTGGAAACTCCGGAGGTCTTCTTGATAATCAAAAGTTATAGATAAAACCTATTTTTGAATTTGTATCGACATCTTTTATGCCTACAGGGGTAAAGTGATCATATCTTAAATCAAACTCTACAGAAAGAGAAAAATTACCAGATAAATTTACAATTAACGAATTTTCAGATAATATCCTTACATCCTTCCATAGATCAAAACGGGGCTGGTAATATATTACTGATGAGATGCTTACATTTTTCTTAACGGATAAATTGAATGATAAATAATTACTCCATCTATTTGTTAAAATAATCTTTTTATTAATATAACTTCGGGGGCTATTATACCTTTCATACTCAAGCATATAAGCCGAACCAAACCAAAGTAGAGAATTATTAGTTTCATATAATTTGAACCTCAAACCGGTGCCTCCGAGAGCGCGGAAGAGAAGCAGAAGGGATTTATCATAATTTATCTGGGTGAAAACTTCTAGTTTCAGATCTTTGTTGAGAGTCTGGACAAACCTTAAATGTGCCAGAGCCTCGTTTGAAAACTGTTTTCCGTTATTCCATCCGTAATCTCCTTTCAAAATAAACAGCAATGTTGATACTGGTTCTTTATAATTTACATGAATTTCCGAACCGATTTCCTGTAAATCCGTATTGCCTGTTTGGATTGAAGCATCTAATTTTGCAATTCCTGAAAATCCTGCACTATCTCCAAAATTTCTATATTTTTCAGTATTGACCTGGCAAAATAATAACTGAGTTAAAACAAAAAATAGAAAAGCAGTGTATCTCATTTTTGATATATTTAATTTTATTTTACTGTTAAAAAATATTGAACTTTATTTTCAATTTTAATTATAATAAAAACATTAAACAAAAATCTTATAAGATAAATGAGAGTTGAACGAGTTGAAATAAGAAAGATATTACTTCCATACAAAAAACCTTTCATAACAAGCGGGTGGACGGATGAAGGGAATAACGGGATAATAGTAAGAATTTATTCTGATGGAATGGAGGGCTGGGGAGAAGCACCTGTCAGTCTCAATCCTTTTTATGTTGAGGAGACAACCGGGACAGTCTGGTCAGTTATGAAAGATGTTTTAATCCCTTTAATTCTAAAAGCTGATATATCAACACCGGAAGATATTAATAGTATTTTTTCTATTGTTAGAGGTAATAGGATTGCAATTGCGGGGATTGAATTTGCGGTTTGGGATTTAGCCGGAAAGGTGTATAATAAAAGTATTTCAAATATGCTCGGGGGAGTAAGAATAAAAATTAATGTTGGAGTAAGCATTGGCATTCAGGAAGACATCAGGTCACTATTGAGTTCAGTAGAAAATTATCTGGATGAAGGATATAAGAGAATAAAAATTAAAATAAAGCCAGGATGGGATATTAAACCGATTGGGGAAATTAGAAAAAGATGGGGAGATATAATGCTTCAGGTTGATGCAAATAGTGCTTATGATCTAAAGGATTCCGAACATCTGGCGGAGCTTGATGAATTTAATTTACTATTAATTGAACAACCGCTGGGGTATAATGATATATATAAACATTCCGTATTACAGAAAAGCCTTAAAACCCCAATTTGTCTTGATGAAAGTATAGTTTCATCAAAAATTGCGGAAGATGCAATAAATATGAAGGCATGTAAAATTATAAATATAAAGCCTTCGCGGGTAGGGGGACTAGCAGAAGCAAAAAGGATTCATGATATTTCGGAAAAGAATGAAATTCCGGTATGGTGCGGCGGAATGCTGGAAACCGGAATAGGCAGAGCATTCAATACAGCTCTTGCAAGTCTGCCCAATTTTAAATTACCAGGAGATATAAGTGCAAGTAAACGGTATTTTTCGAACGATATTGTGTTCAATCCTTTTGAATTAAATAATGACGGTACTTTAAATGTACCTGATATTCCAGGCTGCGGAGCAATTGTTAATGAAGAATTTTTGGAAAAGGTAACTATTGAACGATTAACATTTCCCGGAAACCGGATATATTAATTTGCTTTATATCTCATAAAACAAATCACTTTAATACTATATTAAACAGATTAAATGAAGATTAGCAGTTGTCATTCTGAATTACATGATTACAAATACTGCATGACTTAAAAGAAGTTAAGCAAATCCGGTATTTGAAAGATGACATCTTTATAATTATGAGATAAGATTTTATCTAAACTTATATTTTGATATAAAACTAAAATTATTATTCTTTTTAAAGATGTCATCTTTATATCTATAATGTTCCGGAAAGGCAAATGAAATTAAAAAAGCGGAAAATGAGTCCATGGATTGAAGTTATTGCAAGGGTGGGATTTGCAGCCAAAGGACTTCTCTATATTATAATGGGTTATTTGTCTTTTGAAATAGTGATAGGTATTGGGGGTCAAACAGCCGGGATGAAAGATGTTTTAACAACCATACACCAGCAATCCGGGCCATTCGGAGATATTATTCTAATACTTTTAGCAGCCGGTTTAGCCGGTCACGCATATTGGCGTTTTATTCAATCGGTTTTTAATGCCGATAATAAAAAGATAGATTTTAAGAATTTACTCGATAGAGTAGGCTATTTTACGAGTGTCATTTTGTATGGGGGACTCGCATATTTCTCTTTAAAGATAGTGGGCGGATCCGGAGGGAGTGGCAGTTCCACTGAGGGAATAACTGCATCGGTACTTTCAAAGTCATTCGGAAGATGGCTTATTATTATTGCAGGATTAGCTATTGGGGGCTCCGGGCTATTTCAAATCTACTTCGGCACTTTTTCTAAATTTGAATTTAAATATAAGTTATGAGAGATGAGTAATTTTGAAGAAAAACTGACAAGGTATATAAGTATGGCGGGTCTTACTGCAAGAGGAATTGTATTTGTATTAATAAGTATTTTTTTAATTCAGGCGGCTATAGAATACAATCCGCAAAAAGCCGTTGGAATAGGTGAAGCGCTTTCAAAAGCTTTATATGAACCATACGGACATTGGCTGCTGGGTGCAGCAGCAGTTGGTTTAGCGGCTTATGGAGGTTATTGTATTATTCTTGCAAAGTTTAGAAAGATTCCGATTAATTAAATAAAGAGGATTATGAAGAAACAGAAATGTATTTGTTTTTTTAGCTTCGGATGAAGCGAGTTTTGTGACAGGAGCATTATATTTTGTAGACGGCGGAATATCGAGGCCAATAGGTGCGGATGTTCCTGATGAGTTAAAAAAGCAGCCGGAAAGAAAGTTAAAACTGCAACATTCAAAAGAAGGATTGGAAAATAAAATTGTAAATTATATTCCTTAAATATATTCATTTGTAAGCATTGATATTATTTTCAATTCTGATTAAGTTATCAGAAGTTACATAGGATAGGTATTTGAAAGATGATATTGCATAATATAATTCAGGTCAGTTAAAAAGTTTTACTGCTCAGATTAATAGTGAAGTTGCAAAATGAGTGAATTTGATTTCAATGAATAATTGAATATGAATATGATTAGTTGGTGCAAAATTTATGGGTTTTAACCTCACCCCCAGCCCTTCTCCTTAGCAAGGAGAGGGGGGATTTGTGAAAGTTCAGTTAATAAGTGTAAATTGCCAAAAGCAATTAAATCTTAAGAAGGAGTAAAAATGGATAATCCAAAAGATGAAAAAACTTTGTCTGCTTATGAACAGGCGGCTAAAGAGGGGATAGATCCAAGATGTATTCCGCAGAAATTGACAGGACCGGTACCCGAACATGATGAAATTCAATATCCTGATTATCCGGAGTCTGACCAGGAATCATGGCGGTTTCTTTTTGACAGGCAGATGAAATTTCTTCCAGGCAGAGCCTGCGAAGAATATCTTGAAGGGTCGAAAAGATTAAATTTTACTCCAGACAAGATACCTGCTTTAAAAGATCTAAGTCATGTATTTTATAAAACAACCGGCTGGAAAATTGCCAGGGTTCCGGGTTTAATACATGAACAGGATTTTTTCAAAATGCTTCAGCAAAAGGTATTTCCTTCCACTGATTATATAAGGGGAAAAGAAGAGCTTGATTATACTCCGGCTCCTGATCTTTTTCATGATATGTTCGGTCATATGCCATTGCTAACAGATACAAGTTTTGCTTCATTTTATCAAATGTTTGGAGAAGCCGCACTAAATGCACAAGGGGAAAATAGGAAAAAGCTTGAAACCTTTCATTGGTTTACGGTTGAATTCGGTTTGATACGAAAGCCGGATGGAATGCGTATTTACGGTGCTGGAATTATTTCATCTCTTGGTGAAATACAGCATGCACTATCAAGTGAAGTGGAAGTAATTGATTTCGATCCGGAAAGAATTGTTAACCAGGCGTATGATGTTTGGCATCTTCAGCCGGTACTTTTTACAATAGATTCGTTTGAACAGCTGGAGAATGGGTTTAAAGATTGGACTAAAAAGCTGAAACTGCTGTAAATAAATTTTAGATTTCGGATTTAATGGCATCTCTCTGTCATTAAAGTACTGAATTGCTTTTTTATATTATAATTAAAGATATTTTATGTATATTTGCAATTGAATTGCATTATTACATAAAATGATAATAGAAAGAAATATAACAAGTCACTTAAATAAAGTTCTGAAAAAATTTCCGGTTATATCATTGACTGGACCGCGCCAATCCGGAAAGACTACTTTATTAAAATATGCCTTCCCTTCTTATACTTACTATAATCTTGAACGAATAGATTACCGTCAGATGATACAATCGGACTTAGCAGGATTTTTGAGAGATGCAGGGCCAAATGTAATTTTTGATGAGGCTCAAAATATACCGGAACTTTTCAGTTATATTCAGGTGATTTCAGATGAGAGGAATTCCGTCGGACAATATATTTTATCCGGTTCGCAAAGCTTTTTATTAAATGAAAAAATATCACAATCCCTTGCGGGCCGTGTTAACATTAATCATCTTTTCCCTTTTGATATAACCGAGCTCGAAATAATTTCGAAACAAAATTTAAGTGAAACAATCTTAAAAGGATTCTATCCGAGAATTTATGATAAAGATATTCATCCGGGAGATTTCTATCCTTCATATATTCAAACATATCTGGAAAGAGATCTACGATCATTAAAATCTATTGAAAACTTAAATACATTTACAAAATTTTTAAGTTTATGTGCAGGAAGAGTTGGGCAAATAATAAATATAACATCATTGGCAAATGATACCGGCATATCTGTGAATACAGTTAAGTCATGGCTGTCTTTACTGGAATCAAGTTTTATCATTTTTTTGCTCCAGCCTTATTATAAAAATTTTAATAAAAGATTAATAAAATCTCCTAAACTTTATTTTTATGATACCGGAGTAGCATCTTCATTATTAAAATTATCAGGCCCAAATTCGGTTAGAAATCATTTTGCATACGGTGCACTTTTTGAAAATTTAGTAATAAGTGAGATAATTAAAAGCGGATACCACGATGGTAAAAAGCCTGCGGTTTATTACTGGAGGGAAAGTAATGGTGTTGAAATCGATTGTATTGTAGAAAAAGAAAATGAAAATTTAACTGCAATTGAAATTAAAGGGGGTGAAACGTATAATAGTGATTATTTAAGGAACTTGAGTAAATTTCCAGTTCCAACTTCAAGAATGAATATTGAAAAAATCTTAATCTACACTGGCAGTGAATCTTTTAAAATTCAAGATGTAAGAATAATACCTTTTAATAAATTACGCGGATTTATTAAAGACTTAAAATAGGGTTATTCCATCTCAATCAATTTAGCAATTAAGAAATGAAATGTTTTATTTTGAGAAAAAGGCCTCTCAACCCCTCATTTTTAAAGAGAATATTTTTTAGGCATATATATGTATGCCTTCACCTGAGTTTTCTTTAAAAACAGGGGGTTGAGAGGGGGTTTTTTATATAAAAATCGAAATATGAAGGATGTTTCAATAGATAATTGAGGTTATTTCTTTCTATATATGAATATTCCTTCAACTTTTTATTTTCTACAATAATATCACACCTTCGGTTTCAAAATTCTGTTAATGGCAACTCTTCTAAATTCTAATAATTCAAGTTGCCAATTGCATTAAGTAGAGCAAATTGTTTTGTATAATAACTATACTGTGCCTGTATATTATTATTCAATGCTTGAAGATAATTATTATAAGTCTGCTGCAGATCTATATAAGTAACTGCTCCTACATTATAGCTTTCTTTTTTAATATCCCAGCTTTCTTTAGCAGAAAGCAAAGCTTTTTTTGACACATCAAGCTGCAGCCGGGAAGTCTGCAAATCGAGTAAAGCATTTTTTACATCCGATTTAAGCTGTCTTTCCAGTTGTTTTAGATCTTCGTTGCTATTTTGAACTGAAACATCCGCAGATTCAATTGCATATTCTGTATTCCAGTTGGAAAAGATAGGAATGTTTAATGATAAACCAAGACTGTAAGTTTTTCTGTTAAACATTGCACTTAAATCTGTGGCACCGGTTGAAATACGATAACTTCCGGATAGGGTAGGGAAGAGATCGGAACGAGACATAGTCAACTGATTTTCGCTCGACTCTACTGTATATTTTTGACTTAAATAATCGCTGCGATGGGATAGTGCAAATTGGAGAAGCTCTCCATAATCTTCACTTGTCAAACTTGAGTCATACTCGCTCTTTGAGGGAAGGTTAAAGGAGTAGTCTTTATTTATATCGAGAGCTAAATAATTTAGAAGAGAGATCTTAGCCTTCTCAAAATCATTTTTGGCCTGAAGATATGATAATTCAGAATTTGCAGTCTGTGCTTCCTGTGAATAAACATCGGCTAGAGTTACCATTTTTAACTGCTGTTTCTCCTTTATTTCTTTTAATAGTTCCTGGTTGTACTTCAAATTTTCATCTTGATATTTTAAGAGAGAATCGAAACTGATTATAGAAAAATAATAATTAGCAGTCTGAAGGATTATATCCTGTTTTTGTTTTTCCAGGTCGTACTTCGCAGATTCGTAAGAATTCTTCTTCTGGGCTATATTAGCAAGATTTGAAAGTCCATCAAACAGGGTAACATTGCCACCGGCGGAAAGAGAATAATTCCGAGCATCTAATTCAGATGGTGGAAGAGTAGTTTCCCTTCCGAAGAAATCCGTTTGAGTTTCACCCCCTTTATCACTAATTCTCTGCCAGTTCCAGCCTGCATTTATATTTAAATTTGGGAGGAGATTACCGTATGCACTTTTTATTGCACTGGTATTAGTTACCAGATTATTCTGAGATTTCAGAAGAGCTGTATTCTGGTGAAGTGCAATATTAATTGCATCATTTATTGATAGCTGCTTTTGTGCATAATTTTTTGAATAAAAAATTATCATAAAAAATAAGATGTAATAGAAGTAAGTTTTCATCATTTTATCCGGTAAAAATTATTAGCGTTGAAAGATAGTCTTAATATGCAAAAGGGCTGTCATAGTGCTGATGATTAAAATATTCCTGAATCTCAAGGATTAATTCAGATCCGGGCTTATAATTTTCTATCAGGTTTTCCAATTCGATGAACAACCATTGTTTCGATATATTATTTTTTAAGGCTGTCACCGACAACCAGTTAAGCTGATCAAGGTTCAAAACATTATTTACCAAAACAGTTTTAATTCCGTCCTTAATGAATATCTCTGCCAAATTGTAATTAGAAAATTGAGGCGGATCTTCAATTATAAATTTATTATCAAAAAAGCTATTGATTGCACAATCAACGAATTCATTGTTAAAACCTAAAATATGTCCGATCCTTTTTATTAAATAGCTTTCATCCCGGTTTATATTTTTATCTATGCCCGCAAGTACTAATAGACCTTTAAAATAATTGCTTTTATCTATGGGATTGATGATCATAGCATACTCCGCTTTGAAATGAATTTTTTAATCTTACTAGAATTATTCATAAAAGTAGAGCTTCTAATTCATGCAGTCCCCTTACAGTAATAGCATAATAATAGATTATTCATATCTTAAAGCATCAATAGGATTCAAATTTGCAGCTTTACGGGCAGGATAGAAGCCGAAAAATATCCCGATAATACCCGCAAAACTAACGGCTATAAAAATTATCTCAGGTCTAATGTAAGCAAATTGACTGGTGTAATTATTTAATATATATGTAATACCGAAAGAGAGTAAAACACCTATTAATCCGCCTGCTAAACTTAGGACAATAGATTCAGTTAAAAACTGAATTAGAATATCGGATGTCCTTGCACCTACAGACAATCTAATACCAATTTCTCTTGTTCTTTCGGTTACGGAAACGAGCATAATATTCATTATTCCAATACCGCCGACAATGAGAGAAACACCTGCAACAGAGGCAAGCAGAACAGTTAAAACTTTTGAAGTTTCAGTTGCCGCTTCGGTAATATCGGCTTGGTTTCTTACTGTAAAATCATCATCTTCTCCAGGATGCAAATTATGCGCTTGACGCATAATTTGTGTTAATTCCTCCTGAGCCTGCCCTATTTGCTGTAATGAAAGAGCACTTGCCTGAATATAATTAATATATCTGCCGCCGGCTAATCTGTCAAGAACTGTAGTTGATGGTGCTAAAATTATATCATCATTATCAGTTCCCATTGCACTCTGACCTTTAGGCGATAAAACTCCAATAACTCTAAAGGGAACGTTTCTAATTCTAATCAATTGTCCTATTGGATCTTCATTCGGGAATAATTGGTTTACAACAGTTTGCCCCAGTACAGCAACTTTCGCTCTTGAAAGAATATCCTTATCAGTAAAGAAATCACCGGAAGACAAGGGCCAATCTCTGATTTCCAGATAATTAGTAGCAACACCGAGAACCTGAGTGCTCCAGTTACCGCTTCCGCCTATAATTTGTCCTCCGCTCCTTACAACAGGTGATACTGCTTTTATTAAAGTTGCTTCTTCTCTAATTCTATCAACATCTTCCATTGTAAACCTGTTGAAGCTGCCAGCTCCCATTCTTATTCCTCTTGAGTTGCTGGAACCAGGGAAAATAATAAGCAGATTTGAACCAAGAGCATTTATCTGCTGTTCAACCTGCATCTGAGCACCATCGCCTACTGCAACCATAACAACAACAGCAGCAACACCAATAATAATTCCTAAAGCAGTCAGCAAACTTCTCATTCTGGACTTAAGAATACTTTTTCCTGCAACTTTTAGAACATTTTTAATCTGCATATTACCTCTAAAACTTTAAATTACTTCTTCTTTTAATCTTTCTAACTCTTGAGCAGCAATCATCCGGTTTTTAATTTCAAAGTCTTTAATTATATAACCGTCTTTGAGTTCAACAATTCTTTTCGCAAAATGAGCGAAATCCCTTTCATGGGTAACAAGAATAATTGTAATTCCTTCATCATTTAATTTTTGAAAAAGATTGAAAACTTCAACGGACATCTTACTATCCAGATTTCCGGTAGGTTCATCAGCTAAAATAAGGGATGGTTCATTAACAAGGGCTCTTGCTATGGCAACCCTCTGCTGCTGTCCTCCCGAAAGCTGGTTGGGTTCATGTGTTAACCTGTCACCTAAATCAACGCGCTCTAGTACTTCGATAGCTTTTTTATTCGGGTTTTTTATCCTATGCATTCTATCATACATTAATGGAAGTTCGACATTTTCGAGTGCAGTTGTTCTCGGAAGGAGGTTAAAACCCTGGAATACAAATCCGATTTTTTGATTCCTGATTTCTGCATATTCATTTTTAGTCAATTTGCTTGTATTAACTCCATCAAGAATATAATCTCCCGAAGTTGGTTTATCCAGACAACCGATCAAATTCATCAATGTTGATTTACCCGAACCGGAAGCGCCCATTACTGCAACGAATTCACCCTCATCAATATTTAAATCGACGGCTTTAAGAGCCGGAATTTTAATATCTCCTACAAAATATGTTTTCGTTAATTCAATTGTTTTAATTATATTTTTGCTCAAATCTTTCTCCGGATATTCAATATTGATAAGTTAAAAACCTCTTCTTAAACCTCGCGTGAGATTTTGATTAGGTGTGCTGGAAGTATTGGCTGCTGCAGCATTCTCTGTACCGGTAATAACTTTCATTCCATCCTTCAAATTTCTGCTTCGTACAATTTCAGTGTTCTTACCATCTGTTAAACCTAAGACAGCCATACCCATCTGAAGTTTCCCATTATCATCTAAATACCAAATTCTGCCGAAACTCCTGGATTTGAAATTGTTACTCCCAGATGATGTACCATTATTAGAGGTAAAATTTCCATTCCCCATTCTTTTAAATCTATTTCTTAAGCTATCGGGAATATTACTCCGTCTACTTGCAGAAGAATCTCCGGTGGATTTCTTGTATTCTGCCAGAATTTCAGCCGAAGGTTGATATCTTAAAGCTGAATTTGGAACCATTAAAACATCATTTTTCTGTTCGATATAAAAGTCGATAGTTGCAGTCATACCAGGCAGTAAAAGATTGTTCTTGTTCTCAGCATTTATAACCACAGTATAATTAACAACATTCTGTTCTACTTGAGAATTTAATCTTATCTGGACAACTTTGCCTATAAACTCTTTATCCGGAAATGCTTGAACGGAAAACTTTGCTTCCTGGCCAACGCGAATTTGTCCTATATCACTTTCGTCAACAGATGCTAAAATCTGCATATTAGAAAGGTTTTCGGCAATTTCAAACAAAGTAGGAGAAGAAAAGCTCGATGCTACTGTCTGTCCTTCTTCAACATTCTTATTAATAACCTTACCGTTTATCGGCGAATATATGTAGGCATAAGTCAAATTTGTTTTTGCTCTTTCCAGAGATGTTTGAGAAGAATGATAATCTGCAAGCGAGGATTCAAGACTGGTTTTCGAACTTATATAATCCAGCTCAGATAAATATCCTTTATCATATAATTCCTTATTTCTATTATATTGAGCTAATGCCTGTTCATATTGAGATTTGGATTTTTCAAGATTTGAGTTTGCATCTCTAATTGCTAAAGCGAGATTAGTAGTATCAAGAATAGCAAGAAGCTGCCCTCTTTTCACATCGGAATTAAAATCGACAAATATTTTGTCAATTTTGCCGGAAACCTGAGTACCTACATCTATTGTTTTAAGCGCATTTAAAGTACCCGTACTGGTAATAGTATTACTAATATCCCCCTTTTTAATCTCGGTAAAAGTAAATTTTGGAGTTGTACTATCACTTTTAATAAAGAGAAAATAAACTGCTGCAAGTAATCCAACAACAATTAAACTATAAATAATTACTTTCTTTTTCATTTTTTATCCGTTACAATAAGATATTATTTTAATTTGAATTGCGGTTCTGTTTATTTCCCCGCATTCTGTTTCTTCGTTCTTCAATTATTTTTTTGAATGAATCCTTTTGTTCATCCGTTAAAATTTTTCCTATTTCAGTATTTGTACTATCCATAATAGATCTAAATTTCGCTCTATCAAAACTATTTTGTGATGCTTCCTGGAATTTTGTATCAGCCAAAGTATAAAGGCTATCAACTTTTGCAGTTTGTTCATCGGTAAGATTTAGTTGATCTTTAAGCAGTTTGGCCCTTTCTTCAGGTGTTCGGCGGGACTGTGCACTTGTAACAACTGAAGCTATTAAAAGAGCCATAACAAAATAACCAAATATTCTATTCATTTTTTCTCCTAATTGATTTTTTCTATTTTCTGAGGATTAGACATAAGGTTAGTTAAATTGGTTTAATGGATTATGACTCAGTTAGTTTTAATTTTATGAGAATATGTAACACCTACGGTGTTTTACTTTCATTTGGAATGATGAAATGTTAATAATATTTCACGCCTAACGGCGTTATGGAATGCAACAGGAAATTTTATGCTACGATGGCGTAATAATGAAATGTTAATGATATTTCATGCTTAACGGGGTGGTATGGAATCAAATAGGGAAATATGGATTATACTCTGATATTTTTAATTTATGAGAATATGTAACACCTACGGTGTTTTACTTTCATTTGGAATGATGAAATGTTAATAATATTTCACGCCTAACGGCGTTATGGAATGCAACAGGAAATTTTATGCTACGATGGCGTAATAATGAAATGTTAATGATATTTCATGATTAACGGGGTGGTATGGAATCAAATAGGGAAATATGGATTATACTCTGATATTTTTAATTTATGGGAATATGTCACACCTACGGTGTTTCCTTTCATTTGGGATGATTAAGTGTTAATAATATTTCACGCCCAACGGCGTTAATGAATAGGAAATTTTATATGCGAAGGTGTAATAATGAAAGGTTAATAATATTTTATGCCTAACAGCGTTATTGAATAGGAAATTTTATCCTACTAAGGCGTGATCGTGAAATGTTAATGATATTTCATGCTTAACGGTGATATGGTAGGAAATAGGGAAATTTTATGTTATAAAATGGTAATAAACGGTAAGTCAATCGTTGGTTAAATTGGTTACATGGATTATACTCTGATATTTTTAATTTATGGGAATGTGTCACACCTACGGTGTTTCCTTTCATTTGGGATGATTAAGTGTTAATAATATTTCACGCCTAACGGCGTTAATGAATAGGAAATTTTATATATGAAGGTGTAATAATGAAACGTTAATAATATTTTATGCCTAACGGCGTTATGGAATGAAATAGGAAATTTTATTCTACTAAGGCGTGATAATGAAATGTTAATGATATTTCATGCTTTATGTCGTTATGGGAATGAAACAGGTAAATTTTATGTTACCAAGGCGTATAAAATGGTAATTCAACGGTTATTTGGAAATTATCTAAATCACAACAATGTTGAATAGACTTTTAAATTTATCTATGTTAAAAATGATATTTTAATATTTTTAGGAAGAATATTGATACAAAAATTAAAACCGGTAGAAGTTAAAAAGATATTAGATAATGAAAAAAATATAAAAGTAATAGATGTAAGAGAAGAGTGGGAAAACCATCTTGCCAATATACATAATTCAGAGTTGATGCCTCTTTCAAAATTTGTAGAAGTATCTAAAGGTTTAAATAAAGAAGATAAGACGATAATTTATTGCCATCACGGAGTTAGAAGTTTACAGGTCTGCTACTATCTTGAAAAATTAGGATTTAATAATTTAATAAACTTAGAAGGGGGTATTGATGCATGGGCGAAAGAAATTGATAATTCGATACCTCTTTATTAATAGTATTTTTAATTTACTTAAGTTGATCGCTTAAATTGAAAACTGTTAAAACAGTTAAATATCAAGCTCTTGTACATTAACCCCCGGGATTAATCCCGGGGTTAATAAAAAAGATGAATATTTGAAATATTTATAAAACAAAAATTATGAGGAAAATATGTTAGAAGAAGGGAAAAAGGCACCCGATATAAAATTAAAGGATCAGGATGGAAATACAGTTTCATTAGATGATTTCAAAGGACAGAAAGTTGTAGTATATTTTTATCCCAAGGATGATACTACAGGATGCACAAAAGAAGCATGCAGCTTTAGAGATGAATTTCCAAAATTTGAAAGATTAGAGACAAAAGTAATTGGTATAAGTCCGGATTCAATTGAATCTCATAAAAAGTTTGCGGAAAAATATAACCTCCCGTTTACTTTATTAAGTGATGAAGGAAAAGAGACAGTAGAATCTTATGATGTATGGAAACAAAAGAGCATGTATGGAAGAAATTATATGGGTGTTGAAAGAACAACTTATATAATTGATGAGGACGGAAAAATTCAAAAGGTATTTCCAAAAGTTAAAGTGGAAAACCATATTGAAGAAGTATTGAAAGCTTTGAAATAAAGGAAATTACAGAATTGCAAAATTACCCGTCTACGCTTCGTTTCGCCGGGCAGGCAAGATTAAAAAACAATCTGGTAATCTTTCAATAAAACTTTTCGGTTCTGGCTTTGCCAACTTAGGAATAAGAGTAAGTTCAAGTGCAAGAAACTTTAATTGTTAATTTTTCATTGTTAATTGTTAATTTTCCACATGGTATACGTAACGAGGCGGGAAACCTTTAATGCTGCACACAGATTATATATTCCTAATCTGAGTGATGAAGAGAACCTAAAAATTTTCGGGAAATGCAGTAATCCAAACTGGCACGGGCACAACTATGTACTGGAAGTGGTTGTTGCCGGAGATGTAGATCCTGAAACAGGTTTTGTAATAAATTTGAGGGATTTAAAAGAGATAGTCAGGAAATATGTGATTGAAGAAGTTGACCATAAAAATTTGAATCTCGAAACCAAATTTATGAAGGGGATTATTCCAACTACTGAGAATATGACTATCGGGATCTGGAAACAGCTGATAGATAAGATACCAAATGGAAAGTTATATTCCGTAAAACTGTCTGAAACTGAAAATAATTTTTTTGAATATAAAGGAGAATAGAATTTGGATCTACCAAAAGTTCAAAATATAATTTCAAATTTATTAAGTGAAATAGGGGAAGATCCCAAGAGAGAGGGATTATTAAACACACCAAAGCGTGTTGCAAAAGCGTATGAATTCTTGACTTCAGGTTATAATAAGAAAGTTGAAGAAGTGCTTAATAATGCAATATTTGATGTAAGATATGATGAAATGGTATTGGTTAAAAATATTGATTTTTATAGTTTATGTGAGCATCATATGCTTCCTTTTTACGGGAAAGTTCATGTAGCTTATATCCCCGACGGTAAAGTTTTAGGATTAAGTAAAATTCCGAGAATCGTAGAAATCTTTTCAAGAAGGCTACAGGTTCAGGAAAGGATGACACAGCAGATAGCAGACACGATAGAGGAGCACCTGCATCCTCAGGGGGTAGCGGTAGTATCGGAAGCGAGACATATGTGTATGATGATGCGGGGAGTTGAGAAGCAAAACTCTTCTGCAACGGCAAGTGCAGTCCACGGAATATTTAAAGATGATCATAGGACAAGGAGTGAGTTTTTAAACCTGGTATCTAATTGTAATATATGATGGAAAAAAAAGAAAAGGGAATATGGATTACAGGAGCGAGTTCCGGCATTGGAAAAGACGCTACAAAAGAATTTGCACGGGTAGGTTTTAGAGTTTTTGCGTCTGCACGAAGTGTTACAGAGCTGGAAAGATTAAAAAAAGAACTGCAGAAAGAATCCGGAAATAACCGGATGAATATTGAAGTATTTCCATGTAATGTCGCATCATCGGTTAATGTTGAACAGACAGTAAAAAAAATCATTTCAGACTCTCAAATTGACTGTTTAATAAATAGTGCAGGGATAACTTCATTCAAATTGGCGGAAGAAAATTCAATTAATGAAATTGACGATATAATAAATACAAATTTACTTGGTGCAGTATATGCCATAAAAAATGTACTCCCTCATATGATTGAGAACGGGGGAGGAACAATAATTAACATCAACTCTATTATAACACAAAAATTTTTTACCAACAGCACTGCTTATGCTGCTTCTAAAATGGGACTTTTAGGATATTCAAAAGTTCTAAGGGAAGAGGTTAGGAAATATAAAATCAGGGTAATAGATATACTGCCTGGAGCTACGGTCACGCCAATGTGGTCTTCAGAGGTGAGGAAAAAGCATTCGGAAAGGATGATGAACAGTGAAGATATAGCAAGAGTTGTAGTATGGGCATATTTGCAAAAGAACAATATAATTAGTGAAGAAATAGTATTACGTCCAATCGAAGGAGATTTATAATATGGCTGAAAAAGAATTATCAATTGTAACAGGAGGAAGCAGGGGAATCGGGAAGGGTATTGCACTAAGATTAGCAGACGAAAAAACTAATGTTATGATTTTCGGAAGGGATATTGATGCATTGAGAAAGTGTTCAAAAAGAAATTCATGGAAAGGGAGTTGAATGCGAGTACTTTTCGGGAGATGTTGCGGATGTTAAATTTGTCAATGATTCCGTTAACAGGATTTTGAGTACTTACGGGAAAGTTGATCATTTAATAAACAACGCCGGAATAGGAATAATGAAAAAAGTTGTAGATGCCGAACTAGATGATTTTAAGAAACAAGTTAATGCAAATGTTTACGGCATATTTAATTTCTCCAAAGCAGTTTTGAACAGCATGATTGAGAAAAGAAAAGGTTCTATAATTAATATAGCATCGCTTGCCGGAAAAAATTCATTCGTAGGCGGATCCATGTACTCGGCTACGAAACATGCTGTCCTTGGATTTGCGAGATCATTGATGCTGGAAGTAAGGCAGTATAATATTAAAGTAGCGACAATATGTCCGGGTTCTGTAGATACAAATTTCGGTTCTGGCGGACATGATCCAAGGAGTAAAGGTGAGATATTAAAACCGGAAGATGTTGCGGAATCTGTGATGTCTATAATAAGACTTCCCATAAGAGCATTAATTAGTGAAATAGATTTGCGTCCGACTAATCCTCAGAAATAATATTTTAATAATCTTTTATTAAAGGAATAATTTAGTGAAGCTTTGTATATATAAAATATCCATTATTGTTTTATTCATGATAATTTATATTCATTCCGTTTCAAATGCCCAGCCTTCAGCAACAAAACCAGGTATTAGCATAAGAGATTTAGGAACAGTAGAAAAAAGTTCAGTCAGGATAAAGAAAGATCCTCTTTCCGGTAATCTTTATATAATGCAAAATGACGGTGATATAAAACTAGTAAAATTTGGATTAGACAGTACAATCAGTCTTACTACAGTATATCAAACATCAGATCATGGCCTTACAGCTCCTTTAGGTATGGCATTCGGAAAAAACGGTACAATGTATTTAGCCGGCAATGAGATTAGTGACACCAATAGTGCTTACGCAACTTGTGTTATCGCTAAGGGGATTCCCGATAGTAACAATGGGAACAAGAGAGTCTGGAGTTTTATAGCAAAATCGGTCGAGTATACTTACGGGCATGTTTATAATCATAAAACAAATGCTATTGCTGTTGACCCTAAAGGGAAATATATATATGTAAACAATGGTGCATGTACTGACCATGGTGAAATGAGAGAAGGGCACAGGGAAGTTGGCCTAACATCTATTATTTTGAAACTGCCGGTGGATAGTAATAATATTTTACTGTTAAATGACAGGGAATTGCTTAGAGACAAGGGATATATAATGGCAGAGGGAATAAGAAATACATTTGATCTTGCTTATTCGGGAAACGGAGATTTATTTGGGGTTGAGAATTCAGATGATCGTGATGATCCAGATGAAATGAACTGGATAAAAGAGGGGAATCATTACGGATTTCCATGGCGAATTGGAGGTGATGTTACACCCCAGCAATTCCCAAATTATGACCCGCATTCGGATCCTTTATTAAGCCCTAATGCATGGGGCGGCGGAAACGGAATGCTTTATACCACATACAGTAATGATCCCGGCTATCCCTCTGCTCCTGATAGTATTATATTTACTGAGCCGGTTCTAAGTTCGGGACCTGATGCCGATAAATTTCGTGATACGGTAACCGGTGAAATAAAAGATGCCGGCGATCTGGGAGATACAATAAAAACCTTTTCTCCTCATAGCTCACCGGACGGAATAGTATTTGATAAAGATTCAATATTAGCAGGAGATTTGAAAGGCGGTGCATTTGTGGATAGGATAAACAGCAGCGCATTACTTAAAGCTTTAGGGGATACCGGTAATGATTTGCTCCATGTTGCATTGACAAAGGTAAACGATCATTATACTGCGAAAGTGACTCAAATAGCAAAAGGTTTTATATCACCTCTGGGAATAGAACTGGCAGGGAATAAACTTTTTGTTATGGAAACCGGACTCAACTATAATAATAATTCTCCTAAATTATACGAAATAACTTTGCCCAAAGAAAAAACTACGGATATTAAACAAATAGAAAACCTTCCCGAATATTTTGAATTAAAACAAAATTATCCCAATCCTTTTAACCCGGTTACAAATTTCGAATTTCAAATTCCCCAAAGGGGATTAGTTACATTAAAGATTTATGACGTATTAGGGAGGGAAGCTGCAGTCATAGTAAATAGTATACTCCCATCGGGAAATTATAAATACAGGTGGAATGCAGACGGTTATCCAAGCGGAATTTATGTTTATCGTCTAATGACCCAAGATTATGTATCTACCAAAAAATTAATTCTATTAAAATAACTTTTTATATCATTACTGAACTTCGAACATAATAAAAATTTTAAAGATGACATCTTTACTTCTTTATAAAAATTTTTTCTAAATATAGAGATTATTTCAAAATCAGATTTTTGTTTTTATTATAAAGATGTCATCTTTACAAATCCATAACCTGAGTCATATAGCCTCTTGTTTATATAAGTTAGAATTCAAGATATTTATCCTTTATACCGATAGGAGTCGGAATAAATAGACATAGTGGAGACATAAACATAATGGTAAATTGATTTTGCTCTTACCAATCTTTATTTTTTCTATGTATAAGTATTTATAATATTTTCATTTATGTGAGGAAAATGTGGATAAGTTTGTAATAAACGGCGGTAATAAAATAAGCGGCGAAATAAGTATCAGCGGTGCTAAAAATGCTTCATTGGCATTAATGCCCGCATCAATCTTAGCATCAGGAAAATCGACGCTTTATAATACGCCGGAATTAAATGATGTTTATACGATGATAAAATTACTTAATCAGCTCGGAATAGAAAGTAAATTTGAGAATCACACTGTTGAATTAGATACTTCAGATATAAAAAGTCAGTATGCTCCATATGAAAATGTCAAAAAGATGCGCGCATCGGTTTATGTTTTAGGGCCATTATTAACCAGGTTCGGATATGCAAAAGTATCACTACCGGGAGGATGTGCATGGGGACCAAGACCTGTAAATCTCCATCTTGAGGGAATGAAAAGACTGGGAGCGGAAATTGAACTATCCGAAGGTTATATTATCGCAAAAGCAAAGAGATTAAAAGGTGCATTGATAAGTTTTGATATACCGTCCGTAGGTGCTACAGGGAATATTTTGATGGCGGCAGTCTTAGCAAAAGGAACGACAATTATAAACAATGCTGCTATGGAACCTGAGATAACTAATCTTGCTGAATATTTGATTAAAATGGGAGCACGGATAGAAGGCTTAAATACTGCAACCTTAACAGTTGAAGGGGTAGATGAATTAAAGCCGGTAGAAATTGAAACAATTCCGGATAGAATTGAAGCAGGTACTTTATTGGTAGCTGCAGCTATTACCGGAGGAAATGTTAAATTAAAAAACATTCCTTTAAAATTTATCAGTCATATTATATCAAAACTTGAAGACAGCGGCTGTAAGTTATCAAATAACAACAATATATTAGAATTGATAAAAGTAGATAATACTATTAAATCAACAGATATTTCAACAGCAGTATTTCCAGGTTTTCCTACAGATATGCAGGCCCAGTGGATATCCTATATGTCTCTTAGCGATGGTGTTTCAACAGTAAAAGATAATATTTATCTGGACAGGTTTGCTCATGTCCCGGAATTACAGAGGCTGGGAGCAAATATACAGATAAAGGAAAATACAGCGATTGTTCAAGGGGTTCCCAAACTTAAGGGAGCAAAGGTTATGTCAACTGATTTAAGGGCAAGTGCGAGTCTTGTATTAGCCGGTCTGGCTGCTGAGGGGACAACCGAGATATTGAGAGTCTACCATATAGACAGGGGGTACGAAAAAATAGAGAATAAGTTGAGATCTTTAGGGGCAGATATTCAGAGAATTTCCGGCACTGAATATTAATTGTGACTATATTAAAAAAAATATTTGAATTTAGAAATTACCTTCCGGTTTATTTATTAATAATCATCATTTTTGATTTAGTTTTAATCAATTTACCTTTAACAAAGGTTTTCGGTTATGAATATTCCGTATTAAATTCAGTACTGATTGTTTTTCTATCAGGGATATACATAATAAAATTAATAAAAAACTATCCCGGATTAGAATCTAAAAAAAGAGTAAATAGTTCCATATTATTTTCCTATATATCTTTTATAATAATTCCTGCGATAATTTCTTTAATAAATTCTTTTCTAACGGTTAAATGTTCATTATTTGACGGGTTTCTTTTTTATCTTGTTATAACTATCCCTTCATTTATTATAGGTAGTTCACTGGGATTTTTCTGTAATTTAATGTTTAAAAGATTCAGGATACTATTATTTATTTTAATTTATATTTTAATCCTCTTAATCCCGTTGTGTGAATTTTATTTTAATCCGCAGGTATATTTCTACAATCCTATTATTGCTTATTTGCCGGGAACAATATATGACGAAGGGTTAAGTGTAGATATAAAATTAGCTTTGTACAGGCTATTAAACATAATTTTTTTCGGTGGTTTACTATACATAGCATACCAGATCTACTATCATAAAAATCATATGACCAGGAAATTTTTTTTCTTTATCGTGATTTTAATCCCTTCCCTATTTATTTATTTTTCACCTATTCTAAAATATTCTACCGATAAAAGCAGAATAGAAAAAGAATTAACGGGTACTATTGAATCACCTCATTTCATTATCCATTATCCGATGTCCGTAAAAGAAAATTTGATTAAGGATATTGCTGTCCATCATGAATATTATTATAAAACATTGAGTGAATTTTTTAAAGACAGCCTTAATAAGAAAATTGAATCATTTCTTTTTTTGAATGATGAACAGAAAAAAAGACTATTCGGTTCGGAAAATGCAGATATTGCAAAACCATGGCTGCTACAGATTTATATATCATATGATGATTACAACGTAACCCTCAAGCATGAGCTTGCTCATTGTTTTACAGCAGCTTTCGCAAAAGGTGTATTCAAAGTTGCTGATAATTTTAATCCTTATTTGATAGAAGGTGCTGCCGTAGCGGCTGATCCTATTTATGATGAAAATTATATCCATTTTATGGCATCACTTGCATATAATAACGGATATAAAACAGATTTAAAAAACCTTTTCGGATACCTGAGTTTTTTAAACAGGTATCAAGCATTTCTTATATATATGCCGGTTCTTTTTCAAAATATTTAATTGATAATTACGGAATTGAGAAGTATAAAAGATTGTATTCAGATCTTGATTTTAAAGAAATATACGGAATTCCGTTTGACAAATTAAATCTGGATTATACCAATTTCCTTAGCATGATAAATACTAAAAAAGATATTGACAAGGCTAATTTTTATTTTGGTAGAAAATCGATATTCTATAAGGTATGTCCAAGATATATAGCATACAGATTAAGAAAAGCCTGGAATTTATATAATGAGAAAGAATATAATAAAGCAAAGAATGTTTTTGAAGATATATTCAGTCTTGGAAAGAATTATTCTTCATTAATTGGAATGGCAAATTGTGAATCTAAGCTCAATCAAAACATTAAAGCAGTTGAATTATTGAAAAGCAATATTTCATTTTATAAAAACACAGGATATTATTACAATATTGAACTATCTTTAGCTGACTTTTTAGCAAAAGGATATAATTATTCTGAAGCGGATACAAACTACTCATTGCTTATAAATCAAAACCCCAATAGAAGTTATTATTATTTGAGCCGTATAAGAAAAGAACTATTTAAGGATTCATTGATTAATATTTATTTAGATGGAAATGAATTTGATAAATTCCAGGTTATTAAGAGTTTAAATGAAAATAATTATGACTATAATTCTATCCCAGTATTTATTGATTTAGCGAGAGAATTAAATGAGCAGTACGAGCTCTTTGTAAAAAATTTTGATAAAACAATCCATGTTAAAGATTATTCCGCAAGCTATGCAATGTACAAATTATCTATTTATATGCTTGAGAACATGGATTTTTCGAGTGCTAGGAAAATGTCAGCATTATCATTGAGATATAATGCCGATGAAAACTTTAATTACATACTTCAAAACAATTATATAAAAACGGATTGGTTTTATTATAACGGTGAAAGAATTTTAAAACAATTAATATTTAAATAAAATATGACTAATACAGAGTTACCAACCGGAATACAAACAAAGGTTGTAGCCTACCTGTTAGGCTTTATTTCATTTGTTTTATTTGTTTATGTTTTGATGGCGCTGAAAGAGATATTAATTCCATTTACAATTTCGATTTTTTTAACATATCTTTTTCACCCGTTAGTTGCTTATTTAAAAAGGTATGGAGTACCGATATGGGTTTCATTGATTCTCATTTTCATCATGATATCAGCTGTGTATTATTTAATGGGATTACTAATAGTCTCCTCACTTAGTTCTTTCCCGCAAAATATGCAGGCATATTCAGCAAACATATCTAAATTTTTGCAGCAGATTTTAACGCCTTTTAATTTAACTGTTAAAGAATTTGCTGCTTTATTTAATCTTAATCTGCAGGAATTTGATTTCGGTACAGTCTTTCAGGGATTATTTAAAGCGGGAATAATTCAGAATATAGTAAGTTCATTTTCCTCTATGCTGGAGGATTTTATTATCATGATGATTTTTTGGATTTTTATGGTATTAGGGAAAAAGCAATTTGAAGAGAGGGTAAAGATCGCATTCAGCAGAAATAAAGATTCTGTGGAGAGAACCATTAATAGCTTTAATACCCAGCTTCAATCTTATATCGTTATTAAAACGATTATTAGTTTACTAGTTGCAATTGTAGCTACTATAATTTTTTTGTCTTATGGAATAGATTATGCGTTAATCTGGGGATTGCTGACATTTATTTTGAATTTTATACCTAATATAGGTGCATTAATTGCAACAATTGCCCCTATTATAATTGCATTACTTGAATATGGTTTTGGCTTTACAGCCATTTCCATGGCAGCTTTACTTACAATTAATCATACGATAATGGGGAGCCTAGTGGAACCTCACTATCTTGGTAAACAAATGGATTTAAGCCCGGTGTTTGTTTTATTCTCATTAATATTTTGGGGATGGGTTTGGGGAATAGTTGGAATGTTTCTTTCGGTACCAATTGCAGCAGCAATGAAAATCTTATTCAGCAATATTGAACCGCTGCGTCCGGTAGCTATTCTTATGGGAAGTAAAGTAGAACCATTACCTGTGGAAACAAAGGTAAAAGTTTTATGAAGTTTAGTTTAGATTTTAATAAATATCCCTTTTTATATACAGCACAGCAAACCGGAATAGAATTGAATCAAAAAGTCTATATTGTGGGAGGGTTTGTCAGGGATAAAATTCTTAATAGGGAAAGGAATGAGATTGATTTCCTAATATTGGGGAGCGGAACGGATTATGCAAATAAATTTGCAAAAAAGCTGGGTGTTAAAAATATTAGCGTGTTTAAGAATTATGGTACAGCACATTTTTATTATTCCGGGTTTGAGCTTGAATTTGTAGGTGCGCGGAAAGAATCCTATAGGGAAAACAGCAGGAAACCAATTACAGGTGAAGGTAGTTTTGAAGATGATATAAGAAGGAGGGATTTCACCATAAATACATTGGCTGTTTCATTAAATGAAGAAGATTTTGGAGAAATCATTGATACATTTAACGGATACGAAGATATAAAAGATAAGATCATTAAAACACCCCTAAACCCATTAGATACTTTTAATGATGACCCTTTGAGAATTTTAAGAGCTTACCGGTTTGCTTCACAGTTGAACTTTACAGTTGATAATAAAATAAATGAAGCCGCCTATAAATTAAAAGAGAGATTAAAAATAGTTTCGCAGGAAAGAATAACAGACGAGTTTTTAAAAATTCTACGTTCTTCCAAACCTTCAGTAGGATTAAAGTATCTATTTGATTCCGGTGTTATGGATATAATCTTTCCTGAGATATCAAATCTTGCAGGAGTTGAACAGAGGAAAGACTATCATCATAAGGATGTTTTTCTGCATACTTTAATAGTTGTTGATAATATCTCACAGGCAACAGATAATATATGGCTGCGTTTTACAGCCCTTGTTCATGATATAGCAAAGCCACAGACTAAAAAATTTATAGATGGGATAGGATGGACTTTTCACGGGCACGAAGAATTGGGAGCAAGAATGATGAAAGGTATATTTAAGCGTCTGAAGCTTCCATACCATAAGCTTGAGTATGTGGAAAACTTAGTCAGACTGCATTTAAGACCAATTGCATTAGCAGGGGAGGATGTGACCGATTCGGCAATTAGAAGGCTAATTGTTTCCGCAGGTGAAGATCTGGATGATTTGATAACATTATGCAGGGCGGATATTACCAGTAAGAATCCGGGAAAGGTAACAAAATATCTTGAGAACTATGAAAATGTAATGAAGAAAGTGAGAGAAGTTGAAGAAAAGGATGAGCTAAGAAATTTCCAATCGCCTGTTAGAGGTGAAATTATAATGGAAGTCTGCAATTTGAAGCCGTCAAAGAAAGTAGGAGAAATAAAAACAGCAATTGAAGAGGCTATTCTCGATGGTAAGATAGGAAATAATTATGAAGAAGCTTACCGGTATTTATTTGAAATAAAGGATGAATATTTGAATAAAAATTAAGATGTAAGGTATATCAAAGTTTTTAATGACTGCCATGACCGTCACCAGCCATGACAGCACTTAGAATAATATTTATAGATTACCATCACTTTATTAGATAATCGAGAATTTCAGATAAAAGTTTAGAGGGATTCATTGCAGTTTCCTTAATCTTTTTTTTTGAAATCTACACTGGATTTTATATATGGTTTTTATAGTAAGGTTTTGGACTGCCATTTGGCAGACCCGGGAAATTTTTTAAGGTAGTTTTTGAAGAATTTTGGGTATAATATTAGTTCAAAATTTCATGTATAAATAAGTGCAAAATTATTTAATTATGATCAATATAGTATTAACAAACAGTTTAAATGAAGATTTTAAGAGTTTGATCTCTCAACTGGATGATGAATTAAATAAGAGGTATGGAGAACTACAAAAGGAATATGATAAACATAATATAATTGAATTCAATGAGAATGTAGTGATAGGATATTATGAAAATATTCCGGTTGCTTGCGGATGTATTAAGGAATATGATGCAGAAACTGTAGAAATTAAAAGGATGTTTGTAAATAAAGATTATCGCGGAAGAGGTATTTCCAAAGCTATTTTAAACAAACTTGAGAATATTGCTTTTGAGAAAGGTTATACAAAAACAATTCTTGAAACGGGCGTTAAACAGCTAGAAGCAATTGGGCTATATTCAAAACAAGGGTATAAGAAGATTGAGAATTATGGGCAATATGCAGGGATGGAAAGCAGCATTTGTATGCTGAAGCCACTATGATTCCAGCTTGGAGTTATCTTGGATTTACCTTGGATTTATACTGGAGTTGTCTTGGGGGAAGGGAAGAAGTAAAAATGTATATTAAATGATTGATAAAAATAGCCTGAGACCGGGTCAAAATATCAAAAACTATTTAGCTAACCAATTCGTTGTAAATAAGTTCTGAATTTTTTGACGGTTTAATCCGGAACATATTTATGTTCTTTCGGCAAGTTTTCTAACTTCATCTGCAACAACTGCAAAACCTTCCCATGTTCTCCAGCCCTAGCAGCTTCTATTGCAGCGTTCAAAGCCAAAAGATTTGCGGAAGTATCAAATAATTTAAAGAGTTAAAACAATTTTATATGAAGAAGTGTTTTTAATAGTACATGCAATTTCATATTCATTGATAACTATGTAAAACATTTTTCATTTTCAGGATGGATTTTTATACTGAGGGATAACGATTATTCATGTAAATTTGAAGAATAATCGAAAAAATACTATCTAAAAACAAATTCTGACTTGTTTAATCTGCCGAATATTTATTTATTCAGCCGTTTATAAAGTAAACTGTTAAAATAGCCACACTCTTTTTATTTTTGTATAGTTAATTGGTGAAAGTAAAAGCTAAGTGTTTAATTTGTAACTTATCAAACTTTAATTTTGTCTAAATAGTGATTTTTATTAATTGATAACAACGGGAGTAAATAAATGCGGACTTTCCTTATTTTGTTGTGCATTATATCATTAAACTTTTCGATTTTCCCTCAAAAAGAGCTGTCTCTTAAAGAAGCAGTAAATGTAGCTTTGCATAAAAATACACAATTACTGAAAAGTACAAGTGAACTTCAAAGTTATGAATCGAGCGTAAAAGCTTCATACGGAAACTTTTTACCGAATCTGAGCGCTTCAGGCGGATTTAACTGGAATAAATCTCCCAAAGGGGGAGTAATTTATTATCAGGGTGCAGTAATTCCGACATCTTCCGAAGAAAGGAATTATTCAGCTTCAGTTAGTTCAGGAATCACTTTATTCGATGGATTAGCTAATTTTGCAGGCTTAACACAGAGTCAAAATGATCTTGAAGCAGCACGCCTGAATTTAGAGAGAGTTAAGCAGGATATTGTATTTCAGACTATCAGCTTATATTATCAAGTAATAGATGCGCAGCAGCAGATGAAAGTTAAGGAAGAGGATGTAAAATATAATCAAAAGAACCTTGAAACAATTACCGAAAGAAATAAATTAGGCGGCGCCACGCTGGCAGATGTTTATCTTCAACAGGTGCAAGCCGGGAATGCAGATCTCGCTTTGATTCAAGCAAAAAATGATCTTGAAACAGCTAAAAGTAATTTATTATATTACCTGGGATTGAATGTTTTTCAAGAATATGCATATAGTGATTCTTTAACTTCCTCTGAAACTCAAATGTTAAAATCAGATATAATGGAAAATTATGAGGACATGTCAAGATTAGCGGAAGAAGCATTGACAAACCGGGTAGATTATAAGAGTGCTAAGTTAACCCTTGAAAGTGCTTATAACGGAATTACAGTAGCAAGATCCGGACATTTCCCAACTCTTACCCTTGGAGGCGGAATATCTGTAAGTTCAAATAATTTGAATAATTTATATGATTCGAGAAGATACAGTGTTGGATTAAATTTAGATATACCTATTTTTTCAGGATTTTCAGTTTCAAACCGTGTGCAAATAGCAGAAGTTACGGCAGAAGATCGTGAATATGATTTAAGTGACCTGGAAAGACAGATAAAAAAGAATATTCAAAAAACATTTCTGGATCTTCAAGCAGCACAAAAAGCACTGGCAGTAAGTGAAAATAATGTAAAATCAGCAAAAGAAAATTTAAATATAGAACAGGAAAAATATAGTCTGGGTTCAGGAAAACTTCTGGATGTCTTAGTAGCCAATACAAATTATACTACTGCTCAAAGTAATTATATAAATTCGGAGTTTTCATATATAGTATTAAGTCAACAGTTAAAATATTATCTGGGAACGCTGGAATATCAGAAATATGAATAGATTTTTAAAGAAAAAAAATATTATAAATGCGTCATAAATAAATTTTAATAATAGGAGAATTTCCATGGCTAACGGAAAAAAGAAATCGAAAAAGAAAATTTATATTTTCAGTGCAATAGGAGTTGTTCTTATTGCATTAATTCTTATGGCACTTCTCGGAGGCAGTAAAGAAGAAATTATACCTGTCCAGGTTGAAAAGGTGATGAAGAGAAACATCACTCAAACAGTTTCCGCAACCGGAACAATTGATTCTGAGTTTAAAGTCGGTATAACACCGGAAGTTACCGGTGAAATTGTTGAACTTCCTGTTAAAGAGGGTGAAAGAGTCACAAAAGGTCAGATGCTTATAAGAATAAATGCAAAACAGTATCTGGCAGATAAAGAAAGTGCTGAGGCAAATCTTCAAGCTTCAAAATCAACAATGGCTATGAGGAAAGCGGAACTTGATAAAGTTCAGGCTGATTATGAAAGGACAAAAGAATTATACAATAAGAAGCTTTCAAGCGACGCCGAATTTCAAGCAGCAAAAAGCACCTATGAATCTACAAAAGCTTCATACCAGGGAGCGATGGCTAATGTTTCTCAAAGTGAAGCTGCTTTGAGAAGATCTGAAGATCAATTAAGCAAGACCAAAATTCTTTCTCCAATGAACGGCACAGTTACTAAATTGAACGTAGAATTGGGTGAAAGGGTTCTGGGAAGCTTTTATAGCCAGGGTACCGATATTATGACAGTATCTGATCTTAACAATATGGAAGCAATTGCGGACGTTGATGAAAATGATGTAGTGCTTGTATCAATAGGTGATACTGCAAGAATAAAAATTGATGCTTTTGGAGACAAAATATTTAAGGGACTTGTTAAAGAGATTGGAAACAGCGCTATTTCTACCGGAACAGGAACTCAGGAACAGGTTGTTAACTTTGAAGTTAAAATAAAACTGACCGACCTGGATCAGAAACTTAGACCAGGCATGTCATGTAATGCTGATATTGAAACCGAGACTAGAGATAACGTAATTAGTGTACCAATTCAAAGTGTTACTGCCAGAACAAATTTAAAAGGACAAAATCAGAATAATCAGGAAGGTAATGAAGGTAACCCTAATCAAGCACCAAAGAAGGTTGAAAAAGTTAAAGAAATAGTCTTTACTATTAAGAATAATAAGGCCAAAGCTGTTCAAGTTGAGACCGGCATCAGCAATAATAATTATATTGAAATAAAATCAGGTTTATCCGGAGGTGAACAGGTAGTAAGCGGAAGCTACAGAGCAATATCAAGAGAATTGAATGATGGAGCAAACGTTAGAGTGGAATCCGGAGAAAAAGATTTCGGTCAAAAACAACAATAATGGATTAAACAGATGAACATAATAAATATTGAACATATTGCAAAAATATATCAGGTTGGTCTTGAGGAAGTTCATGCATTAAGGGATGTTTCTTTGAGAATAGATAAAAATGAGTATGTTGCTATAATGGGACCTTCGGGTTCAGGCAAGTCTACTTTAATGAACATGCTGGGATGCCTGGATACACCTACATCAGGTAAATATGATTTTACAGGAAATAATGTCAGCGAAATGAGTGATAATGAACTTGCTAAAATAAGAAATAAGGAAATCGGATTTGTATTTCAAACGTTTAATCTTTTACCGAGATCCGATGCTTTGCATAACGTTGAACTGCCATTAATTTATGCGGGTATTCCGTCATCGGAAAGGAAGGAAAGAGCAAAACAGACATTAAATGATGTGGGACTGGGGGAAAGGATCCATCACAAACCAAATGAGCTTTCAGGGGGACAAAGGCAAAGAGTTGCTATCGCCCGTGCATTAGTTACAAATCCTTCAATAATTTTAGCAGATGAACCTACCGGTAACCTTGATTCGAAGACAGGTGAAGAAATAATGATTTTATTCAATGAAATTTATGAAAAAGGGAATACTATAATTTTAGTTACGCATGAGGAATATATCGCCGAGCATGCAGCAAGAATTGTAAGATTAAAAGACGGATTAATTGAAAAGGATGAACCGGTAGTTAACAGGTATATTCCGAAACTTAAAACTGCTGTTGAATGATATTCAATGAATATTTTTACAAACAATATAAATATGAGGACTTTATGAGTAGCATACTCTTTGAAATGAAAGAAGGGTTAATGATTGCTTTACGGGCAATAAGGGCGAATAAAGTAAGAGCCACCTTAACTATGCTCGGAATAGTAATTGGAATAACTTCGGTAGTATTAATGACTACTGCTATCAAAGGGATAGATAATTCATTTCAAAACGGGATCAGTGCATTAGGGTCGGACGTTCTTTATATTGATAAATGGGCCTGGTTTTCAAACGAAGACTGGTGGAAGATCAAGAACCGTAGAAACATCACAATGGAAGAATTTGATAAATTTAAAGAAATGGCAAAACTTCCTGTAGCGGTAGCTCCTGTTATGAATACACGGCAGACAATTAAAATAGGTGATAGAAGAGTTGACGGTGTATTTTTAAATGGTTCCAACTCTGATTATGTTAAAACCACAAACTTCACATTTGAAATGGGAAGATGGTATTCCGATGTAGAAAGTAAAGGCTCGAGACAGGTCATTGTGCTTGGCAGTGAAGTTGCAAAAAACCTTTTCCCGCTTGGTGATGCTCTGGATAAATCAGTAAAAGTAGGTAAAGAAAATTACGAGGTAATCGGGGTTTTAAAAGAGCAGGGAAGTTTTATTTTAGGAGCTTTCAACCCGGACAACCAGGGTTTTATTCCAATAAAAACAATATATAAAAATTTTGTCGGCCAGTCTTTCGGCAGTGTAACAATAAATGTTAGAGCCATGGATAATGCTTCAATAGAAGATACGAAAGCAGAAGCAGAAGGAGTAATGCGTAAAATAAGAGGACTTAATTATAATGAAGAAAATGATTTTACAATAAACCAGCAGGAAGGGCTTACAAAAACATATAATCAGGTAGTAGGTGTTGTTCAAATAGCAGGCCTGTTTATTACCAGTCTATCTCTTTTTGTCGGTGCAATAGGTATAATGAATATAATGTTTGTTTCGGTGAAAGAAAGAACTAAGGAAATCGGAGTTCGAAAAGCTATTGGTGCAAAGAGACGTACAATTTTGGGTCAATTCATATTCGAATCCTCTGCAATATGCCTGATGGGAGGAATTGTAGGTTTAATATTGGCTATAATATTAAGTAAGATTGTCAACCAGTTTATCCCCACTTCCGTCCAGTATAATGCGGTTGTTATAGCAATATTAGTTTCTTTAATTACAGGAATTATCGCAGGATTTGCACCGGCTTATACAGCAGCTAAGATGGACCCGGTAGAAGCATTGAGGTATGAATAATGAAAGTCAAAGAAATCTTTTCGATATCACTTCAGTCTTTAAAAGGAAACAGGTTAAGGACACTTCTTACAATTCTCGGGATAGTTGTAGGTATTTTTTCAATAATTGTAATAATGACAATAATTACTATGCTGCAAGGCAGTATTGAAAGCGGTTTCTCAATGCTGAATAAAAATACCTTTCAAATACAGAAATTTCCTGCGATGCATGGGGGTGGACCAGGCTCTATGTCTAAATATAGAAACAGGAAGGATATAACAATAGAGGAATATTACAGACTTAAAGATATGCTGAAACAAGCGATGTATGTCGGAGGAGAAGAATGGCAGTTCGGTGAAGTAATTAAATTCGGCAATAAAGAGACTAACCCAAATGTACAGATTGCAGGAATTACAACGGAAGCTATGAAAACAAATAACTGGATTGTAGACGCAGGCAGAGATTTAAGGGACCTTGATGTAAAATATTCTAATGATGTTTGTGTAATCGGAAATGATGTCGCAGATAAACTATTTTTTAATATAAATCCAATAGGGCAGGTGATAAGGGTGGGGGGTAAACCATTGATGATAATAGGGGTATTGGAAGCACAGCCTGAAATGTTCGGTCAAAGCAAGGATAATTTTATTGCAATGCCGATTACTACTTTTCAATCAACTTACGGTAAAAGACAAAGGAGTTTAAATATTACAGTAATGTCTTATGATAAAAGCAGCTATGATTCTACAATTGAAGCCGCTATTGGTTATATGAGAACTATTAGAAAAATAAAACCCGGAGAAGAAAATGATTTCGATATATTCAGCAATGAATCATTAATAACACAGGTAAATGATATAACGGGCGGTATAAAAATAGGGGCATTGGTAGTATCAATAATAGCGTTGTTAGCTGCCGGCGTTGGGATAATGAATATAATGCTTGTCTCGGTTACAGAACGAACCCGTGAAATAGGGATCAGAAAAGCGATTGGAGCCAGGAAAAAATCCATATTGATTCAATTTTTATTGGAAGCAATTTTTCTATGCATGGCCGGCGGATTTATTGGAATAGCTCTGGGGATAGGGGTTGGAAATTTTGTAGGCGGATTAATAAATGCCAAATCCGCTATACCGTACGATTGGGTGGCTATCGGGATGACTTTATGTATTATAGTCGGTGTAGTTTTTGGTACTTACCCCGCATATAAAGCAGCTAATCTGGACCCAATTGAAGCGTTGAGGTATGAATGAGTAGAAGTTCAAGTTCAAGTACAAGTTCAAGAGTAAGTTAAAACAGAAGTTCAAGTAATTATTCAATTCCGGAGGGGATAGAATGAAAATCGTGCAGTTAATAATTCTTGCTATTCAATCGTTAAAAACTAACAGGTTAAGAACTCTGCTTACTGTTTTAGGAATAGTTGTGGGGATATTTTCAATAATTGTTATTATGACAATTATAACTATGCTTCAAACTACAATAGAAGAAGGAGTTCAATTCTTAAGTAAAAACACATTTCAGATTCAAAAATTTCCGGCTATTTATACAGGTGATAGGAATACATGGGATAAGATCAGGAATAGGAAAGATATAACTCTTAATGATTTTTACCGTTTCGAAGATATGATGACGAATGTGAAATATCTTGGAGCTGATCAAGGGGCGGGTGGAAAGGTAATTAAATTTGAAAATAGGGAAACTAATCCGGATACTTATGTTGTTGGTGTAACCGAAGGTGCCTTCCCGACACATAATCTTAACATCGAAGATGGAAGGGAAATCAGGAGAACCGATATTGATTATTCAAACAATGTATGTGTATTGGGTCATGCCGTTGTTGAAAAAATATTTTATAACATAGATCCAATCAATCAATTTGTTAGATTAGACGGACGACCATTGAAGGTAATCGGAATTCTTGAAAAACAGCCGGAATTTTTTGGACAATCACAGGATAATTATATAGTTATTCCAATTACTACATTCCAATCTATATACGGAAAGAGAAGAAGAAGTGTTTCAATTACCGTAATGTCGAATGGCCGGGAGGATTATTTGTCCGCAATAGAAACAGCTATCGGTCATATGAGAACTATAAGGAAAGTACCTCCCGGAGAAGATAATGATTTCGATATTTTTAGTAATGAATCTGTAATGGGGCAAATAAATGATATGACAGGGGGTATCCGGATTGGTGCACTGGTAATATCAATTATAGCACTTTTAGCTGCAGGGGTAGGGATAATGAATATTATGCTTGTCTCAGTCACTGAAAGAACCAGGGAAATAGGAATAAGAAAGGCGGTTGGTGCAAGGAAAAAGACTATTCTGGCTCAATTTTTAATAGAAGCGATAACATTGTGTGCAATTGGGGGATTAATAGGTATTGGTCTGGGAATAGCAATAGGCAATTTCGTTGGAACTCTGATTAGTGCCAAAATAGCTATTCCGGTCGATTGGATATTTATTGGATTGACTTTATGTGTTACAGTTGGGGTAATATTCGGTACGTATCCGGCTTATAAAGCTGCTAATCTTGATCCTATTGAGGCTCTGAGATATGAATAAATAAGTTTAAGTTCAAGTGTAAGTTCAAGGGCAAGAGCAAGTTCAAGAGTTTTGTAATCAGATAAAAAATAATTATTTTTTACCTGAGTATTATTTTCCTTAAGGGGAATAAATGAAAATCACACAGTTAATCTTCCTTGCTTTACAATCCTTAAAGACGAACCGTTTAAGAACATTATTAACAGTATTGGGAGTTGTAGTAGGTATTTTTTCAATTATTGTTATAATGACTATTATCACTATGCTTCAAAATACGATAGACAGCGGGATGCAATTCTTAAGTAAAAATACATTTGAAATTCGTAAATGGCCGGCAATTCAAACGGGTGATGCAAATTCATGGCAGAAGTATAGGAACAGAAGAGATATAACTCTTGAGGAATTCTTCAGGTTTGAAGAGATGATGAAAGAAGCGGAATGTTTAGGTGCATATCAAACAGCCGGAGGTAAAGTTATCAAGTTCCAAAATCGTGAAACTAATCCTAATGCCTGGATAATCGGTGTTACACAAGGCGTTTATAAAACACTCAATCTGGATATAGACGACGGCAGAGAATTTAGGAATGATGAGATAAAACATTCAAGCAATGTATGCGTGCTCGGATATTATATTGTTGAAAAGATTTTTTATAATATAGATCCTGTAGGATTGATTGTTAAAGTTGACGGCAGACCTTTTAGAGTTATAGGGGTTTTAAAAAAGAAGCCTGATATTTTTGGTCAGACACAGGATAATTATTTAGTTGTACCGATAACCACCTTCCAACAAATGTTTGGTAAAAGAACTTCGAGCGTTGATATAACGGTTATGGCCAACAGTAAAAACGATTATGCAACAACAATAGAATCTGCAATCGGGTATATGAGATCAATTAGAAAAGTTCCTGCAGGAGAAGACAATGATTTTGATATATTCAGTAATGAATCTGTTATGGGGCAAATAAATGATATGACAGGGAGTATTCGAATAGGAGCATTAGTAGTTTCGATTATAGCACTATTAGCAGCCGGTGTCGGAATAATGAATATAATGCTTGTATCTGTAACGGAAAGAACCAGGGAAATTGGAATTAGAAAAGCAGTCGGAGCAAGGAAAAGAACTATTTTAATACAGTTCCTTATTGAAGCAGTTATTTTGTGTTCAATTGGCGGCTTACTGGGAATAGGTTTAGGGATTGGAATAGGAAATTTCGCCGGTAGTTTCTTAAACGCGAAAATGGCTATTCCCATAGATTGGATTTTGATTGGATTTGCATTGTGTCTTTCAGTAGGAGTAATATTCGGCACTTATCCTGCTTTTAAAGCAGCAAACTTAGATCCAATAGAGGCCTTAAGGTATGAATAGGAGTTCAACCTGGACTTGAACTTACACTTGCACTTGTTATTGCTTGTCTTTATTTAATCCTTTAATTTTACATTTAATTCCTGAAAAGATATACAAAGAGGTTTTATGGCCAAATTTAACGGCGTAGATTATTTTAATATAGATTCATTATTAAATGAAGAAGAAGTCTTAATTAGAGATACCGTTAGAGAATTTGTTTCCGGTGAAATTATTCCTATAATTGAAAATTATAACAGGGAAGGGAAATTCCCCCTGGAATTGATTTCCAAAATGGCTGAAATGAATTTATTAGGTTCTAATTTACCTGAAAAATATGGATGTGCCAGTATGAATAACGTTGCATATGGGCTGGTAATGCAGGAATTAGAAAGAGGTGACAGCGGGATAAGGAGCTTTGTTTCCGTTCAAAGTGCTCTTGTCATGTATCCGATTTTTACATTTGGAAGTGAAAATCAGAAAAATTATTGGTTGCCTCTATTGGCTAAAGGAGAAAAGATAGGATGCTTTGGATTAACAGAACCTGATTACGGTTCAAATCCGGGAGGATTAGTTTCAAAAGCCGATAAGGTTGAGAATGGATATAAACTAAATGGTGCAAAGATGTGGATTACAAATGGCACAATTGCGGATATTGCTGTCGTTTGGGCGAAATTAGAAGGAAATATCAGGGGCTTTTTAGTTGAAAAAGGAACGAAGGGATTTACTGCTCCTGAAATGAAAGGCAAGCATTCGTTGAAAGCTTCTGTTACATCTGAATTAATTTTAGATAATGTGGAAATACCTGAAGGAAATATTCTACCAAATACTTCTGGATTAAAAAACGCCCTAATGTGTTTAAATCAGGCCCGTTATGGAATAGCATGGGGAGTAGTTGGTTCAATGATGGCATGTTATGATTCTGCTTTAAATTATGCAAAATCGAGAGTGCAATTTAGTAAACCCATTGCGGCATACCAGATGACTCAGGAAAAACTTGTTTATATTTTAACTGAAATAACTAAAGCACAACTGTTAAATGTACAGTTAGGAAGAATGAAGGATAACGGTACTTTGAAGCATACACATGTGTCGTTAGCTAAAAGGAATAATTGTGAAAAAGCTCTTGAGATTGCCAGAATTTCACGGGAAATATTAGGAGCAAATGGAATTCTGGATGAATATCCGGTAATGCGGCATTCTATGAATTTGGAAGCAGTCAAAACATACGAAGGAACACATGAAATGCACACCTTAATTTTGGGTGAAGATATTACGGGTTTTCCCGCGTATGATTAAATATTCATAAAATATGACCACCTTGCGTGGTCTTTTTAATATTTATAGAGATATAATATGATAGATAAAAATCTTAAAGAAGGCCTTACATTTGATGATATATTACTTGAACCTGGAAAATCTTCTTTTCTTCCTAGAGAAGTAGATATTACAACCAGGTTAACACATGATATAACATTGAATATTCCATTAGTATCCGCTGCAATGGACACAGTTACAGAATCTGCGATGGCAATAGCCATCGCAAGGGAAGGTGGAATCGGGATTCTGCATAAAAATATGACTATAGAGGAACAATGTGAAGAAGTTGATAGGGTAAAAAGATCCGAAAGCGGAATGATTCAAAATCCAATTACTCTTTTGCCGCATAAAACTATCGGCGATGCACTTATTTTGATGAAAAAATATAGAATCTCAGGAATTCCGATTATTGAAGATGGGGGTAAATTAGTTGGAATTTTGACAAACCGTGATTTAAGATTTGAACCAAACCAGAAGCTTTTAGTTAGAGAGTTAATGACTAAGGAAAACCTTATTACCGCTCCGGTAGGAACAACACTTGAAAAAGCAGAAAAGATTTTGCAAAAATATAAGATTGAAAAACTTCCTGTTGTAGATAAAAATAATATTTTAAAAGGTCTGATAACATTCAAAGATATTCAGAAAAAGAAAAGACATCCTCATGCATGCAAAGACCAGCATGGAAGATTAAGAGTGGGTGCAGCCGTAGGAGTAACATATGATACATTAGACCGGGTATCGGCACTATCGAATGCGGGTGCAGATGTTATAGTAATCGATACTGCTCACGGTCATTCTCATGGAGTAATAAAAACGATAAAAGAAGTTAGAAATAAATTCAAATATGAGCAAATAATTGCTGGTAATATAGGGACTTATGAAGCAGCAGTTGATTTAATAAATTGTAAGGTTGATGCTATTAAAATTGGTATAGGACCAGGTTCTATTTGTACAACAAGAATAATAGCGGGAGTTGGCGTTCCTCAAATTTCGGCAATATCGGAAGCATATAGAGCAGCAAAAAATAAAAATATACCCATAATAGCCGACGGGGGTATAAAACAAACAGGCGATTTGCCAAAAGCCATTGCCGCAGGAGCAGATGCTGTAATGATAGGCGGTTTTTTTGCGGGAGTTGAAGAAAGTCCGGGTGAAAAGATCCTTTTTGAAGGGAGAAGCTTTAAAATTTACCGCGGGATGGGATCATTATCTGCCATGAAAAGGGGAAGTAAAGACAGGTATTTTCAGGATGTAGAAGACGACATTGCCAAGTTAGTCCCCGAAGGCGTTGAAGGCCGGGTTCCTTTTAAGGGGGAGTTATCTGATACAATTTATCAATTAATAGGAGGTTTAAGAGCCGCTATGGGTTATTGCGGGGTGAAAAATATCAAAGAACTTAAAACGAAATCTAAATTTATTAGAATTACCCTTGCAGGTCTGAGGGAAAGTCATCCACATGATGTTATAATTACAAAAGAAGCTCCAAATTATCATATATAAGACAGAGTAATAAATTTTATTTTTTTTATTAACAGATTATTTCTAAATATATATTCAGATATTATTTTATATTAATGATCGTAAGTGAAATTCCTTTTTAATGTTTAAAGTATTAGTAATTGCATATTATTTCCCTCCAATGGGTTTAAGTGGGGTGCAAAGAACACTTAAATTCGTTAAGTATATGAAGCGTTATAACTGGGAGCCTACAGTTATTACGACAAGCAGTGTTGGATACTTTGCGCATGATGATTCTTTATTAAAGGAGATTGAGAATGAAAATATTAGAATCATAAGAACAGCCGGAAATGATCCAAATTCTTTGTTATCAAGATACGGAACTATAAAGGTACCGCGAGAAATGATTAGGAAATTATTTAATAGGTTAAGCCATACTATATTTATTCCTGATAATAAAATTTCATGGTCAAAAAAAGCATACCAAACTGCTTCTGAAATCCTGGAGAAAGAAAATTTTGATATAATTTTCGTAACAATTCCGCCTTTTTCTGCTTTTAATATGGCAGTTAAATTAAAAGAGAAATTTGATATTCCATTATTGGCAGATTATCGTGATTTGTGGTTTGGAAGTTACTTCGCTTTTTATCCTACTCCGCTGCATAGGTTTTTACATAAACGCATGGAATATAAAGCTTTAAAAGCCGTAGATAAGGTTACTGTAACTAATAGAAAAATAAAAGAAAAGTTAATTAATAATTTTAAATTTTTAACGTTTGACGATATTGTAATAGTATCTCATGGATATGATATTGCCGATTTTGATGGAATAAAACCTTTACCTAAAGATATAGATAAAATGATTTTAACATATGCCGGTGTTTTTATAGAATACAGTACACCTGAATATTTTCTAAAAGCATTTAAAAAGGTTACAAAGGAACGCCCGGATGTAGCTGCTAAAATAAATCTGAATTTTGTAGGATTACTTAGAAAGGAAAACAAAAAGTTAATTAAGAAGTTAAAGCTGGAGAATTATGTAACTGATTATGGATATCTATCCCATAAAGATTCAATTGAAAAGTTATTATCAAGTGATGTTCTATGGTTTATGGTCGGTAAGAGAAAGAATATTGATGCCATACTTCCCGGAAAGCTGTTTGAATATTTTGCAACACTTAAACCTATAATAGCATGTGTTCCAAAAGGAGCGGCTAGAACAGCAACAGTTGCATATGAGGCTGCATTTATAACCGAACCGGATGATATTGAGGGTATTAAATCAACAATTTTGACAGTATATGATCTATATACAAAGAATGAATTGCCAAAGCCCAATCAAGAATATATAGAAAAACATAGAAGAGACTATTTAACAGAACAGCTAACCAAACAATTTCAATTTTTGATCAAAGAAGAAGTTGAATGAAAAATGTTTTAGTAATTGGAGCAGGGGGAAGGGAGCATGCTTTATCCTACAAAATAGCACAAAGCAAATTATTAAAACAACTTTATATAATTCCCGGTAATCCGGGTACAAAACAACTCGGTAAAAATATAAATATAAATCCAGACAATCAGGAAGAAATACTAAAGTTCTGCAAACAAAATGATATAAATTTAATTGTAATTGGTCCGGAGAAACCATTGGTTGAAGGATTGGCGGATACTTTGAGGCAAAATGGATTTATTGTATTTGGTCCAAACAAAAACGCTGCAGAATTAGAAGGATATAAAACTTTTGCTAAAAGTTTAATGAAAAAATATAAAATACCTACTGCAGGATATTCTGAATTCTCGTCAGGGGAAATTGACAAGGCAAAAGAATTCTTAATGAAATCAAATTATCCTTTGGTAATAAAAGCAGATGGATTAGCAGCCGGTAAAGGGGTTATAATTTGTAAAGATTATGATGAAGCCTCTGATACTATAAATGAAATGTTCATTACAAAAGTATTCGGTGATGCCGGAGACAAAATTATAATTGAAGAATTTTTGAGCGGGGAAGAGGCCTCAATATTTGCAATAACCGATGGTAAAGAATTTATCTGCCTTCCTTCCTCACAGGATCATAAGAGAATCGGAGATAATGATACAGGAAGAAATACGGGTGGTATGGGGGCATATTCACCTGCTCCAATTATCACAGATGAAATGTTAGAAAAAATAAAATCCGATATTATATCTCCTACTTTAATTGCTATGAAAAAAGAAAGCAGAGAATTTAACGGTTGTTTATATTGCGGATTGATGATTACAAGAGAAGGTCCAAAAGTTATAGAATATAATTGCAGATTCGGTGACCCGGAAACTCAAGCTGTTTTACCTTTATTGGTAGGGGATTTTCTGGAATTATTGCTTTCAACTGCAGCCGGAAATATTGATAAAGAATCAGTCCGGTATTCAGGCGGAGCATCGATTTGTGTAGTGACAGCTTCCAAAGGATATCCTGATAGCTATGAAAAAGGTTTTGAAATACATGGATTAGATGATATAAATAGTAAAGAAATTATAGCTTTTCATGCCGGAACTAAAGAAGAAAATGGAAAAATGATTACAAACGGAGGCAGAGTTTTAGGTATTACTGCATTTACTAACCGAAATGATTTAAGTTGTGTAAAATCAAAAGTTTATGATGCTTTAGATAAGATAAATTATAGCAATATTTATTTTAGAAGAGATATTGCCGACAAGGCGTTAAAAAGAAATTAAACAACAGTAGGAAAGAGTTTATCAAAATTAATCATAGCTTCAGCCACATCTGCACTTTTTTATGTGGCTAAAGCCATTTTTATTTTTTATTCAATACTCCCTCGGCTTAAGCCGAAGGCAATAAATAGTCACTTTTAAATGATATACTTATTTATTTTAATTTTTTATATCTTTCAGATATTGCTTCCCAGTTGACGACATTCCACCAATTTTCAATATACTCGGGGCGCTTATTTTGATATTTTAAGTAATATGCGTGTTCCCATACATCCAGACCAAGGACAGGACTACCTTTCTTTTCAGCTAAATCCATCAAAGGGTTATCCTGATTAGGTGTTGAAGTAATCTCAAGTTTACCGTTGTTCAGAATTAGCCATGCCCATCCGGAGCCGAATCTTGCTCCAGCTGCGTCACTGAATTGTTTTTTAAATTGTTCAAAAGAGCCGAAAGAAGAATTGATAGCATTAGCCAAATCACCGGAAGGGTTACCGCCGCCGTTATTCTTCATAACTGTCCAGAACAAAGAATGATTATAATGACCGCCGCCGTTATTTCTCACTGCAGCCGAGTATTTGGAAACATTTTTCATTATATCCTCAAGAGACTTATCTACTAAATCCGTTCCTTCGATAGCAACATTTAATTTACTAACATAACCGCCATGGTGTTTTGTATAATGTATTTCCATAGTTTGTTTATCGATGCTGGGTTCCAAAGCATCGTATGAGTAAGGTAATGAAGGCAATTCAAATTTTCCCATTTATGTTCTCCTATTTAAATATTATGGTATTTTGTTAATTATTTACTGAGCTTATTTGAAAGATTCATAATCTTGCTCGGAATCTTAATCCATTTTAAAAAGATTATGAATCCGAGTACGATTATGGGTTTTGCATTACATTATTTATTTATTAAACCTCTTTGTAGTTTATTAAACAACTTTTATAAAAATTATACACCGAATGATTCGCCGCAGCCGCATGTTTTAGTAGCGTTTGGATTATTGAAGACAAAGCCTCTGCCGTTTAATCCATCTGTAAAATCTAATTCTGTTCCAGAAAGATAAAAAAGACTTTTACCATCAACATACAGTTTTATTCCTTCTTGTTCGATTACCGTATCTCCTTCTTTTTGCTCAGCATCAAAACCAAGGGAGTATTTTAAGCCTGAGCAGCCGCCGCCTTTAACCCCGACTCTTAATCCAAAAGTGTCAGGTATACTGTTTTCTTCTCTTATTTTTACTACTTCTTTAATTGCTTTAGGAGTTATTTTTATTTCTTGTTCAGATTGAACATCAGACATATTAATTCCTCTCATTATTGTAATTATAAATCCAGTATTTAAATTTAAGCATAAAAACAGGTCACAGGGGATTGCCTGGTGCCTGTGTCACAAATTCAGGGAAATTTATTTTCCATGTTAAATGACTAATATTTACGAAATACTCTTTTTCTTCAAAGTAAGCTGCCAAAAGTTTTGCAAATTCTTCTGCTTCGGGATAAGAAATATCAATTTCTTTTTTTTCTAAGTATTTTTTTATACCATACTGAAAATCTCTAAAAAAGAAGTTAGAATTATGGAACAACGGGTAGTTTGCTTTTAAGAAATTAAGAAATATTACCGGATCATTTTTAATTTGTTCCAGTTGTTTGTTTAATGATTCTTTTTTCATAGATAATAACCTATTAGTGTTCAATATTAATTAATAATTCAGGTGAGGTTTTTCTTAAAGTATTTACTGTTTTAACTACTTTATTTATTGTATAATCAATTTCTTCCTCAGTATTAAATCTTCCCAATCCGAATCTTATTGAAGAGCGGGCAAGGGAATCATTGAGTCCTAAAGCCATTAATACATGGTTTGGTTTTATATTTTCGGATGTACATGCAGCTCCGGAAGAAACAGCAATATCTCTCATATTCATCATTAGGGTTTCAGATTTTACATAACGGAAGCTTAGATTTAAGTTTCCGGGAAGCCTATTTTCCAATGACCCATTCAAATATACTTCATCCAGGTCGTTTATAATTCCAAAATATAACTTACTCCTTAATTTGGATGTTATTTTTGCTTCATCATCCATTATGCTGCTGCATATTTCCACTGCCTTTGCAAAGCCGACAATACCGGTAACATTTAATGTGCCTGATCTTAAATTTCCTTCATGTCCTCCGCCGAATATTTGGGGTGTCAAACTAATTTTAGGAATTCTATTTTTTATATATAGAGCACCGATTCCTTTAGGGCCATAAACTTTATGAGCTGAAAAAGAAACTAGATCAGCTTTATTTTCTTTTACATCAAATGGGATTTTTCCGACAGCTTGAGATGCATCAGTATGAAAAAATATATTTCTGCTCTCACAAATTTCACCAATGGCTTTTATATTATTTATTGTTCCGATTTCATTATTGGCAGTCATTATAGAAGCCAAAACTGTTTTAGAGGTAATTGTATTTTCAAACAACTCTAAGTCTAGACTTCCATCTTTATTGACAGGCAGATAAGTAATCTCAAACCTTTTCTTTTCAAGTACTTTAAGAGATTCCAATACCGCATTGTGTTCAATTGAAGTAGTAATAATATGGTTTCCCCTCGAAAAGTATGACCTGGAAATTCCATAATGGGCAAGATTGATTGATTCAGTAGTGCCGCTTGTGAAATATATTTCTTCAGGATATGCGTTTATAAATTCTGCAATAATTTTTCTGGAATTTTTTACTGCGCTTTCAGCCTTCCATCCGAAAGAATGACTCTTACTAGAAGCATTCCCGAATTTCTCTATGAAATATGGTAGCATAGCTTCAAATACCAGGGGATCAAGCTGAGTAGTAGAATTATTATCCAGATATATTGGTAGTTTCATAAAATTTACAATATAAACTTAAATTAAGTAAATAATACAGCATGTGCTGATATTTACATAAATAATAAATTCATAAAATTTGACTTATAGTAGTTCTTTTAAATAAGCTATCTATTTCCTCCTGTACCTTTGATAAAGGATTCCGGATCTGACAACAATCGAAACGAGCACAATCTTTTTTGGAGCCGTTCTCTTTCATACAATTTGTAATTTGTATCTTTTCAACCGCCGTAATTACATCATTTAGTGTAATATCTTTAACATCTTTTACTAGAGAATACCCGCCATTAATACCTTTGTAAGAAACAACAACATTATTCTTCGTTAATTTCTGCAAAATTTTTGCTAATAGTTCAAAGGGTATATTATATCCTATTGAAATCTCTTTTGCAGTAACACAATTACTATTAGTTTTTAGAGCGATATATTTTACTGCCATTAAGGCATATTCGGTTTTTTTTGATAGCTTTAACATAAATAAGACTATTTTAGTCGGCTTTTAAACTATAGAAATTCTTAATAAATTCAAATTCTTATATAGTGTAAAAATGAATGTATAGATTTCTATGCAGGCATTTGAAAGATGATATCTTTATTTTTAAGAATATTGTTTTTGTGAAAGCTTACATTTTGACAAAAAACTGAAATAATTTCCCTTTTAAAGATGTCATCTTTTAAATGATACTATTTTGGGCTAAGTCCAGACACATAAGGCAGATCTCTAATATTATCCGGTAAAAAAACATAAGGGTTAAAAAAATCAATATCATATATTAACCTGGAATAAGTATAAGTGTTTCCACCGTACAGCAGAGATTTCGCATCATAGCCTAAAAGTCTGAGATATGCAGTTACAAATGCACTTTCCTGACCTGAAACGGAATAAACAACTATTTTTTTATCCGGCGGGAGAGATTGAAGGTAAGTTGAGCTTTGAAGATCCCTCCCTGAATAAAAAACTGCGGCAGGTAAATGTCCGGTCGGCAGCGGAAACCTAATTAAAGGATTATAAAGTCTAACTGAGCCAAAACACATAATATAAAAATCAGAAATATCCTGACCGTTAAAATAAAATTTTATAGTCCTTTTATCAACCGATCCGACAGTATCCGGAGGAGAAAGAGTAACATAAGCCTGCTCATTGAATCCTTCTTTAATAAGGGAGGTGATCAAATTTTTAATAGAGTTTTCTTTGTCATTATCTTGATTGAACTGTATGTCAGGTAGTTTCATATTTGAACTTCCTGGAGAAAGGCGAGAACCATCGAGATGATATTGAATTTCATGATCTTTTGCATTTTCAATCCAAGAATCCGAAAATGCTCTATTCCAAAGAGCCATTCCGAAGTTTAATGAAAAGACATTGTTTAGTCCATAGATCCTTAAAAGGCATGTATAATAGGCAGAAGCTTGCCCATCTCTGCTAACAATTATAACTTTTGGATACTTAAGAATATTCGGTATGGAGTTTATGAATTCAATTAATGAATCATTCGAAACATTGATTGCTCCGGAAATATGGCCGAAAGAATAATCTATTTTGGAACGAACATCAATTATAAGATAACTTTGAAGGTTGATATATACATCATTTACACCAACAATGGAAGGCATCTCTTCTGAATTTATATAATTCCCGTTTGTCTCCAGAAAATTCAGAAGCAAAGCATTACCGGCTAAGTTGATATTTGCCGCCGAAGGAGAAATGTCATCTTTTAAGCATCCTTCGAAAATAAATATTCCAACAAGAATGATATAAATATTTAATATTATCTTTTTCATTAATATTGTTAAGAAAGCCTTATTGGCCTGCTTTTATATATTTTACCACAGCAAGTCCGATAAAAAGACCAATTACATTTTCTCCCTGAACATTCCATGAAACCTGGTCTCCGCCCTGAGCAAAAATATTTTCAGTAGGCTGATTATTATTTTTTGAGATGAAATATTTTAAATAAGGAGTATCAAATGCATAGACCTGTGCATACATTAAGTTACTGTAACCTCCTGAAATATAATTATCAGGCAGGTCTTTAGTATCAACAACCATCTGATTCAACTGAAGATCAATTTGCTGAGGCTGAACGATTGTTTGAAAATCAGTTGATTCGTCGTATAAATTTTTAGTTGCTGCATTATAAATTTCCCAGCCTGCACCATATACTTCACCTGGATAGGGTCTCAGTGTTATTTCAATAAACTTATTATTTAACAATGAAGCTCGGGTAATTCTGGGCAGCTGCGGAACCTTAGTAACAGCGTAAATATTTGTATTATTGTATTGAGCAAAAAGTTCATAAGTGGCACCAGGCTCAATAAATATAGAATCCAGAGGTGTGTATAGACCGTTTTTAAGATATCTCAATGTTATTATTCTTATACCGTTCACTTTCATATATGCTGTAACATTATTTAATTCTGCTTTGTTTATATCATAATTTTCATTCAGAGGTAAAGTTTTTGTAAATGAGACACCTTCAAAAAAGGAATAAGCTTTTAGTTCTGCTCTTACTACAATGTATTCTTTATAACTAATATCAGGATTAATCTCAGTGACACTTTCACATCCGGCAATGAAAAGCAGCAGAAATAAGGATAATATAAAATAAAAATATCTCAAATGCCTTAGAACTCCATATTAATTCCGATAGATGGTATAAAAGGGAATAAAGAAATTTGATTAAACATTGTAATTTGAGTTGAATTGGCACCTTTCACCACTGTCGGATAAAAAGCAAATGGATTGTTTCTATTATAGACATTAAGGAGACTCAGATATGTCTCCATATGATAGTTGAGCCAATCAAAATCATAGGTAATATTAAGGTCCAGTTTATGATATGGGGGCAACCGGTATGAATTCCTTTGAAGAAAATTAAACTGTACATTAGTTTCATCCTGCAGTCCGATAGTTTCAAATTGATATTGTGCATTCGGTAGAGTAAAGCCCTGGCCGGTGGAATATGTCCAGGTTAACCCAGCATTCCAGTTATCATTAAATTTGTAAGTTAATACAAGTGAGATATCATGTCTTCTATCGTAGCGGGGAAAAAAGATTTTACCATTATTAAGCTCACTGAATTTCCTTCTGGTCCAGGAAAGAGTATAACCGATCCATCCGGTAAAATTGCCTGTAGTTTTGTTAGCGAAGAATTCCAGTCCGTAAGCTTCTCCTTCTCCTTGAGTCAGTATATCTGAGATTGATTCACCTGTCTTAAACTCGGAAGCATTCTTGAATTCATAAAGATCCTTCATATCCTTGTAATATCCTTCGAGTGAAAAAAGATACTGCTTGTTAAAAAGATTATACTGTGCACCGATGACATATTGAGATGATTTACTTGGTGATACTTTATCCGAAGAAGGATACCAAAGATCAGTAGGAAGAGAGATATCATTTCTGACAATGAGATGTAAGAATTGGTGTGCAACGGCATAAGCCGCATTTAATGAAAGGTTATCATTAAGAATAAACTTTGCAGAAAGACGGGGTTCTGCACTGAAATATTTTTTTGATTTAAAATAATAACCTCTTACTCCAATGTTGGTCTCCAGCCAGTTTGATATTTTACCGTCATTTTGAAAGAAAATTGATGCTTCAGTAGAAATAATATTGGGTAAAGAACTTAAAGAGGAGACTAATAACGGATCATAAAAGTCACTATAGATTAAGTAATAGTTGTGATTAGCTATTTCATAGCCTGTCTTAAATGTATTGTTTTTTGACCAATATATTTCAGCATTAGTTTTCACATATAAATCTCTTAACTTTGAAAGCGCATAATAATTATTAGTTGATGCACCGAGAGTATGATCCTGTAAATCAGATTCAAACTCGTAATCAATATAACTGAGTGATGTCGTAATGAAAAGAGATTTTGAGTTTACATACAGCCATGTGAAATTAGCCATGGCATTCTTCCACTGTATATTATAGTCTATTCCGTTGCTATTTGAAGGATTAAAAAGATTATCATTGCTTAATAAGCCTTCCAGTGTAAATATGTTTGATTCTGAATTTGTTACAGTAAACTTACTATTCAGATCATAAAAGTTATAACGAGGAATAATAGTAGATTTTAAAAATTGTTTTTGTATAAGATCATAGTACATTTTTCTGCCTGAGATCAAGTAAGTAGCTTTTGAACCAAGCGGTCCTTCAAGTGAGAAATGAGAATTAATTAACCCGAGCCCGATTTTTCCTTTATCTCTTTCTTTAGTTCCGGAACGTAATTTAATATCGAGGACGCTGGAGAGTCTTGCCCCGTATTCTGCAGGAAAAGCTCCTTTTATTAAACTAATACTTTGAATAGCATCCGAATTAAAAGTGCTTGAAAAATTCCCGAGATGAGTAGGATTATAGACGATTACACCATCGAGCAAAGTTAAATTCTGGTCCGGAGATCCTCCTCTAACATAAAGACCATTGGAAATTTCGGAACCGATTTTAACTCCGGGAAGTGTCTGCAGAATTTTAAAAGAATCAACTTCACCGCTTATTGAAGGTAATTGTTTTAATATATCAGGATTCAATTCAATAGAGCTGGCATTAATATCCTGTTTCTTCCTTCCTTCAACAACTACTTCCTGAAGCTTGATATTTTCGGGAATCATATTAACATCGTTCTGCAGTCTGCCTTTAGTTATTGTTATATTAATTTCCTGAACGGAAATTTTATATCCAATATTTCTTGCAATTAAAAAGTATATTCCTTTAGACAATTTTGGGATTGCATAGAATCCATAATTGTTCGTTGCAACCCCTCGAAACGGAGGTTCATTGGCAGTAATACTATCTTTATACAATAAAATATTTGTACCAATTAAGGTTTCACCACTTACCGAGTCTCTGACAAACCCTGTGATAATCACATCATTTATTTGAGCAGAAATATTTAAAGAAAGAATAAATAAAAGGATGAGAAATATTCCACCTGTTTTTTGTACTCTCAATTTAACCAGATATTTATTTTTGAGTAAAGAGAAATAGTTGATTTAACAACAATAAGAAATAAATATTGTTTCTTATGCAAAATAAAAAGATACTGCATCTCTTGCAATATTAATAATTTAATAATAGGATATTTTCCATGGTCGATGTTTTATAAAATTATGCATTAGACTAGAAAATCATTCCGTAGTTCAGAACAACATTCATGGAACTATATTATCTGAAGCAACTAATTCCCAACTCCCTTTCTAACTCCTAAAAATAGAATGGCATCAGCGCAACAACAATAAAGCAATATAACAACACATCTCACCATTAAAAGTAATCGTTTTCTGTACCTATTTTAAATAGCAATAGATTTTGCTCTGTATTCTGAATAACTTTTAATTTCCGGGACTTCAATTATTCTTTTGCCGTTAAGAACCGGATTTTCAATAGAATAAATAATAGTTTGTACAATTTGATTAAGAGTTACAAGTCCTAATCGTTGCGCAGAACCTGATGAAGAAGGAATTTTTTCAAATAGTTTGTAAACGGGAATAAGCAGGTAAGCCCACCGGTGTCCGGGACCTAATACATACCAGGGCCTGATGATTGTAGCATTTAGTCTGCTATTAGAAATAATATTTTCACATTCTTTTCTTACTTGAATATATTCTTTCATTAAAGGAGCCGGATGAGCAACGCTTATGTAGATAAAATGTTTTATACCTGATTCAACAGAAGCTTCAACCGATTGTTTTAAGGATACCAGATCAATTTTTCTGAATTGTTCCGCTTTTGAGGGTGAAGGATGAGGAACACCTATAAGATGAATAAAAGTATCCGATGGAAAAATATTATCTTTATAAGAATTACTGTCAAGAGCATTCCCTATTACAGGAATACTTTCTGCGGGTAATTTATTTACAGATTCCTTTCTCACCAAACAGGTAACAGAATAGTTTTTGTTCAGCAGAGAAGGGATTACAGCTCTCCCTATATAACCGCTGCCTCCTGTAATAAATATATTTCCTGTTTTAAAACCATTACTATCCATTTTCATGATACCTATGTTGTTTATAGAATATTTATAAAATTTCATTACCAGAAATTCTTAAAGCGAGCAAAATAATACCCATTGCCGCGATTAAAAGAGAAAAAGTATTTATGACCAGTTTTTGCTGTTCCAATTTTCTTATATACCAGAAGAGGGGATAGACTAAAATGATTACTGTTACCTGACCAAATTCAATTCCAAGGTTAAAACCAAGAAGAGGTGCCCAGATATTACCCATTCCCAGCATACTTTTCAACAATTCTGTTAAATGACCTGAGAATCCTGCCCCGTGAATAAATCCGAAAGAACCGGCTACTATCCATCTGTATTTTTGATCCTTCCGGATTAAATTTTCGATACCTACATAAGCGATTGAAGCTGCGATTAAAGTTTCTGTAATTGTAGGATTAATTGATAATATCCCAAGAGCACTTAGAATTAAAGTAGTAGAATGTGTGATAGTAAATGCAGAGGCAATGCTAATCAAAGATCTTAAATCTTTAGTAACGATTATTAACCCTAAAAGAAAAAGCAAGTGGTCATATCCCTGGAGAATATGCCTAAAGCCTATCTGGAGAAAGAGAATAAAATTTTCCATAATGATGCTTTCAGTTTATTATTATTAATTCGTTTTTAGACTGACTAAAAATTAGACTATGATCTCCCGATGGTGAAGCTACATTCAAAAGATTTAATTGATCACCATATTCATTCATCAAGACATCATACTTTAGGTTGACAATATTTATCTTTTCTGCCGAAGTAAATTTGAATTCAAACCAAATTGATTTGTCATTACCGCTATTACCGGTAATAACCAAATCAAGTCTCTGATTATTGTTGACAAGAGCAATTAAATGTTGTTTGAGATAATTGTTTTTTAGCTCCGTATATTGCTTAGCAGAATAATTTTTAATATTCTCACCCTTCCAGTTTTTTAATGCCAGCATAAAATCATCATAATAAAAGGTTAACTTTCCAAAAAATTCATTACCCTTAAGAGTTGCTTCACCATAACTAATATGGATTGCATGCATAGCAGTCAGATTAATATTTATGGTAAGCAGGAAAAAAGATAATGTATATTTTAATAAGTAATTCAAGGTATAAAAGAATTAATAATTTTATTTAGCTGCTAAATTATTTAAGGAATTAAGTGTTTTTCTTGCGCTATCTGCATATAATATATTTATATAAGGATTTTGACTGAAAGCTTTTTTCAAAAAATAAACAGCAGCTTTATTTTTATTTACAGCATAATAAATCATGCCGGCATGATAATAGAGTATTGAACGAGCGGTATTTAATCTTATGGCCTTCTCAATAAACTGAACTGCATCTCCGCTTCTGCCGTTTTTATATAGAGTCCAGGCATATGCATCAAGAGCATCTACATTACCGGGTCTTCTATGATATTCATTTTCAGCACATTCCAAAGCTCTATTCAGATTCATATCATGGTTTGAACAAAATTTTGCATACTCAAGGTCAATATCATACCCGTCTTTTTCATGCTGGCTGAAAGCATCAAGAACTTTCCGATTTATTTCTTCTTCACTTTCTTTTTGTCCCATCACCTTATAGATATCAGCAAGTTTTTCAATGAAAATATGCTGGGGAGCATTTTGAGAAGCCTGCACTAAATTTTCGATTGCTTTATTGAAATTATTTTTAGCAGCATAGATATCTGAAAGACCGGATAAGGCAAAAGCATAACCCGGACGTTCTTGAAGAATACCGTTAAAAATAAAAGCCGCAGTATCAAGTTTCCCTTGATTTAGGAATAAATTCCCGAGATTATATAAAGCCCATGCTCTGTTTTCCTGTCCGGTTACTCCTGCATTTGCAGCAAGTTTCATAGCATCAATCGCATCATTCTGCTCACCATAAAGCTCCCTTAAATATGAAGCTCTCGAATATGAATTTAAATCGGGACGAATGCTTAACATTTTATCACATGCTTTAACGGCTTTATCATAAAAGCCTAGTTCAACATCAGCATCTACAAGCACGCCGTAAGCATTAGCGTTAAAAGGATTATTTGAAGTTATTTTATCAATTAGATTTTTTGCTTTATTAAATTGGTGAAGTGTCATTAATAGTGATGTTTTTGTAACATTGGCAATCAAATTAGCAGGTTCTTTTTCCAGGGCAATATCAATCAACTTCTGTGCTTTAGGAATATATTCATGATGCTTCCCGGTAATTCGAGCTTCCTGGATAAAGATCTGGGCAAGTTCAATATAGTTTTTTGCAGCATCCGGATGTTTTCTGATCTGTTCCCTATAAAAATCCACTGCGTGCTGTGCATTGATAAATTCGGAAGAAGAATTTGAATTTCCGCCGCGAGGACTAAGATCAGGAATATTATAATCCGATGATTTGATGGAAACAAAATATATAATAGCACCAAGCATTAATATTAAAAGTCCGGCAGCAGTTAAGATATTCTTTCTTTTCATTTAATCACTCCGTTATTTTTACATTTCAAAAGGATTAATTAGCTAGTCTGCAAAGAATAGAGATGACATCTTTATTAAGAAAAATTATTTTTAATTTTTTATGAAATTATAAGTTCATATAAATCATATTTTGAAATTTAAAGATGTCATCTCTCAAGTCCAGCATCAGCTTTACGCATTATTTAAGAAGCAATGCTTTTTTAGTAATAATATCCGAACCTATCTCAAGCCGGTAGAAATATGCACCGCTGGCAAGATTGCCAGCATTCCAGCTAACTTTATAAATTCCCGGAGCTTGCTCTTTATTAACAAGAGTGGTTACTTCTTTACCGAGAGCATCAAATACTTTTAACGTAACTTTATCTGCTTTCGAAACGTGGTAACTTATCGTAGTAGAGGGGTTAAAAGGATTAGGGTAATTTTGGTTTAAAATAAATCCTTTCGGAACACTTAATCCAAGCGGATCTTTAATTGCTGTAGGATTATTACCTGGTCCGGATGTAGTCAATTGTTTTACATAATCATATCCTCTATGAGGATTTGCGAGGTAAGGGAATGTATTTAATAAAGCTACGTCATTATGTGTGGGACCTGCATTATAAGTTAATTCAGCTACCAGATTAGAAGAAGCTAAGTCGGAATAATCGGCTGCATCTGCATCGTTAAAAGGAAGACCGACAGCAGCTAGAACTAAACCGCCAACAGCCTGAAGTTCAATTGAAGTGACATCATCCTCTAATCTTCTGCCATTTGGAAAACCGTCCATATGAGGAATAAATTCCATCGTATCGGAAGTGTTGTAAGGAGCAGCGGTCAAACCGATTGCTGCGGCTCTAACTAATCCCATATAAGCATTCATTTTAAATTCATCAGAATTTCTATCAGTAACGGGTACAGCCATATTCAATCTGAGCATATCGCCGCCGTAAAATTTCCCGTTATCATTTGTAATAGGAAGGAAATTATTAATAAAAGGTTTACCTGCACTTAAAGGTCCGCCTGTCTTTCCGGTAGCCAATTGATATGGAATTAAATTAGGAACACCAAAATAAAAGATTGGATATATATCAACTAACCTTGGCTTGCCTTCTCCAACGAGACCTCCATTTAAGTTAACCGCAAATGCTGTTCCAGAAAGATCCGGAACAGGATTCAAATGAGTTACTGCAAAAGCTCCGTCTTTTCCGTTTCTAAAATCAAATCCAGGAGCCGAATAAGTAGGAATAGTGCCAATTGCAGGGTACGACTGAGATTGAATCCTTAATGCTGTAAGTGCAGGGACTGCACCCCCGAACTGACTATCATCCATGTAAAGTGCCAGTTCAGGATTTGCAAAGTAATCAATGAAGCTTTGCTCATCAGCGCTATATGGAGTCACGGCATTCCAATGATCTTTTTCTCCAATTGGAATAACGGCTTCATTAGTTAAAGGCATTCCAAGCCGTGAAACCTGAACCCATGGACCGGAATGTTCAGGTTTTGCACCGCTGGCAGAAAGAGTAGTAATCTGCTGGCGGCTCGCTGAAGCCCAAACACCTATAACAAAACTACCATCTAAAATATTTTCAGCCTGGTCTGGTGACTTACCATCTTTCTGCAAAGAGGAGATGGGTATTTGAAGAGCAATTGCGTGAGTATTAAAACCTGCAACTGCATCTCTTGCATTAGCCGGATCTTTAGGATCGGAACCATATGCACTCCTTGTTTGGCCCAGATCGAATATTCCGCCGAGATCAACAAAGAATGGATCATCACGGGGTCCGCAGAATATTTTCTCACCAGAAGATGCAGTAACAATTGCATTCTGCACAAGGGTATTATAGTCGCTGCTTAAACCTGCACCGCCTTCTATGGAACGCGGACCAATATTGTTTGGAGGGACTATACCGTTATTTACTATTGTAGACCATGAGTAACCTCCGTCGGTACTTTTTTCAGCCATATACGTAGTTTTAAGATTCTGTTTTCCTAAACGAATATTAAAAAATGTGGTTGGATCTTCATTTGTTTGAGAGAAAGTAAATCTATAGGTTATATCATCCTGTGCTTCTCCCAGAGCGGCGCTTGAGGTCTGGTTTTTTATATGTATCTCATAATGAATATCTTCACCGAAAGTATTATAATTTGGTCCGCCTTCAGGAAGTTCTAATGGTATATAATCAGCAACGATTGTAACCGTAGCCGGATTATTGGGGGATCTGAATGCATACAAATCAGTATTGTCTGCGAGGGGATCGTTGCTAATAAGTGGAGCTTCTCTATGACTAGAGGCTCCTGAATCGTTCGGTATTAAAGAGATAACTATTAAAATAATACCGACCAAAAGTCCAAAAAACAAAAGTAATTTTTTCATGACCTTCTCCATCATATTTTGTTAAATCTTATTATTTAATTTTTTAACTCACCTTTTTGCACTCATATCCTCAACAAACTTAGGATTGTTCCGGTATCAGACCAAGCTGCTTCATCAGAGTTGTAGTATCCATCTCAACCCATTCTTCTATGTTTTTTCCATCTTGAAATTTTACTATTGAAATAAACGGCAGATTAACTTTGTTGCCAGTAGGAGGAATTTTATTAAATTCACCTTTGTGAGTTCCTGCAAATTTTCCTCTTAAAACAACTTTACTGTCTGCAGCAAATAAATCATCGACAATAATTTGTGTATCAGGGAATCCCTTGATAAATTCTTCATCCATCTTTTTATGCCCTTCAACATTCAGAGGCTCTTGGAAAAGAGGAAAATGAAATTTATGATCTTTATGAAAATAGCTGTCTGACAGAGCTATATGTTCACTTTTATTTAATGTAGAGAAAAACTTCTCTACTGCAGATTTATTACTCTCCGGGGTATTCATATTAAATATCCTTTTTGTTAAAAAATGATTATTAAATAAAGTTTTTTAAACTGAATTAATTTGTTACAAACTCATTCTTTTTCATTTCTTCCAATTCATCGGCAGACGGACCATAGGTGCCCGGTATTTTACCTCCCATCAATCTGATATAACTGCATAATTGTCCTCTATGATGAATTGAATCAAAAAGAAATATTGAAATGAAATCCTTAAATTTTCCTTCCATTATTACATGATCACCAAGGTACATTTTTGCATACCTATTATTCCAGTCGGAATCATTAAGATTTTTTAGTCTTTTAATAAGTTTCAAATATTCGACCTGATATCTATTCTGCGCTTCAGATAAAGTTGAATACGGTTCATGTACTCTATGGTGAATAATCCCAGAATCAAGCAATTCGTGCAGATCTATAACATGACCAAGCAGATGTGCAACAAGTTCACCCCCTGATCGGGACATAGAATGGGGACGGTAATCTAAATTATTTTCAGGCACACCTTTTAATACTTTATCAAAAAGGGGAGCTTCAAATTCATATCTTGAAATAACATATTCTTTATCATTCATTTTGAACCTCATATTTTTTTATATTAATTATTATCTATGCCTTTGATTTCTGAACTTCATCCAGGAAATATATTTTAGGAATATCAATAACCCCGGCACGTTGCATTGTTTCTTTTAAATCCGGAGAAGATGCAAAATTTTTAGCATGCTCTATGATATCCCACTCAATCAATACGACAGTTTCATTAGGATTATCCTGGTTCCTAAATAATACAGCACCTTTGGAACCGCTGTTTTTTCTTACTTTTTCATGTTCATCATAAACAGGTTTCCATTTATTAAAATCTTCTGATTTGTGTATAACTAACATGTATGGCATAAAACCTCCTATTGCTATAAATAAATTCAATAATACTTTTTATTTTGATACTTCTTTCTGATCCGGGCTTTCTCTGATAGGGAATGAGTCGGTATTCCATGCTTCTGTTTTAATTTTCCATGAACTGTCTGACTGCTTTTGCCAGACTACCACATATTTTCCCTGGTCATTCATTTTTTCTTTTCCACCGGGTAATTTAAAAGATACCATCCAGTCACCAACTTCAACTGCCAGGTCACCACTTCCATAAAGATCATGTGTTTTAAAGTCGGCAGAGTAGTATTTAAATCCATCTGAAAGATCTTTCTTATAATCTGCCATTACATTGTCTATACCCCTGAGGGCCGGTTTATAATCCGGGAGTGATATAATATCTGACGCATAAAATGAAGAAATTGTATTAGCATCATCAGACACCATAGCTTTCTCCATTCTATTATTCATTTCCTCTATAGCTTTTCGTACTTTCGACCAGTCTTCGGCATTTATAAAAGAAGCGAATAAAAGAACTAAAGAAATGAGAAATACACATTTTATTAACGCTGATTTCATAGAACCTCCTATTATTTTATAATTAGATTATTTAAAATGAACACTAAAAACTGTAAACCTTTAGATTAAATTTCATAGCATTCTCTTTCTAATAAAAGAAGAGTTCCGCAATTGCACATATATTTTCGAGATATTGATTTCATGTTAATTTATTATTTTCAAAACCATCAAATGTTACCACGGACTATTGTTATTTGTATGATTTAATAATTCGTTAATTAAAGCAGATAAGTCATCTTTTTTAATTGGTTTGGTTAAAAAATAATTAGTTAAAGAATACTGTCCGCTTATTTCGCTGCCGTTTTTTGATGTTATCAAGATAAAAGGAAGCATTGATAAGACCATATCGTTTTTTAATTGCATTAATAATTCAACTTTTTCGTTTTTTATCGATGTTAAATCTGCAATGATTAAATCATAAAACGGCTTATCAAAATCAGCCATTTCCATATGGCTTTCGGAAAAAAATATTTCGCAATTTCCATCATTAAATAAGTGATTAACCATATTACGTATTGTTTTTCCATTTTCAAGAATTAGAATTTTTTTCATCATTATCGAGTTAGTAAGAGAATATTTTTTACATGTCAAAAATGCTCTATTGAATAGGAAAAATGAATAAGAATGTAATTTCCGGTTAATAGGTGTAATGAGAGGTTGAGATGTGTAAGTTCAAGAGTAAGTGTAAGAGCAAGAGCAAGTAAGTACGTAGAGCTGGATAACCGGTTTTATTTAGCCTCAAACTTTTATTACATACAGAAGGAATAGAAATTAAATATTTTTTTTCAATTTTGCGGCGTATCTGCGGCTTACGATAAGTGAATTGTTATAGTAGTGAAGATTTAATTTCAAAGTACCATTGAACCATTTCTCCACTTTTTTGATCTGTTTTATATTAACCAGGAAGGATTTATGTATTCGAATAAATATAGATGGAGGAAGAGTCTCTTCCCATTCTTTTAATAATTTTCTTACCAGGACTTTCTTCCCGTCAAGGCTGAAGACATTTGAATAAACACCATCCGACTCAATATAAACTACACTGCTGACAGGAATTACTTCATAATTGTTTTTTGTAGGTAAAAATAAATAGTCATCAGGACCAAGTTTCATCTTATTATCTAAAATTAAATCCTCTGGCTGCTTCTTCATATTAGAGATGAGCTTTGATTTTGCCAGTCTGATAGTTATTGCATTAAGAAGGTCCTCAGAACGAAAAGGTTTTGTAAGATAATCATCGGCACCAAGATTCATTCCCGAGCGAAGATCACTCATAGCGGCTTTTGCGGTTAAGAATATGAAAGGGATGAGTTTTGTTTTTTCTCTTTTTCTTAATTCTTTGAGTACAGTATAGCCGTCAATATCCGGAAGCATAATATCACAGATAATAAGATCTATATTTTCATTTTTTGCCTTGTCAATTCCGTCAAATCCGTTTTCGGCTGCAGCTACTATATATCCTTCTTCCTCAAGAAGTATTCTAATATTTTCTATATAAGCCTTATCATCTTCTATTATTAAAATGTTTTCCATAATTATTTTACAAAAAATTATATTATTTGCTTTACAGGAAGAATTACAGTGAATACCGAACCTTCATTTAAACTGCTGCTGACACTCATCTCTCCATTCTGAAGAGTGACGGCTCGTTTAACAATTGAAAGTCCAAGACCGCTTCCTTTTATTTCCGATGCATTTTTTGCCCTTATAAACGGTTCAAATATATTTTTCAAATCGTCTTCAGGGATACCCATTCCTTCATCTTTTATGATGATTTTAAAAGACTGTTTATTTTTACTTATAATTATAAAGATATTTTTCTTTTTGTGAGTATATTTCACTGCATTGGTAATCAGATTTACAAATATCTGTCTTAAAAGTTTTTTGTCTGCAAATATATTTACCATCTTTTTCGGACGTTGAAAATGAATACTTGGCGTCTCCTTAAAAGTAAATTTAATTTCATTGATAAGCTCCTGAAGGAAAGCAGCAAGATCAATATTTTCGGGCATAATTTTTATTAAACCCGATTCTTCTTCATTCAAAGCAATAACGTCTTTTATAAGTCCGGTTAAATTTTCAACAGCACTCTTTATTTTTTCAAACAGCTCATCTCTTTTCTCTTTATTCCATTTATATCCGAAATTTTGGAGTAATTCGGAAGAAGAAAGGATTAGACCCAGCGGGGTTCTAAATTCATGCGAAACCATCGATATAAACCTTGACTTCAAGTCATTAAGTTCTTTTTCTTTAATAAAAGCATTATGAATTTTTTCTTCATACTCTTTGATTAAAGTAATGTCTTCGGCGATGCCGACAGTGCGTGTTAATTTTCCGTTAGTTTTAATAGGGAATGTCTTAGCCCATATCCATTTAATATTTCCATCCGGGCGAATAATTCTGAACTCTTCATTGAATAAACCGTCGTTCAAATACTGTTCAGAGCTAAAGCTATTTAGAACCCGCTGGAAGTCTTCGGGATGTACTGCGTATAAAAATGAATTAGGATCTTTATAGAGAGAATCACAGCTTTTGCCGCAAATAATTTCATAAGCCGGACTGACATAAATAACTTCATTCCCTGTTCTAATCCAGAAAATATCCTGAATATTTTCAGCAAGCTCTCTGAATTTTTCTTCACTTGCTTTAAGAGCATCAATAACCTGCTTCCTTTCGGTAAAATCAATAACCCAGACAGCAATTCGAATAACTGTACCGTTGGAATCGAAAACGGGGTGGAGATAATTATCGAAATAGCGGTTATTTCTCGAATCATCAAATCTAAGCGGCTTACCCGTTTTTATTACTTCATTCACTTTAAGCTTTCTTTCCCTAGCTATTTCAGGAGTGAGATAAGTGAAGACATTGGAGCCGATGAGTTCCTGTATAGATTTACCGAATCTTAGGGCTGTTTTTTCATTTGCTGCGATAAAATTACCTTTAGTATCCAGAATGAAAACAGCTTCAGGATTAGAATTCATTAGAACCCGTAAGCTTTCTTCACTCTCCCATAATTTCTCAGCAATGAACTTATCACTCTGAATTTTATCTAAAAAAACAAAATTTGAATTCATGAAAAATATCTTGGATTGAAAAATATTATAAAAACTATCGCTCTGGAATAAATATCTGAAAGAAAATCAGTTTACAGAATATAATGATGATAATTTATTTAAATAAATATAAAAAGGAAAGAAAATATTTTATTTAATTAAATAAATTGCATCTAGATCCGAGAAGATGCTTTTTTCGCATAGGTACGAATAAAAATCATTTTTTGTTAGAAAATCTTTGAAATTGTAATATAAATTTTGGCACTTTAGTTAGAGGTTGTTTGAGTTGAAGAATGAACATATTGCTGTATAAGATTTTCAAAAATAGCAGCTTTTTCTCTACTGGGTAGAGGGTGTATCTTGCAAAATTATAGAAAAATGGATTTGAACAGAAGAAAATTTATATTATAATTCGATTTAATTTTGAAATTTATATAATATTTAGCTATAATTCTATTTTATAGTAAGTAACTGCTATTTAATAAAAAAACAGGAATCAAGAGGAGAAGGGAAATAGTTAAATAATGGAAATGAAAAGAAATATAGTAATTGTAGAGGATGAAAATATAATTGCCATCGATCTAAAAAGAACCCTTAAAAAACTCGGTTACAATATTAGTTTTGTTGCCAATTCAGGAGAAGAACTACTGATGCAGCTGCCTTCGACAAAGCCGGACCTTATATTGATGGATATTCTTTTAGCCGGAGAAATTAATGGGATAGAAACAGCTCAAATTATAAAGGATAAATATAACCTGCCTGTTGTTTATCTTACCGCATTGACTGACGAAGAAATTCTGCATAAAGCAATGATAACCGAACCGTACGGTTACCTTCTGAAGCCCTTTGAAGAGAAGAGCCTTAATTCTACGTTGGAGATGGCTTTTTACAAACATGATGTTGAAAGCAAGCTCAGACAAAAGACTAAAGAACTTGAAGAAGAAAAAATCAAAACGGATGAATTACTTCATAATATCCTGCCCGCTCCCATTATAAGTGAATGGAAAAAAAGCGGTAGAATAAATCCCCGCAATTATGAGAATACTTCAATCCTATTCACAGACTTTTACAACTTTGCCAACCAAACAGTAGACTTAAGCCCTGAAGAAATTTTAAATGAATTAAATGAAATATTTTATGAATTTGATGATATCATCGCGAAATATAAACTTGAGAAACTAAAGACAATCGGGGACAGTTATATGATTAGCAGCCTTCCGAATGAATTTCCCGATCATGCAGCACGTGTTATAAATGCTGCTCTTGAAATGCGGGATTATGTTCAGGAAAGGAATAAAGTATCCAGTCATAAATGGAAATTTAGAGCCGGAATTAATTCAGGTCAGGTTATAGCAGGTGTTGTCGGTAATAATAAATTTACTTATGATATATGGGGAGATGCTGTTAATATAGCTAGCAGAATGAGCAGCTGCTGCGAACCGGATGAAATTAATATATCCGGATACACCTATGATCTGGTTAAAGAGAATTTCGATTGCGAATACAGGGGTAAATTAAATGCAAAAGGGAAGGGTGAAATTGATATGTATTTTATAAAAGGGGAAAAGAAAAAAGAAGATGTTTCCATTTCCGAGATTGATGATTTTACTGCAAATGAAATACTGGAATGATATTTTTAAATAAACATCCCTGAGTATAGTTAATAAGAGAATTTATACAATAACCGCTATTTGAAAGATGACATCTTTATCTTTCATGAATAAGGTTTTACATAAATTTACATTTTAATAAAAAATTAAAAATATTTTAACTTTTTAAAGATGTCATCTTTACATATGCCTAACTCCTATTAATAAGTTATATCTAGTTGTAAACTAAACCGGTTATCTAAATTCCCCTTTATTTCAGATAAGCCAGACCCAATAGATTTTTCTTTTGGTTTATAAGTCTCAGAATACTTACCGGAAATTATAAAATTTTCAAATAGTCTTAATTTTAACATTATATACCATCTAATTCCCTGACCAAACAAAACATGATTTAAGAAAGTTCCCGCTACATCATTTTCATATTCATAAAAAGCCGAATTAAAGGAAACAGTACTGAAGAAAATTATTCTGGAATAAAAATCAGCACCCGAAGATAAATGATACAGCATGTCCTGGAAGGTTAAGAATCCATTCTCAAAAATATTATCATTTATATTAATAAAATTATATTCAAATCTCCCTTTTAATTTTAATTGATGATTTACCCTGTAGATAATTTCAATTCGTGAAATATTTCTGATCTTATTTACTATTTGGGAAACATTATTTTCACCTAAAGTGACTTCTTTATTTTCATATTTAAACCTCAGATTTGTTTCCAGATTTTTAACCGGTTTATTTTTATAATCAATTAAAATCTCATTACCGGTACGGGGCAAAGAGATACCGGATGATGAATAAGGAAATTTAAACTGGTCATAATAAAGATTTATAGTACCTGCCGGTGATTTCCATCTAAGCCCGTTATAAATTCCAAATTCGTTTTTTCCTGCTTCACCAAATGAAAATCCATGAATTGAATTAAAATTTTTGGGATAACTTCTTATGGAAGTGACAAATGTAAAGTCCTTATTTATTGGAAGTTCAATACCATTTATCGTAGATAATGATTTTCCGTCATAAGCTGTTTCTCCGAAGAAATTTAATTTTGTAAAATAGAGATTATAGAAGATAGAAGTATAGTGAAAAGTATCACCGCTTACATCAAGCACCGATTTAGCTATAAATGGATTGTTAAAAATAGATTGATAATAAAGAATACCGGTATGAACAAAATCATTGGTAAAATCAAGCGCAGTACCATATACTGTTTCTGCAGTTGTTCTTCTTTTATTTATTTCATTTTCTGTCCTATGTAACCCATCTATCGGGATTGATAGGATTCCGTAGGAAATAGAATCGATATTAGCGTCTAATTTATTTTTAGAGTAAAAAGCCGTGATAGAAAAATTCTTAAACGCAAGGTTAGCTGCAAGCCCCCTCATGAAATTGTTTTCTGCCGAACTTGTATATCTTTTAATAACTTGAGATTTTTTTTGGGCAGAATAAACTGCATCTGCTCCCTTCGAAAAGCCGTAAGGGCTCCATAAAACTAAACCCTGTCCCCAATTTACTAAATAGTCGCCTAATATTAGATTTTTTACGAGCCCTGCCTTTTTTATTGAAAGGAAATAGGAAGAAAAATCAGTGAGCGAATTTTCTCCGGCATCTTTGTCGGTTAAAAACCCTAATTCAAAATTTTTATAGTTTGTTATAACTCTATTATATATCTTATATTTAGAGCCCTTGAATTTATTTTCAAAAAAGCCTTTTCTTTCCTGAATGTCCTCTTGAAATTTACTTCTTAAATTAAATGAGGAATTATCTGAAAAGGAACTTTGCAGCTTTTTCTCATTAGAAATATCCTTTCCGGTTGTTAAAAAAGGAGAAATTTTTCTTACAGTCTCAACTGAAATCCCTTTAACCGAGTTCAATTCATTTATTGAAAAGAAATGTCCATATTTTTTCCGATAATTAACTATAAGATTGGCTGTTTGAAAATCAATATATGGAATCCTTTGTAATTCCTCCTGATTTGCTTCATTTATATTCAGCGGATTTTCAATGAGCTCTTCAATAAGATTATATAAATCCGAATTGTCCGATTCTTCAGAAGGTTCCTGGAGTAAATCCAGGATCGTTTCATCAGTTTCAAAATAAGTTGAATCCCCTTCTATCTGAGCATAGATATTACAAAAGGATAGTATTAAAAAAATAAAAATAACCACAATTAGTAAGCGAAAATTATTCCCGGTTGAGATTTTTTCTTATCTTTTCGTATCTATTCCCGATTATCTCAAAGCTGAATATTAATCCTGCCTGATGCGTTAAACCCAAATCCGGATGATTATAAACTGCATAGTCAAGGCTGATAAAAGAATAATTTATCCCGATACCCGCTGAATAAGCAGAAGGTTCGTTAGAAAATCCAAAACGTAAAGAGATGTTCTCGATTATATAATAATCTATTCCCAATTTTAAAGAGGCAGGATATCTTACATCTTTTTCTAATGCAAAAGTTAAAGCAAGTTCAGGTATTAAATTATACCCAAAGCCGGTATTATATGTTGTCGGAATTTGATCTTCTTCTTTCGTAAAAGAGCTCCTATTAATATTGTTAATATAAAATCCCCATCGTAATTCACTTATAATATAAACTAGAGCCCCGATATTTAGATAAAATACAGACTTACTACCATACCTTTTAATAGAAACAGAATGATAATTGAGGGCAGCTCCCAAAAAGAATCTATTTGAAAAGTTATGTGAATATCCAAAGAGAATTTTATTTTCTTTATAAAGTTCGAACCCGTAAGTCATTCCACCGAGAGATATTGAACCAAATGAAAAGGGTTCATTATAAGATATAAAAGCATTAGCCAGCTCATTAAATCCAAATGGAGAAGGGGAATAAAAGACTCCTATTTCTCTCCAATTCATTTGAGCTAAACCGGCCGGGTTATTAAATAAAGCGAAAACATCGTTGGAAATTGCGGCCCCTGAATTTGAAATAGAAACCTGCTTTGCCCCTGCGATTATTTGCGCTTTAGAAACCGGTTTGTAACTAATCAGAAAAACTACAACTAGAAAAAGTTTCAAACCTACATAAATAATTTTATTTATTGTTTGATTATATTGAATTTCATATATTAAATCAACCAAAAAATTGGAAATAATTAAAAAAAAATGAAATCTCTAATCTTATTTCTTATTTGTTTTTCTTCCTTAACATTCCCTCAGGAACTTAATTGCAAAGTAACTCTCAATACGGAAAGTATTTCGATTTCAGCAAGAGATAAACTACAAAATTTCGGTCAGGTCATTGAAGATTATATGAACAAAACTCATTTTACCGACAGCTGGGAAGGGGGTAAAATAAATTGTTCAATGTCTATTTTTGTCTTGAGTGCATCAAATGATGTAAATTATAGCGCTCAGGTAGTTATAACAAGTTTAAGACCTATATATAAATCCAAGGATAATTCTTTAGTTTTAAGCATCAATGATAATTCATGGTCATTCAGTTATGATCAGGGACAGGCATTGTATCAAAATCAATCTGTATTTGATCCAATAACAGGTTTTCTGGATTTCTACGCTAATGTTATTATCGGTTTCGATATGGATACGTGGGATAAACTCGGAGGTACTCCTTATTTTTCAAGGGCATCTGATATAATAAATTTAGGGACAACAAGCAGCTTTTCAAATGGATGGACCAAAACAGGTAATTCATATAGTCGGAGAGGATTGATGGATGATCTTTTGAACGATAAATTCAGATCATTTAGGGAATCTATATATGATTATTATTACGGCATTGATATTTATTCCATGAATCCGAAAGCCGGTCAGGAAGACATAGTTAAGCTGGTTAAAGTGCTTGAAAATCTGAGAACTAAAATGGATTTGAATACTACATTAACGAAAGTATTTTTTGATGCCAAGGCAGGGGAAATAATTGATAGATTAAAGACATACCCGGATAAACAGGAAATATTTACCGCGCTGAAAAAAATTGACCCGGCGCATGCAGCAAAATATGAAGAGCAGCTTACGTCTTATTAAAAACTAAATATCAATTTCATACATTCTATACTTTTTATAAACCTCTCCATTTAAAGCATCAAGTCCGCGTGTCATCATATCGTTATCTTCAAGCACCCAGCTTGCTTCGCCGAAGTTAATACCCAAATCGGCTGCACGATTAACAATCTCCCAGTAGAACGCTGCATCCAGCCCCTTCTTTTGGTATTCGGGAATAATTCCCAAAGTAATTATTCTACATTTCTTGATTTTTTTCTTTTGCGTTAGGAGTTTAATTATACCGAAAGGAAATAATTTTCCGTCCATAGTTTTAAATATTTCATTGTAATCAGGCATTACCAGTGCAAAACCGACTAGCTTGTTATTTATTTCTCCAAAAAGAACGAGAGAAGGTTCAACAAGCGGTTTTAAATCTTTAGCCATAGCATTTAATTCATCTTCCGTCATAGGTACAAAACCCCAATTCGGCTCCCAAGCTTTATTATAAACATATTTAACCTTTTCGACTTCATTATTAAAGTTTTTCATATTCAGTTGAGAAATTTTTAGACCATATCTTTTTTTGGCTATTTCTGCAACCCGGCGGACCTTATCGGAAGATAATGTTTTATCAGTCGTAAGTTTATAAGCATATAAATCTTTGGCCTTTCGGAATCCGTAATTATTACATAAGTCAAGATAATATTTAGGATTATAGGTCATCAGGATTAAAGGGGGAGAGTCAAATCCTTCTATGAGCATCGCATATTCATCATTACTCGAAGGATTTGCGGGACCCCTCATCTTATTTAATCCCTTGGATTTTAACCAATCTTTAGCTTTATCGAAAAGAGCATTAGCAACTTCCTGGTCGTCGATTGATTCAAAAAATCCAAAAAAACCGGCTTTATCATTATTATGCTGGTTATGAAGGTCATTTTTAATTGCAGCTATTCTGCCGACCAGCTCTCCATTTTTTTCTGCCAGGAAATATTCTGCTTCTGAATGTTTAAAAAAAGGATTCTCTTCTTTATTAAGAATTTTTTTTCTATCCATAATTAAAGGCGGAACCCAGTTAGGATCATTTTGATAGATCTTCCACTGGAATTTAATGAAGCGCATCAAATCGCTCTTATTTTCTACTTTTTTTATAGTTACAGAACTCATTTTATATTAGTCCTAATTTTTTCCCTGTATCAGTAAATATTTCTAAAATTTTATCTAGTTGTTCGTCTTCATGTGTAGCCATATAGCTGGTTCTCATCATCTGTCTTCCGGGAGGAACACCGGGCGAAATGAAAACATTGACAAAGACACCGGCATCGAATAACATTTTCCACATTTTGAATGCGATATTATCATCGCCCACAATAACCGGAACTATAGCAGTTCTTCCATCTAAAACTGTAAATCCTGCATCTTTTAATCCTGCTCTCATTTTAGCAGCATTTCTAACAACTTTACTAACTCTCTCAGGTTCAGCTTCAAGAATATCAAGAGCCGCAAGAGTGGCAGCAACAGAAGATGGAGTAGGAGAGGCGCTAAATATTAAAGCAAGTGAGTTATGTTTGATATAATTTATTATTCTTTCTTCACCGGCAACAAATCCGCCTAAGGATGCAAATGTTTTGCTAAAAGTTCCCATGGTCATATCAATTTGTCCGTCTAAATCAAATTCACTGGCTGTGCCTCTTCCTCCTTTACCAATAATACCTACTGCATGTGCATCATCAATTAGAATTCTGGCACCATAAGTTTTAGCAATTTTATTTAATCTCGGAAGGTCAACTATTTCTCCGCCTGTACTAAATACACCATCGCTTACGATTAATCTTCCGCCATTATCAGGAAGCTTACTGATAACTCTCTCAAGGTCATCCATATCGTTATGTTTATACCTGACAAACTCTGCAGTAGCACCTTTCGCCATCAAGTTACCTGCTATTAAACAGGCATGATTATCCTTGTCGGAAATAACATAATCGCCGCGCTGAACAAGTGTAGGTATAATACCCTGTCCGGTTAGGTAACCGGTACTAAAAAGTAATACAGCCTCACGATTTAAGAATTTGGCTAACCGGTTTTCTAATTCGATATGAAGGTCTAATGTTCCTGTCAAATAACGGGAACCGGAACATCCCGTACCATATTTCTCAACTGCTTTTATTGCAGCTTCTTTAACTTTCGGATGAGCTGTCAGGCCAAGATAATTATTAGAACCAGCCATAATTACTTTTCTGCCTTCGATTTGTACCACCGGGCCTTCATTTTCTTCAATAGCTCTAAAATACGGGTACATACCAGTTTTTTTTATTTCATCTGCCCTTGTAAATTCATAAGCTTTTTTGAATAAATCCAAAAATTCCTCCTAATGTTTGAATAAAGAATTTTTAATCTTTAATAATATGTAAATTATTTCTAAATTGTCCCGACAAAACATAAAGTTTAATAGTTTCAAAATCAAATATTTATGAACAATTCAATTGTTGTAGTTACCGGTGCCAATGGATTCGTTGGCAGTCACCTTGTTGATTTATTATTAGAAAATAATTATAAAGTCAGATGTATAATCCGTAAAACCAGTAATCGCAGATGGCTGGAGAATAAAAATGTTGAAATTTTCGATACCGGGTTATTTGATAAAGATGGATTAAGGAAAGCTTTTAAAGATGCGGAATATATTTTCCATGTAGCGGGTGTAGTAAAATCTAAGAAATCGGAGGGCTATTTTAAAGGAAATGTTGATACAACAAAGAATTTACTCGAATCTGCTTTAGAATTTAAAGATTCTATAAAGAGATTTTTGGTTGTAAGCAGCCAGACAGCCACGGGACCATCGCTAAACGGGAAGCCGGTTGATGAAGAGACCAGATGCAACCCGATAACCACTTACGGAAGAAGCAAGCTTGCTGAGGAAAAACTAGCACAGACATATATGGATAAAATTCCAATTACAATATGCCGTGCTCCCGCAGTTTATGGAGAGCGAGACACTGAAATTTTAATATTCTTTAAAACCTTTAATAAAGGTTTAATGACATCCATTGGATTTGACCGAAAGAAAGTCAGTTTGGTACATGTTTCAGATTTAGTTAAAGGTTTTTTACTTGCATCTACAAATGACAAAGCAAAAGATGAGACATATTTTATAAGTTCCGAAAAATTCTATACTTGGGAAGAAATAGGTAATGTAACTTCAAACATAATGGGGAAGAATCCGGTAAAGATAAAAGTACCTCATTCCGTAGTATTTTCAATAGCGGGGATAGCCCAATTTTTTGCAGCTTTTAGTTCAAATCCGGCAACATTGAATATTGAAAAAGCTAGGGATATAACTCAAAATTCCTGGACATGCGATACAAGTAAAGCAATTCGGGACTTAAATTATCATCAGGAAGTCTCAATTGAAGAAGGAATCAAAAAAACAGTAGAATGGTATAAAAAAATGAAATGGATTTAATTTATTTTGGAATTTCGGTTTACCATACCTTCGGGAGAATTGCAGATTATGGATTGAAACTGCTCAATATGACAAATAATATAAATTTGTATGAAATTATAGAGATGTAAAGATGACATCTTTACATAAAATAAATCATTTTCAATTTTTTATTAAAAGGGAAGTTCAGCTAAATTTTTATTTTTAAATAATAAAGATGTCATCTTTTGAGTACTTAGCCTGAGTTAATTAATTATTTTTAGCCCCCTCGTTAATCCATGTCTTAATTCCGTCTATTTGATTGGTGGTTAATGCTGAATAACCAAGAGGAGGCATAGGAGCAACACCTGCAATCCTGTCTATAGACCAAACAAGTCGGCTATTTTCAGCATCCTTTGGAACAACTATTGTTGGATCAGTTGCACCAACCCAGGAGGTTAGACTAATACCATCGGCTTTAGTGGCGTCATCATGACAACCAGAATTTGTACATTTTGATAAGAAAATCGGAGCAATGTTTGCTCCGAAACTTACATTAGAAGAAGGAATTTGTTTAGAATCGATACCTGTGGTAGTATCGCATCCTGTATAGACAATAATAAAACCAAAAAGGATTAAAAAAAGAGCTATATTAATTTTCATTAGGAATATTCATTTTATTAGTAATAATATATTAATACTGAAGTTAAGTACTCAAAAGATGACATCTTTATTATTTAAAAATAATGTTTTATCTAAATTTTCTATTTAATAAAAAATTGCAATTATTCTTCTTTTTAAAGATGTCATCTTTACGTTTATGTACCTCAACTTAATAAGAAAATAGTAAACGAATCAATGTAAAATTAGGTAAATTCTTATTGATATAAAGACCAAACTTGTATATTTTTATAGTAGGAAACACGGGGCTATAGCTCAGCTGGGAGAGCGCTTGAATGGCATTCAAGAGGTCAGGAGTTCGATCCTCCTTAGCTCCACGAAAAAGCTTCAAAATTAAACGTTTGGAAGCTTTTTTTATTGCTCTAAATTGAGAACTTTCCTAAACTAATCAGAATTAACCAGAATTAATCCGATTTTGGGCACCCGATTCTGCTGCAGTTCATTTATCAAGGAAGATATAGAAATAGTCTCGCACTTGAGTAATTTTAAATAAATTACAATAATTGAAATCATTTTTTCTTTTTATTTTTCACACTTTTAGTTTGTTCCTGATGCTCTATGAAAAAAGGATAAATTAAGGAAGTAATAATGAGTATTATTGGAACAATTACGTTTGTTTGTGGTTCCGATTTTATAGGAGATTCACATAAATTAACATTATATTGAAGCATACTATGATGAGCAATTTTAGCTTCATAGCTCATGTAGATGTTAAAATCTTTCTTCGATGTTAATATTTTCTTGAATCTAATATACCCAGCATATTTTTCTCCCACTTTACTTTTTGTTTTCTCAACTCCGGCAACATAATCTGAGGGTGGAAGGTTACTATCATTAAATTTAACAATTACATTTAACAAATTTGAATGCACAAAAACTATATCCGACCAATATTTAAAATGAATATTTGCTTTATGGTTAAAAATACATTCAACTTTAATCTTACTACTATCCAATAAAGTTATAGTTGTCCTCTTTTGAAATAGCCGACTTGTCTGCCGTAACTTTTAGAATGGAATCCAAAAGTTTATTGATATAGTATTACTTGTTTTTAAAAATTTTTGTATAGAAAGGTTTTCTGAAAGTTCAGCTAATGTTCTTATTCATATCTCAAAGATTTAACCGGGTTTGCCGTTGCTGCTTTGATAGCATGAGAACTTACTGTTAGCAGTGCAATAACAAGAGCCATGGCACCGGATACCAGGAATATCCAGATGTTTAAGTTAGTTCTATAAGCAAAGTTCTGCAGCCATTTATTCATTATTAAATAAGCCAGCGGCCATGCTATGATGTTAGCGAGAAGTACCCACTTTACAAACTGAACCGAGAGAAGCGCAATCATCTCAGTCACCGATGCACCAAGAACTTTTCTAATTCCAATTTCCTTTGTTCTTTGTTCGGTAATGAATGCTACAAGGCCCAATAAGCCGAGACAGGCAATAAAGATCGAAAGAACGGAAAATATCACTGCAATCTTGCTTGTTCTCTGATCATTTTTGTATAACTGGGTTAGGGCTTGATCGAGAAAGCTGAATTCAAAAGTTTCGTCACCGGCATACTTCTTCCAAACTTTTTCAATAAAGAATATTGAACTCAAATGATTCCCTGGTGTAAGGCGAACAGTAATAAATGAGGCTGCATTCCTTTCAGGCAAAAGGCTGATGACTAGCGGTTGGATTGGTTCGTGAAGAGATTGATAATTAAAGTCTTTCACGACCCCAACCACTTTCAATTTTTTTTGGGCTGTTTTACTGTCACCTGGCAAAATAAGGTATTTACCAACGATATCTTTAACACCAAAGACTTTTTCAGCCTCCAGGTTAACAATGACCGAAACGCTGTCGGATGGATGCTCCTTCGAGAAGAACCTCCCGTTTATCATTTGAAGTTTGAAAGAATTTGCAAAATTATAATCACATTCTATCGTGCGCATATGTACTAACTTTTCAACGCCAGTTCCATCAAGCCAGAATCCATTATAGTTATACTGTTTTCCAGGAATAGAATTTGAGTTAGTAATGTTGATTATGTTTTTATTTTCCCGCAGTTTATTTTCAAAAGAATGTATTTGTCCATTCAAAACCTCAGTGTGATTAATTACAACACACTCTTCTTTGTCAAATCCCAGATCCTTCGCTTGAATGTATCTCAACTGATTATAAATCACCAGAGTTCCGATGAATAGAGTAATTGAAACAACGAATTGGAATACAACCAATCCATTTCTAAAAAACGACCCCCTACCTCTTGTACCTTTCGCCGACTTAAGTATGTCTATCAAGCTAAAAGAAGAAATATAGAAGGCCGGATAACCACCTGCCACTACTCCAACAATGATCACTAGAACAATAAGGATAGGTATCAATGCCGGGTAAGTAAAGAAATCCAGACTCAATTTCTTATCCAGGATATCATTGAAAAGAGGGAGCAGAAATTCAACGATCCCCATTGCAAGCGAAACAGCAACACTACTCATTAGAATCGATTCTGCTAAAAACTGCCATATGAGATGAGAACGCGGTGACCCGAGGGTTTTCCTTATTCCAACTTCCCTGATGCGTTTTTCAGATCTGGCTGTTGTAAGGTTGATGAAGTTAATGCAAGCAATCAATAGGATCACAATGGCAATTGCCGATAAGATATATATGCTAGAAAGGCTGCCGTTCTGTTCTAACTCATAATCGAGCTGGGAATTTAGATGGATCGAAGTAAGCGGTTGCAGCCTAAGTCCTACTTTGTTACCTGCCGACAGGAATTGATCAATTGATAAACCGGAAACAGCTTTTAGTTGGGGACTGACATGAATAAGGAATTCTTCGTTTAATTTTCGTTCAAAATCTGACCGGTTGGTTCCTTTCTTCAAAAGAAAATATGTGTAAAAATAATCACTCATCCACTTTGGGTTTCTACCATCATAAATTGATATCAGCGAGCCGATAAATTCCGGTTGAAAATGTGAATTTTGAGGGATATCTTTTATTACTCCGGTGATAAGATAGTCAGTACTCTTATCTTTGCTTAATGTTTTACCTATCGGATTCTCATAGCCAAAATATTTATGGGCGGTTGTTTCAGTAATTACGACTGTATTCGGCTGGGTGAGAGCAGTCTTTGGATCGCCTGTAACAAATGGCAGCGTGAAAACATCGAACAGTGAAGAGTCTGCCCAAAAAAATCTTTCCTCATTGAACGTCTTGCTTTTATACCTGACCATACAGGATCCCTCGTACCGCAACCGGGTGTATGCAATTACTTCGGGGAAATTATGATAAGCTGCTGGACCCAACGGAGCAGGACATACTGCAGTCTCAGTCTTACGACCGTGAAATATCGAAAAGAAAGTTGGTCTATAAATCTGACTGGCGAATTTATTATAACTATCGTAACTCATCTCAGCCCAAACAAAAAGCATGATCAAAATGAAACAGGTAATGCCTAGGGTAAGCCCGATAATATTTATCAATGAGTAAGCCTTATACTTCCTCAAGTTTCTAGCCGCAATTAGAAAATAATTCTTCAGCATAATTTTCCCCTAATCAACTATGCGCAAAGCGGTCTGCAGATAGTGAAAAACGACCAACCCTGTTCTCAATGATAAATCCATCTTATTATAACCGATTTTTAATATTTGAGGACAAAAATTATGCCCGCCAAAATGGAAAATATTTCCACAAAAATTTAAGAACTCATGAAATGCTATCGTTCAATTACGGACATAAGTGAACGTAGATGGACGATTGAAATCGGATAAATAATCTTGTAAACTTGGATGTGGGTGACCAAAAAGTAATTATTTTCTTAAAAATAGAACACTGATGACGCGGATTTTAACAGATTTTCACTGATTTTCAATTTGAAAATTACTTTTGGTCAACCTCGATGGGTACTCCTAAATAATTTAAAAAATAATGATAAATCTCCCAAAACTGCTTTTATCTCTTCTTTCGGAGTGGTTATTGATATAGCGGTATACAATATATTACCCCAAGCAGGTTAACAGAACGGTGGAGTTGTTAAATTATTCATGTAACAACGGAACGAAACTAAGGGTACAATACAAAAAGTTCGTCAGAATTGCATTCTGCCGGAACGCGTATGACAGCTATTAAAAAAGTGTGCCTGAGCGTCAATGTAATGTCTCGTTGATAGAAAGGTTTATGAAAGGATTTTATGAGAATTCTCAGGTTTAGGTAAATGATGATAATTTGACAGAATGTGTAAGGTAGGGTTGTGGTTATAATTAGACAGAAAGCTCCAGATTGCGATTTGCCGGGATTGACATTTTAGCATGCCCAATACAATGTCAAAAAGATTTTATTGAAAAAAGGAGAGAAATTTTAAGGAGTAGATTTTATATTATTTTTTGACCATTCAGTATGGAAATATCATTATTAAAAATGGCGGGAAACATTAAATATATAAGGACAGAAAAATGTGAGAGGCTTAATAATAAGATAAATTATTTTAATTCTTTGATCTCCATAGAAATTAATTTAAAGAAGTCATTTAATTCGTCATAACTAAATGATTGCCCTTCATACCATATTCCTTCTCTCTTTATGTACTCTCCTGCAAAATCGAAATAATAGGTAGTAGTATATAGTTTACTCAGTGTTGAAGTTTCACTATTAATAAGAGTCAGTTCAACATTGACTTTATATCTATCAGTTTTATAAATGGGATCTGAAAATTTTATGAACTTATCATCACTGTTAAAATACTTTGCCATTTGATGTTTAAGGTATAGAATTTTTTTCTTTAGCTTTTTCCTTTTTTCATTTAAACCCAGTTCCATGGCTTTCGCCTTTAAGATTGTTTAGAGTTGATGTAACCATATTCACCGGTGCATTTTCAATGCCATCAATTACTTCATGGGGAGAAACCCGAAATAAACTGAAAAATAAGAGAGCGAAAGAAATTTATCTTCTACAAGAAGTTAACACCATTTCAAAATAGAAAGGTAGTTTTTCAAAATGGAATGGATTAAAGGATGAAAATTTAAGATTAAAGAAATTATACAAAGGTACTGTATGATTGTAGTTTCCTGTAAAGAGTAGTTATGCCTATCCCCAGCATCCTGGCAGTTCTTGTTTTATTACCGTGCATTTGATGTAAAACCTTTAAGATATGGTACTTTTCAATTTCATTAAGCTTTACGGAATTGTTCTTAAGATTTCCTAGCCCTTCCTTCTTAAAAAATTCTTGGGGTAAGGAAGAACTTTTTAATATTTCTCCATCTGTAAGAATTATTGCTCTTTCTATAATATTCTTTAGTTCCCTGACATTGCCTGGAAAGTTAAAATCTTTTAATTTCTCAAGAAAATCATTGTCAATACTCACTATGCGACGTTTCATCTTTGTAGAAAAGTCATTAACAATAATTCTAGCTAATGGTTCGATGTCTTCTTTTCTATTTCTTAATGGAGGTATTCCAATTTTTACAACACCCATTCTATAAAATAAATCACCTCTAAAATTATTTTTTTCAATTTCCTTTTCAAGATTTTTATTTGTTGCAGTAATAATTCTAACATCTATCCCGGTAGATTCTGTATCCCCAATTTTAATAAATGAATTAGTTTCGAATATTCCTAATAATTTTGCCTGCAGTGAAAGATCCATCCCTCCAATTTCATCTAAAAATATTGTTCCGGAGTGGGCTTCTTCGAAAAGTCCTTTTTTATTTGCAATTCCTATAGTAGGATTCTCTATATGACCGAACAATTCAGATTCGAGCAGATCTTTAGGTATGGAACTACAGTTAATCGTTATAAAAGGAAACATTTTTCTACAGCTTGCATTATGAATTGATTGAGCGAAAAGCTCTTTTCCGCTTCCAGTTTCTCCTATTAAAAGGATAGGTACATCGGTTTGTGCAGCTCTTCTGGTTATTTCAATTGTTTCTTTGATTTCTTTGGATTCACCGGTTATATTTTCAAAAAAGAATTCTGCCTTTATCTTTTTTCCCAAGTGCTTAATCTTATAACTTGATGCGGCTTTTTCATATGCTTTTTCGATCAGCGGAATAATTTTCTTGTCTTCATCTCCTTTAGTAATGTAATCGTAAGCTCCTTCTTTAATTGCTTTTATTCCATCCTCGATCGTACCATAGCCGGTTAATACAATAATCTCGGCATTTGGATTAATTTTTTTTAATTCCGGAATTAGATCTATACCATTAATATCAGGAAGTTTAACATCCGTAATTATTACTTGAAAATCTTCTTTTAATGTTAATCCCAGAGCAGTATTACCGTCAGCAGCTTCAAAAGCTTTAAAGTCTTCTAAATTAATAAAGCGAGAAAGAAGATGCCGCAAATCTTCTTCATCATCAACTATTAAAACATTTCCTTTTGACATATTTAAGATTCTATAATGTTATAAAATCAACAACATCAATTAGTATGGAGTCACAACCTTATCGGTAAAATCACAAAAGGTATTCCTATCCTATAAAATTTCTTTTGTAAGGTGAATACTATATAATTATGTAGCCACCTTGTGGCAAATGTCTCCTTTGGGAATACAATTTGTCCTCCAAAAAAAACAACATTTGAATATTTATCTAATATTTTGGGAAGAATTTTTTCAACTTCCTCAGCAATGTCTATTCCAATAGTAGTGAAAGCTTCCGAATTATAACCGTTTTTGTGCATAAAATTAACATATTGTTCAGCTTCTTTTTTAACATAATTATTTAGATTCTCAATTTCGTCAATACCTTTAAAATTTCCGGCATCAATAGCACCAACCTGAATAAAAATATAGTTCCTAAAATTTCCGCTGAATAATTTGATGGTGCTCAATAAGGTATGCAAGCCCAAACCGTTAAATCCGTTTACTAAAATAGCTGCGGTTTTATTTGGAGTTTGTTCATTAGAACTAAATTTATAATCTTTTATGTCATAAATTGAAGCTTCAACTGAATCTACAATTGAATTTAATTTTGTAAAAAGTTCGCTTGTCTTCTTATAGTGCCCTTTAATGTAAAAGGCTAATAAGATTAATGAACCCGTGACAACCAGGGTGATCCAGCCCCCTTCACTAAATTTTATAATAGTTACCGAGATTAATATAAAAGAGGTAAGCATCAACCCGATACCGTTGATTAAGAATTTTTTAAACCACTTTTTTTCATTCTTACGTTCAATCCACCAATGCCTCACCATTCCCAATTGTGAAAGACTAAATGTAATAAATACATTTATGCTGTATAATATTACCAGGAATTTTACATCACCATGGGTTAAGAGCATCATAAATAAAGCTGCCACACCCATCAGCATAATACCATTTTGCGCTACCAGCCTATCGCTAAGAGTCGAAAACCTGGTAGGGAACCATCTGTCAATTGACATACTAGCCAATACCCTGGGACCATCAAGAAAGCCAGCCTGAGCAGCAATGAATAACAAAATTGCTTCTGATAAAAGAGCAGTTAAAATAAAAGCATATGAACTTTGACTTCCCCAAAGACTCGTTATAGATTCAAATAATACTGCATTGAGTGTTTTCCCCTGCTGATACTGTACATTGAAAAGAAGATAGGAAATCATCAATCCAATCACAGTAAATGCTAAAGATGCCGCCATATAAGTCATTGTTTTTTTTCCGGTAGAAACTCTTGGCTCTCTAAGAACAGGAAGACCATTACTGACTGCTTCAATGCCAGTAAAGGTTCCGGCACCCATACTATACGCTCTCAGAATTAGGAATAAAACACCGAACATACCTATGCTTTGTACAGTTCCTGTTACTTCGCTGACAGTATTATTGAAAACTATATCAAACCTATGAAGATGAGAAGAGATTGCATATACTATTGCGAAAACATGTATGAGAACGAATGTTATGAAAATCGGGACTAAAGGAATCACCGCTTCTTTAATCCCTCTAAGATTTAAAATTGTCAGAATTATTAATCCGAATACTGCAAACTCCAATTTATAGCTGTACCAGCTTTGGGGTAGAAAACTGAAAATCGCATCCGCTCCACTTGCAATTGAAATAGATATAGTTAGAACATAATCGATTAATAAAGCGCAGCCTGAAATCATACCAACACTTGGAGAAAGGAGTTTACTTGCTACTAAATAGCCACCGCCTCCTGTTGGAAATAATTCAATTATCTGGGAATAGCTGGTTGCTATTATGAAAATTGTTAACCCGGATGCTAATGCAACAAATATACCCAAATAAGGATGCCCTTTTAATGCTAAGAAAGCTTCCTCAGGTCCATAACATGAAGAAGACAGACCATCCGCCCCTAATCCAACCCAGGCTAAAAACGCAATCAGAGATAATTTGTGAAATATGCTTTTATCTTGAGGATTTTTAGCATCTCCAAGTAATATTTTTTTAAATCTTTTCATGTTTGTTTTATCATGCATAAAATGCAAATTTCCAAAATTTGATAGTCGTGCCTGCGACTATTCCGGTTAGAACAAAAATACCGGCGCCAATCATTGCACCAACGCCGATCATTGTTATATCGAACAGCGAAAGATCATGTCTTAATGTAACTTCTAATTGATCCGAATTTTTTTTATTACCTGGATTTTTATCGGCCATTTTTTCTTATGAATATTATAAGACATTTAAAGAGTCTGCATCTATAATACCAAGTGTTTCAATTAGGTATGATTATTCATTTTTTGAATGATTTGACATATTTAGCGAGTTAATAGTGGTTTCATTTCATAGAATAATTATCTTAACCCTTTCAAAATGAAAAACCCGATTTCCAAAATGAAAGGGTTACAAACAAAATTAAACTGCAATATGAGAAAAAATTCATATAAAGATATTGCACGCATTTTGATGTATAAAGGAAAAAATTTTGGATATGAAAAATCTGACAAAAACCTTCAGTATCTCGATAGGAAAGCAATATTTCTTTTCAACAATTTTGCTCTTCATTTTCATTACAATTTTATATAATATACAAACCATTATAGGCTATGAGACAGTATCTTTGATTCTGCTCCTGATAATTTTTCTACTTCCTATTTTTAACTTTAGTCGGGGCCCAATAATAGTATCGGCAATTATAAGTGCACTTGCCTGGGATTATTATTTTATTCCACCTCATTTTACTATGAAAATAGATAAAACAGAAGATGGGGTAATGTTGTTTTTATTCTTTATTGTGGCTGTTACGAATGGTGTTTTAACTGCAAAATTGAAAGCTGCAGACAATATAATGATCGAAAAGGATAGAAAGCTTAATGCATTATATACACTAGTTAGAGCTCTATCTGTCGCAAAAAATCTGGATGAGGTTTTAACAAAAGTCGTTAAGCAAATTCAAAATATTTTCGGATTTGAATCCGTAATATTTCTTCTTGAAGATGGCAATAAGCTGAAGAGGGATCCGCATCCGGCAAGTAATTTTATGCCTGATGAAATGGAATGGCTTTCTGCAGAAGCAGCTTACAAGAGTAAAATAGAAACAGGGAAAACAACAAGTACATTGCATGATGCAGAGGCTTTATATTTTCCGATGGTAATCAACGGTTCTGTTTTCTGTGTTATAGGTGTGAAGATTAAAGATGAAATAAAATCAGATTCTACAGAGTTAGAATTTCTTAGAAGCTTTATAAAAGAAATTACACCATTCCTGTAAAAAAGTGTGCCTGAGCGTCAATTTATGTTGAATGGATAGAAAATTTATGAACTGATTTATTGGATGAACTGATCAAGGTTTACAACTGCCTCCAATGTTTGTGCCGGATCGTAATCTGCCTCTGTGTAATTGAACGGCATTATTTTGTAATAAGCATCGTTCTCATCAACAGGGTCGAAGCCGACCAAAATCATTGAAATGGAAAGGTCCTTATCAGCAGCTGTGAAGTTTGCCTGTGTATTGAGCGCAGGTAAATCAACAGTGATGGTGTCGGCACCAATTAAAGCTGATGTAACTCCCAAATTAAAACCACCGGGAGTGATTATGTTTTGAGCGGTCGGTCTCTGGGTGTCTGAATACTCAAAATTCTTTTGAATTACAGTATTGTAGACAGAGGTACCTACAGGTTTAACTTTATCCCAGATTATCTTTAAGTCATCGATTTTGCCAACAACTTTTGCTAATTGGGAAGAGACCAAGAATTTCTTCCTGACCTCAACGACAGCAGGTGCATTAGAAATATTAAAGCTGGAAGGACGGGCACCAAGATAGGTTTGTCCGTTTCTTGTCCTTGCAGACAGGTTACCTAATCTTCCGCTTAAATTACCGAGTATAGAGCCTTTTAAACGAGCCATGATTTAACTCCTGAATATATTGTGAATAAATAATTAACAAATGAACGTTCATTCTGAATGCAACAATAAGGAATCAAATATTTATTGTCACTGTAGTTTTTTCGCAGAAGAAAATGATTACAAGATTACAAAATTTCAAGATTGCAAGATTAAGTCATTTATTGTCATTAAGTCAATCGTCATTTGGTCAAATTTTATTTAAAATTTTTGAAGGTTAAAGGGAATTTTTTAAGTTGTATTTACTAGGAGCTTACTTAGAGGTTACTTGGAGGTAGAGTACTAGAAGAAATGCATATTAAATACATAAGAAATGATTAAATGAAAGAATGGCAGTTATTTGTATTTAATGTTTAGTTAATTCCATGAATCCAATTATTTTATCATTTTAACCTTTTTAAGACGTTTTCTATATAAAACCGTTTGTATTGTTGATATGGAACGAAAATATTTCCGGGATAAATATTCAACTGCATCCAATGGTTCCATCTTTTTCCTTAGCATTATGAATTCTCTTTTCATTTTTATATTCCGGAGTTTTGTACGGTCAATTAATCCTATTTTATTTAGTTTTTCAAAACAGGGATTATTAACTATATCATCAAGAAAATCATATTTGTCATTCATTTTATCCCCCAGATTCCCAGCCTTTTTCTTCTTGCTGTTCTTTTAAGATTTTGAAATATGTAATAGTATTTCATCCTTTCCGGGTAATACATGATTCTTGCAAGACCGGCTTTTAGTAGTTCTGCCTGAATAAATAATGAATCTTTATCATGAATATCCCTCAGCCATGCATAGGCTAATAATCTTCCATAGTTATCGAAAACTCCATTTGCGTTTCTCCCTTTGGTAAAGGGGGAAATGTCGAATGTAAGTTTAATTCTTTTTTTGTCAATTAACTTTTTAAGAAAATTAGCTACGGAATCAGAAAAGAGTGTGTCCTCAATATTTTTCCTATTTAGTTCGGGAGTATCAACACCAAGTAGTCTTACATGAGTTGAATCCGATAATACAAAGGTATCTCCATCAATAACACGCGCAACTTTCACATTTACCTGGTAGAAATAATGTTCCTTTGGAATTAAAAAAGATTGCGCACTTAATAAATTGATGGATAAGAATAGAATTACAAATAATAAATATATTTTCATTGTTTTTATTCTTTATTTTAACTTAAATTGCAATATATAACAAAAAATATTAAATTAACAGAAAATATAACAAATTATTATGAAAATTGTAAAATAAATTGAAACAGGCTGAATTTTTTATAGAAATACTTCTACCTAGTCTATTCTTAATTCTTTTTGAATCCGGATGTATAACTAATTCAAATGCAGAATTTACGAATGTTGCAACGGCACTTGGGCATGTGCCGGCTGATTCGAAATGGTATGTATGGGACTGGGGCTGCAGCGATTGCTATTCTTTCTTACTTTACAGGGAAAGGAGCCGATGGGAAGAAGGTTGGAACGGAATGATGGAGTAGTGGAGTAGTGGAATAGTGGATCCGGCTACGTCTAGAAGACTACGCCGAACAAGATGGAGGAATGTAAGTTATTTGTCATTGGCTTCGCAGTCATTCATTGTCATTTTGTCATTTGTCATTAAGTCATTGGGTTCCAACTTCCGCTTGAAAGGTCCTCGGGACTAGCATTTATAGTCATTCATAAGTTGTGACCATATTTAATCATCCTATCGACAAGTTTTCTTATCTGTATCCCGCAATGTGCTGTCATATCGGCAGCATATTTTATTTAACTACGAATAAACACCTCAAAAGTTTGATATTCTAACGACTATTCAATCTTATGAGCACCTTCTAAAATTCTTACTTATTTAAAGATTTTTAATGAAAGTTAAATTTTTTAGGCATATTTTGAAGATGTCATAAAAAAAAGTGGGTAAATCATCTTCATTATTCTAAATCTATGCATAAAAAATCACTGTTAACCATGAAGTGCGGCTATTGCAAACAAGAGCCTTCAACTTGTTTTCAATACCAATTACCAGTATATTAAAATTAGTACCGCTTTTAGGGGTTGAATGTTATTTTTAACAACTCAAAAGGAGTAGTCAAATCATGCGCATACCAGTTACCTCATCATTCCTAAGCATTATCGTACCCGTCATTATACTTATCTCAGCTTCATCTTCTCTTGCGCAGGACATCACTAACCCGGATTCACTTTCAAAAAACTCATCCCATTGGAACCAGGAAGAGCGTGAAGTGCCGAATGGGAGCAAAGTGTACGAACTTTCGCAGGGATTGCCCATTGCCGCATTTAGCCCAGGCGGAGAAAAAGAAAAAGCGTTGGAAGATTTTATGATGGAACAGAAAGTAGCCGGCTTCCTCATTTTACAGGATGGAAAGATCCGTTTGGAACACTATGCGCTTGGGCACAGCGAATCGAACCTATGGTCGTCACTGTCTGTTGCAAAGTCAGTAACGAGCACCCTCGTGGGGGTCGCCATCAAGGATAGTTATATAAAAAGTGTGGACGACTACGTAACGGACTACATCCCCGATTTAAAAGGGAGCGCTTACGAAAAAGTGACCATCCGCCATTTATTGACTATGACCGCAGGTATACGATGGAACGAGAACTATACTGATCCGAATGCTGACATTGCCAGATTTAATACAGATTCGGTTGAACCGGGCATGAATGCAACAGTAAGTTACATGCGACGTTTGCCAGCCGAGGCAGAACCTGGCAAAAAATGGGTGTATAGTACAGGTGAAACTCACCTGCTGGGTGTCCTTGTCAGCTCAGCTACGCATCAAACCTTATCCCACTACCTTTCCTCCAAGATCTGGATTCCTTACGGTATGGAGCAAATGGCCACGTGGAGCCTGGATCGAACTGGTCAGGAATTGGCAGGCTGTTGCCTCCAAATGACGCTCCGTGATTTTGCAAGGTTCGGACAATTCGTTCTCGAAGACGGACGCATTAACGGGAAATCCATTGTTCCAAATGATTGGTTCAAGACGGCGACCCATATACAAGTACCGCTTTGGCCCGGCGGGGGCTATGGATACGGATGGTGGATCTTTAATGGCAGTTCATTCGAGGCATTAGGGATCTATGGCCAGATGATCCATATCGACCCTGCGAGACGCCTTGTAGTCGTGATTAACAGCGCATGGCCGGAGGCTGAGAGTAACGAGCGACATATGGCTGTCGATAATTTTCTGAAATCTATTAACAGCGAAATTGACAAAGAGGGGAAAGGCACCCAAACTGAAAAAGTTTACTGACCTGTATGCAACAGTGACTAACATAACCACTGCTAAACAACCACAAAAAATAAAGACATGAGAGGCGTAGAAAATAAACAGCCTTAATATTATCCCGTTTCTGCCAGTCATTGTCTCGTTGGTAAGTTGTTCGGGCAAAGACAAGCAAATAACAGCCACTAACAAAAGGTTTTGTGCAATTGGGGCTGGACGGAAGAACAACCATCAGCAGTGCATATCCCAACTTCATATTTAGCGGACTAAATTCTGCCGGGCAGTAGTGTAACAATCAACTTTTAATTATAAATTTAGCTTAAGTTCCAGGCGGACAGTTGGGTAATTCCCCAATTACACAAAGCCTCGAACGTTGTGAGTTGGTTAAATAAATCATATTTTCAAAACGCTTATAACGTTATAAGGTCTTCATGCCGAAGCCCGTCTTCGCTTCAATGTATTAAAAGGTTCTTCGATTCTGGTAGCCAGCATAGGTTTTATAGGAAAGGGGGAAGCTGAAGGTTTTTGAGTAGATAGTGATTTAGTTGTTTTAGGCATAAGATAAAAGGATATAACTTCAAAAGTCGATGATTTATTTTATTACTAGCAAAATTTTATAATACTAGAGATAAAAGAAAATGTTCGGGCTCATTCTTTGTGTATCATAGTTCATAGGATGAATGTGAAAAGAATATTATTCTTACAGTGATACTTGATTAGAAAATTAATATTTATGATAATTATGGAATGCCCGCTTCGAGCGGGCATTCTTATTTCAGCTATTTTGTAAGACATGTCTTTGTTTTTTGAGTTAGGTAGATATACAATTTTTGTTTAGCCTAGACAAACATTTTAAGATTAGTGAAATTTATGGGTTGAGATAGGTTTCTATTTCTCGTTTTTTCGTCAAAAACAGCCTCTCAACTACCCGTTTTTAAACAAAACTCGGGGTGAGGCATAGTTAGGTATGGCTAAATAATTTTCTTTTAAAAAAGGGGGGTTGAGAGGCCTTTTTCTCTTCAGCATATAGGATACTTCTGTTTCTTCATGTATAACTATAGGATTTTTCTCTTAGATAACAATGCTGAATCGAAATGCTGTATATTATTTTCTCCTTTTTGCAACTATTAAAGTTGTGTTTTACCAATTTAAGATTTAATTAAACCTTGAGGAATTAATTTCAGAAGGATTGAATCCTTTAACAATTAACCAGACACCCAGCGAAAACTCAAATAAGGCCACCGGAATTGCGGACAGAGCTGCCAAGGGGGAAATCCGCGCGATAAGACCAAACAGCACGGCAATGTAGCCAACGACGAGTAAGGGTGCTCCGACAATTCCTATCAAGGCAAGGGCACGGGGCACCAGGCGTGACTTGTACAGCAGTAATCCAAGCAACAGATCGCATACGGCCGGCATAAAACTCTGCCCGAGTAAGAAGATGCGGTCATATAGGGCGACAAGCGCATGGCTGGTGATTAAAGCATCCGCTCCAGCTTCGACCTGCCGTAAAGTCACGATAGATAATATGAACGCCACTCCAACGAAGATGGTGCTGGATTCCAGAATTCGGGCGGCGACGAAGCCAAGAGCGAAACTTTCGTTTTGTTTCCTGAGCAGCGGGAAGAGCACGACAGCGGTGCCGATGCCGGCGAGAGCCACGATGTTCTCCAGAATACCGCCGATGATGACTGAAGTATCCGGCCCAGAGCCGACGATGTAATTCGGATTGTGTATCGAACCGTAGAGAGCGAGGTTCGGGATCGAGACAAGGGTGAGCAAGGAACGATAATTCGATTTACCTAAGAATTATTTATTTAATTTTGTTGTAGAGTAAAAGAAAGTCCAACACCCTTCTTCAGTTTATTAATAATGCGAACAAGTAAAGTCCGACACCAAACGCAGTATGATTCATCAAACTACGAAATCTTGCCTGCATAGGGTTTTTCGTCTTTGATGCAGCAAATCCAAACCCAAATAAAGGTTGCATGACAAAGAATGGTGCTAAAACTGTAACTACACCGAAGAGGATTGCTGGAATCAATGTAGGTTGCCGAAGCCAGTTGCGGCCCACTAATACAACGAAAAAGATGGCGAAGGTTATGCCAAATATGTAGTGTGCGATCCATCCTACTGAACATTCTGCGCTCTTTGGTGGAGAAGATATAATATTTGAATGCTTCAATGTTCCTTCTGGCATATATAGAAGCCAGCGCCCGACTAAACAGATGTTGGATGGATTAATATTAAAGACAAGTTTGAGAAACAGCGCCCACAGGTCAAAAGTTAGAGTTGCGCCAAGTCCCATAAAGATTGCGCTAATTAAATGTTGAGACAGATTATCCATACATCATCTTTTTATTGATTGTGATGTTTATTTCTTAATCAATCTAATTTTTTGATTTCATTTTTTTTCAGATACATTGTTTCAGTAAATAATTTTTTTTTGGATTCGTCAATAAGTATTTAATTTATTTCATAGTCCCTTTTGCCTCCGGCAAAGATTTAAATACTTTATCAATACTCTGAGACGTTTCATTACTAACCCCATCTACGATAAGATATACTACTTCAGCGGCAGCTACACCAGCAAGAATTGTAGGTAATTTATTTTTTGAAGATATTTTTTTATCGATAGATACACCGATTGCCCAACCTAATGAAGCACCAATTGCCGACAAAAATGGCCTGTCACTATTATCCAAATTATTTATCCATAAACTGTCACCATTTGCATCAAAAATTTTAAATTCCATTTTTATTGAATGATTTATAAAAAATATATCGGAATAATTGAATAGCTCACTGAAAAGAATCCCGTCAACTTTTAGTACTGAACACAAGTTTTCCGGAGACATATTTTCAATTTCTTTTTCCTTTATGATATTCTTGACTGAACCCGGCGATAAAACATCATAGTTTTTATCCATAATTTTTTTTGATACTAATCCTTCAATATTTGATAAGCTTTCGTTTGATTGAACTGTATCTTCAACAATATTTCTTTTATCAATCACCGGCATTATTGCAATTGACTTGATCTGTTTTTGATCATAATCTGATTTAATAAAGGTGGGAGCTGATGAACATCCAAACAAAATTAGGATAAAAAATGTAAATGAATAGATTCCGATTGAGTTTATAGCTCTACGATATTCCGTATAATATGATGACTTCACAAAGACTCCTTTTTGATTTTTTAGTGGTTAATTATTACTAATGCTGAATTAACTGTTTAAGATTAGGCTGTTTCCATAAAATATTTCTTTAATGTATAGACTTAAAACAAAACTCATTTTTCACTTTAAGATTTTTAATTATCAATTGTAAAAAGGATGAATTCAATAATCCAAAAGAATTAAAAATCGACTGATGCATCGGAATGAATATTACACCCAAAACGATTTTATCAACTACATTTCTGTTCAATAATGAAATTGGTCAGAATTTTATATTCTTTTTATGTTTAATCTTTTGTAGAATAAAGTAATGAACCCGTAATAACACGCTGGTGTTTTTTACTCTGAATATTTAATAACTAATAGTCATTTAAGACAATGATAGCATAGTATTTACGATTAGATTTTCAAACAAATAACACCAAGCACTGTCTAGCACTTAGCCACGCTATTTGTTGGAGAAAGTGAAGGATACAGAAAGAAGAGTAATCTTTACCAAATATGTGATTAAATCTAGAAGAAATATATATAAAATTAAGACATAAGCAAATGTATGGAATCGCATGATCCGGATAGAACGTTTATGAAAGGATTTATTGAGAGTGCCAAGGTTCAGTTCAATGATGATAAATGGATAGAATGTTTCTTGTTGGTGATCATTATAAATCGATAGAATAATTAGGAATGTTTGTTAAAAAAAGCTTTGCTTAATCAATAATTAAATCCATATGAAAGATTAAGCAAAGTATTTTTTGCCAATGCCAAGGTTATAATGATGATTTCAATCATTGCAATTTTCATTGAGGACACTTAAATTAAAAGTTAAATATGAAAAAGAAAATCAGCGTAATATCATTAATTTTGTTATTCTTCATTTCTACAGTAGGATTACCCTTTGTTATAAATGTCTGTGATATGAGTGATGATTCTCAGCAAGAATCAGATGAAATGAATTCTAAAGTTGCAGCCAATCAAAATGATACTCATTCAGTTTCAATCATTAAAGAAGACTGCTGCAAAACAGAAATAATTGATAAATCTATTTCGGATCAATATTTAAAGATTGATACTAAAAATAATTCATACCAAAATATAATTACTCTAATAACACAGAGTTTTTCTGAATATAATAATACATTATCGAATTCTTATAAATATTTTAGTGACTCATCACCCCCAGCACCGATTAATAATCATATCTATCTCAGCAATTCAATTCTCTTAATTTAGTCATAATCATCTATTCGATTATATAGGATTTTTCTGTATTTGAAAAATCTTACTCTCACGTTCATTCATGTTGCCTTATAAACAAGGCATTTAAATCTTGAGTTTTTATTAAAAATGATTGAGGAATAATGGAAATAATTATTGGGTTGGCTTTTGTTGGAATTGTAGCTTTTGTGGGTTTTAAAAAATTTAAGAAAACAAGTAAAGGGAAAGATTGCTGTAAATAGGTTTGAAGAATAAAATATTTGAGGTTTGTATCAAAGTTTAGCTAAAAAAGAATAAAAAACAATGGAGATAAAATGAAATCAATAATACGTTCGGTGGTATTTTCAATGTTTGTAATGATGTCAACCATATTAGGACAAGGGTATTATGCAGGTGGTAATTTCAACCCGGATTCTTTGGAAACAATAACTGTATCAGGAATAGTAATGGTTGATTCATCATTATCAATGCATCCTGTTTATTTTCTGGATAAAAATAATGATAACCAGCCTGATTATATGTTAAACTTTGGTCCCTTCTGGTATGAACCTGATAGCAGCACCGCTATTCGCCCAAGAGATGGAGATTCAATAACTGTTTATGGTGGTGTATTTAGTAATTCAATGATGAATTATGATATGTTAATTGTTTATGAAATTAATGGGGAGTATTGGAGGCAGCCTTATAACCCGGTATGGAATGATTTAGACGGGTTTATGAATATGGGCGGACGGCATGATGGTGAGTGCAATAGCTTTGGTTTCGGTTGGAATCATGATTCATTGAAAACAGTAACTATTTCAGGAACTGTATTCGTTGATTCAACTTTCATATATGCACATTATTATCTTGATGAAAATAATGACAGCATTCCTGATTATATGCTGAACTTTGGACCTCCCTGGTATGAACCTGAATCAGGAGCAGTTCATCGCCCAAATAATGGTGAGCAGATAACAATAACCGGTGGTGAAATTGATATGCCGCATTTTAATATGATTGTTGTTTATGAAATAAATGGAAAGAACTGGAGAGATTCGTCTGATTTTGGATTTCATTTTGGCGGGGGATGGATGAATAGCAATGCAACTCAAACACTGCAATTTCATTCACCATTTGATACCAGTGACTGGATGAAAGTTCATCCTGGCTGGCACATGGGTGGAATGCATGGCGGAATGATGATGCCCGATTCTATTTTTACTCAAATATTTGAATTATTTCCGGGTAATCTTCCCAATATAAACGATCAAAATGCTTTTGCAGGGTATCAATTCGATATGTTATATCCTAACGGTCATAATGGCATGGGACCTATGGGTGGATGCGGAGGTATGATGCAGTTTAATAATAATATTGATTTTCAATTACACTACACGCATATGCAGTTGAATGAGAAAAATATTGATATGAATACAATAAAAGTTAAATATTATGATAATACTAATAATTCATGGTTTGAAATGCCTGGTGTTTCCATTAATACATCATTAAATACGATTAACTTTTCCAAAAATACTGTAAATAATTTAATAATTCTTACGGGTGAAAAAATTACAACTGGAGTGTTGAATAATCAAGCAAGTACCGTAAAAGATTTTCGTTTATATCAGAATTATCCAAACCCGTTTAATCCATCAACTGATATAAAATTTGAACTAAAAAAAGATTCTTATGTAACCTTATCGGTCTTTAATATTTTGGGACAAAGAATAGCGGAACTGGTTAATGCAGAATTAACCGTAGGAATTCATAACGTTTTATTTAAAGCCAATAATCTGTCTAGCGGAATATATTTCTATGAATTAAAAGCCGGAGAATATTCTGCAGTAAAAAAGATGCAATTGTTAAAATAGTTATAAACTTCAAACCATGATGAAAGTTGAATTTTGGACAAAGTAATTAAATCAAAAATAGTAGACTGTCTCTTAATCATAAATAATAAAATTATTTAATAATTCTTATCGAAAGGAGAATGAGAAAATGAAAACAAAAATTTTGATGGCGACATTAATTATTGTGATAACCGGATTTTCATTTGTATTCGCTCAAGGAAAATCGGTTAAGGAAATGCTGCAAAACCCAAAAACTCAGGATGAGGCTATGACAGCCATAATAAATAATCCTTCGATGATGCAGAATTTCATGAATCATATGGCTTCAAATTCCAATGCAATGAATAATATGATTGGCTGGATGATGAACAATCAGAACACCCGAAATATGATGATGAACGGAATGTTTTCGAAAGCTAACGGTGATTCAACTTTAACCAATTATATGTACAATATGATGGATAATTATCCCCAGATGTGGAACTGGATGCGCGGCATGATGAATGGGAACGGAATGATGGGTAATGGTATGATGAGAAGAAAATAATAAAAATACACTATCATTCCCATCGAAAGTTTCTTCTTTTAGTGGGAGTGATTTTTATTATTAAAAATACAGCAAAAATTACATGAAAATACTATTAACAATAATATTTACAATTTTAGGACTATGCTTCTTAGCTCTTATTTTTATTTATTCGGGAATTTATAATGTAAGCGCTATAAAGCCTGAAACAGGAATATCCAAATGGATTTTAAGCACCACTATGGATAATTCCGTTAGACATCATTTGAAAGATATAAAAGTTCCCAACCTGAGCGATTCATCAAGAATTAAAGAAGGTTTTGAACATTATAAGGAAATGTGTGAAAGCTGTCATGGGGGTCCAGGAAAAGAGGAAACAAAGTTAGCAAAAGGATTAAACCCGCCTGCTCCTGATTTGAGTAAATCCGGACAGGAAATGAATGCAGAAGAATTATTCTGGGTAACAAAAAACGGAATAAGAATGACCGGAATGCCGGCATGGGGAAAAACTCATCCCGATGATAAAATCTGGGAAATAGTAGCTGCGGTAAAAAAACTTCATGATATTTCGCCAGAAACATATAATTCTTTTTCAAAAGAAATGGATGAACGTGAAGAAAAATAAGATAGTCATAAATAAAAAATTAGGTATCATTTAAATAAAGAATTTTAGCATGAATTCTGTTGGGGAATTTGAGAATTAAAAGGAGAATAAACAATATTACTCTGCGGATTTAAGTGTATTACTTTTTTAAAAGTATAGTAACGTTAATTAGAATATTCTAATTTGCTCACTTTATTTCTTCTTAAAATGACTAATACAAATCCGATTGACATTATAAAAACGCCCAGCTAAACAAAGCTTATAAAATAATTATGATTATCAGAATTATGATTCCCGCATTCATTACAAGTTTTCATTTTGAATCCTTAAGTAATCAAATATCTCTGATATCCCCTCGAACCCTAAACAAAGCAATGGGTGCGGATATAATATAAATGCATGTTCGCACCATGCTTGTCACAATTAATTTCCGCCATAAAAAACATTTAAAATAATTGGCTTACATTCTTATTCTTAATTCTTAAACTTCAGTAATGAAAATTTTAATATTATTCGCTTTATGATTTAAATATTTCAGTTACAATTATGAAATCATTTCTAATCATTTTTTTTATTTTTTTCACACAAGTTGTTTTTTCTCAGAACACTTTCAATGCACAGATAAGAGATAGTGTTTCTCATGAGGAATTAGCAGGTGTTAATGTATTTATAAAATCTCTAAATAAAGGTGCTGCCTCTAATCTAAATGGAAATATAGTAATTAAAAATATTCCTGATGGTATTTACACAATAGAATTTTCATATGTAGGTTATGAATCTAAAAAACTCCGGATTTCTTTTCCTGAAAAAAATCAAAATAGAACAAGAGTAATACTGCTCAAACTGCAGAGCGTTGAACTCAACCAAATTGTTGTATCATCAACAAGGACAGAGAATAGGATTGAAAATACTCCTATAAGAGTGGAAGTGCTGGGTCTTGATGAAGTAAATGAAGAAATTGGGATTAAACCCGGAAATATATCAAAGCTGCTTGGTGAAACGTCAGGTGTTTTGCTGCAGCAAACTTCCGCTGCTTCGGGAAATGTAGCGTTCAGAATCCAAGGTTTGCCAGCAAAATATACCCAGCTGCTAAGTGACGGTTTCCCAATCTATAGCGGATTTTCTTCCGGTCTAAGTCTATTGCAAATTCCTCCTTTAAATCTTCAGCAGGTTGAAGTTGTAAAAGGTTCTGCCTCTACATTATATGGAGGAGATGCAATTGCCGGGATTGTAAATTTGATTTCCAAATTACCTTCAAAAAAGCCCGAAATATCTTTTTTACTTAATCAGACACAAAAAGGTGAAAGCGATTTTAGCGGCTATTATTCGGGAAGAAATAATAAATTAGGATTAACCTTTCTGTCGGACTATAATTTTCAAAAAGCTATTGATTTCGATCATGATGGAATTACCAATATTCCAGAATTCCAGCAAGCTAATGTAACTCCGAGGTTATTTTATTATATAGATGATAATCAAACATTATCGGAAGAATTATCTTTTTCTTATGACCATAGAAAAGGCGGGGATTTTTTAGCAGTAACCGGTACACCTGATTCCATACATAAATATCTGTTAGAAAATAAATCCATAAGATTTACTTCAGCGTTAAAATATAAATATAATTTCTCTGACGGTAATATTTTAACTATTAAAAACAGCATAAACAGCTACTATAGAAAAATAAATTCTTTATCGGATATTTTCGCTGGGACCCAATTTTCAACATTTACCGAATTGTCATATTTAATGGACTTAAAATCAAATAAATTTGTGTTTGGCTTAAATTTTTATTCGGATAAATTTATCCAAAAGGAACACCCTGTTGTACATCTTGATTATAATTATTGCACAATCGGATTCTTCGCTGTTGATAATTGGAATCTTAACGATAATCTTATTTGGCAGCTCGGTCTGCGAACTGATTATCATAATAAATACAAATATTTTGTACTACCTCAATCATTTTTGCTGTATAAATTTAATAAACATTTTAATGTTAGATTTGGTGGAGGTCTGGGTTATAAAATTCCCACTGTCTTTACTAATGAAGCAGAAGAAAGAATTTTCAAAAATATAATTCCTATTTCATCAAATGTAAAAGCTGAGAAATCAATTTCTGCAAGTGCGGATTTTAATTATAAAACAATTTTATTTGATCAATTAAATTTAGCATTTGATCAATCTTTTTACTATACACACGTAACACATCCTGTTATGCTTAAAGAAGATTCTCCAAGTTTTGCAGATATTTATTACTACAACTCGCTTTCAAATTTAAGTGCAAAAGGATTCGATACAAATATTCACCTTTCGCTTGAAAATTTGGAGTTTTATTTCGAGTACACATATACGGAAGCAGAAAAGGTTTTTTCTAATTACAGCAATTATTTAGAGCTAACTCCAAAACATAAAATAAACATCACGCTTACGGCTGAAGATGAGGACAACTGGCGTTCAGGTTTTGAAGCATTTTATACCGGGAAAGAATACCTGAATAATGGAACGCAATCACCTGACTACTGGACAATTGGAGTGATGTTTCAGAAATTTTTCAATCATTTTTCGGTAATTGCAAATGTGGAAAATCTGTTTGATGTAAGACAGACTAAATTTGAAAATATTTACAATCCTCCTCTAAGCAATCCAACTTTTAAGCAAATCTATGCGCCTCTTGACGGTATAGTTGCAAATGTTGCAGTTAAAATAACCCTTTGAGTTATTTTTTAATTAACGTTTTGTATCGATCTTATTAGGCTTAAATTGAGATTTTTCGGCATTCTTTTTGTTTATATCTGCCTAAACCTGATACGGCGGCATTCTGGGGTTTTGGCTCGCTTGGATTAATAAATATTTTTATATTTAACCGAGCATAAAATAGTTGTTGTTTCTATTTTGCCGAATTATTAGGAATTAATAAATTGGTCCTTATGTGATGAGTGTTTTTAAAATGTAATTGAGAATTTAAAATGAAATTTTATTATTTAACATATAGATATATAAAACCAGTTTCTGTCTTTTACTTATTTTTTTCTTTATTTCTTTTTAGCAATTCTTTAGCCCAGCAAACTAAGAATCCAAAGCAAACAAGTGATTCTACTTTAAAGATGCGAAGGCATATGGTTCATTCAAGAAGTTCACTCGTGATGCCGTTTGATATGAGTAAAGTGACACATTATTTTTTAGATATGAAAAGCGGTGGCGTATTAAAAATAAAAGCGAAAGATTCAAAAGATACAACTCAAATAAATTTAATAAGAGAGCATCTTCAAAAAGAACATGATTTGTTTTCCAACGGGAATTTTAGTGATCCAAAGGCTTTACACGGTAAGAATATGCCGGGCACCGGTATCTTATCAAAATCAAAGGAAAAATTTAAAGTCAATTATAAAGTATTATCAGACGGGGCACAGCTTACTTTTATTTCTGAAGATCAAGCTGTAATCAAAGCATTTCATGAGTGGTTTGCTGCCCAGTTGAGAGATCATGGTCGTGATGCAAGGAGTAAGGAATAATTGGGAAATGTCCAGGGAGTTAAAACATCATAAACCAGCTTCTTAAATATTTCAGTTATGAAAAGACCTCACCTCAATTTGGGAGTGATGTGAAAAATCAATTGAGTTATTTTGTATTTGGGTTTATATATACGACCAGAAAAATTAAATAAATGGATTTTTATTAAAAAAAGGATTGTATCAAAAAAAGGTTATTGAAACCCAGGAGAAATAAATCTGGTTGATGGATTTTCTTCCTTTACACTGGAGCCGGATGTGACTACCCTTTTGCCTGGTTTCCATATAACCAATTTTTGATAAAGCAGCAATGATTTCCCGACCTTTAAGAACAGGTAGGTGTGTCATAGTTAAATAGTAATTGTGTGCAGGCTTATTTCACGCGGATTATAAGATCGCAAGATATCACGGTTATTCTTTTCTTCCAAAATTAGTTCGATTACTTCCCGGATATTTTTTAATGCTTCATCAAGTGTTTTACCTTGTGCATAGCATCCTTCAAATAAATGACACTCAACAACGTAGAAATCATCCTCATCTTTTTCTATAAACAAGGGGATCTGTTTTTTATGGGTCTTTACTGTGTTATTGTTTCTTTTCATTTTTATCTTTTGTTTTAATAATATAACATAACATAACAAATAATTATATCTATGGCAATTGATTTTATGCAACAGTTATTCCGAAATAGTTTTTACCGATACTTTCCCTTCAACGGATAATCGCTTCTACAATTTCAGTGCCTTAATAATGTTGTGAAGAGATTGTCGTGATATGCAGTACCTCAATAGGATCTAGATTTTCCATAAAAAAAATCCCCCGATTAGTTTTTGAATAAAACCAAGGTATTGCAGTATGAAGAAAAATTTGCAGGAAGAGAAATACCCTTGTTTCAATTTATTCTTAAAACGGAATATTGTCAAGAAATTTCGTGAATTTTTATTTTGTTTATTCTAAATTATATCTTAAGTAGCTGATATTCGTTTTAAATCCGTCTTAGAATGTCCTTCGATTATCTCTCCCTTAAGATTATTTTTTCGGGTGTAATTAGAGAATCTGTAATACTTAAAGCTGAATTTATGGATAAGAATTTTGTCATTTCGTTATTTCTTTTGATTGGCGGTATGTTGAATGCGCAATCTTTCACAATTCCAAGGGAGCATTATTACTACGAATTAAAAGTTAAAGCTGCACAGGTTATTGATGGAGATTCTTTTATACTTTCAGACGACAACGAGGGATCTATGAGTGTAAGATTAGTTGGAGTTGATGCTCCGGAGCTTGTGAAGAAAAGTGTTGAGGATTCTCTTTTTGCTGATTCTGCTGCAGCCTTCCTTAAAAATTTAATCGAAGGTAAAATTATTAAGCTCACTTTTGACCGGGAATTATATGATTCCCATGGAAGGCTGCTGGCTTATGGAACGAGAACTATACTGATCCGAATGCTGACATTGCCAGATTTAATACAGATTCGGTTGAACCGGGCATGAATGCAACAGTAAGTTACATGCGACGTTTGCCAGCCGAGGCAGAACCTGGCAAAAAATGGGTGTATAGTACAGGTGAAACTCACCTGCTGGGTGTCCTTGTCAGCTCAGCTACCCATCAATCTTTATCCCACTACCTTTCCTCCAAGATCTGGATTCCTTACGGTATGGAGCAAATGGCCACGTGGAGCCTGGATCGAACTGGTCAGGAATTGGCAGGCTGTTGCCTCCAAATGACGCTCCGTGATTTTGCAAGGTTCGGACAATTCGTTCTCGAAGACGGACGCATTAACGGGAAATCCATTGTTCCAAATGATTGGTTCAAGACAGCGACCCATATACAAGTACCGCTTTGGCCCGGTGGGGGCTATGGATACGGATGGTGGATCTTTAATGGCAGTTCTTTCGAGGCATTAGGGATCTATGGCCAGATGATCCATATGGACCCTGCGAGACGCCTTGTAGTCGTGATTAACAGCGCATGGCCGGAGGCTGAGAGTAACGAGCGACATATGGCTGTCGATAATTTTCTGAAATCTATTGACAGCGAAATTGACAAAGAGGGGAAAGGCACCCAAACTGAAAAAGTTTACTGACCTGTATGCAATAACAGTGACTAACATAACCACTGCTAAACAACCACAAAAAATAAAGACATGAGAGGCGTAGAAAATAAACAGCCTTAATATTATCTCGTTTCTGCCGGTCATTGTCTCGTTGGTAAGTTGTTCGGGCAAAGACAAGCAAATAACAGCCACTAACAAAAGGTTTTGTGCAATTGGGGCTGGAAGATAAAAGGATATAACCTTAATGTCGATGATTTATTTTATTACTAGCAAAATTTTATAATACTAGAGATAAAAGAAAATGTTCGGGCTCATTCTTTGTGTATCATAGTTCATAGGATGAATGTGAAAAGAATATTATTCTTAGAGTGATACTTGATTAGAAAATTAATATTTATGATAATTATGGAATGCCCGCTTCGAGCGGGCATTCTTATTTCAGCTATTTTGTAAGACATGTCTTCGTTTTTTGAGTTAGGTAGATATACAATTTTTGTTTAGCCTAGACAAACATTTTAAGATTAGTGAAATTTATGGGTTGAGATAGGTTTCTATTTTCCTTTTTTTCGTCAAAAACAGCCTCTCAACTACCCGGGGTGAGGCATAGTTAGGTATGGCTAAATAATTTTCTTTTTAAAAAGGGGGGTTGAGAGGCCTTTTTTGAATTTGCAGATTATAGAGCTAATATTGCCTTTAATTCATATTTGCTTCCGTAAGTTGTTTTGCTGCCGGTATGGTTGTATCGAAAAAGTCTGCGGGTAACGGTGTTTTGAAAATGTCTTTAGAATTTAATGTCAGTCTTTTTACTTTGGTTTCTCCTTTGTACTTTCTGAAATGCAATAGTGAAAAGTCTTTCTTGTTCATATAACCTTTTGAAATTCTAAGCGGAAGTCCTCTTACAAGCAGTTCGCTGTGGGTTTCAATCATTAACATTGAATCGTGATAGTATAGTATGCCGGGTAAGTGTTTATGTTTTGATGATTGGAGGTGAAGTTCAGGGTGTTCAATAAATATGTAATTGGTTTTTGATTCCTTCAGAAGCGATTGCATATTTTAAATATAACCGGCAAGAGATGTCCCTCTCAACTTCCTAATCTTCTACTCCATCAGCACACGCACTTCTTCTAAAATCTCATCTTGATTTATTAGTTTTTCCCTTTCAAGAATGATTATTAAAGCTTGCACCTCGAGCATGGTGGATATGATAAAAATTTAAATTAACATTTTTGAATAACAATAAAAAGACTTCTTCCAGGGGATGAAAGAAGGTTTTACACTTTGTCATCAAAAGGCAGGGGAAACCTATTGAACGAATAACAAAAGTTAAAACATCATTTATTTTAATGCAATTTGAGAGGTAAAATTTCAAAAAAGGAGAGTTAAATAACTCTCCTTAATTTATAAAATGAAAATGCCAACAAATTAATAACTTTTTGTTGTATCTTTCTTTGATTTCATCAAAGATTTGGATTTTGTCGATTTCATTTTGAGTGTTTTAGCTTTAGTGCTATCCATCTTCATGTCTTTTGTCGATTCCATTTTGTGTGTTTTGACTTTAGTACTATCCATCATCATGTCTTTTGTCGGTTCCATATTGTGTGTTTTGACTTTAGTACTATCCATCATCATAGTTTTATGATGAGTCTTCTTTGCTGTCTTTTCTTGAGCAAATGAATTATTTATACCTAAAACAAAAATTGAAAGAACCATAACTAAAGCAATTAAGCGTGTTTTCATTTTTTTCTCCTTTAAAGATGTTTGTTAAAACAATTAATTTAAAGCTTGTAAGCAATTATTTTATTAGCTGGTTAATTGTTAACATTGTTGTCGATTTGTTAGTGCCGCTGTTAGTGCCGCTTTAACTTTTATTTAATGTACATTATAATAAAGGGAAATGAATTCTACATCAATAGTGCAAAGGGATGAATAAAGGATTACTCCTCTTGCCCCTCGATTAAAGAAATTGATTTTATATCTGTATTATAATCATTTGAAGTATGTGCAAAATTTGCAATCTGTAAACGTGTGTGGATAGCAAGCTTTTCCAATATGTTATGAATATGACTCTTTACAGTATAAGTTGAGAGATTAAGCTTTTGTGCAATTTCTTTATTAATCAAACCATCTGAAACTAAGTCAATTACTTGCCTTTCGCGTTTAGTCAATTTTACAGATTCAATTATCTTTGAAGGATTTGATTTGTTTACTGCCTTATTAACAATCTGGGAAAAGAGTGATTCGGTTAAATTCGACGGCAGCGCTTTAACTCCACTTGCAACCGACCTGATTGTTTTAAGAAATTCATTTACAGATGCCTCTTTAAGTATAAACCCTGAAACCCCTGCTTGCACAAAAACTAATAAATCTTCCTGTATGGGAACAAGATCCATCATTATAATTTTTATTTTTTGAAAATCCTTTTTTAATACTTTTGCAAAGTTTAAACTATTTTGATTTCTTAAACCGAGATCTAGAAGGACTATATTTGGTTGAGATTGGCGGATAAATTGTAACGCTTTTGCACAGTCCCCAAAGGCAGCTGTTACTTTTAGATCCGGCTGTTCCTTAATCATCGTTGTTATACCTTCCCTCAACAGCCTGTTGTCTTCTATAACTACGATCGGAATTTTTTTCATTATTATTGGATAGGTCCTTTATGAATTAGTGATATTCATATATATACAAAACAAATTTTTCTTTAGCAAATTAATTTGCGCCCTGTTTTTGAAATATTCTGTTAATAGATCTATATAGGATAATTTATTTCTGTTTGAGACAGTAATAAATATAAAAAAAGATTGATAGGTTAACCAACTCAACTGAATTGTAATGTTTCGCATATTCTTGATTCTTCTTTGCAAAGAAAATAAAAATGTCTTAAAAGATTAAGAAAAAGAATCTATACGTTTCCTCTACTTTTAAGACAAATTTATATTGGTAATTATGCAGAAGACTACTATTTAATTAATAAATTAATAAGTTTTTGTAGTGTCCCTCATTTTATCTGTTTTCTTTTTCCAGTGTTTGCTAGTTTTTGATTTGGTTGAATCCCACATCATTTTTTTCTTTCCCATTTTGTGCCTGGTACTATCCATCTTCATATTATTTGAATTCATCATGGTATCACTTTGCAAAAATCATATGCTAAAGGAATTAATTTGTTTTTCATCCCTTTGATATATAGATTTAAATATTAATAATGTTATATTATTATCAGCATTGTGAATTATTTAGATTCTCTTCAGATTGTATTCACCGGTAATTATTTTTAATTAATTATAAAAAAAAGATGTAATAATTAGAATGTGTAGAGATTTGATATATCTTTTATGAATCTATCCTATAATAGAATTTGTAATGAAAAACTGGATAATTCTAATATTTTTCTCAATATTAACAGCTTTACTTATTAATACATGCGTTGATAAGATAGTTGTAGAAAATCCAAATAGCGGGAGTAAACTGGTTATTATTTCTGCTCCATCAGGGGCATATATTTTCATGATGGGGACAAATACAAACCGAGTAACACCAGACAGTATTTTAGGATTAGAAAGCGGAGAATATCAAATAACATTAAAAAAAGATAGTTTTTGTGATACAAATTTTAATATTAAAGTTTATGATAGACTAACAACTTATATTAATGCAAAATTAATAAAGGAAAAAGAATACGGCAATTTATTCCTGGAATCAATACCAAGTGAGGCGATAATTTATTTATCGGGAAGTAATACCAATAAAGTTACACCAGATAGTATTTTAGGATTAGAGACCGGAACATACCAGGTAACTTTAGTTAAAGATAATTTTTTAGATTCGACTTTCAGTATTACGATCTTAAAAGACTCAACAACATCAATTTCTGTTCAATTAAGAAACAAAGCACCAGGTGTTGGAAATTTATCGGTTGAATCAGTTCCCAACGGAGCCCGGATATTTTTATTCGGAGTAGATACAAAAAAAATTACCCCTGACAGCATCTTTAATCTAACAGAAGGGGACTACGAAGTTACCTTATCAAAAGAAAATTGCGTAGATACAACTTTTAGCGTAAATATAAAAGACAAAGTAACAACTTCTAAAATAATTACACTTATAACTACCAAAACAACCGGAAGCGTATTTTTACAATCGGTACCAAATGGTGCACAAATCTTTATATCAGGTTCAAATACAAACAAAACTACACCGGAAGGTATAGTAAACCTTGATGAAGGTGATTATGCATTCACTTTAAAACTCCAGGGTTATATGGATACTACATTTAATGTGCATATTGTAAAAGGTAACCGTACAGATGAGACAATAATTTTAAAAAAGATTTCAGAATCGGGAAGTGTACTTTTGGAATCATCGCCCAGCGGTGCTCAAATTTTTTTATCGGGAGCAAATACAAATAAATTAACTCCCTCGACTATTGCAGACCTCGATGAGGGTAATCATCAGTTTACATTAAAACTTAATGGATATAGAGATACAACGTTTAATGTAACGATAATCAATAATCAGCAGGTAAGTAAGAGTATTACTCTGATTCAAGCAATAAATACCGGCAGTATACTTTTGCAGTCAGTTCCTAGCGGAGCGCAGATATATCAATTAGGAACTAATACAAATAAATTAACTCCTACAACTATTCAGAACTTGGCAGAGGATTCTTATCAATTTACTTTAAAACTCAGCGGATATAAAGACACAACGTTTAATGTAACAATAATCCGGAATCAGCAGGTAATCAAAAATGTCACATTAACCCAAGAGATAACGACCGGCAGTATTTTATTGGAATCAACACCAAGTGGTGCTCAGATCTTCTTATCAGGAACAAATACAAATAAACTTACGCCCTCAACTATTCAAAACCTGGCAGAGGGTTCTTATCAATTCACATTAAAATCCAGCGGCTATAAAGATACAACATTTAAAGTAACAATAATCCGGAACCAGCAGGTAAATAAAAAAATTACTTTAACAAAAGAGATTACAACAGGCAGTATACTTTTGGAGTCAACACCAAGCGGTGCGCAGATTTTCTTATCAGGTACAAACACTAATATATTTACTCCTTCAACTATTCAGAACCTGGCAGAGGATTCTTATCAATTTACTTTAAAACTCAGTGGATATAAAGACACAACGTTTAATGTAACAATAATCCGGAATCAGCAGGTAATCAAAAATGTCACATTAACTCAAGAGATAACAACCGGCAGTGTACTTTTGGAATCGACACCAAGTGATGCTCAAATTTTCTTATCTGGGACAAATACAAATAAACTTACACCATCAACTATCCGAAACCTTGAAGAGGGTTCCCATCAGTTTACGCTGAAACTTGGCGGATATTATGATACAACATTTAACGTAACTATAATCAGAAATCAACAAATAAATAAAAGTATTGTGTTAACGCAAGAGATATTAACCGGCAGCCTTTTTGTTTCTTCGGAACCGGCAGGTGCTAGTATAATAATAAATAGTAATACCACCGGAAAAACCACACCTAATACATTTTCTGAGCTCTCGGAAGGTTCATACTCCATTACTTTAAAACTAAATTATTATAAAGATACTACAGTAAATTGCCAGGTTATAAGACGACAATTAACATCAAAAAATATAATCTTAACCGAAAATTCACCAGTTAAAATCGATAAACTTTCTGTAAGAATATATACGCTGCAAACACGTTTTACATTCTCTTTTAATCAAGATGTTTTGCTTGATAAAGTGGAAATATCCGAACCTAATGGAGGAGGAAGCAATATATTTAATTTTTATAATAAAAATGTGAAAAAAAGTAGTTCCACTGATATCAATTATTCAAAAGCAGCAGACGGATCCTGGAAACTTGTCTTTTATGGTACAAAAGCAAAGGATAATAAGACTGATTTTATTATTGAAGTGGATAAAGATATTCACTAAATATTAATCTTGATATTTGAAGTTGAGATTAAACTTCATTAGTTACGTGAGTTATTTTTTTGACAGTTCAAGAACTGATTAGATAAGCGGATTAAGTTTAAATGATAATACCTCCGTATTAAAACTAATGAAATGCACGATTTAACAATCTTTTAGCAATATAACTGTTAACATTTCTGTTAAGTTCATTTTTTTAATTAGAATTTCTTAGCTTCATTATAAGAGTCCATTCCGGCTTTTACAGATGATTTCAATATCTCAGTTTCAGTTTCTATTTTTTCTTTACCGGAATGTAAAACCTCTTTTGTTTTTAATTTTGCATCTTTAAAAACTCGTTGAGCATCTTTTAGAATTTCTTCAGGTTTTGATGTTACATCATTCATTATCGTTGCATATTTTCTTTTGCCTTCATTAATCATTTCACCGGCTTTGATTTTTGTCTCTGTAAAATATTTATCAGCTTCATCAAAATATTCTCCAGACTTTTGTTTTATATCTCCTCTAAGTTTCCTTCCACTTTTAGGAGTAGTTAATAATGCAACTATTGCCCCGACAGTACCACCTGCCAAAAATGCAATAAAAAAACGTTTAACGCTATTAAAATTATTTGACATAATAAATCCCTTTCATTTGATTATAATATCTTTGTTAATTTTAATTAAAGGTAAATACGAATGTAAACTGAATCAATCGGGCAAAGGGATGAAAAAAGGGCTACATCGTTTGGTTGATTTATCTTTCGTAATTATCAAATTATTGTAAGTAACAAAGGTTCTATCGAAGAAACTCTTCAGGTTCTATTTCCTGAACCTGCTAATGATGAAGTAGATAATCCCTAAGAAGGCTCAAATTTCTATTTTGAATTACCTCAAAAATAACCGCGAGACTTTTTATAGACAAAAAGAAGACTATTTGAAAAGATTTAATATTATTTATCTGTCATTTTTTGATATTTTGCATTTTTCATTGCAAAAAAACTGACAAACAAATTTATTATAAATGTGAAAATAAATAATCCTATTATTAATAATAATTGTGACATTTGTTTTTTGTTTCATTTTAAGAATTAATTATTGAAAACAAATTTATGCTGAACAAATATTTTAAAACACACATTTCGCAGGCGAGTTCTTCACCGCCGATTAGAGGTACAATTGATAGATTGAAGTAGAATAATATATTTTTTAAAAGCTCTTCAAATTTTTATCGAAGGGGATATCTAAACCAGTTCGAGATGCAGTTGGGCTTTTTCAACACTCTCATACAGATTAGTTTGGTCAATAGGTTTTCTTATTATACTAATAGGATTTAGATAGTAAGAAGTAATGAGTCTACTAAAATCATCAAAAGCAGTAATAAAAATATAAGGGATTTTATAGTTACTCTCTAAACGAGCTATTGCTTCAATACCATCCAGTTGACCATTAAGGTTAATATCCGTTATGATAAGTGAAGGATTTAAAAGTTTCACTTGCTCCATTAAATCTAGTTATTAAATAATAGGTGAAGAGAATTAATTCTGGCTTATATCTTTTATCTTCTTTATCCGGTTTAGGAAAAAACCATAAAGCTACACCCATAATCATCATCATTACAGAGCCGACTAAAATAATATGTGTGTGCGCAGATATTAATGAAGAGTTATTTCCTTTACCCAATACATATCCGTTTACAGACATATAAATGCCCGATAATAAACCGACAAAAAGAAATATTAAACTGGTTTTTATAAAATATCTAACAGTAGAAAACATTTTACTTTAATCTCCCCAGCTGTCGTTTGGCTTCATCGCTCATATCTTCAGGCGACCATGGCGGCTGCCAAACTAAGTTGACTTCAACAGAAAGGTCAGGTGAAATACCCAATAAACTTTCTTTTACCCAATTAGGCATACTATTATGCATAGGGCAGCCTAGTGTTGTTAAAGCCATAGTTACTGTAACTTTATTTTCACTAAACTCTAGGTTATAGATTAAGCCGAGATCCACAATGTTTATTCCTATTTCAGGATCAATTACAGTTTTTAATTTTTCAATTATTTGATTTTCGGTTAAAATCATTTTACTTCACCAGGATTTTCGTGATATTAAAAACAAAAAGAATCACGCTCAAAAGCATCAGAACAAAAGATGCGAGAACTAAAATATAAAATTTAAGCAGTACAAAAACAGGTACGGCAATGACTGCAATGAGCATCAGATAGTACTGGATATATGAAATATTCTCATTATACATTTCTTTTAACGTAGGAACTTTTTCAATACCTGCTTTGCTGCTGTATTTATCATACCAGGTAAGAAAAGGGATTATTTTATACATTTGACCTACTATCAACATAGATATAAAACCAAAAAATATCAGATATCCGAATGCAAGTGTAATGTTCATAATTTTTGACAAATCAAAAATTAAAAATGATATTCCGAATAAAGTGGAGAGAATAAGAAAGATAAAGGCAGTACGAGTAAATTTTAAAGGAGCATCGAGCTTTCTCCTAACCCTTTCTTTAAATATTACATAAACCTGGTATAAAAAGAAAAATATTCCAACTGCAATTATTAACGATGATATAAAAAACAGGCTGAAATTTTTAGAATGCAGCTCAAATAACAAACCAATTAAACCGATATTAATTAAAACAAAAGCCCATTTACCACTCTTTGTTGAAAAATTATGAGTTAATGTGAACATAGAAACAAGCTTAAAGGTAACTCCCATGATTACCATCGAGACCCATCCTACAACTGCAATAATTAAATGATAACTTATATACCCCAAATGATTACCGTTTATGTAGGGATATCCTAAATTAATAGCAAGCAGTAGACCGGCCACAGCAGTTACTAAAAGATAAAACAAAGCTGCAGATAAATATGTAGCAGTTATATTCCATTCTTTTACTTTTGTTAATGTTGCAATTATATTTATCAAAAAAATTATAACGGCAAGATTAATTAGCGATGCACCAAGAGTTAACGGAAGATCAATTGTGAAGAACCAGAAACTGTAAACTAACATGAAAACACCGATAGAGAATATCCAGAATTGTATTTCTGCAAGGGTATCACTAAAAAGTTTTACCTGAAGAACCACGGGTATAAGCTGAAACAATGCTCCGAAAATTGTCATTGTTATCCAGCCCAAAGTCATTATATGTGTAATAGATAAAAGCTTAGGTTGAAAATGATATCCTCTGAAAATATTAAAATTAAAAGTTAGAAGTATATTTAAAATTAGAAAAGAAAAGATTGCGGTAATAAAATACTTAACTACTATTTTAAAAGGAGGCGCTAAATTTGTAGCAAGTGAAGCTGTCTGCGGCATTAATCAACCTTCTTTCTTGCGATAAGGATTTTATATTTCTCATCATTTATCTTTTCGCAAAAAGCAAGATAACCTCTTTCCTCAAGTTTCGGATAAAGCAGAACCGGTTCACGATGATGAAAAATAAGCATTACAGATTTATCATCAATTCGATAGAGATTTTCGAGTATCTTCATCATAGGCTCGGGCGGTTGAAGTTCATGGACATCTATCTCTATTACATTTTCAAAATCATTTTCGGTTATTTTTCTTGATGAATCGTATAATAAAGATATTTCAGTATCTGCTTCTTTCTCTTTATAAAAGTAAACCATAAAGTCATCATCTTTTTTTTCAGTCCAATGCAAAAATCCCTTTTTACCTAAAACTGAGTATAGAGGAATTGGTTCGAAAGAATTTATTATCACCAGGACTTCTCCTGTTGTTAATTCCTTGGTTTTATTAAGAATACCTTTTAAGGGATCTTCCCCCGAATCAATTATCGGCCGGACATCAAGAAAGAACATTTTATCAGAGGTAACAGCTTTTAGATATTCCGGTTTAATGGTTCTCTCCATCATCAAATCATTTTTCATGTTTTCATATCCTTTCGATCTAATTAAATTGCTTACATCATTTATTCTGGAATGATTTAATTCAGATAAAAGATTATCTAAATCCACACCAGCAATGGCAGCAGCTTGTTCAACTGTAACCCTGCCCGCTAAAGCTTTTCGCAGTAATCTATTCTGTAATTTGCTAAAGTGAGGGCTTGTCCTTAATAGTATTTCCAGCGAACCGGGATAATCTTTGAGCAACTTAGATATTTTAATGTCTTTAGTGATCATTATCTGACCGATAAATTCTAATATTATTTCTTTGATATATTAACGCGCCAAACTTCGGGACCTTTTTCAATATAATTCCATTCAAATTGGTTTTTTCTTTCAGCTTCAAACTGATAATATAATGGCATCGGATCATGGTCATTAATTAGCTGGAAAGTTTCACATACTGCTAAAGCATCAAAAGTGGAAAAGATTGTAGGATGTTTTTCTCTTGGAATTACGGGCCTGATATCGAGTTGTTTTATTTCTGTTTGCATTATTACTCCATTATTAAAAAATTGAATAAAAATATAAAAAGAGCGAAATTCTGATTCATTGACTTAAGTCAGTTTCAGATAGATTCTCATTTATATCATTTGAAATACTTAAGTTTGAAAGTAAAAAAAGAAAGTTTAGCTACAGAAATGATTTTACAAGATCTCCCTCTTTTCTCTGAGTTAACTGTAGATGAATTGAGGAAACTAACTGCCTTAAGCAGTCTTAAAAATTATAAAAAAGAAGAATATGTATTCCATGAAGGTGATGAATTTAAAGGTATATTTATAGTCTTAAAAGGTTTAGTAAAGATATTCAAAATATCTCCACAGGGAAAAGAGTATATACTTCACCTATTGACAAAGCCGCATATATTTGGAGACGTTCCCTTATTTACCGGAGGAGATTGCCCAGCCAGTGTCCAGGTAATGGAAGATGCAACCTTGCTTTTTATCCCCAAGAATGAATTTTTGCAGTTTCTCGAAAATAATCCCAAGTTAAGTATCAAGCTAATGACAGGGTTTGCCAAACGTCTTAAATCAATAACGGTAAAAGCAGAGGACTTATCATTAAAAGAAGTAATAAACCGATTGGCAGACTATATATTAAAAGGAATAAAAAGTAATGGCAGTTACAATCTACCAGAGCCATATTTTAAAATTCCATTGTCAAATCCAACATTAGCGGCATACTTAGGAACAATTCCTGAAACAATTTCGCGAGCTATAAAAAAGTTAAAAGACAACAAAATAATTAAAGTTCATGGAAGAACTATATTTGTTAAAGATTTTAAAGAATTAAAAAAATTAGCTGAATAATTTTTCCGCCAATTCCGTACAAAAAATTATTTACCGGATTAGGCAATGTAATCACAAACCTACTTCAAATTTTATTCTTTTGGAAATTATATTTATTTCATTTTCAAAAGATATGTTTTTACTCTGGTTTAAGGAAGAAATGATTAACCTGCCGAGTAAAGTCCTTTTTCTTTCTATTCCTGCTTTTTCCTCCAGAATCGGGATTGAAGAATAATGGTTTAATGCACCTGCTATTGCGAGAATAATTAAGCACGTTAATTTTATTAGGGCAGTTCTTCCATCACATTTAAATCAACCTCCTTGGATCTACTTTGTGCAGCCTTTAATATTAAAATAGCCAATACAGTGCATAAAAAATATGAGCTATTTGATAGATACAACTTTATGTACTTCTTTCATCAGATCATCATTCCATTTACCTTTTACATTGATTTGTGCCATTGCCCCAAAAGAAAAAGCTTCGATGAGATTGTGATTAAGATAAAGGTATGTACCCGGCTGACGGAATTGATAAATTGCAGCAACTGCTGTTCCGCCAGGCACCGACCATGTTTCAAAACTGGCCAAAGGCTTATTAGCAAAAGAACCTCCGACCCAGTAAAGATCTGCATGTCCTCCGATAATATGAATTCTTGTATCTCTATTGGCGCTTGAAGTAATAAATAATACTTTATCGCCGACGTTCGCAGTAAGTGCGTTATCACCTGTAAGAGCTCCAACACTTCCATTAAAAACTATATGTGAGGGAGTAAGCGTTCTAATAGACTGCATTAAATCGCCAAACCCTGCTGCAGGAGATGAATATTGTTTAAAGTTGCCGTTTTTATCTTTTGGCAGATAATAATCCTGCTGTGCAATATAATAAGCTTTGTCATAATGAACAGGATTTCCGTTTTCATCTTTAAGGCCATCCCTCGGCAGTACCATTATAGCTCCGTTCATACCCGAAACTACATGCAGCGGAACCATTATACCCCCAGGGGCACAATGATAGACAAACACACCCGGTTTAATTGCTCTAAAACGAAAGGTAACTTGCTGGCCTGGAGCAACATGGCTAAGGTCTCCGCCTCCGAGTGCACCAGTTGCGGCATGAAAATCAATATTATGAACCAAAGTATTAGTTGAGGGATTTACAAGTGTAAGCTGCACATAATCATTTTGATGAACCACAATTATTGGTCCTGGAACTGTCCCATCATACGTTAGTACCCACGTAAAAGCTCCCGGAGCAATTTCCTTCTTCATTTCTTTAACAACCAGTTTTACATCAACAACTTTAGGATCATCCTTGTCTACCTGGTCATATTGAGGAAGATTAGGGGGAGGAACTAATTTCTCTGTAACATGCTTAAGATTATCAACATTCTTTGCAGTCGAGTTTTCAAAAACAGATGATTTGCTGCCGGAATTATTGCATGAGCTTAGTAATGCAGCTGAAAATGTTAATACAATTATTATGGAGACATTTTTTATAAGTTTCATAATTATTCTTACCTTCTATAATATTTTAACAAAACATAATTTTAAAAAATTTATGGTTGCATATTCTAAAGATTAAATGATTTGAAAAGAAAGTCATTGACTAAAGTCATTACAGGCTATTTTATGGATAAGATTAAAAGAACAATTTACTGACTTAAGTCATCGTCTTCTTCCTTTTATCTAGTTACGTTATCGTTCGAGGTAAGGTATGGTTATTTTATTCATGTGAATGAACTATAAAGTTGCTTAATTGATCGATGGCTATATAAATAAAAAACAGATAAGAGTTTTTAATGCTGAAGTTGCTTTTAATAAAATCATCAGCCTATAATAGAATTGTTGAACTTCTAAATTTAAATCTAATAGGAATTTTATGTTAAAAAATAATCTCGGACTTCCGCGGATAGGCCCTAAACGTGAACTTAAACGGGTATGTGACAGTATTGGGCAGGCAAAATCTCACAACAGAAACTTATCGAAACTGGTTTTCAAATCCGTAAGCATAATTGGGAAATGCAAGTAAACGCAAACATTGACTTAATCCCGAGCAATGATTTCAGTTATTATGACCATATACTTGATATGTCTCTAACGCTAGGAAACATACCGAAACGTTACTCAAAGATATTTTCCAAAAACAATTTTGAGTTAGATCTTTATTTCGCTATGGCTCGCGGTTATCAAAAAGATGGATTTGACATCACGGCAATGGAAATGACTAAGTGGTTTGATACTAATTATCATTACATTGTGCCGGAATTTTCCAAGCATCAGAAATTTCATCTGTTTTCAAATAGAATTATTAAAGAGTTTGAAGAGTCAAAAATAATTCTTGGTTGAGGCTGCATCAATTATGCGGGAAGAAATTAGCCGGGGTGCTTAGCTTTTATTTTTTTGTAGAAGTTAATAATCCAATTTCTCGACAATATTTATAGTAAGGTCTTTTTGATGATTTAAGTCATTGTTGACTTTTTATTGGACACTTACATTATCTAATAGAATTATTTAATGTAAAGGAGAAATCATGGAAGAGAATGAAACTTTAAAAGCAATTTATGAAGGGCAGATAAATAAGTTTTTAGACGCATTTATGTTCGACATGTATAAAGGTCACGACCATATTGTCGCCAGGAAATATTTCCGCGATTTATTTAATGAATTGATTCCTAAATATTTCTGCATTTGTGAAAATGATAAGAGCGAGATCAAATCTACGATTAATTGAGAAATCATTTACTATATAGTAAAATTGCTGAGGGTGCGAATTATGAAAAGGGATATAAAAATAAAACGGGTTTATGATAGGTATAGCCCGAACGATGGTACAAGAATATTAATTGATAGACTTTGGCCCAGAGGAATTAAAAAAGAAGAAGCCAAAATTGATTTATGGATAAAAGATATTGCTCCATCTGATGATTTACGTAAATGGTTTGCGCATGATCCTAAAAAATGGAATGAGTTTAAAAAGAAATATTCAGCCGAACTAAAAAAGAAAAAAGATTTATGTAATGAAATCGTTAATAAAGGGAAAGCGAACATATCGCTTATTTATGCGGCTAAAGATGAAGAGCATAATAATGCAGCTGTTCTTAAAGAATACTTAGAATAAATTTTCGTAAAGTGAATCTAAAATTAAAATTATTAATTAAAGGAGATCATTATGTTAATCAAATCAAAATTTGCAATGATGTTATTTTTAGCATCATTCATTTTCGTATTTACAAACACAGCTTCTGGTCACTGCGATTCTATGGAAGGTCCTGTTGTTAAAGAATCTCAAAAAGCACTTGAAACGGGGAATATTAATTATGTGCTTGTTTGGTTGCAGGCAAAAGATGAAAAAGAGATAAAAGAAATGTTCGATAAAGTGGACAAAGTAAGAACATTGAGTCCGAAAGCAAAAGAACTTTGTATTGCAGTTATCGATAAAATTTAAAAAAGAAAAATTAAATAAATAAAAGGCGGTTGTAAAATGTCAGAAACAACAAATAAAGAAATGTTGATTGATGCAATTAATTATCAAAATGGTTCAATCGTCAGCAAACAGATACTTAAAAAACCAAACGGAAATATTACGCTATTTGCTTTCGATAAGGATGAATCTTTAACGGAACATACTTCACCGTACGAAGCTGTTGTTTATATGGTTGATGGTGAAATGGAAATAAAGATTGCTGGAAATCCATACTATGTTAAAGCTGGAGAAATAATTGTAATGCCACCTGATATTCCACATGGATTAAAAGCAAAAATAAAATCGAAAATGCTGTTAACCATGATTAAATAAGTAAGGTAATATATTAAATTAGAATTTTTGGTGACTTTTATGAAACAGAAACAACATAGTGTTATCTCAGAAATTGCACAGAATACAAAATCGATTGTCGATTCTAACGGAACTCTTAAATATTATAGCTTAAAAGAGCTTAAGAAAAAAAATTATAATATAGATAATCTTCCTTTCTCAATTCGCATTCTTCTAGAAAATATTATCCGCAATTACAATGGATTTAGTGTTAATGAAGAGCATTTAGAAACGATTTTAAACTGGAAACCAAAACCGGCAGCTAAAGAAATCCCGTTTTTACCCGCAAGAGTTCTAATGCAGGATTTTACCGGCGTACCTTCGGTTGTGGATATTGCCTCAATCAGATCCGAAGTAGTTCGTAAGGGTAAAAATCCTGATAAGATAAATCCTCAAATCCCGGTTGATTTAATTATTGATCACTCAGTTCAAGTTGATTATTTCGGTACAAGTTATGCATTACAGAAAAATGTTGAGATGGAATATCACCGGAATAAAGAAAGATATTCTTTATTAAAATGGGCAAACTCATCATTTAAAAATTTCAAAGTTCTTCCTCCCGGCATGGGCATTTGCCACCAGGTTAATCTGGAATACCTTGCAAAAGTGGTTACTGTAAGAAATGGATTTATCTTCCCGGATACTTTAGTCGGAACCGATTCACATACACCAATGGTAAATGGAATTGGTGTTGTTGGCTGGGGTGTTGGCGGTATTGAAGCGGAAGCCGCAATGCTTGGACAGCCAATTTATATGATGCTGCCTGAAGTGATAGGTCTTAAATTAACCGGTAAACTCAATGAAGGGACAACATCTACAGACCTAGTTTTATGTATCGCTGAACTTTTAAGAAAACATGGTGTTGTTGGAAAATTTGTTGAAGTATTCGGTGACGGATCGAATAATCTTACTGTTCCGGATCGTGCTACAATTTCAAATATGTCTCCCGAATTTGGATGCACAATCACTTACTTTCCGCCTGATAAAAAAACACTTGAGTATTTAGAAATTACCGGGAGAAGCAAACAGCATATCAACACAGTTGAGAAATATTTGAAATCAAATTTATTGTGGCGTGAAAATGAAGACAAAATTGAATACACAAAAGTCTTAAATCTCAGCTTAAATAAAATTCAGCCTTCAATTGCGGGACCTAAAAGACCTCAAGATAAAATTTCTTTGGATAAAACTAAAAGCAAGTTCATCGATATTTTGAAAAATAATTATGAAAGAGAATATGTCTCAGTTGAAGAAAGAGCTGAAGGCAGATGGCTGAATGAAGGCGGTCATCTCGAAGAATCAATTCTTCTTCACGAGGCAAAATTTCTTGAAACCGCAGGTATTGAAATAGTGCCGCAACAGATTGTAGAAAATGGGCTGAAGAGTATAAAAATAAAAATTGCGGACAATGAATTTCTTTTAAGCGACGGTTCCATAGTTATTGCCGCTATTACAAGCTGTACAAATACATCTAATCCAAGTGTGATGATCGGTGCCGGTTTGATTGCAAAAAAAGCCGTTGAAAAAGGTCTTAAAACAAAGCCGTGGGTAAAGACCAGTTTAGCTCCTGGCTCAAGAGTTGTGACCGAGTATTTTGAAAAAGCAAATTTGCTCTCTTATCTTGAATCGCTTGGATTTCATATTGTTGGTTATGGCTGCACTACCTGCATCGGTAATAGTGGGCAGCTGCCGGCTCATATCAGCAAGGCTGTAGTAGAAAATAATCTTGTTACTGCATCCGTCCTTTCCGGTAATAGAAATTTTGAAGCCCGGATTCATCCTCTTGTTAAAATGAATTTTCTTATGTCGCCTATTCTTGTCGTTGCCTTTGCTCTCGCAGGAAGAATTGATATCGATTTATATAATGAGCCGCTTGGGTTTGATCCAAATTTCCAGCCGGTCTTTCTTAAAGATATTTGGCCTGCTATAAGTGATATTCAAAAAGTTATGAATGATGTTCTTGACCCAAAAGATTATAAGAAAAATTATAAGAGTATTTTTAAAGGTGATGACCAGTGGGACTCTCTCAAGTCATCTAAAAGCGAAGTCTATCAATGGGATTCAAAATCTTCTTACATAAAAGAAGCTCCTTTTTTCAGTAACATCTCCTCCGTTCCCCAAAAAATTTCTAGTATAACTTCGGCTAGAGTATTGCTAAAGCTAGGTGATTCGATTACCACTGACCATATTTCTCCTGCAGGCGCAATAGCCGAAGATTCGCCAGCCGGTCAATATTTAAAGTCTCACGGAATTGAGAAAAAGGATTTTAACTCTTACGGTTCGAGAAGAGGAAATCACGAGGTTATGGTTAGGGGAACTTTTGCAAATGTCCGTTTAAAAAATCAATTAGTTGATAAAGAAGGCGGCTGGACTATTTATCATCTTACCGGCGAAACTTTAACAATATTTGATGCGGCAATGAGGTATAAAAAAGATAAAACGCCGCTTATTATTCTTGCCGGTAAAGAATACGGCAGCGGTTCTTCAAGGGACTGGGCTGCAAAAGGCGTTTCTCTTTTAGGTGTTAAAGCTATTATTGCAGAAAGTTTTGAAAGAATCCACAGAAGTAATTTAGTTGGAATGGGGGTTCTGCCGCTTCAGTTTGATAAAGGTGAAAATATTTCTTCTTTGGATTTAAAAGGAAATGAAACTTATGACATAATCGGTTTGGAAGATCTTCAACCGCACAAAAAGATTAAAATAGTTGTTAAAAACAAAAATGAAATTGTTAAAGAGTTTTATACTGAAGCAAAACTCGATTCGCCGATTGAAGTAGAATATTTCCGGAACGGCGGAATACTGCAATATGTTTTGAGAAATTTTCTTAAGAAGAATTAATCGTTATTGAAGGAAAAATATTATGCGTTTAAATTGGTATAAAACTTTGCCGAAGGGATACAAGGCAATGTTAGAATTACAAAAGGTAGTTGATGGAAGTAAAATTGACCATAAACTTTTAGAGTTTGTAAAGATTAGAGCGTCTCAAATAAATGTTAGCTTTAGTTAAAAATCTGTTTATGAAAACTAATGCTAAAATATTTTTTCAATCAATAATAATAAAACGAGCGATACTATGAGAGATCATAAAGTAAAAATTATTAGCATCGAAAATGCTGCACATAATGTAAGATCATTAAAGTTTGAGAAGCCGAAAGGCTTTATTTTTACTCCCGGACAAGCCGCAGACGTGTCTATAAACAAACCGAACTACAATAATGAAAAACGACCATTCACTTTTACTTGTTTGAACGAGTGGGATTATCTTGAATTCACAATCAAAATTTATAACGATCATAATGGCGTTACCAAAGAAATTGATAGTCTTAAAACAGGTGATGAGCTGATTATCAGCGATCCCTGGGGAGCAATTCAATATAAGGGTGAGGGAACCTTTATTGCGGGCGGCGCAGGAGTAATACCTTCTCAGCAATCATGATCGAACGAAATAGGATCCCCACTTGATTTAATTAATTCTTCATTTACAATATCGAGCATTTCCAAAAAAGACATTTCTGGTAAAATATCTAGTGCTTCATAATTTACCAACATACCAATAGAATAAGCGTTTTTTTGTCTCCATACTTTCAAATTAATATGCATAATATTTCGCCTATTGAAATTAAAAAACTAAAAATAATGCTGCATATGTTTTTATTATGAATATTCAGCTATGTATAAAAAAGCGCTATTATAATTAACATTTATTGGCCTAAACTTAAATATTAAATAAAGCCAAACACTGACTTAAGTCAATGACCTCCCGTAAAAATTAAAATAATTTAGGGATGTGAAAATTAAATAAGAGAGTTGGAGATGGATTATGGCACTTTTAATAACAGAAGAATGCATTAACTGCGGAGCTTGTGAACCTGAATGTCCGAACACGGCAATTTATGAAGGAGGAGTAGAATGGCAATTAAACGGGACTTCAAACTCACCGATAGTTACGGACTATTTTTATATTGTTCCGGATAAATGCACTGAATGCGTCGGCTTTCATGAAGAACCACAATGTATTGCAGTCTGCCCGGTAGATTGTATAATTAAAGATCCGGAACATGTAGAAAGTAAAGAGGAATTATTAGCAAAAAAAGAAAAGCTCGATCTTATAGCAAGATAGAGTTAAAAATTGATTAAGAGGTTAAGGATGAAAGAGGATTTAAATAATTCAGAAAAATTGGATAAAATAGTTATCAAAAATCTAAAAAAAGATTATGAATATCAATCCGAATCAATAACCATTAAAACAGTATTGAAAAATTCAAATGGAAGCATCGCATTATTCATTTTAGATAAAGAGCAAGGTCTAATCGAGCATGCAGCATCGTCTGAAGCTTTAGTTTATATATTAGAAGGGGAAATTGATTTTATGATTTCTAACCACAATTATAAGTTGAAAGAGGGGAATGTTTTAAGATTACCCGCTAAAATTCCTCACTCACTTATTTCAGTTGAAAGAACCAAGATGTTATTAATAATATTGTAAAAACAGGAGTTATATATATGTTAACAGTAAGAAGAATATATATTGTATTAATTATTCTGATGTTCACATTCTTAGCCTACCAATGCGGAGAAAATAAAGATAAATATAATTCTGCCCAAGAAACTGCCCGGCAAACTGAGAATACGGATAATAACCAAGCTGCTTTGACTCAAGATAATCCGACAGAAGGAAAAATGTATTTTGATCAAACATGTGCAGCATGTCATGGAATGGATGCAAAAGGATTGCCTAAACTAGGAAGAGACCTAACAACTAGTAACTTTGTTAAAGAGAAATCTAATGAAGAATTACTTACGTTTATTGAAAAGGGAAGAGCAATTAGTGATCCATTAAATACCACAGGAGTTGCAATGCCTCCTAAAGGCGGCAATACTGCATTAACGGATCAGCAGATTTTGGATATAATTGCATATATAAGGACGCTGCATAAATAGAGTTCGTCAGAATCATTTAATAGGAAATGAGAGCAATTTGATTTTGGGTAATAAGATATACTTAAGAAGCAACAGTGTAAAATATAGGACGTAATGAGGCACTTGGAGTTGAAAATGCCTGTTAAAGGAGATAGCTTAGCCTCAACAGATTACGCCCAAAAAGGTTTAAGTCCAGAGACTGAATGATCTATCACAAGCAAAATCTCAATAATTATCTCTTCCCTAAATTACTGATTTGTAGGAAGCTGGCTGTCCGGATATTTTATAATAGCTACCAATGCGTTCATGCAACATCCGGTCGGCTATGTTGTTGGAGTGGACCGGACACTTCAATTAGCTAATATCTGGAAATTCATTCTCAACCCATGGGCAGCCTGGGAGTATCTCCACAATATGAGTGCTTCCGTAATCACTGCCTCCACGGTTGTCGCGTCAGTTGGAGCATTGTGGGCACTAATAGGAAAATATCATGAAGACTCGCTTATATTTTTACGAGTCGGAGTAATAACCGCACTCATCGCAAGCGTACTCCAGATATTCCCAACTGGTGAACAGAGCGGTAAGCTGGTTGCAGAATATCAACCAACTGCACTTGCGGCGCTCGAAGGGGTATTCAATAGTGGCCGTGGAGCCCCACTTGCAATAATCGGACAGCCTAATGTTGATAAGAAAGAGCTTGAAAATCCGATTGTAGTTCCTAGGATGCTCAGCTTTTTAGCGTATGGATCCTTTGATGCGCCTGTGAAAGGACTCAATGCATTTCCAGAGGAGGAATGGCCTGATAACATACCAGGTCTATATTATAGTTATCATATAATGGTTGGGCTGGGCACACTAATTCTTGCCTTGATGGCTATAAGTGTATTTCTCTTATGGCAGCGACGTCTTGAAAAATCGCGTCTCGTTCTATGGTTATTGATGCTTGCCTTTCCGTTCCCATATATAGCAACTACTGCCGGATGGCTTACGGCTGAACTTGGACGACAGCCTTGGATCGTTTATAAACTTTTGAGGACAAGCGCAGGTACATCGCCACTTGTCAATACGGGTGATGTAGTCTTTACGACAATAGGCTTTGTCGGTATGTATTTTGTGGTTGGTGTTGTATTTTTATATTTAGTCGGACGTCACATAGCCAAGGGTCCAAATTATACAGAAGGGAAGGCTTGAAGCAATGCACGCTGTTTGGTATATCCTGCTCACATTGATGCTTATTGTGTATGTAGTGCTGGATGGCTTTGACTTAGGTGCTGGAATCGTTTATAGAATTGTAGCGAAAACAGATGCGGAACGAAGACAAGTTTTACAAACAATTGGGCCTTTATGGGATGGAAACGAGGTATGGATTATTGCTGCGGGAGGAACTCTCTTCTTTGCATTTCCAAAGGCTTACGCCGCAGGATTCAGCGGATTTTACCTGCCGCTTATTATATTGTTGTGGCTTCTGATCCTGCGCGGCCTGGCGATTGAGTTGCGTTCGCATGAGCCATACAGATTATGGCATGACTTCTGGGATACGATTCTTCAGTTTGCTTCAATATTAATTGCGATTGTATTCGGGGCAGCTTTCGGGAATCTTATTCGTGGCGTCCCACTAGACAGTTCCGGCTATTTTGCGATCCCTCTTTTCACTAATATGCTACTGCATCCGTCAATAGGAATAGTTGATTATTACACTGTAATATCCGGAGTTTTCTGTCTGGTCATATTGGCATTGCATGGCTCACTTTTTCTTGTCTGGAAAACCGAAGGTCCCGTTCGCGAAAGAAGCATCGAAATTGCTCGAAGCCTCTGGTGGGTTATAATTTTATTGTCAGTTATAACATTTATGATTACTCAATTTGTACATCCGGGATTCTTTGCCCCGATTGTGGATAAGGTGTGGCCACTCATTTTAGTTTTGGTAACAGAAGCAGGGTTTTTATGTATTCCAATCACCATAAGAGGGTCGAATGATTTACTCTCGTTCCTCGCGTCCGTGACGTTTATTGTAGGCATGTTGGCCACCTCGGCGGCTGCATTGTTTCCGGCCTTAATAGTGTCGACGATTAGCCCGGCATACACACTTGATGCGGACAATGCCGCAGCGAGCGTTTATGGACAACATATTGGATTGATCTGGTGGATAATCGGTATGATACTCGTTATAGTGTACTTCGTATTTGTTTATAAAAATCTTGCCGGAAAAGTCTCTTTGCCTCATGATACAGATTCTTGAAATAATGTCTTACGTAAGAAAATTAAATAAATAGAACTTCCTACAATAGAGTATGCGACATTTCACTCTGTCTTAAAAAGCGAAGATATTTGGGACTGAGTGAGCCACACTGTATCATCTTTAAGATTTACTTCAATTTCAGACTCACCTTCGGCAGATTTATATAATACAATTTCGCCCTTGTTCAATTTATTCTCTTCTTTTTTAGCCATTTCTTCACATTAAAATTATTGAACGATCAGTTATTATTTGATATTTGCCTTTCTCCTTCCACAATATTTATTTCTTTATCTGTCAAACCATAAAGCTGGTAAACGAGCTGGTCTATGTCAGAATTTAATATTTGGATTTGTCTTTTTAGATCAGTCTTTCCGGTGGCGTTTTAACATTCTCCATCATCAGGTTTGAAACTATTCAGGAATTTTTCTGCTTCTGCTTTATCTTTTGACTTTGTTGATACTGTAGTTCTTTTACCATTAACAAAATAGACTATCTGATAATAAGAGGACTTGTTGTTTTTAACTAAGTACATTTTGAACTCCCCGTGACACTTTTTCAATAATTGATATTTTTACATTAAACCATGACATTGTACTAGAAGAATTTCTAAGATCAATTAATGAAAAATTCTGTGATGGTTTTGGAGCAGAAAATGATGGTGTTAGTTTTTGGGGCCAGTCATTTTTTGACACTAATAATAAAATTAATATATACAAACTTCATGGTTCAGTGAGCTGGTATTTTTATGATGAAGAAAGTTGAGAAGATAGCAGAATTTGTAAATGTTCACCAACAATTATTTGGCGTGAACCGAGAAAACCAATTTTACTGATTGGTACCTACAATAAATTAGCTCAATATAGCAGCGGTATATTTTTAGAATTATTTTCTAGATTTTATATAACTATTAATAAACCTTCAATTCTTATTGTTAGTGGTTATAGCTTTAGTGATAGTGGAATAAATGATAAGATAATTGACTGGCTATATACACCTAATAAAAGAATTAATTATAGATCCACAAATAGAATTATTAAAGAATAAAATCCCTTCTTCTTTATTCAGAATTTGGAATGACGATACAAGAATAAGAAAAATAGAAAGTTGTATTGAAGATGTAACTATGTCAGTCAATTCCTCATCCCTGTTAATATAAACTTTATTCCAATTCTCACCTGATATTTTTTCTATGCCGCTTCTGTCCGGACCGTGCAGCCTAATAATTGTCTGACCTTTGATGTAATCTTTATACTTATTATAGATGCCAACAATAGGAGGCATGAAGTAGCCTTGAAGAAAAACATGGGATAGATTTAAGTCGTTTAAAAATCTTGAAATAGGAACTGTTTAGGTAAAATGGATTTCTAGTTTCAATTGAAATTGGCGGAACATCTGGTGGAAGAGAAGTGAAAAATTGATGAAGTAAGTTTTGAAACTGAGAAAGTGAAGACATTTTCTCTTTATTCAGATATTCAAACTGAAAGATTAAAGAACCGATTTGTTCTTTTAGCGGTTTCAAAATGTTTAGAAATTCTTCAATTAAATCTAAGTTTAAGAAATATGGGTTGAGAGGGGGTTTTTTCAGAAGCTTTGCATCCTCCAATCATCGGAAATCTATATCTTCTTCATAAAAATCGATTGAATATCGTCTTTTTAATACATCCTCGTATTTTTCTATGAAATCTTTCATTCTTTTCCTCCTTTCTTTTTTTTAGTGTACAAACGTACACTACCTAACAATTATTTGCTATATTTGTTTTAACAAAAGTGGAAATTTTATATGGGAGATGAGAAAAAAGTTTTAAGGTTTGAAATAGCTATAAAAGAAGAAACAAGTTGGGGGTTAGTGCATAAATCTTTTTCAAATAATTATCCTAATGTCGATAGAGCACATGTAATTGTGGAGGTTGTAGAGTATCTTTCCGGAAATTTTCATGAGGATTATGTAAAGGCGGTGAAGATTCTTAGAAGGAAAAGAAGTTAAGTAATATTTTATTTATGCAACTATGCAGACCTTATCCTAAAATATTTTAACATCAAATTTATTTCCATGGAAAGGAGTTAATATGAAAAATAAAATTTTATTCTTTTTTGTTTTATTTTTTTTACTTATCTCGATTGATCATGCTCAGGAAAATATATCTGCTAAAGATGCTTCAAACTATATCGGAAAAACTGTAGCTGTTGTTGATACGGTCAGCGGTGTTTACTTATCAAAAACAGGAACTTACTTTATAAATATGGGAGGGGAATATCCGGATAATGCTTTTACTGCAGTTATCTTTAAAAGTGATACTTCAAAGTTTCATGATGTTGAAAGTTTGGAAGGGAAAGAAGTTGAGGTTACCGGGAAGGTGAAGGAATATCAGGGGAAGCCAGAGATTGTAGTGGAGGATGCAGAGCAATTAAAGGTTAATAAATAGTAAAAATTAAATCAAAGCTATAAATCCATTCCGGCGCCGTATTTTTTTAGCCATTCTATAATCTTTCATTTTATAAGTATCGATGAAATTGCCGAACTTTTCATGAGTTTTCTTTTTATGTCTTTCAGTTAATAAAGGAGTACCTGTGAATGCGATTTTAGTTGACTCAGGGAAGGCATGAAATAAATTATCGTTCATATCACCGCCCTGCGTGCGATGAGCTTCATCAATAAGAATTAAAACTTTATCGGATTTGTTGATGATAGGAAAAGGCTTGAATTCAGGGACAACACCTTCTTCAACATAAGCTTTCATTAAAGAAGCAGAGTGTTGAATCTCTTCTTCAAGAAATTTATGAATCATTACCATGTTAAGATCAGGGATATCATGTTGAAGCTCAGATTCAACATCACTACGATGTGCAATTATGTGGAATGGCTCACAATTACAGGATCTTTTTCAGGACTAACGTAAATGCCGGTTGCTACTCTTTGAAGTTCACCGGATTTTACTAATCTTTCGAGGGCTTTTCTAATTGCGTCATTGTTAGCTTTCGTAATAAAATCTTCTATAAAAAAGAGCGAACCCCTTCTGGCTTTTTTAATTTTATTAAGTATCAATTTTTCAATAACTTCTGGAATTTATACTCTAACTTTTGTCACAAATATAGTAAATATTTGTGACAAGTTTTGCTGTTATCTTAAATAATAATGATGGTTTGAATAAATACAGTATTGGACAAAAACGTCTTTTTCAGGCTTAGCTGCTATTTTATATTTTTGATTTCTTTCTTCTTTCCAGATGATGCGAAATTACCTTTTGAAAAAGATATAATCAGTAATAAACGGTTCAATACCACTTTGTCGTAAATCTGCCATAATCTGACCTCTATGATGACTAAAGTGATTAGAAATATGGAACAATATTTCTTGAACACTATTTATAAATGGATTCCCATCAAAGGTTCTATATTCAATTCTATCGCTAAAGTCATATTGATCTATGATTTTCATAGAATTCATATAGTTTTTTTCGTTCATTGATTCACACACAGCAATGGAATGTACATCATTAACTCCAACAGAATCTGTTTTTAAAATTCTGCAATTCCAAATCTGATGAGCATTTATTGAATGAGAAAATAAAAAGACGCTCCTTTCTGAAATATTATCTGAATTTAGAAAAAATAATTTTATAAGTTTCTGATTAATATGATTATGGTAGTCAAAAATATCTTTAAAAAATGCTTTCATATTTCTCCTTTGTTTTTGTACACCTACATATTTATTGAGCTGTTTTGTCACCTCTTTCTTTTAATGTCTATATTTAGCCGTTAATGTATAAAATCTCCAGCATATTTTAAAAAAGGTGAGAGTTTTTTGTTCTGAATATTAAAATTATCTTTCGAAAATTATTTCTTTTTAAATTATTTTATTGAAAGTTAATTTTTTTCGATTTAAGTTGAAAAGGTCATCAAAAAAAAGTGGGCAACTACCCTAATTTATTTCTATAATACGCATAAAATATCCTAGAAAACCATTTGTGTGACTTAAGGTGCGAAGCTATATTTAGTATCTGTATTAAATGGATAGGCCCATAATAATATTTTATTTATTAGATGATCTTTATAGACTTTTTTAATAATAATGTGAAGGAATAAAAAAAGAATATGAATTTATCACCTATAACGCTAATGGTTGAACTTGTTTATACTCCTATTGCAAATTATGCAATTCAACAAAACAAAATTCCAATTGTTAAAAAAGTAATTATTGAAAACTCTTCGGACAGTGACTTATTTGATTTGAAATTAGAAATAATAGGTGAACCTGAGTTTTTAAATAAATGGACACATATCATTGAAATGCTTCCCCAAAAACAAAGGATTGAAGTTGAAGCGAATGGAATTACTCTTTCCTCTCATTTTTTATCCGGAATTACAGAAAGGCTTGCCGGGGAATTACAACTTTCAATTTCTTCGAAAGGGAATGATTTATTTAAAGAGAAATACAATGTTGATGTTTTGGCTTATGATCAATGGAATGGAATCGGAGCTTATCCTGAAATATTAGCTGCCTATGTAACCCCTAACCATCCTGAAATATCGAAAATCATAAAAGATGCTTCGGTAATTCTAAAAAAATGGACCGGAGATCCATCATTTAATGCTTACCAGAGTTTTAATACTGACCGGGTTAAAAAACAGTTAGGAGCAATATATGAAACAATAGCAAATCTTGGAATAGTTTATTGTACTCCTCCGGCAAGTTTTGAGAAAGAAGGTCAACGAATAAGAACATGTGATACTATTTTTTCTCAAAGACTAGCTACTTGTATAGATATATCAATTTTATATGCATGCTGTATTGAAGCTATTGGTTTAAATCCTTTATTAATTATAATGAAAGGACATGCTTTTGTTGGAGCATGGTTAGTTGATGATACTTTTTCAGATAGTGTTAGTTATGATGTTTCTTTATTAAAAAAACGTGCAGCTACGGGAATAAATGAAATAATATTAGTTGAAGCAGTTTGTATGAATGCCGGTAATACGCAATCCTTTGATGAATCAATTAATTTGGCAAACTATAAATTAGTAAAGGAAGAGGAATTTATTCTATTTGTTGATGTAAAAAGATCGAGATACAGCGGGATAAAGCCACTTCCTCAAAGGATAAAAACAAATAACGGATGGGAGATTATTGAAGATAAAGAAACCGCAGTTCGTGAAAGTCAGCTGCCTGAAAGCATTATTGATAAGGGGAAAGAAAATATAATTGAAACAAATTCATTTACCAAGCAGAAATTGTGGGAGCGCAAGTTATTAGATTTAAGTTTAAGGAATAATCTTCTCAATCTCAGAATTACACAAAGTACCATTCAACTGTTATCATTAAATCTAAATACTTTTGAAGATGCATTAGCTAGTGGAGATGAATTTCAAATTTTAGCAAAACCTGAAGAATGGGTAAGTCCGAATATAAAATCAGGTGTCTATCCGGCTTTGAATATGTCGGATCCAATTATCAATTTATTAAAGTTTGAACTCTCGAATAAGCGGCTTCGGACCTATTTAACAGATTCAGAATTAAAACTTAACTTAACCAAACTTTATAGAACCTCCCGTTTATCCGTGGAAGAAAACGGAGCGAATACTTTATACTTGGCGCTTGGTTTTTTGAAATGGTATGAAACACCTCAAAGTGAATTAGCGCGTTATGCTCCCATTTTACTTTTACCAATCGAAATAATTCGAAAATCTGCTCAAACCGGTTATGTAATTAGAAGCAGAGAAGAAGACACCTTAATGAATATCACCTTGTTGGAAATGCTAAAACAAGACTTCAGAATTACGATAGATGGGTTAGAGGAACTTCCAAGGGATGAAAGTGGTGTGGATGTAATACAGATATTTAATAGGATGAGAAGGAGAATAATGACGCAACCCAGATGGGATCTGGAAGAGCATGCTTTTCTGGGAATATTCTCCTTTAGTAAATTCATCATGTGGAATGACATCCATATGAATGCAGCTAAACTTTCAGAGAACAAAATTGTTAAAAGTTTAATTACAGGTAAGTTGGAATGGGAATCAAATGAAATACCGGTTGAAATAGATCCGGACGATAAATATCATCCCTCTAAAATCGCTTTGCCTATTAGTGCAGATTCAACTCAACTTGAAGCAATATGTGCTGCAGCTGATGATAAAAGTTTTATACTGCATGGACCTCCGGGAACGGGGAAATCCCAGACGATAACTAATATTATTTCAAATGCATTATATCAAGGGAAAAAAGTTCTTTTTGTAGCTGAAAAAATGGCAGCACTTTCAGTTGTTCAAAAAAGATTATCAGATATTGGGCTTGCTCCATTTTGCCTGGAATTACATTCTAATAAAACGAAAAAATCATTAACACTAGAACAACTTCGAAGAACTGCAGAGGCAGTTAAGAAATCTTCGCCGGCGGAATTTGCTACAGAAGCGGAACGATTACACCAACAGCGAGCAGAATTAAATAAATATGTGAAAGCTTTACACAAAAAGTATCCTTTTGGTTTTTCATTATTTGATTCCTTTTCCAGATTCGCAGAGTTCAATAATTTGCCCGATAATATTCAATTTGAGGAAGCCTTTATAGAAGCATTAACAAACGAGAAATTTATTGAGTATTGCGACCTAATCGAAGAATTACAAAATGCAGGGACAATTTGTGGACATCCGCATAATCATAATTTAACGGGAATCGGTTTAACTACATATAGTCAACAGATTAAAATTAAGTCTCAAGAACTTATTACAGAATATATAGAATTATTAAAACAGAAAATTGCAGCTAAAGTACAATTATCAGAATTGCTTGAGATTGATGGAAACTCATTAAACAAAGAGAAAACAGAATATTTAAAGGTATTTGCCGAAACAATTACAAGCTTGCCCGATATACCTTTACAATTAATAAATGCCCCTTATCCGGGAAAGACTCTCGATAACATTATTGATTTAGCCAATCACGGTAATGAGCGTGATAATTATAGAAAAAAGTTATTAAGTACTTTCACTACAAAGGTTTTGGATTTAGAAGCAGAACAAAAATTGGCCGAATGGAATACTGCATCTCAAAAATGGTTTTTGCCGAGATATTTAGAACAAAGCAAATTACTTAAAACTCTTAAACTACATTCAAAAGATAGTAAGGTTAATAAAAGCGGAGTAGTAAAATATTTAGAGACATTGATTCTTTATCAGAAAGAGCAAAAGCTTTTAGATGAAAATAGTGAAATTTTATCCGGTAACCTTGATTTTTTATGGAATAGCGGTAATTCCGACTGGGAAATGGTTATTCGGATTTGCAAATTATGCATTCAAATTAATCAAATACTAATTTTATTAATTGAGGATATATCAAAAGTAAAAAAGATTAAAAGTAAGCTTTCGGATTTATTATCGGGAGGAACTTCAGCATCATTAAACAATAAAAGAAAAATACTACTAGACTATATAGATATTGTCAATCAACAGAAAGAAATAGAAGATAATTTATCCGAATTATTAAAGATAGATTTTTTTTCTGGAAAAGATACTTCTCAAGATTGGACCGAATATTGGTTACATAATGCAGAAAATTGGCTAGTAAATCTTGAATCCTTAAGAGATTGGACAAGCTGGAACCGCATAAAACAAAAAGCGGTTGAAGCAGGTTTAACTCCAATAGTAGATTCCTACATACTTGGGAGACTAAAAAATGAGGAAGTATTAGCTTCTTTTAAAAAGGCATTGTATAAACATTTCGCCGAATATATTATTTCCAAAGATTCCAGTTTGTCAGAATTTAACGGAAAATTATTTGAAAGAAAAATCCACAAGTTTCAGCAGCAAAGTAAATATTTTGAAGAGCTAACTAAAGCCGAACTGTTTGCAGTACTTGCATCAAAAATTCCATCCTTCACAGTAGAAGCCTCTAACAGTTCTGAAGTAGGAATTCTGCAGCGGGCTATTAGAAATAACGGGCGGGGTATGTCTATTCGAAGACTATTTGATTTAATTCCTAATCTTTTACCGAGGATGTGTCCATGTATGTTGATGAGTCCAATATCCGTTGCACAATATTTCGAAGTAGATAAATCAAAATTTGATTTGGTTATCTTTGATGAAGCGTCACAAATGCCTACCTGTGAAGCTGTTGGAGCAATTGCGAGAGGTGAGAACGTAATTGTTGTCGGCGATCCTAAACAAATGCCTCCAACCAATTTCTTCTCTACTAATTATTTTGATGAAGAAAATGCAGATAAGGAAGATTTAGAGAGTATCTTAGATGATTGCCTGGCTCTGTCGATGCCGTCAAAATATTTATTGTGGCATTATAGAAGTAAACACGAGAGTTTGATTGCTTTTAGCAACGCCAACTACTATGAAAATAAACTATTAACATTTCCTTCGCCTGATGACTTAACAACAAAGGTGAGTAATATATTTGTTCCCGGTCATTATGATAGAGGGAAGACACGTCAAAATAGTTTTGAAGCTAAGGCAATTGTAGAGGAGGTCATCATTAGGCTGTCCGATCCTATACTCTTAAAAAAAAGTATTGGTATTGTTACTTTTAATGCCTCACAACAGAATTTAATTGAGGATATACTGAATGAAGAATTTAAAAAGAGGCCTGATTTGGAAAAAATTGCTTTAGAATCGTTTGAGCCGATATTCATTAAAAACCTGGAAAATGTACAAGGTGATGAGAGGGATATAATATTATTTTCGGTAGGTTATGGACCAGACAAAGATGGAGAAATATATCTAAATTTTGGTCCTCTAAATAGAGATGGAGGCTGGAGAAGATTAAATGTAGCCATTTCAAGAGCAAGATATGAAATGAAGGTTTACTCAACATTGCGCTCCGACCAGATTGATATTTCCCGCACTTCTTCTGAAGGGGTTGCAGGATTAAAAGCTTTCCTTGAATATTCAGAGAAAGGTAAAAGGGTATTACCGCAAAAAAATATTATTAAAAAAACTATCCCCAGATATTTTGAAAAAATGGTTGCGGAGGAAATTCAAAAGCGTGGCTATTCAGTACAAACGGATATAGGATGTTCCGGATTTCGCATTGATATTGGTATAGTCAATCCTGAAAAAGATTCAGAATATATTTTGGGGATCCTTGCGGACGGTAAGAGTTACCTTGATTCAAAAACAGCAAAAGATCGTGAAGTTATTAAAAGTGATGTGCTTCGAATGTTAGGCTGGAATATTTATAAATTATGGTCACCGGATTGGTGGGATAATCCACAAAAAGTTATAGAAGATATTATTCATGCAATAAAGAATTTGCTGAATCAAAAAAAAGAATTGGTCATTCAAGATAATGAAACTAAAACAATTGAATCCCTCGGGTCAAAAGGAAAAGAGTACAATGATGTTAAACTTCAAGGGATTACCCAACAAATAATTCAGCCGGTACATAGTTTTAGGGAATATAAAAGCTGTAAACTTGAAAAATCATCTCTAAATAACTCAGATGAATTTTTCGATTCATATGTAAAACCGAAAATAATTCGTCAAATACAAAAAGTGATGGAGATAGAAGCTCCTATCAGTCATGCACTTTTGTCAAGAAGGGTTTTGAATGCATGGGGCATTTCACGACTGGGAGCTAGATTAAATGAATATCTATCAAGTTTATATTCCCAATTGCAGTTTAAATGTACCACACAAAACGATGCTGTATTTTATTGGTTGAGTATACAAGAACCGGAAAGTTACGATACATTTCGAGTCCCCGGAGAAGATGATCAAAAAAGAAATGCTGAAGATTTAGCAAAAGAAGAGATTGCAAATGGAATTAAAGAGGTTTTAAATAATCAAATAAGTCTTCCTCAAGATGATCTGGTAAAAGAGGCTGCACATATATTCGGCTTTACTCGTAAAGGTGGAAATGTAGAGCAAGCAATACAAACCGGAATTGACTATGCTATTGAAATCAATTTAATCATAAATAAAGACATGCGATACATTTTACCAGGCAAATAGGGGACTAGAATTATCCATCAATTTAATGTCGCCGAAATAGTGCTATCGTTTAATCCAATGAATCCCTCCTACATACCCTACATGAATAATCAAATTTCTACCAAGCATCAAAACTTCTATTTTTTGGGAAGAAGTGTTCTTTTAATTTCCTATTTTTGTTTAAAAACAGCCTCTCAACTATTGGTTTTTGAAACAAACTCCGGGTGAGGCATAGTTAGGTATGACTAAAATATTTTAACTTTAAAAATGGGGGGTTGAGAGGCGTTATTCTCAAAATAGAACATTTCTTACCAATTACTCCTATACATCTTTCTCATCCAGTATATAGTTGAAAGATTTAATTTCCACTTTCGAATAAGATTTCTTTAATCTCAGTATCAGTACTTGATAGATTTTTGTTCAAAATATCAGTCCAAATTACCTTTATTGTTACATAATACTGTCACTATGGGAGATAATTATACAATAATGGATAGTATAATGCATTTCTTCAAAGGCGTTATAAATTAATCCCATTGTTTTCTTTACATTTTAATCTTTGTAATTTTCAGAAATAGATTTAAATTTGCTTCCTATGGTTTTGCTGGGGAAAAATAAATTTTAAGTTATATCAATATAAGGAGATGGAATAATTGACTTTGTTGATGGAATTTAGGAATTTATTACAACCTTCTTATAAATTATAATGTCACAGAATAACTACATAAAGGAACTTGTTAAATTCGGTCTTGAGAATGATCAAGAAAAATTCAAGGCTGCATTAAATGAATTAATTGAGTATGCAAAGCAAACAAAGAAGACTAATTATGCTTTGCAGCTGCAGTCTATTTTAAAGGATGCTATTAGGAATGAACATAATAGTGGTCCAAAACTTGTCGGAAGCCCTTCCTATTTTACAAGGATAGAAGATCGTGAGTTAAATGAATTAATTCTTGAGAAAATTACATCGGAATACAAATTTAAGAATCTAATTGCAGGGAAAGAGGTACAAGAACAGCTTGAATTCTTTATTAAAGAACATAAATCAAAAGATTTATTAAATGATTTACAGTTACCAATATCTAATAAAATATTGTTTTATGGTCCATCCGGATGTGGAAAAACATTAGCTTCCTATGTACTCGCAGGTGAACTTGAAAAAATGATGTATGTAATAAATCTTGGGGCCATTGTTTCATCGAAATTAGGAGAGACGAGTAAAAATTTAGCTAAGGTATTTAGACAGGCTACAGTAGAAGATTCCATAATTTTCATCGATGAGTTCGATTCGCTTGGAAAAATAAGGGATTATGATCAGGACCATGGTGAGATGAAAAGAATAGTAAATACAATTTTACAGTTGTTCGATTATCTGCAGCAGAATAGTATTATTATTGCTGCTACTAATCAGGTAGAGATGATAGATGATGCTTTATTGAGAAGGTTCGATATAAAAATAAAAATGGATTTACCCAATAAACAGCAAATAAAAGATCTTGTTGAATTGACCTTAAAAAATGGTCAATTTACATTTGATAAAAAAACTACTATCCCCTCAATATTAAAAGAAGCTGAAGGTTTATCTTACTACAGTATTCAAAAATCATTAATCACAGCTATTAAACGCAGTATTTTTAATATAAATACCAAGAGGAATGAAAATATAAAAATTAAAACAAGTATCTGGAAAGAATTATTAAAGTTAGAAAAAGAACAAGTTAAGCTAAGTTAAGTTTCTAGGTCTGCTTCCAGTTCAATCGTTGAAACTGCATCCAAACTATTAATTAAAATCATTTCGTCATAAAGCATATTTGTATTGACACCTTTTATAGGTTTTTCTTTAACGGACAATACGATAGAGAATTCATGACTTCCCGAATAATCATCCCTTAAATATGTCGGTAATAATTTATGAAGTTCACATTTAACAGCAAGTTTAAATTGATTATCCTCGTCTAAAATATTCTGTTTTGATACAGTAAAATTTTCCTTGTGAATATTGCTGAGAAGTTTAGCCCGCCAGTAATAATCTTGCGACCATGAAGATTTTAATTTTATATTTTTCGATAAATTACCATTTAAGCCGATATCTTTGTTAGCAGCATCCTTTGATTCAAGAGGAAGATTTTTGAAGATGCCGAATGAAATATTTAAGGGACAATATGCTAGCTGGTTATTCTGTACAGGCAAGAATTTAAAGCATAAAGTAATTTGAAATTCTAATAATGCTATTTGTCTTTCAACACTTAATAAATATTCAGGAATATAAATAGGATAAGATTTAATATCGCCCGGGCGAATAGTATCTTCTAAAACCATTGTAATATTATTTTCATCGGAATATAAAGAATAAAATTCATCCGGAATTCCATAACCTGTGATATTATCAGGAAGTAAATTTGAATTATCAAATAAGGAACCGAAATCCGGTTTATCAGAAGAATTAATTAAAATAGCTTTAACAGTCTGCATCTTTATGGCCGGGTAATTTTTTATAATTTTAGCAGCCAAATTTGCTAAAAGAGGAGCAGAATAACTTGTTCCAACGTCTTTTTTAAAAGAAAATTCGGGCTTTGAAGATAAAATGGTTAACCCTGTGTTAACCGGACCGATTTCGAGATTATAATCCCCTCCGGGATAAATTAAATCAGGCTTTACAAGATGTTTATTTTTACGGTACTGATTGAAAAAGTGGTGTGAATGATCCAAGTGAAATTTTCGGGTGTAGCATGACGGATAATCTCTACTTGGAGTAAAATTCATTGCATTATCGAAAGATTCAAAATTTTCTGCTATAGCCCCACAAGAAATATTATTATATGAATCAGACGGAGTGCATAAACATGTTTCATGATTTTCAAATTGTAAAGGGTATGCAAGTAAGCCCGGACCAATTCCATTATTTTCAGATAAATTGCGTAAATCCAGATTACCGATGGAAATAAAAATCAGAATATCCAATTCATAAGCTAAGCGGTCGAGAGCACGAGCATAATCTGAAACTTCGGAATTTATTTTTATACATTCCAAATAACTGACAGTAAGTACAAAAATTCTGATATTTAATTCACCGTGAGCTTTTCTTATCAGAGAAAAAATCCTTGATTCCATAATTGGAGTATCACGCGAATCAATTACTTTAATGGATAATAATTTTGCGTCTGCTTCAATCCCAGGTCTGAAATCAGTTATTAATTTATTTCCGAAAGAAGCAAGTGCAGCAACGCCAGTTCCATGGTCCATATTATCAATCAAAGGACTTGTTCCGGTAAGGTCATAGTCATTGTTCGTATTTATAATAATTGAAGATAGAGGTGTTTCATTGCTTATTCCGGAATCTATTATACCAATTACCGGAAGATCTACATCAGGATTGGAAATATTAAAGCCATAGCTTCTTTGAGGTAAGTTATAAAGCGATGGGCTAATACGACCGGAAAGCGGAGAGTTTACCGTATGAATAATGTCAAAATTATTAATAATAGTTTTTAATTCATTTTCAGGGATATCAGTAATTTCAAGAATGTTATTATTTCTATCGAAATTGTAATTAAAACCGGTTTGATGCAAATATTCATCAAGTGCAGTTTCAATAGGGCTTATCCTATTTGTAAAAATCTCAACGTTATCAATAAGACTTAGCCGGACATAATTTCTAAGCACTGTATATTGAATTATTCTTTCAGTTGATAATAAGTCAAATTTTTTTATAAATCTAATATTGTGATTATAAGTTGTATCATTTTTAGGATCAGGTGAATTTATAAAAGTATTCACATCGGTTAAAAAAGATTCAAATTTGCTTTGATTATTTATTGCAAATAATCCTTTTGTATTAAATTCAAAATATTTGATAGGAATTAATCCAAAGTTCTGCCAATACCGTTCTTCAAACTCTAGGGAATTAAATGCATCAAAGAATGTTAGTAAGATATACTCAATATTAGCCGGAATATTTAAGGTAGGGTTGCGATTATCATGTCTTATTCTTAAATCAGAAATAAAAGAATCTCTTGAACGACGAAATTCCTCTTTGTGTGGAGTATAAATATCCGGATCAATTACTTCATTTTCTTCATTGTTTGTATTACCAGGAAATCTTTTCTTTTGACGAAGGGTTGTGACTCCTTCAATGGGATTGTGAAAGTATAGATGGGATTTTCGCATAGGATATATTTGAAATTAAAACCTCAGATAGTTTATGAATCTTGCCCAATAGTACATTGCGAGGTCGGTTTTAGAAGCGTGTTTTAAATCTATTCGATTAATTCCTTCAAGATGTCCGGAAACCATTCCGAGAATATCGAAAAAAATCTCATATCCATAATTCTTAACTGTAGCGGAATCATTTAAAGAGTTATCATCCCAACCGCGAACACCTTCTGCATAGGAAATACTATTATCATTTCCCAACAAGCCGCCAATCCATATCTTACATTTAGATTTTAAATTACCCTCAACGTAAACTGAAGCAAAAAATTTTGTAGTTGAATTTTCATCAATATCAATATCAATATGAGCATTGGAACTTTTTAACTCCTGAAGTCCTTTCTGGAAATAGTTTTTAATTTCATTAAAAGCAGATTTGAGGAATTTATTTTTTTCCAAATCTGAAATTGTTCTTTTTACTTTTGGTATATACGGCTTTTCTTCTAAAATATATTCTTTGTTTGAAGTTTTTTTACCAAGTTTTTTAATAGCAGCCTCACAAATTTCATTTGGAGTTTTCTTTTTACCATTTAAATAACCGGTTGTAGGTCGAATTCCAGGAATTTCTGTATCATCAAGTTTTACCGGGAGAATGTACTCTTCATTTTGTTGAAATGCCCGAGCTTGTGCACTTTTTCGCTCATGATTTGTCCATAATTTATTTGAGTAGTTTTCAGATAAGAACATAATACAAAACCTTGCCTGGTTCCTATAAACATTATCTAAATGAACATATAGATCTTTTCCCCAAAGCTCTTCTTCTTCGAAACTATCATAAAACACCTGGACATCATTTGTTTTCAAACATTTTGAAACTTCCTCCACGTAATCACGATCTTCACCGGCAAAAGATAAGGCTATATCATATTGATAATTTTTGTATTGCATATATATTATTATTTATTTTTTATAATCTACGCTAAACATTAAAATCCTTTAATTCTTTTACCGTTTGATAAATTACTCCATCAAATTCCTTAAAATGAGCTTTACCACATTTGATTTTATAATTTTCAGAAGAATATCTTTTTGATGGATCGATATAATATTTTGTTTCAGCAATAAAATATATTTTCTTGTCATTTTTATAGATTAAGGCCCAATCAGGATTGTAAGTACCAATAGGTGTATTTATTGTAAACCAATTTGGCAATTTTATATAAAATTCTACATTTTCATTTGTTTCGCAATCCCTAGCAAATTTTTCTTCAACATCGGATTGAAAAGGTATATAATTATATAATGTTTTGATTTCATTTTTAACTTTGTAAAGGTATTCTTTATAGCCTTCAATTTCATCTTCAGCAAATATTTCCATTTTGTAATGTTCAGAATCACCCATCTTTTCATATTTAATACCTTCAACCATAAGCTCAGTTAAAACATTTCTAATTTCCTTCACCGCCATATCGAGGAAAAGCTGGGGATTTTTCATTATATCATTTAGTCTGTTCGAATCCCTTAAAATTTTAATAATAGTTGTACGGGTTAATTCTGTTCTGCTTTGAATATATCCAGCAACATCAGGAATTTCTATTTTGTATTCTTCAACTTTATGAATTCCGAAATTTATTTGATATCCTTCTACTCCTTCTTTTACAATATTAACTCCAGTTTTAATTGTTCTGATTAAAGGTTTAGTAACTTCCGGCATTTCCTTAATAGCTTTAGACGCAGCTTTAATTAGTTCCTCAGTGCTGTAATTTACTCTGTACCTGGTTTTATATTTAATCTTATCCCACAACTCAATAAATCTTTTATCAAGCTCGTAAAGCTTTTTCAATTTTACAGAGACTCGTTTTCTCTTATCCCTTATTCTTCCGGTAAATTCAACGCCGCAGTCTTCTTCAATTTCTTTCTGCAGATTCTTTGCAAAGCTTTCATAGCTTTCGTTAGCTACAACCGTCAGGCGGTTAATGTTTTTATCGAATACTCTATAACCTTCATTATTAACACAAAGTCTTAATCCTCTACCAATCTCCTGACGTTTTTTCATTGTTGAAGTAGTTTCATTCAAAGTGCAGATCTGAAATACATTCGTATTATCCCAACCCTCTCTTAATGCGGAATGGCTAAAAATAAAACGTAATGGTTCATTTATATCCAGGAGTCTTTCTTTATCTCTCATTATTAAATGATAAGTATCATCATCATCTTTTGATTCACCTGTCTTTGAATCTTTAAAATGTCCTTTAGTATCCTGTGCAAAATAACCATTGTGAACTTTTTCTTTATCATAATTTATTACACCGGGATATTTTGTCTGGCAGCTTTCATAAACCTGCTCAAACCATTTTGCAAATTTACCTTTAACCGGATTTCCAGTTTCATCATAGCTTCTGTAATTAGCAACTCTATCTATAAAGAAGAGCGATAATACTTTTATACCTTTTTCCTTAAGCTGTTTTTCTTTAATAAAATGTTCTTCGACTGCTTTTTGAATCTGAACTTTCATTATTTCATCACTGAAATCTCCAATAGATTGCCCGACCCGGATAATATTTCCATTTGAAAGTTCAATGAACTGTTCTTCAAAATTTGTTGCTGTGACATAAAGGTCTTTGTACTGCTCTCTGCTGCCGGAAAGTTTATAAAGATCATAATTCTTTGAATCTACATTTAATGATTTTCTTTTAACACCATTATCTGTATTTATATCCAGCTTTACCTTTAGCAGTTACTTTTGTTTTTGTTGCAGTAACTTTTTCAAGCTGAATGAAAGCATCATTAAAATCATTTTCTGAATAGACTGAATCTACTTCTATCTGTTTTACTAATCCCAAGATCATAAGCTTTTACAGGATCAAGTTTATAAATTAGGTTATAAAGATATTTATGAGTTGCGGAATATCTTAATACAAATAAAGGATTAAGATTTGCAATTCCTTTTTTTCTTATATCGGTTTCCATATTCTGGGGTTCATCAAGAATAACAATAGGTTTTGTTGCCTGTATATATTCAATAGGCTTTTTCCCTTGAGTTGAATCTCTATCCTGGTTTATAATATTTGTATCTTTTGCAAATGAATCTATATTTATAACAAGTATCTGTATTGCATTGCTTGTAGCAAAGCTTTTAAGCTGAGGAAGCCGCTTGCTGTCATAAATATAATAATTAACAGGCGGACGGTTATAAAGATTTTGTAAATGCTCTTCAGTTATTTGAAGAGATTTTAACACACCTTCTCTTATAGCAATACTTGGAACTACAACAACAAATTTAGAGAAACCATAAACTTATGTTAAGCTCATATATTGTCCTTAGATATACATAAGTCTTACCGGTACCGGTTTCCATTTCAATTGTAAAATTAGGAAATGCTGTTTCAATTACTTGCTCTTTTCCATTTAATTCTTTGTATGAAAATTTTTCTAATTGCTCTGATTGAATAATTTCATTTTCTTTTTGTAATTCCTGGAGATTTTTAAGGAAATCTACTTCAGTTATTTGTATTTTATTTCCAAATCCTAATTCATTAAAATCTAATGTATTTCCATTTCCGGAAAGTTCAAATTCACTTTTATTTAAAGGTTGCCCTTCGAAAAGATTTATAACAGAATTTATAGCATCTAGTTGATATTGTTGGTTTGAATCGAAATGGAGTTTCATATCAGTTTATACTTAATCCAGGAAGTTTAAGAAAACAACTTACATTACAATTATTTTCTATACCATTAAAGTTTAATCGAGTTTTGCTTGCTGTAAAATATACCCCTCTTTTTGCCCGAGTTACACCAACATAAAATACACTTAATTCATCAAGAAAAGATGATTCTAAACCATTTGTTAGAGAAAAATTGCAATTATTTCTATTAGTACAGGATCCACACAAACCTAACCAATTAGGAAAAGAATATTGTTCCATATCAGCAAGAACTACAAAATCCCACTCTAAACCTTTGGCAGCATGAATAGTACTAATTACAATTGGAGAATCTATAAATTCCATATACTGTTTAAGTCCGTTGTTTTCGAAGGTATCAATTAAAAAATTCAACTTATAATTATCATCGAAAAATCTATAATCCTCCAGAAATTTTGACGTAAATGTATTAAGCAACTTTAATAGAGAATTAATAGTTGGGGATGTTGTTTTTTTAAAATGTTTATTTACTTCTGCTTTGTATCTTAACAAAAATCCTTTCGTAATTTTTTGTGAATGAAGTAAGATTCTTAATTGACTTGAACAATACTTATGAAAAGAAACATATTCTAAATCCTCGTCTGTAAAAAGGCCATAAAAATAATTAAGACTTAAATTATTAAAATGATTCAACATTAAGGTTGTATTTTGATTTCTTTGTCTAAAAAGGATTACTATTTTTAAACCATTATTACCATTATTACCATTATTAAAGTTAGCTATCAAATTTTTAATCCCTCTTGCCTCATCCTCCTGATTATTAAACAAATTAAAGTTTACTTTAACTATATTACTAATTTGGGGATTATAAGGTGCGGCAGCATTAAGCCGAATATTTTTATCTAATAATAGCATATTGGGATTATTTTTAAATCTATAGTTCAATTTAAAGATTACTTTTTCAAGGTTATACTTCTCTTTCGACTTATCCAAGAGACCATTTACCGCACCGATGAAACCATATATTCTTTGCAGAGGATCTCCAATTAAAATTATTTTTGATTCGCTTTTGATGATTCTATTTAACAATGAAAAACTTAACAAGTTCGTATCTTGATACTCATCTACAATAATAAATTTAAAATATTTTGAGTAAAAAGAATTTATATTTGGAAAATCTTTAAATATTTTAATTGTCAATGTTAGAATAGAATTAAATGTAATTTTGCTCTGTGGAATCAGCCTTTTAATTACTAAATTATTATATAAATCAAAATTATTTCTTATTTGATCCATTTTAGAATCTCTAACAAAATCATTAAAATCGGATAGTAATTTTGCCTCCTCTAATGATAATCCATAATGACTAGTTAACCTTTCCTGATTCGCATCATCAATATTCTCAAATACATCTATACTTTTTAAATTTTCATGTAAAAGATATCCATATCTTCTTAAAATTTGTCTTGAAAGACCATGATAGTTTGATATATATATTTTTTCGCCGACATTTATATTATTTATAGAGGTTAAAAGTTGAGGAAGTTGGGATAGGGTATCCTTTTTAATTTTATATGCAGCATTAACACTAAAAGTTAATGCAAGTATTTTCTTAGGAAATTTAATCTGCCCTGATGCAATTAGATAGGCTATTTTACTAACCATAGTTTTCGTCTTACCATAACCTGCTGGTGCTTCGACCAATAATCTATTATTCTCATCGAAAATAACATCTAATTGCTCTTTGTCCTTTGAATGTCTCTCATTTATAACTTTTTTCAATTCTTCAAGCATTGCTTAGCCTTTCGGCATTTCTTATAACTGTTTTAAATACTTCAGAAATTTCATTATCTCCTAATTTTTCACCTATAATTCTCCCCAGAAGCATATTTTTATTAATTCCAAACCAAGCTAGATAAAATAATTTAAATTTTTCAACCTCCGTAATTTGAATATCAGCAAGTTTTAAGTTTGAAGTAATTGGACCAGCAATAATGTGATATTTTGAATTTACACTTTCAATTTTATCCCGCTTTATTGCCCTATTTTCACCGATTGAATCATATTCTTTTAGAATCTCCCTTAGTTTACTTTCTTTATTTTCGTCTAAAAGTTTAAAAATTATTTCCTCTTCAAAATCTTTTTTAGAGGTATAATATAAAGTTGATTTTTTTGGGTTATTTCCATTGTCATTATCGCTTAAAGCAACACAAAGAATTTTGAATTGCTCCAATAATTCCATTATAGGTATTAATGATTCCTTTCCTGAAGCTTTTATAACGGAAATACCTAAATCATCTAAGTTAATATTAAGGCTGGCGGCAAAAAGAGGTATTGCTCCAAGCTCTGATTCACCTTCACATATAATAACACATCTAGAAAAAAAAGCTTCCTTTATAAAAGTAAAATGATGCAGAAGATGTTTTTCACGATTTTGATTTATTTGAATCATATTTCCAGACAATATTTTGCATTCGCCGGCTTCTTTATAGAACCTACTTATTTGTTTGTAATCATTTAATAATATATAAGGAGAATGTGTAACAATATTAATTTGTCCATATAATAAATCAATATCAAATAAATTCTTGATAAGTTTACTGAATTGTAAATCATTATTGTTAAAAAGGTTATTTAAATAATTTATTAAAGAACGCTGCATATATGGATGCATGTGAATCTCTGGTTCATCAATATTAATAATCAAACTAATTGATCTTTTTTGGTCATTATCATTTACAAAAATACCTTTATTAGTATCTTTAATATTATAACCAACTAATTGTTCAAGAATTGAAAGAGAAATAAGAAAGAAAAACTGCAAACCATAACCTGCTTCAGAAATTTTTCTATCTTCACCATCTCTTAAGCTAATAAGACGTGAAATCATTTCTTCTTCCTCGTTTACAAACTGTGCTGAGAAATCAAAATCATTAATAGTTTTAATGTTCTTTATATTATCATTCAAATATTTAATTAAATCAGAAATTTTCCTTTCGTCTATAAATTTTATTTCCTCAATACTATTATCCTTGAAATATTTTTTTATGATATAGTTCAAAAATCTACCTACACCTTTTTTTCTATCAAAAACAAGTTCTGTTGAAGGCTTTCTTAAAGAATCATAATTAATAAATAAAAAATTTTTAAGAGTATTTGGTGTTATATAAGTTTCAGATTCCAAATGATAAAATTCTAAATATGAAATAGGATCATTTTGTAAAATTTTTATACTTATGCAATTTGGAAAAGAAGGATCAAAAAGATCTTCAAATACTCCAATTTCAACATCCTCTAATGTAAGCGTTAAAATTATTTCAATAGGTTTATTTCGATCTTTGAAATCTTCCTCATTGAAATTTCTTCTTGTGAACAAAATATTAATTGCATTTAGTAGATTTGATTTTCCTAAATTATTTTCACCTACAATAAAATTAATCTTTGAGGTTAAATCTATCTGTACATTTGTTAGGTTTCGATAATTTTCTAGTGTGATACTTTTAATCCACATATTTACCTTTTATATTGTTATTATCTCCACTCCTGCATCCTTCATCTGTAGAGAGGTGTTTGTTTTTAATTGATCATTCCCGGCAAAGAGATCATCGAGTATAATGCAGCTTTGAGGTTTTAATTTTATTATTTCATCAATTTTTGTCTGATTTATTTCTTTTAGTACAATGACAAGTTTTCCATCTGCAACTGAATAATAACCATTCTTTTCTTCTATCTTTTCAGTTAATGTTAAACCGGATTTCAATATTAACTCATAAAGCATATTTTCTTTTTGTGCATCTAGTTTGGTTTGTGAATCGAAAAGATTAATCATTTTATCGAGGTCTTCTCCGTTTTCAATTATGTCGCTGCGCCAATGTTTGAAGTTGGAAGATGAGAGTTTGAATACTTTAAAGCCAAAATATGTCTTTCTCTCCTCAATTTACTACAAATGGGAGATTCTGATCTTTCTAATTCAAGTTCTAGTCTGTCCATTATCTTTTTATTATTAACTTCAGATTTGATTTAATTTTTTAATTACTCGTCCTGATTCTTTCTTTACAAATATCCGCAATAGTGTTATAACCTGCTTTATATGCTTCACTGTTTTCATCCGTCTTTTCCGGCAGTTGAACAAGTATAAATTTTCTGTTACCACCATCTTCTTTATTTAATTCCATTACTGCTTGTGCTGTTGTACCGGAACCAGCAAAGAAATCAAGAATAATACATCTTATATTATCTAAAATGGTAAAAATTCTATAATAAGCAGATGGTTTTGGATATTAAAATTATTTAAGTTAAATCAAATTATTTATTCTTTTCACCGTTTCCGGTTTTAATTTCAGTATTAAATTTTTATATCAGTGCCTCTCTTGTATTTAGATTTCCTTCATTATCATATTCATATATACTTTATAATATCTTCTATAGTACACTCACAATTTCTTTGTCTTTTATTTCAATAAATTCTATTCATCCGCCAATTCATTTTATTTCTAGTACATCCATTTATAAGTTCAACTTCATTAACAAACGTATTACTACCATTTTGGAAAACAAGTACTCCTCATCTTGTCTTTCAATCCCATAATTGTAACATCACTTTATCCAATCTCCGCGATCTAAAGTATCTAAATAATAAGTGATCTTTGTATTCGAATATTGCACTCTTTATATCGATTTCTTAATATTCTATCAGAAATATTTCTTTTAAATTTTATTTGATTAATCTCTTTGCAAAAACATAATGTATTCATGATCTAATATCTATAGTCGTTGCATCATTGTCACCAGTTCTTTTTTTCCAAATTATATCATGCAATAAAATTCTCTTCTCCAAAAATTTCATTCATAATCATTCTAAGATTATGAACTTCATTATCATCAATTGAGACAAATATTACTCCATCATCTTTTAATAAATTTCTTGCAATATAAAGTCGGGGATACATCATTGAGAGCCAATTGCTGTGGTAATGCCCGCTGTCCTTGCTGTTCTTTCTAAAGAATCCTTCTTTTAATAAATATCCTTCTTCATCTTTTTCACCAATCCGCTTTAAATATTCTTCTTTGCTTTCGGAAAATTTATCGGGATAAATAAAGCTGTCGTTACCGGTATTATAAGGCGGGTCGATGTATATCATTTTAATTTTACCAAAGTAGGATTTCTGCAGAACTTTCAGGACTTCAAGATTTTCACCTTCAATAAAAACATTTTCGGTATCATCAAAATTTACAGATTCCTCTTTAACCGGTTTAAGTGTTGCAGAGGTTCTCTGCTGCAGAACTCTAAAAGCATCAGATTTACCAGCCCAGTTTAAATTATATCTTTCATTCTCAAAATTAATATCTTCACCTAGAGCAGCTTTAAGCTTTTCCCAATCAATTTTATCTTCTGTGAAAGCTTCAGGGATAATTTCTTTTAATTTTTCAAATTTATCAAACTTAGTATCTAAAGATTTACCATCCATAATTGAATTTCTAATTAAGTATAGTGAAAATATTTCCGGGTTAAATTTACCCCTCTAAATTTAATGATAAAAGCAAATTATGAATAAAAAGAATAATTGAAAAGTTTAATTATGAAAAAATATATTATTTTTTTTTTATTTTTTTTTTTTCCGATTTTAGGGTATTTAAGGTTTTTGGAGGTTTTTTTTTTTTCTTTTTTTGTTTAAAACAGCCTCTCAACTACCGTTTTTAAACAAAACTCGGGGTGAGGCATACTTATATATGCCTAAAAATTTTTCTCTTTAAAAATGGGAGTTTAGAGGCGTTTTTCTCAAAATAGAACATTTCGGAAATTGGAGGATTGTTGTATTCAGAATGAGCGCTCATTGTTAATAAATAATCATTCACAATATATAAGGAGTTCAATCATGGCACGTCTTAAAGGTTCGGTATTAGGGAATCTCAGCGCAAGACTGGGGAACTTATCAGCGCGTACAAATAACGGAGAAACAATTCTTGCTGCACGTCCGTCCAGCTTTAATGTTTCTCAAAGTCCAGCAGTTGTTGCAGTTAGAAAAAAATTCTCTGTCTGTTCTCAGATTGGCAAAGTTGTCGATGACATTGATGACTTAAAGAAAATCTGGAATAAAGTTAAACCGGTAGGTATTTCTGTCTATAATACTGTAATTCAGAAGAACTTCCTGTATTCAGATACAGAGAGACCGACTGCACAAAATATAATCACCCCGGGTGGTTTTAATTTAGCAGTCACCTCTGCTTTGATAGGTGCAGATACTGTTACTGTTGATTTACCTGCACTTAATACACAGGCAAATTTCACTGCCAACATTCAATGGTCATTTGTAGTCATTAATAGTTATTCAATAATATATCATAGTTTAATACAGAATGTTGATAAATCATGAGTCAGGAAGAAAAAATAAAATACTCAATCGACATAATAAAATTTGTCATATACCTGGTAACTCTAATAATAGGGATACTAGCAGCTTATAATTCACTTGATAAAAGACTGTCGATAATTGAAACTGAAATGCAGTATAAAGTTGATATAGGAAAGCTGTTAGAAAAACTTGATATGGTAAAGGTTGAAATCAATAATAAGATTGAAACGGAAATTGGAAAGATTGCTTCTGATAGAAATTAAATAGAATGGTGGAGCAGCAATGATGGGATTTTGAACTAATAGAATGATGAAGTTTTGGAGTAATATATGAAAGATGGGATAGTCATTTAGTCATTGGTCTATTAAGGAAAATGTCAAGAGATAATAGTATCCCGTTAGTAAAAATTTAACCATTTTTACTTCTCTGCCTTTGGGCTCGCTTTCATCAATGGCTGTAAACATTTAAGTATTCATTCCGGAGAAATTCAGTTTTAGTAATTTTTACTTTAATCGATTTTTATTTGTTCTCTTTTTTCTATTCGTCTATATGAGCCTCTATGGGCTACGTTAAATTTAAAGAATAATGGGGAGAGTTAACCGTCATTCTGGCTTTCTTAGAAGCACCAATGGTCTTGAACTTCATCCCCAGAGAATTAAAATTACTTTCAATAAATCTAGGTGATAAACAAATACTCAAATAATATTTTGCTAAAGTTCTAAATATTTCGTATTGTTTTATCCCGGCTAAACGGAAGCAGGCTCTGCTGGCGAGCAACCTACCAGGGATAACTGGGTGAGAGTAATGGAGAAGAAGAACTTTAATGATTCTTCCAATTTTGGCGGGAAGCAATCCTGATTTTGTAATCTTCAGGACTTCCCGCTGTTTTATAACTATTATTATTTCCATTATTCTCATATGCCTTAAAAAACGCTTTTAATATTTATCTATAGCTTTCAGTCATATTTACAATATGTATTTATGCAGCTTTATTTTCTAACCTCTTCCTCCAACGATAAGGTTCATACTTCTTTTTGTTTTTCATTACAGCATAGACAGATATAGCTATATACCGGGTAATTCTATTCCTCGCATTTTTTTCGGTATATTTTTTTGTTTGTAATAAATATTCATAATATTCACGGATATCATTCTTACCACCAAGCGCTGCTTTTGTTGCTACCTTGAATATGCATTTTAATTTTCTCGAATATCTTAAATCTTTTTTGCTATAGCTTATTTTACCACTTTCTCTTTTAGTCCTTACAAGGCCGCAATAACCCCATAACCGGTATTTATTCTCAAATCTATTTGCATCTATTATTATTCCGTATGTTTTTACTGATAATATTACTCCGAATCCTGAAATCTGTTCTATATATCTTATGACCTTATTTTTTTGTACTGTCTGCTTAAATAGGGTTTCAAACTTTTCTTGTTCTTCATCCAGTTTTTTCAGTACTTCTGTTTGACAATCTAATATAAAATTCATGGTCTCATCTTTTTTATTATACGATTGTCTCTGTTTCTTTTTTAACCCTATTGCTCTGTATACTGCTAAATTTTGATTTTTCAGTCTAACTCTGGCTATTGTTAGATCTTCATATGCACTTACTATTTTTCTTATTCTGTAATTATTCTCATTGTCTGTATGGTATACCTCTTTTAGTAATCCTGCTCTTAATAACTGGCATAACTTACTGGCATCTATTTTATCTGTCTTCGCTCCTTCTTCTAATAACCGGTTTCTTAATGGATTACAGATTATTATTTTATCTACACTATCCTTTAACTCAACATATAGCCATTGTGCTCCTGTGGTTTCTTCGATTGTCAATATCTTGGTCCCTTTAAGAACTTTTAGATATTCTTTTATTGCCTTTATATCTGAAGCAATATCTTTTACAATCGGCTTGATACTGTTGGATTTCATCCTGGCTATTGTTGCACCTTCTATTGACCAGTCAATTGCTATATAATAATCATACAGCTTTATCGGCTGGAGAATGTCTTTTGTTTTAGTTATTTTCATTTCGGTCTCCTTTCTAATTTGTTGTTTATTTTTCCTATCTAATTTAATAGATAGTTAAACCTTTGGAAAGTGAGACCTTTTCTTTTCCTTAATTTACCGTCATTCAATGGTCTATTCTACCGGAGAAGGATGGCTTCATTATTACTTCTGCCCAATTTTCTATATTTTGAAAAATTAAAAATTATCAAATAATCTATGAAATATATTATCGGTATTGACGGAGGCGGAACAAAAACAGATTGTGCTGTGGCTGATTCTAATCTCAATATTTTATTTAAAACTAAAGGAAATCCATCAAATTTTCTTGTTGAAGGGACAGAGAAAGTCTCAGTATCAATTCTTGAATTAATAAATAAATGTAAAGAAGAATTGAAATTTGATTATAACGATATAGAGATAATACTTTTGGGTACTGCAGGGGCAGGAAGAAAGAGCGATGTTGATAGATTAAAAGATTCCTTTTTAAATTATTCTAAAAACAAAGGGATATATTTTAAGAACTTCCATGTGGAAAGTGATGCCAGAATCGCCCTGGAAGGAGCTTTCTCATGTAAACCAGGTGCAATTTTAATTGCCGGTACCGGTTCAATCATACTGGGAAAGGATGCTGATGGTAATATTCACCGGGTTGGAGGGTTCGGCAGGCAGATAGGCGACGAAGGGAGCGGTTATAGTTTGGGTAGAAAAGGTTTTAATGCCGTATCCAGACAATTTGATGGAAGAGGTAATTCAACTCTTATATCCGACGTATTAAAAGAAAAATTTAATATTATTTCATCCGAAACTTTAATTACTGAAATCTATAGAAATAATTTCACAATCGCCTCAATTGCTCCTCTTGTAATATCCGCAGCGGAGGAAAATGATCAGCCTGCATTGAAAATTATTGATGAAGAAACGGATGAACTTCTTCTTCATATTTCTGCTATGAAGCAAAAACTTAAGCTGCCTGAGCTGAACATTGCTTTTATAGGAGGTTTAATAAATAATGATAACTTTTATTCAAGAACGCTTAAAGAAAAAATCACTAAAATTTTAAAGAATGTGAATATAAAATCTCCTGAGAATCCGCCTGTTATCGGTGCAGTCTTGATGGCTAAAGAACTTTTAAATAAAGTATATTATCCTTAATTTAGATTGTAATTAACGAAGTTATATGGATACTGAAACAAAAAAATATACCTATGATGATTATGCTAATCTCCTGAAGGAAAGTCTTATCAATTAATCAATGGAAATTTAGTTATGTCGCCATCACCTACAGTTTATCATCAGCAAATATTATTAAAAATTTCTGTGTCATTATCAAATTATCTCGAAAAGAATAAGGTCGGTACTTTATTGGTTTCTCCCATGGATGTTTATTTTGAAGAGCATGAGACTTATCAGCCGGATATTATTTTTATCTCTAATGAAAGAGAGAAGATTATTGGGGAAAAGAAAATTGAAGGTGCACCTGATTTAGTAATTGAAATACTTTCCGAATCTTCTGCATATTATGATTTAAAACATAAGAAAAATATCTATGAAAAACATAATGTAAAAGAATATTGGATTGTCGACCCTATCGATAAAAGCATTGAGATTTATGAGAATAAAGACCATTCTTTTGGTTTAGTATATAAAGGAAAAAATAAGGGAGAAATAAAATCAAAAATATTGCCAAATTTGGGTTCAAAACTTGAAAAAATCTTTTAAACTGATATTAAAACTAGCTGATGTATGAAAATTTAACTGCCTTTAGAACCTTTTTGCATATCTACCAATAAATCCTCTGCTTTCCTTTATAATAGAATTAAATTTTGGCCGTCATTGTAAGTAAGTTATCCCTATAACCCGTAGAGGTTAAATTATTGTATTAATATCATCCAACATGTTACAAAATCCTCGTGCGCTAAGGAAAAGATTTCTTTATAAATCTTTTTAAGATATTTACAGCGTATCTGAAGCGTATGTGGAGCGTATGTGAAGCGTATCTGAAATGCATTTGGAACTTTAATGAATAATAGGAGAAGATAATTGTTCCTGGAGTATAAGATATTTCTAGAAAATTTGTCTCTGGTATGATTTTAATAGATAAAATTATTCCTAAAATCACATCGATTATTTCTCGGATTTTCTAACTTTCATTTTTCACAATTCATTTTTATAAAAAGAGGTTCCTATCTATGAAAAATTTCTTAAAATATTTTTCTATTATTATCTTAATATCTTCTTCATTTTTAAACTGCAATCCCAAACATGATAACAGCGAAGGCAGCACAGCTCTAATAAATTAGGAATTACTCTGCCGCCGGGATTCAAAATCGATGTTTATGCAGATAATGTAAAAGGGGCCAGATCGATGGTATTAAGTCCAAGCGGAGTTTTGTTTGTAGGTACTAGAGATGACAATGTTTATGCAGTTCTTGATACTAATAATGATTTCAAAGCTGATGAAGTAATTACAATTGCGAGCGGTTTGAACAGTCCCAACGGAGTAGCCTTGAAGGACGGTAATCTCTATGTAGCTGAAATTAACCGGGTTATCCGGTATGATAATATTGAACAACATTTGAATAATCCGCCGGATCGGGTAGTAATAAATGATTCTTTCCCGGGAGATAAACACCATGGATGGAAATTTATACGGTTTGGTCCCGATGGCAAATTATATGTCCCGGTAGGTGCACCATGTAATATATGTATGCCTACGGAAAAATTTGCTTCTTTATTTAGAATGAATCCTGATGGAAGCGATCTGGAAAAATATGCCAGCGGAATTCGTAACACTGTAGGATTCGATTGGAACCCTCAAACAAAGGTTTTATGGTTTACTGATAACGGCAGAGACATGCTCGGTGATAATATACCTCCAGATGAATTGAACAGAGCACCTGAGAAAGGTTTAAACTTCGGATTTCCCTATATGTTTGGAAAAGATGTTAGGATCCCGAATTTGGTAAAGATGTTGATTTAAGCAATTTTCAGAAGCCTGCTATGGAACTCGGTCCGCATGTTGCTTCTCTTGGAATCAGATTTTATACAGGTGATATGTTCCCTTCCGAATATAAAAATCAAATATTTATTGCCGAACATGGTTCATGGAATAGAAGCCATAAAATCGGGTATAGGGTAGTGGTAGTAAAAGTTACAGGACGGTAAAGCGGTCAGCAAACAGGTTTTGCAGAAGGCTGGTTAAAAGGTGAATCGGTTTCCGGCAGGCCTGTCGATGTTCAGCAAATGGATGACGGTTCCCTTTTAGTTTCGGATGATTATGCAGGAGCTATTTATAGGATTACTTAC
>CAVUGE010000029.1:0-97379 GCA_963740945.1 uncultured Bacteroidota bacterium | reverse complement strand
ACATATACAGAAAATGAAATGAGAGAATGGTTAACATCGGCAGGCTTTTCTAAAATTGAAAGGAAGAAAACAAGTTTTGTTTCCGATTTAATTATAGGAACAAAGTAGGACTGGCATTTAAAGGATGACATCTTTACACCTCCTTAAATATTTTAGAGGGACAATTCTAATCTTAAAGCTGAAATAAATGCATATTTATTAGAGTAACAATCGGCAGGGTGAATAACATATTGAAAATCCGGTTGAATTTGCAGCCTATCAGAGAGATACAATAAATATGTCATTTCAATAATAGTTTCAAACTTATATATATTAATATTTTCCAGATGCATTAAAGATATATAATTGCCGCTGTTTTGAGCCAACGATATCCCGATTCCAAATTGGTCTATATCCCTCCCTGGTAATAAACCTGAATAGTTCATGCCTGCTCCTAAATATCCATCTACTTTATTTACCGTTTCATCCGATATTCCTACCCTTAAATAAGCAGCGAGACCATTATTAGAATTCAGCGGTTCACTCCATATAAATTTTTCAGCAGAAAAGTACAGTCCATAATTTCCTATTTTATAAACAGGATTACCGGAAACAAAGGAAGGAAGCAGTCTTTCAAATTTTGAAGTGTAAAACCAGCTACCTATAAAATATTTTTCATAGCCTTCTCCAAAATTTTCCTCATTGCTGATAAAGCCGGTTTCAGCGGTTAATAATAAACCGTCATTTTCATTAATAATAATGTGGTTCCCCCTATGATTATTGGGGTCGCCGGGAATTCCATCAAAAACTGCTGTTTGAAAATAAAAGCCGGTCTGATCTAAATATTTTATTCTAAAAGCCAGAGATGTTGTTGGAAAGATTGAAGGTCCGTTCTTGCCTGTAAGTGCAAACTCTGTCCCTATTGCATGGGAAGGATTTAAGAAAATTAATGAGGTTAATCGGAAATCAAATTCGGAATTAAGATCATACAATCCAAATTTAAAAGATAAAAGATTATCTAATATTTTGTGTTCGATCCATAATTCATAGATTTTCCAGGTGTTAAATGCTGCAATATTATCTATACCCTGTTCTGCACCGACTTTATTGTTAAAATTATTTCCTATATTTCCTATTGCACTAATCCACAAATCGGTTCCTTTCCAATTAAACATTTTATCAAGATCAATATTAAGATTAGGGTTGAGTAGACCAATATAAGAAGAACCTGTTTTTATCCCGCCTGAAAGGTTTTGCAGGAAATCATTAATAAAATATATAGAATATTGAATACCATAGTCTTCCATGTTACGCCCGCGATCATTATCATCAGAACCATTTTCCATTATTGATTGATTAAATTTTATAAAGTTATTTTCACGGGGGGAAGATTGAGCTTTATTTATTTCCTGAAACATAATTATCAAGAAGAAATAAATAAAAAGTACTGCATTACTCATTTTCAATTATCTCTTTCATTTCCCGGTATTACCATTAACTCGATGATTCATGTTTATTTAGGAAGTTTAGTTTGAACTTCTAGTGAAATGATTTATTATAGCTTCTATACTGCGCAATAGTATAAGAACCTAAAACTATTATTACTGCCGCAAACTGTGATAAAATTCCTTGTAAATTCGGAAAGACCGCAAACCACATCCCCATCCAGGAGGGCAAAGATAAGTTAATAGGAGTAGTGGGTATCCAATTAGCCTGCTGCATTTCCTGCACACTTTCACCGACCATTACCAGAAGAACAATACCAAGCATGATACCGGTAAGAATGAGCATTTTCTTGTAAGGGAGATGTTCATGGGCAATGAAAGTAAGAACCGCAACAATAGCCGTTAGAAATATACCAATTGCCAGTCCGATTAGAACTATATCATTGCCGTCTTTAAGTCTTAATTGCTGAAGAAATAAAACAATTTCAAATCCCTCCCTATAAATTGCAGTAAAGCCGAGGAGAATAAATCCCTGGAATAAACGGTATGTACTTTTATCTTTAGATTTAATTAGGCGTCTTCCCCTATTAGTATGATGTGTGATCCATCCGGTCCAATAAACCTTGTGAAAAAACCAATTCATAACCAGCAGTAAAACAATAATAGCAAGCAAGCCGGTTGCTGCCTGAATATCGAGTTCGGGCAAATCAATATCCGAAAGAATTGCAACAACAATAAACCAGGTTGCGATTGAGGCAGCAATACCTAATCCGCTGCCAACGGCGATCCCTTTATCATAATTCTTCTGCTGTTTTCTTTTAACAGTAGCTGTAATTGCGGAAAGAACTAAAATGGCTTCCAATCCTTCCCTGAAAACCAGCAGACTGCAGCTAAGAACGGCAGCCAGACCACTTAAATTTTTTGCTTCAGGGTCCGGAACACCGGAAAAAACCAATGCTTGCCAAATAATTACTCCAACTATTAAAAGTGAACCTATAATTATTAAAACTGTTTTACTTTTCATCAAATCAGCATTTTATTGTTAGAGCGTTACCTTGTGAATAATATAATAATTTTTATTCGAAATTGGGTGTTAGGCAATTAACATGAATTTGCAGCCTATTTTTAAAGATGACATCTTTAAATATTAAAAATAAGGCTATATCTGAACTTTCATTTTTATAAAAATTGGACCTGATTATTCTTTTTAAAGATGTCATCTTTATATCGATGTAACTTAAATTAAGAAGTTTTGTTATTAAGACTAAATCTTAATAATAAAAGTATTGTATTTCTATTTTTTGTGCAATAGCAGTGTTGGGTAAATTATTTTGTAAGAATTAGGTATTCATATACCTAATTTTGGTACGGCTGAATAATACCGGAATCTATTGCATATAGAATCAATTCAACGGGAGATTTAAGCTGAAGTTTTTTCATTATATTTTTTCGATGAGTATAAACAGTATGAATACTGATAAATAGTTTTTCGGCAATTTCCTGGTTTGAATACTTTTCGGTAATTAATTTAATTATTTCAATTTCTCTTTCAGTTAAATTGTCCTTAATTTCTTTATTATTATCATTTTCAAAATTCTTCTCCAGGATAACATCAAGTATTTTATTGCAAAAAAATTTTTCTCCTTTTGAAATAGCCTCGATTGCTTTCAATATTTCTTCACCATTACATTCAGCTGTTAAATAACCGGTTACTCCTAATTTAATAGCATTCAAAATTTTAATATTTTCATTACCATCAGAGATTATAAGCAATTTAGTATCCTGAGAAAGGAGCTTTATTTTAGATAAATCAGAAATATTTATCATATTTTCATAATTATAACCTAATATTAATACGTCCGGTTTCAATTCCTGAACCTTAACCCAGAATTCCGAACCATTTCTGATTTCACCGGTTATTTTATTGGAATTATTCCCAATAACGCTTTTTAAGCCCTGTCTTGCTAAGTATATGTCATCTGCAATAACTATTTCAGCCATGATTATTTTAATTTTATTAAGATTAAATATAAATAATGAGTTCTATTACTTCAAGTTATATAATTGGAGTTGGTTCTGGGATGTTGGCTGTAGTTTGGGTTGTTGTTGATAGTATTAAAAATTAAATTTGCAAGGGCTACTTATCTTTTTTTACAAAATTGAAATAATAATTAAATAATTCGAATGAATATTTCATCTATTAGGATGCTGGCTGCAATAATGTTTACAGATATGGTCGGCTATACAGCATTAATGCAGGAAGATGAAAATAAAGCCAAATTTTTGAGGGACCGGCATAGAAATGTGCTGGAAGAAATAATTACCAAACATCAGGGTAAGATATTACAATATTATGGGGATGGTACATTAATAATATTTGGCAGTGCTATAGAATCTGTATTATGTGCGGTTGAAATACAGCAGGAACTTCAGAAAGAACCGGTTGTACAGTTAAGAATTGGCATACATTCAGGTGATATAGTTTATGATGATGAAGGAGTTTACGGCGACGGAGTAAATATAGCATCCCGGATTGAGAATCTTTCTATTTCAGGCGCTGTTTTAATCTCGGATAAATTATATGATGAGATTAAAAACCATCCTTCTTTATCGGCAGAAACTTTAGGTCATTATAAGTTAAAAAATGTAAAAAGTCCAATTGAAATTTTTGCATTAACAAATAGCGGACTTAAAGTTCCTTCACAGCTTCAATTAAAGATAAAATCCGGTTATGACGAGAAAAACAGTATAGCAGTGCTACCGTTTATTAATATGAGCACAGATCCGGAGAATGAATATTTCAGCGATGGAATAACCGAAGAGATATTGAACGCCCTAACGAGAGTTGAGGGATTAAAAGTTACCTCGAGGACATCATCTTTTGCTTTCAAGGGAAAGAATGAAGATATAAGGGAAATTGGGACAAAATTGAATGTAAAATCTGTCCTGGAAGGAAGCGTAAGAAAGGCAGGTAATAGGGTTAGAATAACAGCGCAATTGATCAACACTACGGACGGATATCATATCTGGTCTGAAGTATTTAACAGAAACCTGGAAGACATTTTTGAAGTACAGGATGAAATTTCAAGAAAAATCGCAAATAAACTGCGGGAGAGACTTGCGGATAAATCAGCAAGTGAATCATTAGTAAGAACTCCTACAAGCAATCTTGAGGCATATAACGAATATTTAAAGGGGATATTTTATTTTAATAAATGGACACCGGAAGATGTGGCAAAGTCATTAAAATATTTTAATGAAGCATTAAAAAAAGATTCAAATTGTGCTCTCCCCTATTCAGGATTATCAAACGCCTACCTGGTTTTAGCTGCCACTGGAAGTATGAAACCAAAAACGGCATACGAATATGCTAAGCAATATGCATTAAAAGCACTGGAGATGGATAAGGAATTGACAGAATCTCATATTGCTCTGGCTTTGGTAAAAATGTTTTATGATTGGGATTGGACAGGCTCGTTAAGATCATTTAAAACTGCAATGGAACTAAATCCAGGTGCGGCATATGTTCATTATACTTACTCATTGTTTCTTAGAGCGGTTGGGAATATAGATGAATGTGTTGAGGAAATCGTGAAAGCTCATAACTTGGATCCATTATCTTTAGTTATAAATAATACTCTTGGTGAAAATCTTATATTTGCCGAAAGATTTGAAGATGCAAAAAAACAATTTCAAAAGACCTTAGAACTTGATCCGAATTTCAGGAGTGCAATCTGGAATTTAGGTTTTGCTTATTTATTTGAAGGAGATTATAAAAAGGGACTTGAAATATTTGTAAAGGCACGGGAGAAATGCGGTGATGATTTAAAAGGATTTAAGGGACAGTCCTCCATTGGTTTTGCATATGCTTTAATGGGAAATAAAGAAGCTACGGAAGAATGTCTAATCAAGATAAGAGAAAGAGAAGAATCGGACCCTAATATCTCCGTAAACTTTGATTATGCTATAGTTTATAAAGGATTAGGAGACTACGATAAAGTTTTTTATTATCTTGAAAGAGCTATGGAAGAAAGGAACGGAGGTATTCTTTTCATTGGAAACCATCCGGGTTGGAAAGATTTAAGATCCGATAACCGTTTTGATGCTATGATGAAAAAGATCGGGCTCAGAAAATGAAATTTAATATTTTTATTCAGACCATTTTAATCCTTCTATTCAGTTTCAACTTTTTAATACCTCAATCGAATCTAAAAGATTATAATTTGAAAGAAGCGAAACAGATTAAAATGCCTGGTTATTTAAGAGAAATATCGGGATTAGCAGTTTCGGAAAACGGAGGAATATTTAGTCATGACGATGAAAGAGGGATCGTATATCAAATTGATTATACAAAGGGAGAAATTAAAAAGAAATTTGCAATCGGAACACCAATACCTAACAGAGACTTCGAAGGGATTGCAATCGTAAAAGATAAATTCTATCTGATTACGAGCTCGGGAGATATTTATGAATTCAATGAGGCAAAGGATAAAAAGAGCTCTAAATATAAAATATACAGGACGGGATTGACAGCAAGTTATAATATTGAAGGATTATGTTATGACCCGAATACCAATTCCCTATTAGCCGCATGTAAAGGATATCCGGGGAAAAAGTATAAAGGATACAGGGCTATTTATTCATTCAATCTGAAAGAGAAAAAATTAGAAGCCAAACCACGATTTCTTTTGCCGCTCGAGATTCTTGATAAGAAATACGGTATGAAAAATTTCTCTCCTTCGGCAATAGAGCAAAATCCAAGAACGGGCACATTTTTTATTTTAAGCTCTCATGTTAAAGCTTTAATCGAAATAGCTCCGGATGGTAAAATCATAGCTGCGGTATTACTATCAGGCAAAGATCATAAGCAACCTGAGGGTATCACTTTTACGAAGGATATGAAAATGTTAATAAGCGATGAAGGAAGAGGAGGACATGGAACTATTACGATTTATAAGTTAAAGAGTTGAAGTTAGGCAAGACCCCTATATTTTAGAATAAAGGTGAATTAAATGTATAAAATAGTTCAAAAATTCTAGTCATGAGATTCTTCACTCCACTCCGTTCCCTTTAGAATGACAATAATTGCGTGTTGTATTATATAATATTAACAATATTTTCTATAGAGTTATCCACAGATTTTTTTATACTAAATAAGTTAACTTCCTTTTCTTTTCCTTTTAATTTAATATTACCGATTTCTTCAATGAAGATATTCTTTTTGAAATCATTGGAAATTTTAGAAAGAAGAGTGCCGGAAATTATTAAATCCCGTTTCTGCTGACCGGCTTCGGTTCGAATCCTTGCGGTTGTATTTACGGTATCCCCATGAAAGACAATTTCTTTTTTTAAGTCACCGACTTCAGTAACAACTGCTTCACCCCAATGAGCTCCTGCTTTAAAATCAGGAACTACTCCATATTTTTTAATATAATAATCTGCTCTCAGTTTTAATTTATTTTTTATATTAAAAAAGCAGATGATGGAATATTCGAAAAGGATTTTTTTATTTATTTTCCAGGTAAGGACTACCTCATCTCCGATATATTGATACACTTCCCCTTTTGTTTCGATAACGGGATCGGTGATATCATAGAAAAAGTCCTGCAATAAACTGCTGTATTCATATGCTCCCAGAGTTTCACCCAGAGTAGTTGAGGATTTTATATCCAGGAACATGAAAACTCTTTGCTCAAGCTTAGGCCTTCTATATTTTCCCAGCATAACATTTATCAGAACGTTTTTACCCAGCATTCTATTTATCTGCCATAAGAAGTTTAATGTTAAGCTGATTACAACGGCAAATAAAAAAATGGCGATAAAATCTCCGGTTATAAATTTTCTGAAATATGCACCATTTATGGTTGTAATTATGCCGGTATTATTATCTAAACTTTCATGAACAACTACGACAAAGATTGTTGAGAATGAGATAAGGAAAATATAAAATAAAGTTCTCGAGAGAAGCTCAATAGAAAAATTAAGACGCTTAAACTTCGGATGAAAAACGAATATTTCGACTGTAGAACTAATGAAGGTTATTAAGAATCCAATCAAGGCACCTTTATAAACCCTGTACAAAACAAATCCAAATGTAAAATTAGCATAAAGAACTCCTATAATTATTCCAGATAAGCTAATTAATAATATTGTCTTCAGCTTAGACCGTACAGTAGGGGTTAGATCGAAGAGTAATATTTTTTTTGAATTTTTCAATACGCAATTGAATGTCTTTTATAATAAGAGTGAAGAGAATTATAATAAAATGGAGCAAAATTTAAAGTATGAGATTCTTCCCGCAAAAGCGACGCAAAAGCGGGACAGGCACTCCACTCCGTTCCGTTCAGAATGACAATGAAGTTAGGTGGAAGTAAAGATGACATCTTTAATACAAAATTTTTTTCCATTTTTTTTTCTAAACGTAAGTTTGGCTACAGCCTTATTTTAAAAAGTAAAGATGTCATCTTACATCTGTATAACTTTAGTTAAAAAGGAAAACCGCTTGTAAAATAAATACCTGAATCTTCTTTTGATTTGGCATAATTTACGGAGAAAAGAAATGCGGGGTTAATAATTGAGAACCAGATACCGCCACCATAGGCATTATGCCATATTCCTGAGTCCGAACCTGATATAAAAACTTTCCCTACATCATCCAGGGCAGTAATACCTAAATAGATGGGGACCTGAAAAAAGAATCTGAATAAATATATTCTCATTTCGGCACTTCCCATAAGGCAAGCATCTCCGGCAAACCTATTTTTTGAAAAACCTCTTAATAAATTATTTCCTCCTAAGAATGCAGCTTCAAAGAAAGGATACCTGCCGAAATTTTTTTCACCATAAATTCTAAGAGCAATTGCCGACAAAGGGAGAGATGGAACAGATAAATAATAGCGTGCATCTCCAAGTATTTTTGAGAAGCTATTTTGTTCTTTTTTTATAGAAGGGAAAAAGGTTCCGGCTGTATTAATAAAAAAACCTTTGCCCGGAATAACCGGATTATTTCTGTCGTCTACTTTAACTCCTATATTTATTCCAGTCAGCAGAAAGTTTTTAGAGCCATACGGAAGGATTTGAGATATTAGAGAGTTCTCTTCTTTTTCAGTTGAATTAAATTTAACGGAGAGACCGAAAGATAAATTGAGATGAGTATTCAAAAGAAATTCCATTTGAGGATCGAATAAATATTCTTTCTGATTGACTTTATAGAAATCATTTTTCTTAAGATCTTTGTCTAATGCTGTTTCATTCCCGTATCCATAAAAATTAAGCACTTCAAGTCCCGATGCAAACCCGTGAAGAGTAATTTTAGGACCATTAATTAATGAATAAAATTCACCTAGATAATTAACCTTAAATCTTTGGGGTTTGAATGCAAAGCCGGCTTTAAGTTCCATCCTATAAACATATGGAGAAGTCCTAAAACCGAACTCATATAAGATTGGACCGCCTCCTAGGAACAATCCTTCATCAGGGTTAGCAGCGATCCAGGGGATAAAACGCCAATCATGTCCCCAATCCCGAACTACCGGTTCATATTTAGTTGTATCATTAGCATATTTAGGATTATTTTCCTTATTGATTACTGTACTTGCACCCTTAACAAACCGGGTTTTATTGCCGCCATCATAAAAATAAGTTTGTTTCTCTGCCTGCGGTATAAAAGGAATAAAGCCCAGCAAATAACCTTCAACTTCAGAACTGTCAATGAGTTCATCACTGTCACCATCACCTGCTACTATTACCGGGATACTTGAATTAACCTTTCCTTTAACTATTGTATAATCATCCCCACCAAGCAAAATAATTCTAATTTCTTTTGTAAATTCATCATTAAACACTCTGTGGAACAGGACTGATTTTTTCTTCTCGCCTGTTTTTTTGTCTCTTTTGTTAATAGTTACCTCAACATGGTGATCATCAAGCCGATCTATCTCTGTATATTCATCTTTATTGGTCCCATATACATCAACATACTTAGAAATATTTTTGTAATAAGTCTCAGAAGCATCCTGAAGATTATTACGCCGTATCTTTAGATCTGAAATTATCTTTTCTCCCGCTTTTCGATACACCACTTCCGGAAGATGTTGTACAGCATTAACAATAACAGAATCAGTAAGATGTTTCACTATATAATTAGTAACAGAATCCCATTGAGGTTTATCAATAGATGAGAGGAACTTTCTATCAAGATATCTACCGGACCAGGTAAGGGATTCAATTTTAGGATACGAAGCAGAGAAGCCATTCATCTGGGTTATAGATTCAGCAGCAATCCAGGGAAATAATCCATCAAAACGGGAGAAAGCCTGATCACGATCTCTCGGGATAGGATACCAGACCTTTTGCTCATTTTCAGTGAATCTTGCCCATCTCCATTGGTCAACATGTCTATCCCAATCTCCGACAAAAATATCAATTAGTCTTGCTTTTAAGAATTCGGCTGCTTTCACATGTTCATCATTATCATCTTCAAGTTTTTTAAATAGTTTGTATGTACTTATGACTTTTTCCGCACCGGCAAAACTATCGTCTTCATCATCTGCTTCAGGTTGAATTTCAATCATTCCAATAATACCGCCAAATTCCTGTTTGAATTTTCCAAGTTTCTGATCATCCGGCATTATCCAGAGTTCGGGAACAGCTTGTAAAACACCCACAGCATTAAGAATTGGGGCAACTACAAGAGGGGCAAAGGGATTTGCCGAGCTGATCTGATCCTGGAATACATCAGCAGCAAGTGATTCCTGTAATTCGGGAGGGAGTGTTTTTGACGGATCCTTATCAAGAGATCTGAATTTATATTGTTTTCCATCATTCCCAAGCAGTCTTAAGGATTTAGTTTGGAGTCCACCTCCCTTCTTTAAAGGTTTTAATCCACCGGCATATTTATTTAGATCCAAAACTTTAATTCTTAAAGGAGTTGACCATAAATCTCTCCAATGCGCACCAAAAAAAAACTTGTGAAGCCATCCGGCTTTATAATTTGAGTCAGGGATAACTACTTTAAAAGCGTTATGGTTTCGGGCAGAATCAATTTGATTTTGTGAATATAGTGAAGGTCTAAAAAGAATAAAAAATAAAAGGAAATAAGTAATTTTTTTCATGGTTTAACTATACCAGGCAAAAAAGTTCTAAATTACAAAGCTGCATAATTACAGCTATAAATAAATTTACTTTTGAAAGAAAACTTAATAACGGAAGTTACACAAGGACTGTTATAAAGATGACATCTTTAAAAGTAAAACTATTTTCAATTTTTTATTAAAAAGTAAGTTTAGATAAATCTTATTTTTTAATAAAAAAGATGTCATCTTTCAAATACTGGCGTAACTCAAGTCTTATAATCCTTACTTTAAAGTTTTATAGAACTAAATGCAAATATACATAAGGCGGGAAGAAATAGTGCAATTTAATTATTCAATTAGCGGACCTAAGTTTGTTCCGCCGGGATAAAGGAATACGGCAATGGCAAAAGCCAGAATAGAGATTATTAATCCGTACATAAAAATATTATAACAAATTCTGAGGTAGCGATATTTTTGACCTAAAACCTGTCCAAGATAATAAAAATCTTTAATCATACTTCCATAAAGGAAATCTTTATCGCCCATCATTTCAGTCATACCCCATTCAAAATCTTTCAAGTTCATATTAAAAAAATTTCCGAAGAATAAAAGGTTTACTCTTTTTTCTTTAATATCGTCATGAGTAAAAGTACCGGAAGTAATCTTAGGACGCGTAACCATAACAGCGAAGATAAGGGTTACGAGACTAACCAAAGCTAAAATTGCAGTTGGTATAATTAGTTGGGGATTTGTATCTAATTTTCTTGCCATAACGGCAACAAGGGCTGTAAGAATAAGGGTGTTAATACTTATCATGATATTAGCTTTATTATCCGCGAGACCGCTGAATTCGACATGAGTACGGATAGTATTACGGAACATAGTTTCGATACCGCGTTCAGTCTGTTTACTTTTAAGCTGTTTTTGTTTTTCAATATTGCCGGTCAAGGTATTATTGCTATTATCAAGTTCCATTTTTTCTTTAATCAATTTCTTTTTAAGTTTTGCCAGATTTGCAAGTCTTTGTTCTTCAAAAATTTCCTGAGCATATTCAGTATTAAATTTATGATTAGTTAAGAACTCAATATTAGAGTTTAACCATTCAATATCGGTAAACTTTTTACCCAATACAGTCTCCCACTCCTCCCTAAGCAGCTTTTCTCTGTTCTGAAATCCTTTTTTACCTACATGGGATATATCTGCATCGCAAATTATTTTTTCGAGTAAATTACCAGGGTTCTGGGGAACTTTAGTTACTTTTATTAATTGAACAACTTTTTCAATTTTTTCAACGGGAAACTGTTCCTTACTAATATAATTTTTAAATATTTCTATACTTTTTTCCTCATGACCTACATAGACACTTACCATACCGGTATCATGAAACCATGCGGCAAGTAAAAGAATATCCATATCTTCCTTTGATAAACCGCTGTGCTCACCGATAAGTTTTGCTGATTCAACTACATTCAGCGTATGATCAATATTATGGTATACACAGCCCTCAGGTAAGTTATTCTGCAATAAATTTGTAACATATCCGGAAGCTTTAGCCAGGTGACTCATCTGTATTTACCCTAAATAATTGTTGGATTGAAGTTACATATTTTCGAGAAAAAAAGAAATTGTTTAGTGGGCGGTGGAACAAGTTGGTGGTGGGTTGTTGGTTGTTGGTGGTAGGGTAAATACATACTAATCACATAATTCAAAATTGTATCATGCTTAGGTTTTACGATACTATCCCTTAAAGGGATAGAGGCTTTGTGAAAATATAGAGAAAGGTTCTACCTCCTGTAGATAAATTAAAATCGTTTGGGAGTGGCTTTAGTATTTTCTCTTTCGACCAATGGATAAAGGGTCTATTGCACAACTAGGCACATTATTTGTTTTTATGACAAAATAGTCTAAAAAGAGGGAAAGAAGAAATGCTAGGAAAAAATTACTTCAGGGTTAAATCTAAGGAAATCTCTTATAATGAATGGATGAATGATGGAGTGTTGGAATAATGAAGTGTTGGAATAATGGAGTGTTGGAATAATGGAGTGTTGGAATGATAACTTTGAGGAATATGTAGGGAGAGGAGTAATTTTTCTTTTAAAACCAAATGGATAATAAACCCATTGGATAATGATATTCAAACAGGCTTTAAAGTAGACATTACAATACTTTGTGAAAAGATTGTATTTTATTATGGGATTGCATAATTTCAAAATCAGCTTCATATATTTTCAATAGTTAATTATCCTTTACTCCCTTTCGATTAGTTTTCGCAATTAAAATTTCAGGGTTTATTTATATGAAAATCAAAACGAGATTCCGGAATAGAATTCAGAAGGTAGTGATTATTACCTTATGCTGGACATTGTTTTCAACTTTTTCATTTATTAGTGAATATTTTTTTGTATATGATCTGATTGCATTGAAAAAATTATCGGGTACTTATGAATTTTGGCTTGATTTTATAGGCATAGTAATTTTAGGTCTATTTGGCGGTTTAGCCGGAGGATATCTTTTGGTGTTTAGAATGGATTCAAAGTATCGTACAAGATCCTTCGCTTTTGGAATTATCAATTCGGGTTTACTTTTTATTGCTGCTTATTTGAGTCTTGCAGTAGCAGGACTTTTTACGATGGATTTCATTTATTTTATTTTTCAGATGGATTTTCATTCGGCTTTATTAAGGTCGGGAGAAAATGTGCTTTTCAACCTTACAACCCCTTCATTTTTTGTCACATTATGTTTTTGGGCTTTATTGGTTTCCGGTACACAATTTATGCTTCAGGTAAGTGATAAATTTGGTCCAGGTATATTATGGAAATTCATTACGGGGAAATATTACCACCCAAAAGAAGAAGAGAGAGTCTTTATGTTCCTGGATCTTAAATCTTCAACAACAATAGCTGAAAAAATAGGGCACCAAAGATTTTTCGAGTTTTTGAAAGAAATTTTTAACGATATCACAGAGCCAATAATAAACAGCCAGGGGGAAATCTATCAGTATGTAGGTGATGAAGTGGTAGTTACCTGGCTTGTAGAAAAAGGACTTGTAAATAATAATTGCTTGTCATGTTTCTTCGAGATACAAAAAGTTTTTGTAAAGAAAAAGAAATATTATTTAGAAAAGTACGGCATACTCCCATCATTTAAGGCTGGAATGCATATTGGCGAAGCTACAGTCGGGGAAATAGGTGTTATTAAAAAAGATATAGTGTTTTCAGGAGATGTATTAAATACGACATCCAGAATACAGGGAGAATGTAATAATCATAATGTAAATATTATTCTTTCCTCTGCATTATTACAGCGTATGCCGCTGAACGGGGAATATCTTAAAATTCCTCTTGGAGAGATTCAGTTGAAAGGGAAGAAAGAAAAGGTTGAGCTTATTACGATGAGAGTTGGTGGTTTGTAGATTGTTGTGTCCAGATGCAGGAAGCTAGATGCCGGATATTCAAGATACAAGTAAATAGAAGTTAAATGTTTCCGGATACTAGATGCCGGGATGCAAGAGATTAGAAAACACATTTCATTTTTCACAATTCAAAATTATACCAATTATTAAAATAAAGGAGTTTCCGAAGCTATCCCTTGGAGGGATACTATGAAATCTCCATTGTTAACAAAATATCGGGTTATTTTGAAGCCTTCAGTTTCCGGATATGATTAACAAGCTGCCATCTCTGTTCTTCAGTAAGAGCATCCTTATAGGCTGCCATAACGCCTTTGCCATTACTAATTTTCCAGAATATAGCACCATCGCTTTGTTTTTGTACTCTTTTTGAAGTTAAGTTGGCAGGTTTAGTATCGAGCATATCTGCAGTGGGACCATCACCTTTACCCGAAGTGCCATGGCATTCCGAACAATTTTGTATATATAAACTTTCCCCCTTATTCGCAGCTTCACTTTTTCCTTTTAATGGATTTTTCATTTTATTTGCTGATTTAGGGGCTATCCAAACTACTGTTGTATCACTCTTAAAATAAGAAAAGTTATGTGAATGAATTGAAGATTTAGCATATAAAATTAAAACGGTAAAAAGTATAAATATTATAAGTGCAAAAATTAAATTTAATTTTTTATTCATTTTGAAAATCCTTTGATATAATTATAATAATGAGTCAATTTAAGTAAAATTAAAAAGTGAGTATAATATAAAATGGTCACAAAATTTTAGCCATGGGATACTTCCCGCAAGCGGGACAGGTCTCTCCACTTTGTTCCGACAATGCTGAGATTGTATTGAGTACTGGCTTAATTTTTATAATTTATGGTTAAAATAAACATTTTCTTTTTATTAATTTTAATGTTATCAAAAGATGCTATCTTATTCAATGGTACCTTAATTCATTCTGGTTAGAATGTTGAACTTCACTACTTTCTTTATGTTCTTCCGGATACGAATTATATTTCTCAGGGGAAGTTTCATGGAGCTTTTTAACTGCAGCAACAATAGCCCAGATCTTATCGTCTGAATGAGTTTTACCCCATGCAGGCATTCCGGTCATTTTAATTCCATTTTTGGTTACCCAAAATAATTCTTCGGGACTCATCTCCTGTCCTGATTCACTTAAATCGGGGGCAGGCGGATTTAATCCTTTAGCCAATTCGGTTTCTTTTTTTCCAGGAGCACCATGGCAGCTTTCACACATTTTTTTATAATGTTCAAAACCTTCTTGAATGTTTGCAGGGTTATTAAGATCAGGGACTTTTACGCCTTTGGAATAATGTTCAACAGAATTATCCATAGCCGTACTTAAAACCCATTTTGCAATTCCATTCTCAGGTTTTTCGGCACTAACATTATATATACCTGAATAAATAAAAATTATCCCTAAAACAGATAATATTATAAATGTAAAAATTATTGTTAAAAATATTTTCATTTTGATTTATGGATGTTTTATAAATAATTACAAATCTATACAATAGTACTTAATACTAAAGTTATGTAAGAACCGATATTAAAAGATGACATCTTTACTTCTTAAAAATAGGATTTTATCTGTAATTACATTTTAATAAATAAATTGACAATGATTTTCTTTCCAAAGATGTCATCTTTATATCTGTCTAAATCATGTAAATAATATAGCAAGAAATATTCTATTGGATAGGCTAAAGATAATAAAAGTTAAATAAGGATAATAGAGGTTGGGAATTTGAAATATAGATACGTGATTGGGTTCGGAAGAACTAAGCATCTAAACCCCTCCCTAACCCTCCCCTTTGGTAAAGTGGAGGAGACCAATCCCTTATCCTCCGTTTTGGTAAAGGAGAGGGGGATTTTATAGATTTTCGAGTATATTTTTCCTTACTTAAGAGTGAGAATTTATTTATTTTATCTAGTATTCATTAGTAATAATGGAGTATTAAAATGAAACCGGAAAAGTATGTTGAAAGGTTCTATCAGAAAAATTTGAGGGGGAATAATAGTGGTTTCCCTATAGCAACAATTGCTTATTATGGACCAGATGATACGACAGCTACGAAGGTTGCAGTTGGTATTGTAGATGAAAATGAAGAGGTTATTGATTTAAAAAGATGGTTTAAAAAAGATATTGATGTCCGTGTAGATATGGTCATTAATAAGGAGATACTTGAATATATAAAGAAGCATAAAGCGCAGCGGTCAGTTACTTCAGGGAGAATAATAGGATGCCCTCATGAAGAAGGTGTAGATTATCCTGAAGATTCATATTGTCCCAAATGCCCTTATTGGATGACAGTTGATCGATGGACGGGGGAACCGTTTACTGATGAAAGTATGAACTAAAGCGAAGCAAGGAGTTTAAGAAAAATCAGAATTAGGGCAATTGAAATTTCATTGTTATTTCACCGGTTCGTGATTTATAGTTATTCCTTTTTGTTCATTACTTTAATTCAAACTCTATTGAATTAGTTGATGTCCAGTAAATATCCTGCAGATTATTACAATAAGAGTTAATATGTTGAAGGAGATAATAAACCGGAAGATGATTGGGAGTAAGACGTATTCAAGACGTTTTCAGAGGGGATTTAATAATAATTTTTAATAATTATTTGAATTGTAATTTCTCATCAAATATGCATTATAGCTATCTAGTATTCCAGTATGCTCCCTTTATTATCCCTATTAATTTTTCTATACTAAAAATAAAGATACAATGACAATTAATTAATGTCAAATTGAAATGGTTAAATTGCTAAATTGTTTTACTGCTTTATTGTTATATTGCAATTAAATACCGGGTAGAAAAAATAGATAAGAGCTACCGATACTATCCATCAAAGGGATAGTATCGGTGAAAAAAATGTTTTATCTTGAAAATTGATCATTCAACGGTTGAAATGTTAAACGGAACTTTCAATTTCTCCCATCTCAGATATGCGGTACAGGAAGTTCCTGCCAGGTTATCGAACCCGTAAGAGAGCCATTCTTGAAAGGGAGCTTCGATAGGTGTTACGGTTATTCTCAGAGCATCATCATTCTTGTCGTAATCAAAACTACCCCAAAGCTTTGCATTTTTATTAAATATTACTACCCAATCAGTTTGAGAAGGAATAAAGTGGATGCTGTATTTACCGGCAGGTAATTTATTGCCGTTAATCATAACATCTTTACTAACTTCGATAGTAGTAGATTCGTTGGCACCTCCACGCCATGGGAATGGTTTGTTGTGAGATTCATTATCGCCAGGAGCTAACCCGTAAGGGACAAGATCACCCCAGATCTTTCTTCCTTTAACTCCGGGTCTGCTGTATGTTATGTTTATATCAGTATCTACTCCGATTCTCTGGAAAACACCGGCTTTAAGACTTGCACGGGGTTTATTCTGCTGCTGCTGTGCCTGAGCAGTCATTATAAAAGAGATAAGGAAAAAAGAAAATAAAGAAATGATGCTGAATAAAAGTTTGTTTTGTTTCATAGCCACCTCATTTGATGGTAATATTTGAATGTTGTTTTTTTGAAGCTAAAATAATAATAAAAATCTTTAAATATAGAGGTGACGGAGAAGACTTTAAGGTTTAATTAAAGTTATACCTTTTCAGAAATTCTTCGCAGATAAACTGTTAAAACAGTTATTCTAATCCGTACCTGCTAGATAATCACCGCAATTCATATGAATTGTGGTGTTAATCTTTCCTTAACGGATATGGTTAGAAAGGTATTGGGTTTTCACCAAACGCTAAGGGTTTGTCCCAAAAGTAGCAAGTTGTCATGCTGAACTTGATTCAGCATCTGTTTTAAGTGCAAAATCACATGGTTAGATTCCGGGTCAAGCCCGGAATGACACTTTTTAGTCAGACCCAATTATACTTATGTATGTATCCATTTCTAAACAAGTAAATATAAAATTCTATCTTTTTTAAGATTTTTATTGAAACTTCAATTTTTTAAATATAAGTTGAACTGTTCCTAAAAAAAAGTGGGCGAATTTATCGGATCTTTTCTAAAAACAATCACCTAAAATATTCTTTATCTTCAAACAAGTGTGAGTTATGCGGTGAAGCTGTGTCAGGGCTTGTAGTAAGTATTTAGATTTGAGTATTGAGATCGAGAGCAAAAATAAAGAAGGCAATTATGATTATTGTCAACTTTTTTCAGAATGCGATAATATGACTGATAAATTGAGTGATTAATGTTTTGGTAAAAGAATTAAAAATGAGGCCACTTCGAAAAAAGGAAAATGTATACATTTAGACATTTAAATATGTCTAAATATAGACATTTGGAAAAAAGATGTGTATATGTATACATTAATGTCTAAATGTAGACATGAAAAAAGGGATAGTAAAACAACTCAATAAATATGTTATGTGCTGTATAAAAATTAATAATTATACAAATAATCGGAGTTAAAAATGTGGAGCATTAACCTTAAAAGAAGGTTTTTTCAATTTAGTAACAAATCATATTATTTATCTATGTCAATTATATTTCTGTTTCTTATTGGTTGCTCATCAACATATAAAGTAACAGATTATCCATCCAAAGCGAAATTTCATGAGGACATAAATAGTTCTATAAAGATTAGAGATGTTGATGTTGTTACGGTTGATAGTTCATTTACTTCTTTAGAAGGTTCGAGAATTAAAGATGATTCATTAAAGACAGTTTACAGGATTAAAGAAAAAATATCCTTGAGAGAAATTAGAGATATTAAATATTATGGCAGTGCTTATGAAGCACCTTCAGCTTCTATATGGCTAAAAAATGGGGAAGAACTAAATACGGAGAATGTAAAGGTTTTGCCAGATTCATCTGTTCAGTTTATCAATATTACAAATGAACTTATACCGCTTATGAATGTAAAACATTTAAGCTATACAAACCACTGGAGTGGATTGGGAATGGGAGCTTTTTATGGTATGATTACCGGAGCTGCAATAGGCGCATCAGGTTGGATACTTAAAGATACAGGAAGTGGAAACAACGAGAAGATAGACCGTGTTGCCAGTAGTTTTTGGGGTGCTGTATATGGAATTGTTATAGGTACCATTGTAGGAGCTATAATTGGTTGGGATAATATTTACCAATTTAATCCTTGATTGTTTATATATAATATATCACTACTGTCCGGTTATAAGTCGAATAAATTCAATTGGTTAACGGAATCATAGATTTTAGATTCGTAATCAATATCATTTATAAGCAGTAAAATCGGTCTTTTTTCAAAAATTGATATACTTAAAATCTGTAGAAAAGTGTAGAGAGACAAATTTATATTTAATCTTTTTTTTACAATAGCTACAAGCAAATAAACCGAGACAGCAATCCATATTTGTGTTTTAACAGCGTTTGGAGTTGTGCCGTAAAAAGATTTAATTCTTAAATGTTGTTTAATCCATTTAAAGAATAATTCTATTTGCCATCGTTCTTTGAAAATTTTAGCAATGAGTAATGCTTTGAGTTGAAAATTATTTGTAAGAAAGACAAGACGTTTATCTGTTTGCTTATCGTAATACTTGATTCGCCGAAGTTTATCAGGATAATCTTTTGACTGATAAAAGCCAGTTAGGTTAATTGTCTGATCACAAATTACACCTGTTCTATCAACAGCATGCGAGTATATTCTATTAAACCTGAAATTTGATTTTGCACGAGTGACAAAAAAAGAATTGTTCAGATGCAATGAATATAATCGAGCAAAATCAACATAACCTCTATCCATAACGTAAAATGCTCCAGCTTCAGGTATCAGTATATCAAGAATATTTACATCGTGAACCTTCGCCGGAGTCAAGTAAATAAAGGTTGGAATGCTTGTCTGTACATCTAATAATGTATGTAGTTTTATTCCACCTTTGTGTTTTCTAAATTTGGCCCAAGGAAATAAAGACAGACATAAATCTATTGTTGTTGAGTCAAGAGCATAGACAGTTTCATCAAGTTCTTTTTCAAATTCTTCAGTTGCATATAATTCTCTTGCTATTGTTATGAGTATTTTAGCGAAGTCTTCATAAATACGATAGTCTCTTTTTTCATTCGCATCGGCTAAAGTACTTTTTGATACTTTACTTTTTATACCCATATGGTATAGTTTATTTTGCATTGCTCTCAAACAAGTTTCAATATCTCTGAGAGATTCACGATAAGTAAGCTGAGCAAAGCTCATAGAAAGGAATTGATTCCAACAACTAAAGGATCTTATTTTATAATCGCCCTTATATCGTTCTACGCATTGGCGAAATTTATGTTGAGGTAAATGTTCCATTAGCTGACTAAAAATTGTTTGTCCTAAATTCATATCCGCTCCATGGTAATTATTCAACAAGAGCGGAATTTAGTAGTTTTTTATTCCAAATCGATTATGACTATTTTTCCTTATAATTATTTATTTTATATAACCTTACCGGTTTTTAATTTATTCTAAACCGGACAGTAGTGATAATATATATAATTAAATATTAAAATAATTTTATAATAAAGAGAGCACATAACGTGGCATTTTAAGCCGTTGTACGCACTCGGTATACTCGACTACCTGTAATTTCAATAAAATCTTTATAGAAGTAATGAACCCGGATAGATTCGAAAGAGGGATATAGAAGAGATTATATGTGATTTTTTTTCAACAACCAGCTTAAGAGTAATTATAAATTCAGTAGTTATGTGATGTTTTTGCATACTTGAAAATAATTAATAGTCTAAAGCCTGTTAAATTGGAGAACTATTAAGATTTAATTTAAAGTTTTATACCTTTTATTTATAATAAAGGAATAATTATTTAAAAGCGGAGACTTATCGTAATAATTAAGACGCTGTAGTATAAGGACTAAATTCATTTGATTCCCGCATACCGGACAGCTATTTTCAATACGGCAATTATGTGTTGCAGATATGTTAGAGCTCAAAGGAGTTAAATGTTTTGGGAAAAGAAATAAAAATGAGGTCACTTCGAAAAAAGGAAATGTTTACATTTAGGCGTTTAAATAACCGTTAGTGGCTATTCAATGAGAAGTTAGATGTATTTATATTAAAGATTAAAAAAGGACAATATTATGGTTGCAAGTATTCAAAAAGAAAAAGCCGAACTGTTCTTGAAATTTCATCAAGACAAAGAAATTCTGGTTCTGTTAAACTCGTGGGACATCGGAAGTTCTAAATTAATAGAAGCAAGTGGCTATAAAGCAATCGCAACAACAAGTATGGGAATAGCTGCCTCTTTAGGGTATCCTGACTGCCAGGTAATACAATTGTCAGAAATGATTGAAGTTATAACGGGAATCGTAAATGGAGTACAAGTTCCGGTAACTGTGGATATAGAAGCCGGATATGGAAATAATTTAAATGAAATAACTGATTCTGTTAAAAAGATAATTGCAACAGGAATTGTTGGAATAAACATTGAAGACAGTATTGATTTAAATCCAATATTAATTGACGAGATGGAATTTTGTGAAAGAATATCAGCCATTCGTGAATTATCGGATTCACTGGGCTTTCATTTAGTAATTAATTCAAGAACGGATTCATTTTATACTTCGTCAGGTTCGCCACGAGAAAAATTATCTGAATCAATTAAGCGCGGCAATAAATACCGGGAAGCTGGTGCCGACTGCATATTCGTACAACCTGTATGGGAAAAAGAAACGATATCAACATTGGTTAAGGAAATTAATGCTCCAATAAATATTCTTTCAAACCCTACGATTGGGGTAGGATTACCCCTATCCGTTAGTGAACTGCAGGATTTAGGAGTTGCCCGTATAAGTCTTGGTTCAAGTTTGATGAAAGCTACTTTAGCTTTAATTAAAAAAGTTGCTGGCGAACTCTCTGAAAAAGGGACTTACAATATTTTATTAGATACCTTAACACCGCTTCCCGACGCTGCAATGGCCTATAAAATGGCAATAGGGTTGAATAAATGAGAATAGCTACTAACATTGAATATAAGTAATCCCTATTATTCATTACTATGAAAATTCCGCAGGAATTTTCAAGTTGGTGCGTACTTTCAAAGTTAAGTGCGAATCCACGCAACCACTCATAGCTAAGACGTTGAGAGATGGGAAAAATAAAACAAATTTAAAAGCGTTTATAAGCTGCTCAAGCCGTTATGGAAAAAGTTATGAATAAATATTTATTTAATGCATTTACCTTTTTATTGTTGTTTGTTCCAACAATAATGGCACAGGAATCTTCTACCTTAAGGGGATATTTTGGCAACGGACTAACTGTCAATGCAGGCATTAGTCTATTAGCCATTAAAGATGAATTTATTTCTAATGAAAAATATACCGGACACTCACTTTCATTTTTATTGGATTGGACAAGAATATCCAATAGCTCAGGTTTTCATTTATCATTTGGTGTAATTAGTTCCGCAAAAGTTAATAATTATAATGTATCTGCCTGCATTACAGAAGCAGCGTTAAATCTATCATATGTTTATCCAATTGGGGATATAAAAATTTTTAACTACAACGCAAAAATATATCTGGGCCCAGCACCGGAGTTATTTTTCCATTTTAGAACTCAGGATATTGCTAGAGGTGCAATAATAGATGCATATTCTGCTGCGTTTCTTTTTTCAGCCGGAGCAAGGTTGGATATGATAATGCCGATTAATGATAAATGGCAGGTTGAAGGAAATATTTACTCTAGCCTTTTATCTTTAGGGGGTAAATTTATTGACCCGAGGGATAACAATACTTCAATGATGAAAATTCTTACGGCTTTTACCGGAATTAGCTCTTATCTTAATTTGGCTATTAGATTTAGTCTGATTAAAGATATTTCCCTGAAAGCCGGTTGTAAATTTAGTTTTGTTAGGATAAGCGCATGGGATTATTTTATTTCTGCTAAGGACGATTTCAATTTATCATTAACTTATTCGTTATAAATATGAAACTTTATTATATCATCTTACTTACTTCCTTTATTCTTTTATCGGGGTGTAGTAAAGTATTAGTAAATGAACCAGACTCTAATTTAGATATGGAGGATTTTAACTCAGCCTGGCAGATAACAAATAAGTATTATCCTTTTTTCAAGTTTAAAAAGATTAATTGGGATAGTCTTTACATAAAATATCAATCAGCAGCAGTAAACGCGAAGGGAGATGAAATTTATAATGTATTATATCAAATGTTTCGCGAGCTTAAAGACGGACATATTGAAATTCTTACCAATGGGGGATATCCCGTTATAACTTATGATTGGCCCAGAGATATTGATAGAAAAGCTTTTAGCTCGATTGTTGTAAGTACATATTTTAGCAGCCCCCTAAAACTAGCTGGTGAAGATAAGTTTGATTACGGAATCACGGATAGTAATATTGGGTACGTTTATATTTCAACTTTTTCTGACGGAGATAAAACATGGTATAAGGATTTTGATAAGATTATGGAATATTTCCATGATGCGAAAGGAATTGTTGTGGACGTTAGAAATAATGGGGGAGGCAATTCAAATTCCGCTGATTATATGATAGCTCGTTTAATTGAAAAACCTATAAAAGAAACCTGGTATACTTATTTGGGAACGAATAGTTCAATAATAAATCCTGTTAATATGGTGGGATTTCATAAATCCATTGTTGTACTTATTAACGGTGCTAGTTTTAGCGCGGCAGAATTTTTCCCTGAGCTATTGAGACAATCATCAAATGTAACATTAATTGGAGATACAACCGGCGGTGGGGGCGGTACTAATAATTTTTATGCATTGCCAAGCAGAAAGAGAATAAAAATCGCAAATGGATATTTTACAAGATTAGATGGCACCATGATAGAATGGAATGGAGTACTACCGGATATTTTAGTAACACAAACATCAACAGACATTGCAAGTGGTAACGATAAGCAGTTGGCGTATGCAATAAATTATTTAAATAAAGTCACAGCTATCAAAGCATTTTAAGCCGCGTATATGCACTCGGCATTTTTAGAGATTTTTAAAGTAGATGATCCAACCCACGCTAAAGCTCCGGTGGGTAAACCAACCATCGCGAAGCTCTGTTTGGTAAATTGGGCTGTTTACTGCCTGAACATTATGTGAAGGCAGGCGGCTTAAATGCATGATCGTTAAACGTTGGAGAAAAAAATGAAGAATAATAAAATAATAGAGCAAAAATTAAAAGATTTGGAAAAGTTACTTTTAAAACCAGATGTAAGAAAATCATTAAAAGTACTATTAAAAATTTTAGCAGACGATTTCGTAGAATATGGAAGTTCCGGAAAAATATTTTCAAACAAGGAAATAATAAATGCTTTACAAAGTGAAACTATTCAAAAATTAAAACTCTCTAATTTCAAATTAAGAGAATTAGGTAAAAATCATTACTTGGTTACTTATAAAGGTATAAAAGAAGAAGGTGGACAAAAATATTATTCATTAAGAAGTTCAATTTGGATAAAAGTAAAAGATGAATATCAAATGATATTTCACCAAGGAACTAAAGTAAATTAAAAAAACGTATAACCAAGTATTTTAAGCCGTTATGTAAAAAGTCAATAAATGCCTTCAATGGTGAACTAAAACAAATGAAATCCAAACGGGGTAATATTCTTATCGAACCATATTTGGATTATGGGGTAAAAGGTGGCCTAGTCTATTTTCGATGGCTTAGAAGTGAAAAAATAGCCGAAATCCTACTCTATTTCGTAAGGTTTTTATGAGCAGCAAAATTGAAGAACATTGTAGGATTTAGGGATTGAAAATTGAAACAGTATAAACTAATTGAATTCCGGTAATAGTTAGATGATTTATTTTCGATTTTTGTTTAAAAATAGCCTCTCAACTACCGGTTTTTTGAACAAACTCAAGGTGAGGCATACTTATATATGGCTAAAAATTTTTCTCTTTAAAAATGGGGGGTTGAGAGGCGTTTTTCTCAAAATAGAACATATTATAAAATTCCAAATGACAAAGAACAAATTACAAATAAATTATAATTTTGAAATTCAAAATTTCAAACACTCAAATTATTGGTCATTTGGTCTTATTCGACGGTTGAATAATTCATAGAATTGCGATTACCAATACTTTTCATAAGTTCATTGGCGATATTGGAACTTTCAAGTCGCATTATGCTTTCTTCTGCATTGCCGAAACTTAAAAGGTTTATGCTTCCATACCAAACTGTTCTTTCGTCTATTATTGCAAATTTTTGGTGTATATTCGATTTGAATAATAAGTTGACGCCTTCATCTTTTAAGATCTCTATGGTACGCAATGCTTTTAATCTATTATCTTCTTTATAATCTTCGTAAGGCCTCGTAATCACAATTATCTTAATATTCTTATTTATTGCTTTATAAAAATATTCGTGCATTTGATCAACCCGTCTTCTTGATACAAAGGGGCTGACAATAAAAATTTCTTCTTCTGCATTTAAAATATCGTTGTTATAAACCGGTAAAAAACTATCTTTATTATAAATAAAATTAGAAGATTCAGATGGGATTACATCGCTTTTTGTTTTATATCCTAATGAAGCGTAACCATTAAGACGCTTATTATACATTTTCTCCAGCATTCTCACATGGATATCAACATAATCATATACTTGAACCTCTTTTTTACTGCTATACAATCTATGGAGCCTTCCGACATATTGCTGTAAAGTACCTTTCCAAGAAATAGGCATTGCTAAGAATAAAGTATCGAGGCGGGGTTCATCAAAACCTTCTCCAATGTATTTACCAGTAGCAACTAATACTAAAGGCTTATCTAAAGGTGCACATGATATTTTGCTTAATGTTTCTCTAACTTTTTTTGGACTGATTTTACCTGTTAAAGCTACTACTTCTTCCGGGATTTTTTCACATAACTTTTTTACGAGTAATTCAACATGAACTGTTCTTTCAGTTAATATGAGAGAATTTCTACCGTTTTTATAATTTTTTATAATATCACTAACAATAAGTTGATTCCTCTTTTCACTTACTATTAATTCTGAAAATATTTCTTGAATAGAAAATTGATTTATGCCAAAAGGAGAAGAAGGATCGGCTTTATCAATAAAAACTTTAAAACTAGTAAATCTCGGGATAACGAAATGTTCAAAAGGTCTTTTTTCGGCTTGTGCTTTTGCATCAACTTTAAACCTTACAGGCCCACATTGCATAAAAATAATAGGATGATGTCCATCTAATCTCGTGGGTGTTGCAGTTAATCCATAAACATATTTTGCATTAACATTTTTCAGAACCTGTTCAAAACAAAAAGCAGGGATATGATGACACTCGTCAACAATAACCATCCCATAATTCCTGGTACATTCCAATACTTCATTATTCTTATTTAAAGATTGAACTATGGCTACATCAATAATACCAGTTAAATTTTCTTTACCTCCTCCGATGTGCCCTATCAATGCTTGTTCCTTTTGTTTAATTCCTTTTTCTTTAAACTCAGGCAATTCCTCTTTAATAATTAAAAACTCAGATAACTTTGTTATCCACTGCGAAAGCAAATATTTTCTATGGACAATTATAAGAGTATTTATTTTCTTTTCTGCTATTATTTTAGCTGCAATAACAGTTTTACCGAAAGCGGTAGCAGCGGCAAGTACTCCATTATCAAATTTCAATAGTTCATTTACAGCGGATTGCTGCTCTTCTCTTAATACCCCGTTAAACTTGACATTAATATTCTTTCCATTATTTGTTTTATCTACTAGTTCTATATCGACTTTAGACCTATTTAATAAAATTTTGATATCTTCTTCACATCCTCTCGGCAGACAAAGATATTCATCTGTTTCATCAGAGCAAGATATAATTCTTGGTTTATTATAGGTAATCATACGCATTGCCTGAGCTTTATAAAACTCCGGATTCTTAAATGCTGCCAAACGTTTTAAAGCATTTAGCGCTTTATGAGAAAAACCTTCTTTTAGGATAAATATAAGATTGGCTTTAACCAGATTTATTTTCCCAGGGAAGTCATCTTCAGTTAATCCAGGAGAAGGGGATCTTTCCCAAGGCTTCGGGCTTAATTCATCATCTTTTCTTAATATTCCCAGTTCATTTCCATTTAATCCGACGGAAAATTTTGAAATCAATAATTCAATTTTGTCTTCAGACAATTTGCTTTTAGAATTTAGATACTCCCATTGATCAGGGAAAGGTTCAAAAAAATCATCAACGAAGAGAGTATTACCTTTTTCTCTGGCTTGTTTCTGTAATGGAAGAGCAATTAAATTCCCAAAACCGCCTCTTGGCATCGTATCTTGATTTGGGAAAAATCTATCATAAGATTTGAATTTGATCTCATGTCTTCTATTCATTGAATAGGTTAGTAAAGATGAACCAAACTTTCTAGCTAGTGCAGCCGGTATAATTTTTTCAAAGAAAAACCAGACATGAGCACCATTACCTGAACGGGAACGTTCAACAGCAGAAGAAATATCATGTTCCTTACAGACATCTCCAAGTACAGATATATCCTTTTTCCACCCTTCCTCATCAAAGTCTATTGCCAAAAAATAGCAATTATCGTCTAATAACATTGGATAAATTCCTGCAACAATATTTCCTTTTAGATGAGCTTCAATTACCTTATCATTTAATGTTTCGAAAGCTTTATTAGAGCACTCGAAACATTTTATTTTTGGTTTATTACATATACCCATTTTCCATTCATTAAAACAGGCTGGTGAATATCCGGATTTTCCATTCTTATTTTGCCATCTTTTAGCATAAACATCCTCCCTTCCCCTAAAAAACGACATAAAAAGTTTAATTTTTTCTTGAGGTTCACTGTATTTATTTATTGAAGTTACAAAATAATTTGATTGGGATACAGCTGGAAACTCTGGGATTATTTTTTCATTAACAACAGAAGGTGCTAATTCAATTTCATCTAAATTATTTGCTGGATAATTTATAGTGTCAAGCTGATCTTTTAATTTTTTGTTTTCGGCTTTTAATTTATCATTTTCAACAAGTAAAGCCTGATATTTCTTTAAAAGTGATAGCTCTTTTATATGATCATTATTCATTTTATTTCTTAATTGAAACTTTATAAAGATAAAAATAAAGGAGAAAAAAGGAAATGAATTTTTCATATATGAATAGAATTAAAAATTAATATCCCTAACTCTATTAAATCATCGTCTTTTCATTACGCTAACTTAATTTTTTTTCGATATAAGTTGAAATGTTCCTAAAAAAAAAGCGGGCGAATTATCGGATCTTTTCTAAAAACAATCATCTAAAATATTCCTTATCTTCAAACGGGTGTGAGTTATGCGGCGAAGCTGTGTCAGGACTAGTAGTGAGTAATGTTCTGGAAAAAGAAATAAAAATTAGGATAGTTCGAACAGTAAAACTTGATTATGATAACGTAAAGCGTTATTATTATCTCATATGATAAATAGTTTTTCAGATAAATCAACAGAAGATTTATTTAATCGAAGACTTGTAAGAAAACTACCATCAACAATACATAGAGTTGCTTATAGGAAATTGTTACTCATAGATGGTGCAGAAAGACTAGAAGATTTAAAAGTCCCACCTGGAAATAGACTTGAAAAATTATTTGGAAATTTGTCTGGGAAATACAGTATAAGAATAAATGACCAATGGAGAATAGTATTTAGCTGGAAAGACAATAGTGCATATGAAGTGGAAATTGTAGATTATCATAAAGGATAAAAATTATGAGTAGAAAAATAGAACCAATCCATCCTGGTGAAATATTACTTAAAGAATTCTTAATTCCAATGGAAATAAGTCAATATCGTTTGGCAAAGGATATAAATGTTCCTGCAAGAAGAATAAACGAAATAGTATTGGGGAAAAGAGCAATAACTGCAGATACCGCATTAAGACTATCCGTGTATTTTGGTTTATCAGAGAAGTTTTGGTTGAATTTACAGATGCGATACAATTTAGAAGTGGAAAAGGACAGACTTCAAGATAGACTAAAAATAGAAGTAAAGAAATTAAAGAAGGTTAGTTAAAAGGGCAGCGGCATAACGCATTTTAAGTCGTTATGTAAAAAGTCAAATTTATGATTAAACTATCATGTCGAGAGGTAATTAATGGGCTAAAGCCCTTTTGTTTTGAGTGTTTTAATAACCCCCGACCTGAAGGTCGGGGCAATTATAAATGCATACTTTCCGATTGACAAGAGAAATCCTAATATGATCACTCTTTTACTTTATAGCCGCTTTTTAAAAGTGCTTCTTTTGCTTTTTTTAGAGAGACTTCTTTTAAAGTCATTCCGCAAAGGGGGCATGTGCCTGGTTTATCTGAGATTACATTATAATCCATCGCATCCTGATAAACTTTTCCGTCCTTATTCTCATCAATTGCTTTTAAATCAATGATACCTTCTCGAACAATTGAATTTTTTACACTTGCTGCCGAGTCCATTTTCATAGTTCCAGTCGAATCGTTTTTCATATTCATGTTTTGCATATTTTGGTGATCCATTTTCATAGAATCCGTGGTTTGTGCAACGGTAAATGAAGCCGAAAGCATTATGACAAAAAGAATTGTTAAAAGATTTTTGGTCGATTTGCATTTCATTTTTTTTCTCCTTTTTATTTGTTATATGTTTTAAAGATTTTCGATATCATTAACTTTTCCGGTTTTAATACGAATAGCTTTTTCAACACAATATCGGCTTTTTCATGCCTTATATAAGCTACTATTTTTTTCATTTTAACTCTCCTGATTCGTTTCTGTTAGCATATTATTTTTTCTCATTTCTCTTCTTTTAAGAATATAAAAGATTGCGGGGAAGATAGTTAGTTCCATAATAAGACTTGTGAAAATACCTCCCGCCATTGGAGCTGCAATTCTTTTCATTACATCACCACCGGACCCATGCCCGATTAGTATAGGAAGTAAACCAAAGAATAAAACAAGCACGGTCATCATTTTAGGCCGTATTCTTTTTACTGCACCTTCGAAAATTGATGATCTTAAATCGGCAAATGATTTTAAATCCCCTCTTTTTTTCCAGTTTTCATATGCTATATCAAGATAGAGTAACATCACTACACCTGTTTCCGCGCTAATACCAAGGAGTGCAATAATACCAACCCAAACGGCTACACTTAAATTAAATCCTGCAAAATAAAGGTACCATACCGCACCAACCATTGAAAATGGAAGCGCAAGAAGAATGATACCTGTTTTAATAAAAGATTTAGTGTTGAAGTAAAGAAGTAGTATTACTATTAATAATGTTATGGGTAGTACTAATGCTAATTTCTTTGCGGCACTTTCCATATATTCAAATTGTCCGCTCCATATTATTGAATAACCCTCTGGCAGCTTTAACTTTTCATTGATAATTTTCTGGGCATCCTTTACATAGGTACCTACATCTATATTTTCTATATCAATGTATACCCAGGCATTAAGTCTTGCATTCTCAGATTTAATTACCGGGGGACCTTTTTTAATTACTATATCGCCTAACTCATCAAGCGGGATATTGCCACCGCCCTGTAATGGAACCAGGACTCTTTTTAATGCTTCTATATTTTCTCTATAATCTCTTTGGTATCTTAAATTAACCGGGTAACGTTCCAATCCTTCTACGGTTTTTGTAATATTCATTCCACCAACAGCAGACATAAAGACATCCTGAACATCTTTAATTGTTAATCCGTACCTGGCAATAGCGTCTCTGTTTATATTAAAATCTACATAGTTGCCGCCAACCGAACGTTCTGCATATACTGATCGAGTACCAGGGATTGTTGTTGCTATCCCTTCAATCTGTTTCCCTATATTTTGCAATACATTTAAATCAGGGCCAGCTATTTTTATTCCTACCGGAGTCTTTATTCCCGTTGAAAGCATATCTATTCTTGTTTTGATCGGCATCGTCCAGGCATTGGTAAGACCGGGAATACTTACTGCCGCATTTAAATCATCCACAAGTTTTTCGCGTGTCATCCCGGAAGGCCATTCATCCTCAGGCTTTAGTTGTATCGTTGTTTCAATCATTGATAATGGTGCTGGGTCTGTAGGGGTATCCGCTCTGCCGATTTTACCGAATACTGTTTTAACTTCAGGGAATGTTTTTATAATCCTGTCAGTTTGTTGAAGAATTTCCCTGGCTTTTGTAATTGATATTCCAGGTAGGGTTGTTGGCATATATAAAAGATCCCCCTCATATAATGGAGGCATAAACTCTGAGCCTAACTTTGTGAAGGGTATATATGTAATAGCGACTATGATTATTGAAATCCCGATAACCCACCAGCGAGTTTTCATTACAAAATCTACAACAGGGTGATATATATTCATTAAGAACCTAGTAATAGGGTTATCGTCTTCTTTTTTCATTTTACCGCGTATGAAGTAACCCATCAACACGGGAACAATTGTAATTGCAAGAATTGCACCTGCTGCCATTGAATAAGTTTTAGTAAATGCTAATGGTTTGAATAGCCTTCCTTCCTGTGCTTCTAAAGTAAATACCGGAAGGAATGAAACTGTAATTACCAAAAGTGAATAAAATATAGATGGACCTACTTCTTTTGATGATTCAAGGATAACAGCCCAGTGAGGTCTCTGCTTATCTACTGGTAAAAGCTGGTTATGCAAAATATGGGAGTGCGAGTTCTCTACCATTATTATAGCTGCATCAACCATAGCTCCGATAGCTATTGCAATTCCACCAAGTGACATAATATTTGCATTTAGTCCCTGGAGTTTCATTACAAGCAGTGCTGCCAGTACTGCGGTGGGCAATGTAAAAATTGCAACAAGCGAGCTGCGGAAATGCAGAAGAAAAAGAATAATAACTAAAGCGACAATTAATCCCTCTTCCATAAGTTTATTGCCAAGATTATCAACTGCTTTGTGTATAAGTGTTGACCTGTCATAAACCGGCACTATCTGTACATCAGGTGGTAGGGACGCCTGTAATTCTTTTAGTCTTTGTTTTACTTTGTTAATTACAGCTAAACCATTTTCTCCAAACCTTTGAATTATTATTCCACCTACAACTTCTCCTTCGCCGTTTAAGTCAGCTAAACCTCTCCTTAGTTCAGGACCAATGTCTATATTGGCTACATCTTTTAAATAAACAGGAGTACCGCTGTTTTTGTCTTTTCCGATAGCAATATTTTTTAAATCATCAACACTTTTGATATATCCTAATCCTCTAACCATAAACTCGGTTTCACCCATTTCCATCAACCTTCCCCCTACATCATTGTTACTCTCTTTTATTGCCATCCTTACTTTACTTAATGGAATATCGTAGGAAGCTAATTTTGTGGGGTCAACATTAACCTGATATTGCTTAACGAATCCTCCTATACTCGCAACTTCTGAAACACCCGGGATTGCGGTTAGTTCATACCGGAGAAACCAATCCTGAATAGTTCGTAATTCCTGTAAACTTCTTTTATCTGATTTTAATGCATATTGATATACCCAGCCCAAACCGGTAGCATCCGGTCCTAATTCCGGTGAAACACCTTCAGGCAAAGAACTCCGCATCGAACTTAAGTATTCGAGCACTCTGCTTCTTGCCCAATAAAGATCGGTACCATCTTCAAAGATTATATATACCATTGAGAAACCGAAAAATGAGTATCCTCTTACATCTTTAGCATACGGAACAGATAACATTTTTGTAGTCAGCGGGTATGTTACCTGATCTTCAACTATCTGGGGTCCCTGTCCCTCGTACCTAGTAAATATGATTACCTGTACGTCACTTAAATCCGGGATAGCGTCTATCGGTGTATTTTCAATAGCCCAGATGCCGCCTAATATTAATGCCGATGTCAAAATGATAATCAATATTTTATTATTAATTGACCATTCAATTATTTTAGTAATTATTCCGTCTTTAGCCGGATTATCTGTTGTCATTTAATTTCTCCATGTTTTTAAAATCAACTTGCGGACTTGGGGAAAAGGTACAAGGTATATTGGCATTTCTTTGAGGTTCTTGGTGGGCTCTGTGTTCCTCTTTAAAAAAACAGTTACACAGAGCGGCACAGAGAATTCAGAGAGAGCCACAGAGACAAGATTTTTTTCCGGCATGACGTTTGGGAAATTAGATTTCATTTTGAAGAAATCCATTATAGCCCTATACCATATACTCTTATACCCAAATATATCTTTGCTCATTACTTATAACTAAATCCATGTTTGGTTAAATTTTCTTTCACTTCTTTAATAGTGAATTCTCTAAGGGTCATCCCGCATAACGGACATGTTCCCGGTTCATCGGAAATAACGTTCCAATCCATAATATCTTCATAAAGCTTTCCATCTTTATTTTTATCAATTGCAGAAAGGTCTATTACTCCTTTTCTTACACGGGGATCTTTTTCAGAAGATGCTGATTCAGAAGATGCAGATATATCCGGTCCTTTTTTCATATCCTTATTTTTCATGGAACCTGTTTTATCTTCCTTATTTGTTCCCATATTCATTGAATCTTTTTTTGATGAACTGCTAAATTGAGATAATGCTGCTCTGAGGTTGCTTTCGGAATCAATTAGGAATTGTGCAGATGTAACAATTGTATCACCTAAAGCAATTCCTTTAAGAACCTGGTAATATCCATCCGAATAATCGCCAAGTGTTACTTCTATAGGTTTGAATTTACCGTTACCCAAATCAAGTATAATAATATTTTTCTGGCCGCTTCTTAACACTGCCTGTTCTGGAACTGCCGGGTAATTTTCAAGGCTTCTTCCTTTTATAACTACATTAGCAAACATCGAAGGTTTTAGTTCGTTATTATAATTCGGCATATCAAACCTAACTTTAATAGTTCTTGTTTTATTATCAAGGGTGGGGTAGATAAAAGAAATCTTACTTCTAAAAGTCTTACCAGGGAAAAAATTAAAAGTAATATCAGCCGGTGAACCTAATTTTATTTTAGGGAGTTCATATTCATAGATATCGGCTGTTAACCATAAATTCGAAAGGTTTGCAATATGAAGCAAAGGTGCGCCAGCCATAATTTTCTGACCTTCCACAACATTCTTCAATATAACAGTACCGCTTTTTTGAGCATAAAGTGTCATATATGTTTTTACATCTTTTGTCTCTTTTATCCTTTCAATTTCATTATCAGGGATTTCAAGCAATTCTAATTTTGCAACTGCGTTTTTTAACAATTCATCTCCGCTTGCAGCGGCTTCATTAATCTTAGAATTTTTTACTGTAGATTGATAAGAAAGGGCTGTCAGCAATTCTTGTTCAGCTGCTACGAGCTCAGGAGAATAAATGTCCATCAATTTTTCACCTTTATTGACAACTTGACCTGTATAGTTCACATATAATTTTTCTATCCAGCCATTTACTCTTGTAGTAACAATATATTCATTCTGCTCATCAACAATGAGAATCCCATTAGTAACCACCTGAGAGCTTAAATCTTTGTCTTCCACAACTGCAGTTTTAACATTCATATTCTGTTGAACTGCACCGCTTATTGTTACAACACCATTGCCTGAAGCTTCGTCTTCATAAACAGGTACTAAATCCATTCCCATTTTCGATTTGCCAGGATGATCATAAACCTCACTTGGATTCATGGGTGCACGCCAGTAAAGTACTTTTCTCTCTTTTTGTGCAGTTTGTTTGGAACTGTTACTAATATTAGCCGCGCTGCTTTTACTTGAACTTCCAAGCCATAGGTATGAAATTACTGCTATAACTAATACAAGAATTCCGATAATTATGTTTTGTATTTTCACTGTATTATTCTCCAAAAATTATTTATTTAAACTTGTTCCTGTTAAAAATTTTAATTCTTCAACTTCTTTTAGATAATTAGTTTTTAACCGGTATAAATTTGTTTCCACCTGGAAGAGCATACTTTGTGCATCAATTACGTTTATAAAATCTACTTCTCCAACTTGATAACTTGACAAGCTTGATGTGTAATTATGCTGTGCCTGCGAAAGCTGTGCACCTTCAATTAGTTTAATCCTTTCCTGTAAGGAATTCAGTTTTGAGATTGATGTTCCAAAATTGCTATTGAGCATCTGCAATGAGAGATTATACTGTTCATCATACATATCATGCATTGCTTCGGTTTCTTCAACTTTTGATGAGACTTTTCCGCCATAATTAAGGGGAAGAGAAATACCAACCATAAAAGAAGCAAAATCAGAAAGAGGAGTATTTGTCATTGCAATTCTATCCCTTTGAGAATATTGAACAGAAACATTGAAATTCGGCAGGTAATCATATTTTGCCAGCTTTTCCTGAAGCTCTGCTTTTTTCTTAGCTAATTCGATACCTGCAAGAAAAGGTCTGTTCTGAACGGCTAAAGAATCGAGCTGTTTTTGCGAAAATATCTGATATTGTATTGTTGGAAGACTATCTGTAAAAATAAGGATATCTTGAGATCTCAATAATTGGGCATTTAACATAGCAGTAATTGAGGTCTCTTTATTTTTTAATTCAACAATTTTATCATTTAAATTTGTTATCTCTAATTCAACTTTAAACAAATTCTGCTGACTTGCTTTTGCAACTGTATAATTTGTTCTGACAACTTTTACTATTTCATTGAGCAACTTCAAATTTTCATTTGCAACATCAATGGCCTTACGAATATAGATCAGCTCAAAATAATTCTGAGAAACATTTTTTACTATTTCGTTTCTTGCATCATTTATTTCCTGCGTTACAATTTGTGCATCCTTTTCAGAAACATCGGCAATTGAGTTAAGTTTTCCAGGGAAAGGGATCGCCTGGCTCAAGCCAACAATTTTCCCAGTCATTGGTTCCTGTGTAAATGAAAATGTATTGGTAGGCAAATTGGCTAAACCCAAAGTCAAAGTGGGATCAGGCAGATTTGAATTGACATTTATACTGCTCTCCGCCGCCGAGTATTTTGACTTCAGCATTTTAAGCTTCGGACTTACATTTAATGCCTGATTTACTAATGAATCAAGTGTATTTTGCTGAGCAAAAATGTTAAGAGAAATAAAGCTCAATAAAATGAATAGATATATTTTTTTAATTTTAATCATGGATATTTTCCTTAAAAGATCTATTTTCTTTTTCGAGAAATAATAAACGAACGGATAAGATTTTCATATATATAAAAACCTTATAGATCGAAGAGAGGACTTAGGTTTAGATGAGGAGAATCGAGATGCTAAGATAGATATGGTTATTCGATAGTGAGGGCGGAGAAGAATCATTAAAATAGTGAACTGAATTAACAAATGAACCAATATTTTCTGTCAAATTAGGATTTATTACAGCAATAATATTATAATTTAAATTATGTTTATGGATATCAACCTGCAAATACTTATCAGAAATAGCTTTATCAATTATTTCTGTTTTGCAGCAGTCCTGCCTGGTTAATTCAGTTTTTAATATTATATGATGAATTTCGGTTTCACATGCTGTATCGTTTGAATGCATTTCACACATACCGACTTGAGGAGTATCCATCATACTGCAAAAATTAATAGACAAAGGTAGGCCAATAGTAGAAACTATAAATAAGAAAACTAATAATATAATTGAAAATTTCTTTTTCATACTTATTAAGGGATACCAATATAAATGCCAATCCAAAAAATTGCAATAGCTAAATAAGGGGATGATATTTTCTTAAAATTGATAATAATGGTTCTCTTAGAATTCAGATAAATTTGATTAAGAGTTTTAAATTATAGATTCTAAGTTAAATCTAATTAGGTATTAAATGTTATATTTTATTAAGAAAAATTTATAAAATATTAATTACTTATGTTTTTTTATAATTTGAGCTTATTTATATTAAAATGGTGCGAAATTTAAGCCGGGAGATTCTTCATCCGGCTGACGCCGGATTCAGAATGACAACTCCGAGTAACTTCAGTTAATTACTAGGGTTCCAGTGCTCTTATAACCATTATCCCGGTATCTTTGTTAAACTTCATCAAATAATCTGCAAGGGGAACTTCAGTGATTTGAACTTTATAGCCGACATTAGGTGCATGCATAAAATGAATTCTTCCATCATCGGACCTTACGGCAATTCCAACATGGTTTATATCCAGTCCCTTTACATTAGAAGTAATAGCAATTAAGTCACCGTTATTAATTTTTTCTTCTACAAGCGAAACTTTTTCCTTAGGAATATAATAGTATTCTCTTTTATTTATTGCTTCCTCCTGTGTTCTAATCACATGAATAAAAGCCGGATTATCTTTTAGCTGGACATATAATTCCGGATGTGTGGTCATCCAGTCAAGATTAAAAGTTAAAGAATCGCCTCCAATATCTTTGGACATATTTTTAACAATGCCCTTTTTTTCATTATTATAGACCCAATCAGCAAAATAGTGAAGCCGGGAAGGATATTGATTGATTTCTCCATCCCTATATCTGATTTTAGTTAATTCATTTTCATAATCTTTAAATGTTGTTTTATTTTCTTTAATACAGCGTGCAAATACCAGAGAATTCTCAAGGAAAGTAGTACAATCGAGTCCGGTTAAATCAATAACCAGAGTCTCTTTATCACCTTTTTCCAGAGTATGTGCTGCATAATCTATTCCAATAAAACTCTTTCCGATGGCAACTATGACATCTCCGATAGGTTTATCTTCCAGATTTTTTTCAACAGCTAATTTGAATTTCGAATTACAAACCTCAACATCTTTATCAGAATAAATTTGTGCATGTAAAAAGAATGGGGCTACTAACAGAAATAAAATAATCTTATGCATTTAATATAATAATCCTTTAATTCTATTTTTGATTTTTTATCTTTGACTTTTGACTTTCAAATAATATCCTCATCAGCAGCGATTTCAGAATATTCCTCAACCTGTCTTGCATGAGCAAGGTTTTCGAACCGGGCGTATTCTTTAATAAATGCTAATTTTATTTCACCAATGGGTCCATTTCTTTGTTTTCCCACAATAATTTCTGCTACACCTTCGAGAGAATTCCCGTTTTCATCTTTCATCATTCCATAATATTCGGGTCTATTTAAGAAAATGACAACATCTGCATCCTGTTCAATAGAACCCGATTCTCTTAAATCCGAAAGCTGGGGTCTTTTATCCGTTCTGGCCTCAACCGCACGATTTAGCTGTGCCAGAGCTAAAACAGGGATGTTCAGCTCTTTAGCTAAAGATTTTAGAGACCGGGATATGTGTGAAATCTCTCTTTCCCGGCTTTCCACTTTAGCAGGTCCCTGCATTAATTGTAGGTAATCAATTATAACCATACCAATATTTTTTTCGACTTTAAGTCTCCTAGCTTTTGCTCTAATTTCCAGAATTGTCTGAGCAGGAGTATCATCAACAAAGATAGGAGATTCAATAAGCTTATGAGCATTTTTGCTTAACTTAACGCCTTCGGAAGAAGGAAGTTTTCCGGTTCTCACCAGGTGAGCATTTAGCCTGCCTTCGGCACATAGCATTCTGATAACAAGCTGCATAGTAGACATTTCAAGGCTAAAAATACCGACAGGGATTTTATGTTCAATAGCAGCATTCCGGGCTAATGTTAAGGCGAATGCAGTCTTGCCCATGGAGGGCCTGGCAGCAATAATTACCAGATCGGATTTTTGAAAACCGCCAAGCATTTCATCAAGTTCATAAAATCCTGTAGGGACAGAAAATTTCAGATTAGATTTTGAATGAATAGCCTCGATATATTCCAGAGCATCTCGAACAGCTCTATCCATACCAAGAAAAGATTTTTTAAGGTGAGATTCTGTTATCTCAAATATTTTCCTCTCAGCCTCATCTAAAATATCGAAAGCATCTTCATTCCCTTCATAAGCGGCTTTTGCAATTTCATGAGAACTTGTAATTAATCCCCTCAAAATTTCTTTCTCTAAAATTATTTTTGCATGATATTCAATATTTGCAGCAGAAGAAATATTCTGAGAGAGTTTGCTCAGATATACCGCACCACCAACTTCTTCCAGTTCTTCCCTTTTCTTTAACTCCTCGTATAAAGTAACAGTATCGATTGGTTCTCCCGATTCAAAAAGGGAGACCATTGCTTCAAAAATCTTTTTATGCGCTTTTAAATAAAAGCTTTCAGAAGACAATAGCTCAATTGCTTTAGGTACGGCTTCTTTTTCTATCATCATAGCTCCGAGAACCGAAGCTTCGATTTCAGGAGCTGATGGAGGTTTTATATCCGCAGGAATGATATTGTTTGTATTATTTCCGTTTTTATTTGTTTTTGCCATTATTAAAAGTGTTCGACTTGAAGTTTCTATAATAAAAATCCTCAAGTTAAGTTACAACTACAAAATATAAGTTGAAAATTAATTTTACGGAACCCATGACATTTCTTTATATTTTAATTAAAAGAAAAGGAAATTCTTTATTAAATATCAAAAATCATATCTTTGAATTATAATAAAGACTATAACTTGTCATTTTAATCATCAAATAAAAAGAAAAATATGTCCTGGTTTATTGGTTATACGGGTAAAAATAATCCAATTCTTGATAATTATATTTCATCTATAGACTTTGGTGAAAAAAATAAAATAAATAGAGAGGATTTGAATTTATTTTATGGAGGTAAACAAGAAAATTTAACATATATTTTTAACTCTGATTCAACGGGATGTATAATTTGCGGTATCCCAATTTATCCTGAGGAGGGAGAACAAAAGTTTACAAAACAATGTAATCCGGATAATTGGTTAAATATTGATGGGATAAACTCAAAGAATATTAATGGGCATTTTGCTGGAATTAAATGGGGAAGGAAATTAATTACTTTTTTTAATGATCAGCTCGGCTTAAGAGATATTTTTTTCCTAAAGTATGATTCAAATTATCTTTTTTCAACCAGATTGGATTGGACGGCAAGATTTAATAGAAAAAATTCAGTTAATATTGAAGAATTCTCTACAAGTTGGATACTACCTCATCAAATATCGTGGGGATGCCCGATAAAAAATATAATTAGATTAGGTCCCGGCGGGATAATAAAAATATCATCAGAAAAACTCGAGAAAAATAATTTTTCATGGATGCCGGATTTCAATATATCCGGTTCATCATCCGAATTTATTGATGCACTAAATAATTTCTTAAATATGTTTCCCAGGGAAAGTATAAAAATTAATTTAGGTCTCTCAGGAGGTATTGATTCGAGGGTACTGCTCCAACTTATTTATAACAATCATATTACAAATTTCGGTACACATACATTCGGAGGCAGATTTACTGCTGATGGAGAAATAGCTCAAAGGATAATAGACGATTATAAAATTGAGCATCACTATTTTACTGTTTTATTTCCTGAAACTGATTTGCTATTAAATAATCTTTACAAAAACGTTTCTCAGCTTGGATTAAGTTCATCTATTTTTGAAACTTTGAACTATAGATTTTATAAAGAATTAGATGAACTAAAATTTTCAATAATAGACGGGGCTTATGGAGAAATTTTCAGAAGAGCTTATTTAAATAAGTTCTTAATTCTTGGTAAAGATGCCTTATTATCAAAGGATGTTAAAACAATATTTAAACTTTTAAGAAGAGAAAAGTCTGATATTTTTAATGATGAATTAGCCGTACAAATGGAAAATTATGCCATGGAGCATATCTTAAAGTTGCTTGAAAGTTTACCAGACCCAAAATTAATTGGCATAGAAAACTGGCTGGATACCTTTTTTATAAAGACTAAAGTCGCCAATATAAGCGGTCCAAGCCAAACACTTTTAGATAACATATGTCATGCATTTATGCCTTTTATTCAGGTTTCGGTTCTAAATCGCGGACTTAGTTTAGATATTACAGAAAAGAAAAACGGGAAATTATTCTGGCAAATAATTATTGATGGTGAAAAATTTAATAAATATCCTCTTGTGAAAGACCAGATTATTTATCCTTTCAATAAAAATTTGTTATTTACGAGAATCTATCAAAAAATTAAAAGGAAAGCAGGACTAATTAAAAGTGATAATGTTAAACTGGATCTATTATTAAAATTAAAAAATTTTGTAATGGATAAAATTGAGTCTCAAGAAGTTAAGAATTTTGATTTATATAACTATGACAAGGTTTCAAACCAAGTTTGGAATTTTTATAACGGGAATAAATCATTAGCGGATAATTTAATTTGGTGGATAACTTTTGAAATATGGAGAGAAAGTTACAATATAAGATAGAAAGTTTATATAGCAGGCTGTTCATGTGTTAAACAGTGAATAGCTCCCAGACCCCAAATCAAATCTACTGCATTAATACCTATTACAGAACGATCTGTAATTAATTCAGATAAAATTCCTAAGGCGATTCTGTCATTTGGGTCATTAAAAGTTGGAACCAATACTGCATAATTTGAAAAATAGAAATTTGCATAACTTGCAGGTAAGCGCTGGTTTTTAAAAATAACCGGCGAAGGCATAGGAAGGTCAACAATTTCTAATTTAGAGCCGTCTTCAATTTTAATATCTGTTATACGCTCTTTATTTTCTTTTAATTTTGTATAATTATCATCATAGGGATTTTCTTCCTGAGCCAGTACAACAGTGTTATGATTTACAAATCTGCATATATCATCCACATGACCATGAGTATCATCTCCGGATATCCCCTTTCCCAGCCAAATAACCCTGGAAATTCCCAAATACTTTTTAAAAACTTCTTCATAGTCTTCTTTGGTAAAACCGGGATTTCTTACCTGGACTTTAGTATCAAGCAGACATTCTTCGGTGGTAATTAAAGTCCCTTTGCCGTTTGTATCTATTGAACCTCCTTCAAGAACAACATGATAATTATTATAGCCAGGAATTATATTTTTCAACTTAAACTTTTTGGAAATAAATTTTGGAAGTTTTTCATCTTTTCTGTAATTGGAATATTTTGCCCATCCGTTGAATCTAAAAATTACTTCTGCTATTTCATTTTCATTATTCTTTATAAAAACTGGACCTGAATCTCTTGTCCAGCCCCGATTTGTTTCTAAAATAAAAAATTCAATATTATTTAAATCTATATTTACAGAGCTTAATACTTTTTTGGCTTTTAATTTATGTTGAACGGATTCTACAATAATTCGAACCTTTTCACTACGGGAAATATATTTAACCATTTCGGCATAGACCCATTGAATCGGAGCAAATTTTCCGGGCCAGTCTTTTTTATTATGCGGCCACCCGATCCATGTGGCTTCGTGTGGTTCCCATTCTGCGGGAAGTCTCATGCTAAGAACCTCTTGTCAATCCCGATGTATGAATCAATCCTGCGGTCTCTTAGGAATGGCCAGTTATTGCGAATATATTCAATTCTTTCGAGATCAACTTCAGCAATTAAAATTTCTTCTTTATTTTGGGAGGCTTGTGCAATAATTACTCCCTGCGGATCAGATATAAATGATGAGCCCCAGAATTCGATACCGGCTGAATCATTGTTTAGTTTTTCCAATCCAATTCTGTTGCAGGCAGCAACATAAATTCCATTAGCAATTGAATGTCCTCTTTGAATCGTCTGCCATGATTCGAATTGTGCTTTCCCTTCCTTTTTCTTTTCGTGCGGATGCCAACCAATGGCAGTTGGATAAAATAAAATACTTGCTCCTTGTAAAGCGGTCAATCTTGCGCTTTCAGGGTACCATTGATCCCAGCATATAAGGGTTCCGATATTTCCATATCGAGTACTAAAAGACTTATAGCCAAGATCTCCGGGTGTAAAATAAAACTTTTCATAATAAGCCGGATCGTCGGGTATATGCATTTTTCTGTAAATTCCGCTTATTTTACCATCTGAATTTATTAGTGCTACACTATTATGATAAATTCCTGGAGCTCTTTTTTCAAAGATAGAGGCAATTATAACTACTTTATTTTTCTTAGCAATTTTACCAATTTCTTCAGTTGAAGGACCTGGGATAGTTTCAGCCAATTCGAAATTTTTTATATCCTCTTTCTGACAAAAATACTGTGACCGGAAAAGTTCAGGTAAACAGATTACTTGAGCTCCCTGTTTTGCAGCTTTATTAATCCAGGTTATTGCTTTTTTTAAATTATTATTCGGATTTTTATCTAATGATATCTGGATTAATCCAACTGAAAACTTTTTGACAGGCCTATTTTTCATTTAATTTCCTAATGTTTTTTATTTGCTGTTATATCCGTATGTTGATACCAGCATCCCCATAGGGTTATATTCTTTTCGGGTTTGAAGCACACCATTCTTATAGTATTCTTCTTTTTTCAGTTCTTTGTTCGCATAATATACCCTTAACCAGCCATCAAGAACATCATTAATATAATCCGCTACCTGTTCAACCGCGCCATTATTAAAATAGGTAGTTACTTTTCCCGATAAAGCACCATCAACATAATTTCCCGTCGTTTTAACCAGACCGTTTTGATAATAAATCGTTGATTCACCATTTTTTATATTATTTTTATAATTATAAGCAGATTCCAAATTACCATTCTTATAATATTTTAGATATATACCATTCATCATATTATCTTCATAATATATTTCCGACTCCAGCTCTCCTGTATCATAATAATTTTTATTCACACCTTTTTTCAATCCGTTTAGATAAGGCATCTGTGATTTTTGAATTCCATCTTCATAATAAGTATAGGATTTTCCATTAAGAGTATCATTACTGTAGTTCCATTCTTCCTTTAAATATCCGCTTTCATAATAAATTCGATAGGCTCCCTCTTTCATATTATTTTTATAAAAGATTTCTTCTTTCATTGAACCATTGTCATAATAATTTCGAACCGTTTTTTCCAGTGACTCCTGTTTACCCGTATAATCAAATTTTACACGGTTTGTTAATTCATTATTAACATAATCATCTTTTACTCTTAAATTTCCCGCTTCGTCATAGATAGTAACTTCCCCTTGAATCTTATCATTTACAAAATAAGCATTAAGCGCTACTATACCATTTGGATTATAAACTTTAGTAATCCCATTCAGAAGGCCATTTGAAAAGTTTTTTTCGACTTCAATCTTTCCGGATTTAAAATAGGTTTTTGAAAGCCCCTGCAGTATCCCGTTACTATAATTCCATTCCCCCTGCAGCTCACCGCTTTTATAATAGGTTTTTGTAATTCCTTCAAGTTTTCCATTGCTATAGTTCTGTTCTGCCCACAATTCACCCGTTTCATAATACCATTTAGAGATACCTTCCTTTTCACCGTTATGATAATTCCATTCACTACTTAGAATACCATCATCAAAATACCAGGTAGAAATACCTTCTTCTTTACCCTCTTTATATTTCCATTCCTTCCAGAGATGACCATCCTGATAATATTCAAGATAAGTTCCATCGAGTTTATCGTTTATATAATCTCCTTGTGTCTTTAATGTGCCATCGGGATAGTATGTTTTTTTTATTTGTGCTCCGGAATCCTGCCCAAGAATTGTCAGATAAGGGATAAATAATAAAAATAAGAAGCAGTTCCTATTAAATTTCAGCATATAAAAATCAATCTATAATATATTTTAATACTTTACATCATAAACTTTAAAAAAAACGATGCAATTTATTATTATTTTAACACAAGAGAAATGAAAAAATGAATAATGGCAGGTTAAAATTTTGTTTTAAATCCAATCCCATTAATTATATTTTCGGCTTTATCGGCATCTTTTTGTGATTGGAAAGATATTCTGAATGTTCCCCCTGTACCTTCCCTTATTTTCAGCAATTCCATATCTTTTATATTTATGGTATTTTGGTAAAGAGCCGTTGTTAGTCTGCTTAATACTCCCGGTTCATCTTTTACATAGACAAAAAGATCATATAATGGATTCATAAAACCTTTAGTATTTTTGGGTATTTCATCCCTCTTCACCCTTGCTTTATCGAATAAAACTTTCAATGAATTTATTTCTTCATCCTTAAGTAAATCTTCCAGTATATTCAAATCATTCTTCATTAATTCCAGGGCTGAAATTATTTCATCTTTGTTCATTTTTAATATTGATTCCCAGATATCAAAGCTTCCAGAAGCAATGCGGGTCATATCTCTAAAACCGCCTGCAGCAAAATCAAGATAATTTACCCCATTATCATTTTTTGGAATTGAATTTACGAGGCTTACAGCAATCAGCTGGGGTAAATGACTTACCTGTGCTATTATTTTATCGTGAAGGAAGGGATCCAGAAATCTGATTCTGGCTCCCAGCAGTTTAATTAAATCAGTGAGATAATTTATTTTATCATTATTCTTTCCGCTCTCGGAGATGATATAAACGGAATTTTCAAAAAGGAGCTGATCGGAATTCTCGAAGCCGCCCGATTCTTTCCCTGTCATTGGATGCCCACCGATATATGTACCTTTGCTCTTTAATGAAGTCCATTCTTTTTCAAAAATTCCTTTGACCCCACATACATCTGTAACTACTGAATTCTCTTTAATGACAGGAGCTAACTGCTTTAATGTTTGCACTGAAAGATCGGTTGGAAGGCACAGAAAAATTATATCGGAATTTCCTGTCTGGTCAATGTTATTTAGCCTTTTATCAATTACTTTTTGTTCAACAGCAAGGTCAAGAACTCGAGGTTTATCGTAAGCATTTATTATAAAATCTTTTCCTGAATTTTTAAGAGCTTTTGCAATTGAGCCCCCGATAAGACCCAGACCTACTATAGAAATATTAATGGAGATTTTAGACATGACGAAGATTAACTAAAAGGGTTATACAAGATTAAATCAGGAACATTATTAAAATCAGATTCGTTTCGAGTAACTAAAGTACAACCCAAATTTAATGCAGAAGCAGCAATAATAGAATCTGGAATCTTTAGCCTATTTTTTTTTCTAATATCGATTGTCTTCTCTTCGATTTTTTCATCAAGACCTATTCTCTTAAACTGATTCAACATCTCATTAATAGATTTAATTTCATTGTTATTTAATTGTGAGTAACTTAATAATTCGACCTTATTTATAAATGAAAAATAAACATCTTCATTAGCAGTTTTTAAGTAATTAAAATAATCAACAGCTTTCTTATCATTCTTTAAATAGTGAATAAAAATATTAGTATCAATAAGAACCATTTCTTCTATCTATTCCATTCTTTCCGGGCATTATTTTGATATTCTATTGGATCAATGTCCTTATCTTTTAATATTCCTTTTGCTTGCTCTACAACTTGCCAGTTAATTTGTCTTTTTAATTGCTCTAGATCTTCTTCGTTTATTTCAATTTTAATTATTTCATCATTCATCTCTTTAACAGATTTTCTTGGCAATGTCAAAATTAGCATTTTGAAATCCTTTCTTTCAACAATGAAAATAAAATAAGCATTTAACAAAATAATCAATAATCTGTTCTAATTAAACTTCTAATTTTTTACGTTCAAATTTTATATCACATAGTTCTCCCGATAACCTGAGCAATTAATTTTACTTGTGTCATTAACTCTTCAAATTGTTCAGGCAGTAGGGCTTGCGGTCCATCGGACAGAGCATTTTCCGGGTCATGATGCACTTCAACCATTAAACCATCGGCACCGGCAGCTACTGCAGCTCTTGCCATTGGGAGGACTTTATCCCTTAATCCAGTTGCATGAGACGGATCGGCAATTACAGGCAGATGGCTTTTCTTGTGTACAACCGGAATGGCTGAGAGATCAAAAGTGTTTCTGGTATAAGTCTCAAATGTTCTGATTCCTCTTTCACACAGCATCAAATCTCTATTCCCGTTTGATAAGATGTATTCAGCCGACATTAACCAATCCTCAACGGTAGCTGCAAGTCCTCTTTTTAACATTGCCGGTTTAGCTGTTTTTCCTATTTCATTCAGAAGAGGAAAATTCTGCATATTTCTTGCACCTATCTGAAAAATGTCTGTGTATTCTGAAATGAGAGGAATTTGAGCATTTTCCATCACTTCGGTAATTACAAGCAAGTTATATTTATCGGCTGCTTTTCTCAATAATTTTAATCCTTCTTCACCCATACCCTGGAAAGAGTATGGAGAGGTTCTGGGTTTGAAAGCTCCTCCTCTCAAAATTTTAGCTCCGGCTTTAGAAACAATTTCAGCTAGTTTAAATATTTGTTCCTCGCTTTCAACTGAACATGGACCAGCCATCATAACCACTTCGTTCCCCCCGATTTTAACATCTCCTATAGAAATTACAGTATCTTCTTTTTTAAATGTCCTGCTCGCCAATTTGAAAGGTTCTGTAATTCTGTAAACTTCAGCTACCCCTTCTAATATTTTGACTTTCCTAATATCAAAATCGGGTTTCACACCAATTGCACCCAATACTATCTGCTGAACTCCGGTTGACTTATGTACAGCAAAACCGAAATCTTCCAGGTGCTTAACAACATTTTCATATTGTTTATCTGTTACATTTTTATCAAGAACTATAACCACATTTTCTCCGAAATTATTTTATAAATATATATTAAATTATGACATTGTTTACGCATTGAAGATCGGGTGAATGATTGAATGGCTGAATGATTGAATGTTTAATGATATTTGCTTTTCCAATCCTCAATTTCCATTCAATGAAATTTTTTTTCTCCAGCCTTTACTGCCACATTAATATGATCTTCTTTAGTTGGAATAGCGCATGAATACTTAGAACTATAGGAACAATAAGGGCTATATGCGAGATTAAAATCTATAGTATAAACGAAATTTGTATCAGGATTATATTCAAAGTCAAGATATCTTCCAACGCCATATGTTTCATCCCCGGTAGTTAAATCGGTAAACCATATACTGTAATATACCTCTCCATTTTTGCTTATACCCTTATAGACATTTACTTTTTTCTCACCTTCGTTTGCCGAGGGAATGGCTTTCCCAAAATTAATTTTAACATAGCCAATCTTTACTGCTTTCCTTTCCTCTCCTTTTGTTCCAAAGACTTTAACAGTATCCTTATTTTTATATTCATAAAGCTTGCTTTTAAAAACATAATCAGGATTTACGGGATAATATTTTAAGTTCCCATAATGAGCATTAGGATCATGATTAAATGGAGAATCGGGATCATTTTTCATATAATCATCTTTTTCTTTTCTCTGCTTTTCAATTTCAGAAATATATTTCTTCTGTTCCGGAGTATAAGATTTACCGCAAGAGAAAATCAGGAGAGAAAATGTAATAAGTAACAAAAATCTTATTTTCTTCATACTGTTTTAACGATTAACAAATAACAATTAACGATTAACATTTCTCGTTTGACGTTTCACCTTTCACTTTCTTCTTCAATTCATGAAGCTTATTTAACGCCTCAATCGGTGTCAGATTATTGATTTCAATCTCGTTTATTTCGCCCCGTAATTTATCATCTTGAAACTCAAACATACTGATTTGATTATTTTCTTCTTTCTTTAGTTTTCTAAGCTTCTCTTTCTTTTCTTCATATGGGGTTAATTCCTTGCTTTCGAGATTCTGCAGGATTTCTTTAGCTCTATTCGTAACAAATCTTGGCAGCCCGGCCATTTGGGCAACCTGTATACCATAACTATGATCTGCTCTCCCTAAATTTACTTTATGCAAAAATATTACTTTATCTTCATATTCCCTTACTTCAACTTTATAATTTTTTATTCTTGGGAAAATTTCTGCCATTTCATTTAATTCATGATAGTGGGTTGCAAATAAAGTTTTTGCGGAAACTTCCGAATTTTCATGAAGAAATTCTGTAATAGCCCATGCAATAGAAATTCCATCAAAAGTGCTGGTTCCTCTTCCAATTTCATCAAGTAAAATCAAACTGTTTTTTGTTGCATTATTTAAAATATTGGCTGCTTCCTGCATTTCGACTAAAAATGTACTTTCTCCGGCTGAAATATTATCGCTGGCACCGACGCGAGTAAAAATTCTATCTACGAGCCCTATTTTAGCTTGTTTGGCAGGGACAAAAGAACCAATCTGAGCTAGAAGAACAATTAAACCAATCTGGCGCAGAAAGACAGATTTTCCGGCCATATTCGGACCTGTCAATATTATTATCTGATCCTTTTCATTATCCAATCTGCAAGAATTAGGGGTATATTTTTCTCCAGGAGGAAGAATTCTTTCGACTACCGGATGTCTTCCATCTATAATTTCAATCTCCAGTTCATCGTTCAGTTCAGGTTTAATATAATTATATTCATCAGCACATACTGCAAAAGAGATAAAACAATCCAGCATTGCGATTAATCTTGCATTCTGCTGAATGGATTCTGCTTCCGCTGCCACTATTAATCTGATCTCATTAAATAATTGAGATTCCAGATCATAGATCTTTTCTTCAGCATTTAAGATTTTATCTTCATAAGTTTTTAATTCAGGTGTGATAAATCTTTCCGAATTGACTAAGGTCTGTTTTCGGATATAAGTTTCCGGTACTTTATCTTTATGAGCGTTGCTTATTTCGATATAATAACCAAAAACCTTATTAAAATTCACTTTTAGAGAAGGTATTTTTGTAATATCTCTCTCTGTTTTCTGTAAATTTGCTATCCAGTCTTTGCCATGCAGGGAAATATCTCTTAATTCATCCAGTTCAGCGCTGAATCCATTTTTGATTATGCCTCCATCAACAATACTTAATGAAGGGGAATCTACTATCGCTGTTTGGATTTTATCTACCAATTTATCAAGCGGGTTTAAATTATCTTTTAGCTGGACTAATGTTTTTACCGATACAGAATTTAAGAGATTTTTAATAAAAGGAATTTTCTTTAAAGATGTTTTTATACTTATAATTTCACGAGGATTAGCTCTCCCTGTACATACTTTTGAAATTAGCCTTTCAAGGTCTCCAACTTCCTTTAATTCAGATAATAAACTATTTCTTAAGCTTTTATTCTTTAACAGCTCTTCGACACTTTCCTGTCTTTTTAATATAAGCTCGAGCTTCTTTAATGGAGAGGAGATCCATTTTTTTAATAATCTTCCTCCCATTGCCGTTTCTGTTTTATCCAGAATAGAAATTAAAGAACCTTCTCTTCCCCCATCATGCATTGAAGATGTTATTTCAAGATTTCTTTTTGTTGAATAATCCAGGGCCATATACTCTGAGGGATTATAAGCAGAGACTTTATTTAAATGAGATAAGTTAGCCTTTTGTGTTTCTTGTAAATAATTTAGTATTACTCCGGAAGCTATTATTCCGGGAATAAAATTTTCAATACCAAATCCTTTTAAAGTGACTGTTTTAAACTGCATTATCAGCAGTTCTTTTGCATATTCAAAATTAAATATCCAATCATCAACTTTGGTTACCCGGATAGAGGGATTAATTTTGTGAATTATTTTATCGAGGTAATCCCGATCTTTTTTCTGCACAAGGACTTCAGAAGGAGAAATGAGCTCAATTTGCTGCTGGATTAACCCAGCTAATATTTCATAAGTATAAAATTCGCCGGTGGAAATATCTGAAAATGCGATACCGGCAATATTTTCTGTATCTGCAGAAGAAGGTTTGATGCAAATAGCCATTAAATAGTTATTTTTTTTATGGTCCAGCAGCTTATCGGAAAAGGCAACACCAGGAGTTACAACCTCAATAACATCTCTTTTTACTATTCCCTTTGCAAACTTTGGATTTTCAATCTGTTCGCAGACTGCAACTCTATATCCTGCACGGACTAATTTAGGAAGATAAGTATCGATTGCATGATGAGGAAAACCGGCAAGCGGAACTTCACCGGCGGCGCCATTGGCTCTTTTTGTTAAAGTAATTCCTAATACTTTTGCGGCGATTCTTGCATCTTCTTCAAAAGTTTCAAAGAAGTCACCCATTCTGAATAAAAGGATAGTATCGGGATGGGCTTCTTTAATCTTATTATATTGAAGCATTAAGGGAGTTTGATTCATAACCGTAAATTAAGATAAACTTAAAAATACCTCAATGATAAAATAATAGCAATTATTTATGATCTTCAGTAGAAAGATAGATGAATTATGATGGAAATCAGTGCGGCTTGAAATAAAAATTTTGAACAAAGGAGAAGATTTCTTTATAAATGTTTTTAAGAATTTAAGAAATTCTTAAAAAACAATCACTTTTAGTGTGTCCGCCTGACATTCATTACCTAATTCAAATATAAGTCAGATACGCTTCACATACGCTCCAGATACGCTTCAGATACGCATATACGCTTCATATACGCCTAATATGCTTAATACAAGACTTTTTACTTGTCATTATGAAACATTATTAAAAAGTCTTAGACTTATTTTCTATTTAATATTCATTATTTACTTTATTTTGAAAATTTTTTCTATTAGATTACAGTAAATAAATTCTTCATACTAAAAACCAAATAACAAAGGGGGGAATATGTTCCCAAAAATTCTTATAACTATAATTTTTTTAACCTCAATACTATTTCCGACACAAGCCCAATTTGATCTTTTGAAAAAAGCAAAAGAAAAAGTTGAAAAGAAAGTCGAAGAAAAAACCAAGGAAGCTACTGATAATGCAGCAGATGGAACTAATGAAGAAAAACAATCTGATCAAAATGAAAACAGCAATGCAGATGTCAATATAGATAATAGTTCCGGTACTGCAAAACCCGGTGAATTAAAATCATATTCCAAATATGATTTTATTCCGGGTGAACAAATTCTGTTTTATGAAGATTTTTCTCAGGACAATGTAGGTGATTTCCCTGCTTTATGGAATACAAACGGTTCAGCAGAGGTAGTGACTACTAATCTATTTCCGGGCAACTGGGTTCAGTTTTCCATGCGTGATGCAATGTGGACTGATGAACTTTTAACACTCCCGGAAAATTATACTATTGAATTTGATGTAATACCTGTTAAAGGTGAAGAAGGCAATATGGCAGGATATAGTTTTAGGTTAATACAGAGCATAAATGAGAAATCTTTTGATCATGGTTCAGTTCCTGGAAAAGCAGGCTTCATGTTTTATGTTGAATATTACGGTAGACCGGGTTATCGTACATATATTAATGGAGATGAAGGAGAAGGACTTGGATTAGATGGAACAAAAGAGAATAATGCCTTATATCAAAAGGAGAATCAAAAATATCATATTTCTATCTGGGTTCAGAAATCACGGATTCGTCTTTATCAAAATGAAAACAAATTGTTTGATTTGCCCAAAGCTTTTCCGGTTAAAGATGTAAAAATGGACCGGATCAGATTTGAAGAGGGTGCTGCTCTCATTTCAAATATAAGGATCGCTGCCGGAGCTCCCGATACCCGCAGCAAGCTGATGACCGAAGGAAAACTTGTTACACATGGAATCCTTTTTGACGTCAGTTCTGATAAAATAAAACCCGAATCTTACGGTACATTAAAAGATATAGCTAAAGTCTTAAAGGATAATGCGGATGTAAAAGTTAAAATTATAGGACACACCGATAGTGACGGTGATGACAACAGCAACCTTGATTTATCAAAAAGAAGGGCTGCTTCTGTTAAAAATTCGCTGTCAGCCGAATTTGGAATTGAAGAAGCAAGGATGGAAACGGATGGAAAAGGAGAAATAGAACCGGTATCCGATAATAATACACCTCAAGGTAAAGCAAATAATAGAAGAGTTGAATTTATTAAAATGTAATTAACTCAAAATTTATGAAAATATAGTTTCATTTCCCGAAGGGGAAAGTCATTTCAATTGAAATTATTGATGAAATTGACTTTTCCCAAAATTACTCCTCTCAATCCCCTCTTTTATGGAGGGGATTATTATTTAATTATTTAAGTTAAGCAAATGAAAGTTCTTACAATAAGATAGAAGAGAATTGTACCAATTGGTACAAATATTAAACTTTGAGATTCTTCACCCCACTTCGTTCAGAATGACAAAAAAATGATTCGCGTAACTTCAGTTAATTAGTTTTCTTTGCTTACAATAAATTAACATTTTCAATATATTACATGCCGAATTAATTCCTTATAACGGTTAATTGTGGTGAGTTTGAAAGAAGAATATCATAAATGGCACACTCTCTATTTGAGTAGAGAATTTAATATGCTGGTATACGGACATAGCGGGCTGCCCGTTGTTTTATTCCCCACCGCTCAAGATAAATTCTATATATACAAAGATAACGGGTTAATTAATTCTGTTTCTAATTTAATCGAAGAAGGCAGAATTAAAGTTTATTGCCCGGATGGGATGGATAATGATAGCTGGTATAATTATTCAATTCATCCCGCCGACCGTGTAAAAACATATATAGGTTATGAAAATGTAATATTACATGATGTAATAGAATATGCAATGTATGAAACAGATAAAGAAAAAGTAATTCTTGGGGGCTGCGGTTTTGGAGGCTATCATGCTGTTAATCTTGCATTTCAAACATCCGGATAAAGTTGATGCAATTATTAGTTTAGGCGGATTTTTTGATATCAAAAGATATATTTGGGGATATTATGACGACAACTGCTATTTCAATAACCCTCCTGATTATATGCCGAATCTCGAAGATACATGGTACCTTGATAAAATAAGAACGATGAAAATTATACTTGGAACCGGTGAATGGGATCCGAATCTTGACGAGAACAAAAGATTATCATCTATATTAAGCCAGAAACAAATCCACCATGTACTCGATATCAAACAAAATGCCGGCAGTGACTTGGGATGGTGGCGTGAATCTTTTCCCGAATATGTTAATAAAATTATAAATACTTGAACTTGCTCTTGAACTTTTCTCCAATCTGTTAACTTTCCCACCAAATCTTCAGTCAGGATTTGTTATATTATCTATTGAAAAAACTAAAATAGTATGTATTGAGGGTTAATGATGAATTCTAAATTTCAAAGTATTAAATATAATTTTCATGTTTCAAAAGCTGCACGAAATAAATATAATTTCGATAAATCACTCTTTTCACTTAACGGAGATTTAATTATTGCCAATTTTCACCAGGCAAGGGTCTTATCTGAGAAGATAAATACTAAAAGAAAATCTGAAGGAAATTCCCATAATTTTGTTGCATCCGGCAATTTAAATGCTTTAGGTCTCCTTCATGAAATTTTTCATTACCTGATTAGAATTTATGAAGAAAGAGAAAATCCCGGTGTTCTGGATAGAAGCATAAAATATCTCTTCTTGCATCTGGAAGAAAAAGAGATTAATAAGGTTTTATTGGAATATCTTAATGAATTCCCCCCTCTAGAAGTTTTTAAAGGGAAAATAACTTCCGAAGAATACCTAACTGCCAATACAGGAGGAAAACCTAATAAAGAAATTATTCTGGAGGAATTGATTATTCTTCAGCTTGAAAACAGTAATCCTGCAACAACGAGTCTTGAAGAATTATACACGGACAAAACACTTTCTAAAAAATCAAAATATATTGAAACACTTGATATAACAGAACAATTTTTCATAACTGAGAAACCGTTGGGATCAGAAAATCTTCCCCTCTTCCAATTCTTACGCAAACCTATAGTTGCAAGTCCGTATAATATCGAAGGACAATTAGATTATATTTTAGAAAAATGGGGCATTTACATTTATGATAAGTTCAAAGATAGAATCTTAAAAAGTAAAGATTTAATAAATGAAGATCTTAAATTATTTCTGCAGTTTGGAGGAGGAAAAGGTACACCGCCCGTTCCCGTTTATAAATATGATGCAGAATATCTGCAAATGATAAGAAATAAATTGTTGATGGGTGAGGAGCTCAGCGAAAGTGAAAAAAGATTTTACAATGCTGAAGCTGAGAAGTTTACTGCAGATACCGACTGGATGCCAAGTGTTGTTATGATTGCCAAAAATTCATATGTCTGGCTTGATCAACTCTCAAAAAAATATCAGAGAGCCATAACAAGGTTAGATCAGGTTCCTGATGAAGAGCTTGACAATTTGGCTAAATGGAATTTTACCGCATTATGGCTGATAGGAATCTGGGAAAGAAGCAGCGCCTCAGAAAAAATAAAACATTATACCGGGAACCCTGATGCAGTCGCTTCAGCTTATTCGTTGTATGATTATGTAATAGCACACGACCTTGGCGGTGAAGAGGCTTTTCAAAATTTGAAAGACAGAGCCTGGCGAAGAGGTATTAGAATGGCTAGCGATATGGTTCCCAACCATACAGGAATATATTCTAAATGGGTGACTGAAAAGCCAAATTATTTTATACAAACTAGCTATCCTCCATATCCCGGATATACATTTTACGGACCTAACTTATCTGATGACCAGAGGGTGGAAGTCCGGATAGAGGACAAATATTATTCAAGAGAAGATGCAGCGGTCGTTTTCCAAAGGAGGGATTCGTATACCGGAGACACCAGATATATTTATCATGGAAATGACGGGACTCATATGCCATGGAATGATACCGCCCAGCTTAACCTTCTGGATCCAGAAGTCAGAGAATCTCTTATTCAAACTATAATGCATGTTGCAAGGAAAACTCCAATCATTCGTTTTGATGCGGCAATGACCCTTTCAAAAAAGCATTACCAGCGCTTGTGGTTTCCGCAACCGGGAACCGGCGGAGCAATTCCATCCCGTTCCGATTATTCAATGACCCGCTCTGCTTTTGATGAAGTAATGCCTGTTGAATTCTGGAGGGAAGTCGTTGATAGAATCAATAATGAAATGCCGAATACTTTGCTTCTTGCCGAAGCTTTCTGGCTGATGGAAGGCTATTTTGTAAGAACTTTAGGTATGCACCGCGTTTATAACAGTGCTTTTATGCATATGCTTATGAAAGAAGAAAATAATAAGTATAGAGAATTAATTAGGAATACTATTGAATTTAATCCGGAAATATTAAAACGCTATGTAAACTTTATGAGCAATCCGGATGAAGAAACCGCTGTTAACCAGTTCGGTAAAGGAGACAAATATTTCGGTATCGCTATGCTTATGGTTACTTTACCGGGTTTACCAATGTTTGCTCATGGACAAATTGAAGGGTTTTCTGAAAAGTACGGCATGGAATATAAACGGGCTTATTATGATGAGTTCATTGATGATAACCTGGTAAGCAGGCATGAATATGAGATTTTCCCCCTGATGAAGAAAAGATATTTATTCAGCCAGGTAAAAAATTTCGAACTGTATGATTTCATTGACAATTTTGGAAATATAAATGAAAATGTTTTTGTTTTTTCAAATAAATCGAATGAAGAAAGAGCTCTGGTTGTATATAATAATTCTTATCACGAATGCAGCGGTACTATAAATTATTCCGTAAACAAAATAAATAACGGTAATCTAAATAATAAAAAGCTGGCAGATGCTTTGGAACTTAAGGATGATCATAAGTATTTTTATTCATTCAGAGACCATAAAACCAACCTTGAATATCTTTTCAACGGAAAAGATATTAACGATTTTGGAACTTATTTTTCACTTCAAGGCTACGAATACAGGGTTCTACTGGATTTTAAAGAGTTTTATGACTCTAATGGTGATTATGAACGATTAAAAAGACTGATTGGAAATAGCGGGGTTTATTCAATAGAACAGTCCTTCATTGAATTGAACCTATCACCGGTTCATAATTCCTTTAAAGAATTAAATGAATCGTCAGTTATCGAAGAATTTAATAAATTCTGCTTCTCTCCTCCTTCTCAATCCAGTACAAATGGTATACCTGAAAAAATCAATAATGAATTGAATAATTTTTTAAAGCATGTTGAAAATTTTAAACACCAGCCATTTGATAAAGATTATATTCTTAAAAATATCAAAGAAGATATGAATGTCTGTCAAAACATTTCTTTTGTTATTGAAAACGAATTAAAGAAAAAGAATAGTAACCAGTGGTTTAAAGATGCCGTTTCAAGGACAACAATATTTAATGGAAATAATACAAAAGAAAACAGGGAAATATTTTTTCTGATCACTGTTTTAAATAATACAATTGCTGATGTTAAAAAAGGAATCGTCACATTTAATGAATTACGGTTAAATAAACCTATCGATGAAGTTTTACTTGCACTGCAACATAGTCATCAAAAGATATATGAGCAGTCAGCTTTAGTTAAATTCTTTTCTTCGGATGGAAATAATTTTATTATATATAATAACAATTCAGGCAACAATAAAAAAACAGGGAAAGAAGTTTCGGCTGAAGAGCAGTTAATTTCGGATCTTTTTCACAGAGAAGCTGCCGGTTACTTAAATGTAAATGAATTTGAAGGTGTAAGATACTTCAACAAAGAAAGAATGGAGCAATTATTGGACTGGATTTTCACACTTAATAGTATGAATTATTTGAAGAATAGTCTTAAGAAGAAAAGAAAATCTGACACAACTGAATTAAGTAATGAAAATACATCAGCCATTATAACTGATTTCAAGAAAGAATTTAAGAAATCTTTTGAATTTTTTGAAAGACTAAGAAAAGCTTCGGAAAAATCAGCATATAAAGTTGATGAATTTATAAAAATAATTGACAATCAAAGAAAAGAAATTCCAGTTAAGAAAAATAATAAAGCTGTAAAATCCGGCAGCCGGCAGACTGCTAAGAGTAAAACAAGTGACCATAAAAAACGTTAAAATATTTTTTTTACTTTTAATCTTTATTTATTATGGAAATAAAACTTTTGCACAATATGAAATCGTAAAAGCTTTCCCTAGTTTGTCTTTTTTAAATGCTGTAGACTTTCAAATACCTGGCGACGGGACAAACAGAATATTTATTGTTGAACAGTCAGGTATTATAAAAGTTTTTCAAAATGATTCTAAGATCTTTTCAGTAAAAGTATTCCTGGATATAAGTAATAAAGTTGCCAGCGGTGGTGAAATGGGATTGCTTGGATTAGCTTTTAATCCCGACTATTCACAAAATGGTTTCTTTTATGTTGACTATACGTCTACAAAACCTAATAGGCACACAGTCGTTGCAAGATATCAAGTCTCTAATTCCAATCCGGATTCGGCTGATATAAATAGTGAATTAATTTTACTTACTCAGGATCAGCCTTTCGCAAATCACAATGGTGGAAAGGTAGTTTTTGGCCCTGAAGGATACTTATATATCTCATTTGGAGATGGGGGCTCCGGCGGAGATCCATTTAATAACGGGCAGAACCTCACTACATTTTTAGGTAAGATACTCCGGATAGATATTAATTCTAAAAGCGGTAATTCGAATTATTCCATTCCTTCCTCAAATCCATTTGCTGGAAATTCACTAGGTTATAAAAAAGAAATTTATGCATATGGTTTGCGAAATCCCTGGCGGTTTAGCTTTGATAACTTAACAGGTAAATTATGGTGTGCAGATGTAGGTCAGGACCTTTGGGAAGAAATCGATACAATTCAAAACGGGAAAAATTACGGCTGGAACATTATGGAAGGTAAGCATTGCTACAATTCCTCTAATTGCGATACTGCAGGACTAACATTACCTATATGGGAATACGATCATAGCTCCGGTAATTGTTCCATTACCGGCGGATATGTATACCGTGGAAATTCCATTCCACAGCTGACAGGAAAATATATTTATGCGGATTATTGTACATCTAATATCTGGGCTCTGGATGCTGCCGGAAGTTCACCCAAAAATGAATTTTTATTGAAAGCACCAGGTCAAATAACAGCATTTGGAGTTGATCAGAATAATGAACTTTATTTTTGCGACTTTGACGGATACATCTATAAATTTAAATCAACCTCAACAGGAATAAAAGATTTAGACAGCAGCCCCGATAATTTCGAACTATTTCAAAATTACCCTAATCCCTTTAACCCCTCAACAAATATAAAGTTTATTCTTTCTGAAGAAAGTAAGATTAAAATTGAGATTGCGGATATTCTAGGCAGTGTAATAGATGTTTTAGAAAACGAAATCAAACCTGCAGGAAAATATGAAGTGGAATGGAGCGCAGTAAATAATAGTTCCGGTGTCTATTATGCAAAACTTTATGTGAGTTCGATTTCCGGTAAAGAATACAGTAGGACTATTAAGATGGTTTTGTTAAAATAAGACGCAGAATTCGTAGCTAACTTTCTATTAAAGGAAATACATCTTGCGAAACGGAGTTTCGCGCTACGGAACTTTTATTCAAATCCCCCTAATCCATCCTCCATCTACCTGGATTGTGTTGCCTGTAATATAGCTTGCCTGTGTAGAAGCCAGGAATGTTGTAGCCGATGCTATCTCTTCGGGTCGAGCGAGCCTGTTCATAGGGATATCTTTTGCCATATTAACTAAAATCTCTTCATGTGAAATCCCCTTCTTTTTTGCTTCATTTACGGCTAATTCATACAGACGGTTGGTTAGTGTGTATCCGGGTGCAATATTGTTTACAGTCACGCTGAACTTTGCAATATCATTGCTTAGAGTCTTTGCGAAACCAATTATAGCATTTCGTATACTATTTGAAAGCATTAAATTTTCTATAGGTTGTATTGCAGCAACAGAAGTAATATTAATGATTCTTCCCCATTCTTTCGCTATCATATCAGGGGTTACAAGATTACAAAATCTAACCACACTCAATAGAATCTGCTCATAAGCGGCTTGCCAATTTTCTTCACTTAGATCTTTTAAGCTACCTGCAGAAGGACCGCCACAGTTGTTGATAAGTATATCTATCTTGCCTAATTGTTTGTTTGTCGAAGCAACAGTATTTTCTATGTCCTGCAGTTTATTTAAATCGCAAACGCTCCAGCAGGGCTCAATTCCATATAATCTTTTAATATCCGAGACACAACCTAAAAGATCGTCTTTCGTTCTGGAACAAATTGAAATTTCACATCCTTCAGCGGCGAGAGATATAGCTATTGCTTTCCCTATTCCTTTGCTGGCAGCAGTTACCAGGGCAACTTTTCCTTTTAATCCTAAATCCATATAAATACTTAGTTTAAATTATAAAAAGGCTTAATTAATTACTGATGTTACGCAATATAAATATTTTTATAATTGAGCAAATAAAACATAATAAAATAGTTTAAAAATTAAAGTTTTGAGATTCTTCACTCCACTCCGTTCCGTTCAGAATGACAATGTTTGCGTAACTTCAGTTAATTATATATTCATTATTAAAATATAATTATTATTTTGAAATACCTCGTTTACTGTTCTTAATAAAATTTACTAAATTTTTTAATTCTTCAGTTTGCGGAAGTTCATTTCCAATTTTTTCTACTGCCTGGGAAACATTTAACTTACAGTTAAAAAGTATATTAAAAGCTTTCTTCATGAATTCAATAGAATCAGGAGAGAAATTGCGTCTTTTTAATCCGGTAGTATTTAAGCCGGCGTATTTTAAAGGGTCTCCGGAAAACAATGAAAAGGGAATCACATCTTTAACAACCATGGAATGAGCTCCGATCATAGAGTGTTTCCCGATCTTTACAAATTGATGAATACCAACTAAACCGCCGCAGATTGCATAATCCTCAACGGTTACATGACCGCCTAACGCTACCGAGTTTGCTAAGATGCAATAATCACCTAAAAGACAATCATGGGCAACATGCGAATAAGCCATAAGTAAACAATTATTGCCTATACCCGTTTTAAAGGGTTCTACAGTTGCCCGGCTTATTGTTACACACTCTCTGATTGTATTTTTATTTCCGATAACAACTTCTGAACGTTGCCCTTTATACTTTAAATCCTGAGGAATACCCGAGATAACTGCACCGGGAAATATTATATTATCTTCACCTAATCTCGCACCATTATATATTGTAACATGATTGAGAAGTTTAGTCCCCTTTCCAATCTTAACATCTCCCTCTATAAAGCAAAAGGGTCCAATTTCCACATCTTCCGAAATTTCTGCACCCGGATCTATAACTGAAGTATGATGAATTGAAGGCATTTATAAAATAAAAAATTAGTAAAATTATTATACAAAATATCTCAATATAATAAAACCGTTTCGGCTACAGTTTTAAATATTCTGTCTATTCAAAATAATAATTCTATGAAAGTAGATTTGTTTAATCAATATTTTTTTCAACAATATTTTTTACTATCTCACCGGTATCCATCGCGATAACAAGCTCTTCATTTGTTGGAATTCGAAGGACTGTTGTTCTTGATGAATCGCTTGAAATCTTAATATCATTATTTTTATTCCGTTCCTCATCTAGCTCGATGCCAAAAAATTCCATTCCGCTTAATACTTCTTTCCTTACATCCGGAGAATTTTCACCGATTCCGCCTGTAAAAATAAATACATCTAATCCTCCCATTGCTGCGGTATAAGCTCCTAAATATTTCTTTATCCTATAGCAGAAGACCTCAAAAGCATACTTTGCTCTCTTATTATTTTCCTTAATTGCTATAAGGATCTCTCTCATATCACTGCTTTCGCCGCTTATACCGATTAATCCTCCATGTTTATTAAGCAAAGTTGATGCTTCATTTAAGGCCAATCCTTCTTTTCCCATAATATATAAAATCAGTGAGGGATCAATATCTCCGCTTCTAGTTCCCATAAGTAAACCTTCTAACGGTGTAAAACCCATTGATGTATCAACAGATCTTCCTTTGTTTACAGCAGCCATACTGCAGCCGTTGCCTAGATGAGCGGTGATTACTTTAAGTTCATTTATATTTTTATTTAAAATTTCTGCAGCCTTATTGGAAACATATAAATGTGAAGTTCCGTGAAAACCATATCTTCGTATTTTATATTTTTTATAAAGTTCGTAGGGTATTCCGTATAGGTAAGCTTTCGGAGGCATTTTAACATGGAAAGCCGTATCAAAAACAGCACACTGCGGTTTACCGGGCATAATATTCTCTACAGCTTGGATCCCTTTTATGTTTGAAGGATTATGCAATGGGGCCAGTTCAATATTTTCCTGTAGTACCCGAATAACTTCTTGAGTAATTAATACAGACTCGGAGAATGTTTCACCTCCGTGTACAACTCTATGACCAACCGCATCGATATCATCCTTATCGTCAATTACTCCGTGATTTTTACTAAGCATCACACCAATAACATATTGAATGGCACTCGTATGGTCAAGAATTTCACCGGCAATCCTGATTTTATCACCATCATATCTTGAATGGGTTAATACTGCTCCGCTCATCCCGATTCTATCGACAACACCCTTAGCAAGAGCGGTTTTTGTTTTAGTATCTATAAATTGGTATTTAATAGAAGAACTCCCGGAATTTAAAACCAGAACTTTCATAACTTTTCCCCTTGTGATATTATTTTTCCTGATTCATCATATTTATAAAAACCTTCACGGGTTTTTTTACCAAGTTTTTTCTCTCTGACGAGTTTACGTAAAATAGGACATGCACGGTAACGCGGTTCCCCTAAAGTCTTCCAGAGAGTTTCCATCCATGCAAGTACTTCATCAAGCCCCATCATATCTGCCATTTCTAAAGGGCCATACGGAAAATTATAGCCCAGTTTCATAGCAGTATCTATATCTTTAGCTGTGGCTACTCCTTCAAGAAGTATATACATAGCTTCATTGAGCAATGGAACTATAGCCCGTGTTGTAACAAATCCAGGATACTCATATACCTCTACAGCAGTCTTACCTATTCTTGCGGCAAAAACCTTTATTTTTTCTACAGTTTCATTTGATGTATATAAACATTTAACTAATTCTACAAGAGGAACTTTCGGCACAGGATTTAGAAAATGCATACCAATTATTTTATCACTCCTTTGCGTGCACTCAGCTATTTTTGTTAAACTTAATGTTGATGTATTAGAAACCAAGATAGTTTCTTTGCGTGCAAGGTTATCAATAGTTATAAAAATTTCTTTTTTTAATTCGAAATCCTCATCCACAGCTTCAATAATTAAATCACATTCTCTAACTTTTTCAATTGATGATTCCCAACTAATTCTACCGAAAATTGCCCTCTTTTCAGACTGCGTTAAGGCCCATCTTTTTATTTCATTATCAATAGAATCGGATAGAGATTCTTTGGCACTGTCCAGTTTTGATTTATTCTTTTCAATTATAGTGACTTCAATACCTGAAGAGGAAATAGTTTGTGCTATCCCTTGCCCCATTACTCCGGCACCAATTATCGCTACTGAATTAATACCCTCATCATTAAAACTATTTTTTCCAAGAAGATCTTCAAGCTTTAAATTTTCTTCAATCATTTTATCCCTTATAATTTTCTTTCCGTATTTATTTGCTTAGCTAAATCTTTTAATTTAATAATATCATCCCCCTTTAGTTCTAATTGCAGATTAACCTGAGTGTTCAGTCTTTCTACTTCGGTTTTCTGCAATATTTTTCCAAGTGAATAATCTCCGCCTGCTAAAAGATCCATCGCTAAAGCCCCTTTTATCGCAGTTGATAACAGATAGGCATTCTTTGAATCTTTACAATTCCAATTTGATTCAATATCTACACCATCATCAAATTGTGCTGCTAATGTTACATCTTTTATTGACTTTAAAATACTGGCAATTGGAAATTTTTCATTAACTCCAAGGAGTTTCCGGACATAATTTACTGCAAATGAGCCGTCATTAATGGCTATCCAATATTGATTCTTATTTTTTATGCTCTTAATAATATTAATAAAGGATTTATTGTTGATTAACGAATTCTGTTCCTTCTGAAGAACAGTTTTTATATAATTAAAACTGTTTGCTGAAAGTACTGTGGAATCATTTACAAAATAGAATTCAAGGGATGGCTTTCCCTTTAATTTATATACGGGCCTGTCTGCAATAAATTCTTTTTCAAAATTCTCAGATTGTTCAATATTTTCTTTTACTTTATTCTGATTTATATCCAGTATAATAACAGCAGTATTGTATTCTTTTCCATTTGAGGCTAAAAAAACTTGAGAAATGCCTTTGTTTATTCCTGCACCCGTTACATTTTCAAATTTACTGAACCACCTTTCATTAAGGCCGCTTCCTAAAATTGAAGACTTAAAATAGGTGTCCCAGAAATCTGTTCTGCGGAGTTCATTCAAATTTAAATACATTATAAACCGGGAATCTTCGGGAAGGTAATTGAAAGCTTCTTTCTGAGCTTTTGTCAACGGCGATATAGGTTCATTCTTTTTACATCCTGAAATTAAAATCAAAACCGAAACGACACTTATAAATATTACTCTCTTCAAATTAAAAGTCTTTCCTCTTAAAAATTTCAACGCTTAGTATCATGATAAATATTAAGAATAAAAATGTAGTAATTATCGGCTGTACATCAATATTAATGCCGGAAGCTAAATTATAAATATCCTTCCCCAGAAGTTCCGAAATCTTGGGCAAAATATAATAAAATGCGTCTAAAACAGTATTCAATATTTTATTTTCCAAAAATGGAATCATTCTATCTTTAGAAGCGAGTAAAAGGGGGCTTAAAATTAAATAAATGAAATAGGCTGTCATCATTCCAAACATCGAGCCTTTTGTAATAACTCCTAATAGAACTATTATCGAATTGAGCGCTGCATAAGCAAATGTAATTAGTAAAATAGACCATAAAACCGCAAAATTCCAGTATGCAAATTTAATAGAAACAATAATCCAGACACCAATAATTAAAAAGGCAATATTTAATAAAACGACTAAAATTCCGCCGAAATATTTCCCCCAAAGAAGCTGTACACGTGAAATTGGTTTAGATAAAAGTAAGTCTATATTCCCTTTCTCCAGCATCACCGGTATAAAACTGGCGCTAGAAAATATAGAAAGCAATAGGCAAAGATTTGCCAGCGGGTTTATTATTATCATTTCAAATGTTGTGACCATATCACTTCCAATCATCCGGTTTCCGGAGACATGCATACTCGATAATGGTATATTTGCAAATGCTGAAATAAGTGCTAATGCTATAATTACTACTGCAGATATACCTAAGAAAAAAAGGAAGACTTTTCTAGCCAAAGCTTCTCTTAAAGTAGATATGGTTATAACTATAATATTTTTCAACTATTCCCCTCTTTCTCCGATTTTTCAATAAGTGAAATGAACATTTCTTCCAATGTGCTTTTAAGGGGTACGATCTCTTTAATTAAGATTCCTTTATTCCGCATTAGATCGATAAACCGGTTAAGTTCTTTGATATCCACTACTTTAACTGAATAAGAATTCTTTTTCACATTTGAAAAAATGACCTCTTTTTGCAATTCGGATAAAGCTTCAGGGGAAAGCTCATTTTCAATATTTATTGTAAACTCCTCTTTTTTTTCGGTAAATTCCTTTACTGTTCCTTCGCGAAGCAGTTTTCCTTTGTTGAGGATACCGACTCTGTCGGTGATTAATTCCACCTCCGAGAGTAAATGACTATTTAAAAAAATTGTTTTTGATTGTGATTTCAAATTTAGAAGAATATCTCTTATCTCTTTTCTTCCGATGGGATCGACACCATCGGTAGGCTCATCCAGGAAGATCAGATCGGGGTCATTTATCAGGGCTTGTGCTAATCCTAATCTCTGCATCATTCCTTTTGAATAAGCTCTTACCTTTGTGTTTTTCCATTTGGATAATTTAACCAATTCAAGTAATTCATCAATTTTCTTTTCAAAGATATCTCCATCTAATCCGTTAAGTTTTCCGAAAAATTTAAGCACATTCCCGCCAGTTAAATAAGAAGGATATTTATGATTTTCAGGAAGGTATCCAACCCGGCTTTTTATTTTATAGTTTGAAATATCTTCATTCAATATATTAGCTTTCCCGGAAGTAGGAAATGTAATCCCCAGCAAAATTTTAATAAGGGTTGTTTTGCCCGCACCGTTTGGTCCTAAAAGTCCGAAAATACTTCCTCTTTCAACAGATAAACTCAATTCTGTAAGTGCCTGTACATTTTTTTTACCGAATGAAGAAGTATAGACTTTTGTTAAGTTGTTTGTTTCAATTGAATTCATAATATGCAAAATATTTAATCAGTAAATTTAACTAAAATAGAGGTAAGATTAAATTTATTTAAAGGCCTAGGGTTCTCCCGATCCTATTATAGAGAATCTTTATTTTAAAGATATCATCTTAACATATTCCCATCAGGGCATAATAAATATGCAACATTAGCGGATTATAGTTTAAGGTTTTTTTATATTAGGGCATTATAAAGTTTTTTACTTTTTACTTTTGACTTATTAATGCTTCCTATTCAAGCACTTGAAAAATATTTCGGGCATAAGAATTTTCGTATTGGACAAAAAGAAATAATTGATGCAATTCTACAGGGAGATAATGTTTTAGCTGTTCTGCCTACAGGTGCAGGGAAATCCATATGTTATCAAATTCCCTCTCTTATATCTGAACACTTTTCAATTGTAATTTCTCCTTTAATTGCCTTAATGAAGGATCAGGTTGATTCCTTAAACTCTTCTGCGGGAAATGGGGGAACTTCAGCTGCTTTTATAAACAGCACTATGAACTTTTATGAAACCGAAGATGTCCTTCAAAATATTTCATATGGTAAAATTAAGCTGCTTTATGTTGCCCCTGAAAGACTTGAGAATATAACTTTCGCTGAAAGGATAAAAAAATTAAATCCATCTTTCTTGTTTGTGGATGAAGCTCACTGTATCAGTGAATGGGGGCATAATTTTAGACCAAGCTATAGGAAGATTTTAGATTTTATCAAGTTCATCGGGATTAAAAATATTGCAGCTTTTACCGCAACTGCTACTCCTGAAGTAATAAAAGATATTACTATTCAGCTAAACTTATCTTCACCAAAGGTCTTTATTAAAGGTTTTGAACGCAATAATCTACACTTAAACCTTATTATCACCAGGAAGAAAAAAGATAAATGCCTTGAACTGATTTCAAGATTTAAAACTCCCGCAATTATTTATACTTCATCCAGAAAAAATGCCGAGGAAGTTTCTGAATTTCTGACTTTTAAGAGAATCAGCTGTAGTTATTATCACGCAGGATTAGCTCATGAGGAAAGGAAGAAAATACAGGAAGATTTTTTAAATGATAATATTCCGATTATAGCAGCAACAAATGCTTTCGGAATGGGTATTGATAAAAAAGATATCCGTTTGGTTATTCATTATAATATTCCCGGTTCCATTGAAAACTATTATCAGGAAATCGGAAGAGCAGGAAGAGATGGAAGAGATTCGTTTATTTATCTCCTTTATGATGACTCCGATATCAATATTCATAATTACTTTTTATCAAATTCTCATCCCGATAAAAGAATTATACATTCAGTTTATAACGCTATTTGTGATTATAATAAAATCGCTGAGGGAATTCAGCCTGGTTCTGAGATAATTTTAAATCCCGAGTATATATCGGCGTACACTAAAAAAAATATAAATAAAAGCCTTTTCCATTCTACATTAAAAATTTTGGAAAACAGCGGTTATTTAAGAATGGCTTCTGAATTTGATATTAAAAGCTCTTTTCAGTTTATAGTCGACAAAAATAAGCTTAAGGAATTTGTAAAAAATAGTTCAAATAAAAATCTTAAAGAAGTGATTCTTCTGCTTCTTAGAATTTACGGAAGCAGCATTTTTACAGGTGAAGTCCAGTTGTATTTATCCGGATTAGCTTCACAAGCCGGGATGCAGGAATTTGATATTGATGAAGCGTTAACAATACTTGATAATTTGGGATTTGGAAAATATTCAAAGCCGGTTTCAAGAAATAGTGTCTTTCTAACTTCACCCCGTACAAATGCGGATAGATTAAATATTGATTACAAAAGAATAAACGAAAGTTATTTAAACCAGCAAAAAAAAATAGATTCTATGATTGATTATGTTTTTACAAGGGATTGCAGGTTTAAATATATTCTTAAGTATTTTGGTGAAAATGTTGATAATTATTCATGCGGGAAATGCGATAATTGTTTAAGTGAGGAAAATTATTCTTCGGAATCTATAGAATATATAAAGGAGATAATGCTCAGAACGCTCCATAAGGCCGGTTCTGTTTCCGAGTCAATTTTGATTGGCATTTTGAAGGGATCGGCCAACCCGGATAAATATAATAACCTGGATACTTATGGAATATGTTCGAATTTTCAAAAGAATGATTTGAAAACTGTTCTACATGTAATCCTTTCGCAAAATTTTATTAAAAGGAAATTTTCTGATAGTAAGAAATTTGAGCTTGATGAAGCCGGATTGGATTACTTAAAGAAAATAAAAATAATAGAGATAAATGAAACTACTATTGCGGATTATGAAAATGATATTGAGCTTTTCAACTCTCTAAAGGAAATTAGAAAGAGTGCATCCAAAAAATTTATGCAGACCGGCTATTTAATTTGTCCGGATGAAGTTATCAGAGAAATAATAAATAAAAAGCCCTCTGATGAATATGAACTTTTAGCCATTAAGGGATTTAACCAAAGAATGTTCAATAAAATAGGTAAAGAATTCCTTGAAGTAATAGAGAATTTCAATAAGGATTCTTCAGTTAAAAATGAACCACAATCTAAAATGGAGAACAAAGAAGTTCCGCCGAACATAAAAGAGACCTATCTTCTTTTAAAAAAAGGATACCCCCTCAAGAGCATTGCTTCTCTTAGAAATTTATCCGAAGCAGTTATATCTATGCAGATAGAAACGATAATTGAATATGAGCCGCAAATTAATATAAATAACCTTTTCAGTGAAGAAAATATTTCTAAAATAAATATTGAAATCGAAAAAGGATTCTCAGATCTGAAAGACTTAAAAAAACGTTTGCCGCAGGAAATATCTTATCCTTTAATTAGAATTGCTGTTGCAAAACATAAATTTACTTCCTTCGGGCAGAGTTTGAACTACTCCTCAGAGTATCAATATAGGCGGTAGCCTTGTTAAAGAATCTCTCCCATCGTTTTACATCTTCATTGTAATAATTTACCGTGTATACATATTGGCCGGAAGTAATTCCATGTCTATTAAAAACAGACTGCTTAACAGAATCAAAATTCGCTTCGTTTATTTGCAGGGTGTCCTGTGCCATTACAAGATCGGTATAAACTTTAACAAATTTATCTTCATTAATTACTTTATCATTAGAACAAGTTAAAAGTATAAATAGTAAAGTGAAAACGGATGGATATATATAAAAATGTAGTTTCATGCTTGGAATGTCAAAAGTAAAAATTCAAAAGCATTTTGATTTTTGATTTTTGACCTTTTAAAATTATTTCATTTTCTTACTGGCTTCAAAGAGTATTTTCTTTTCTTTCTCAGTAAGATTTTGGTACCCTGATTGACTTATTTTATCAAGGATTTTATCAATTTCCTCCTGACTTATATAATCTTCATCTTTATCTTTATCTTTTATTTCATAGTACCTCGCTTCTTCAACATTTTTTTCTTTTCTTTTGAAGGGATTTTTTATATTCTTAAAAGGATTGGAGATATTTACGCCTGAACTATATTGTGAACTTGAACGAAATATATTTTTAAAGGAAGCACTTTTATCCCATAGCATATATATTAAACCTGTTAAGGCACCCCCTACATGTGCAAGATGAGCTACATTTCCACCGCTGTTTACTGCAAATATCTCAATCAGAACCAGGACTATAATAAAATATTTAACTTTAACGGGAATTAAAAAATAAAGAAAAATAAGTCTATTGGGGAACATAACACCGAAAATAACCATAACTCCCATTATTGCACCGGATGCTCCTATTGTTGGACCGGAAAGTCCTCCTACAAGAACCGGACTTAATAGAATTTGAAAGAGGCCTCCTATAACGCCTGCTATAAGATAAAATATTAAGAATTTCTGTGAACCCCATAGATTTTCTATTTCTATGCCAAACATCCAGAGGATAAACATATTCATCAATATATGAAAGAATCCGCCGTGCATAAACTGGTAAGTTATAAGCTGCCATACTTCAAAATATCCGCTTCCGAGGGGCCACAATGCAAACCACCGGTCTATTATACCATCTGCAGGGATACCTCCTATATTCAGATTTTGCATTAAAAGCTGCAAAACAAAAACTGCAGAATTGATTATTATTAAATTTTTAATAACCGGAGGGAAATAACTGAAGCCGCCGAATCCGCTTGGCCTGTAATAATTACTCACAATAAACCTTTTTTATAAGTTATACTCTTTTCCTAATATCTAACTTTATATAATTACACTATTTTAATCAATCTAAATCTAAATATCAATGATCATTATCGCTGAGAGCGACGACACCGGGTAATTCTTTGCCTTCTAGAAATTCCAGTGATGCTCCACCGCCTGTAGAAACATGAGAAACATTATTTTCCAGCCCTGCTTTGCTAATTGCTGCGGCAGAATCTCCCCCTCCCACAATTGTAATCGCTCCTTTTTTTGTTGCTTTAGCAAGGGCTTCGGCTACTTCCATTGTTCCCATTGAGAAATTCTCCATTTCAAAAACTCCCATCGGGCCGTTCCATACAATAGTTTTTGAAAGCAGTATTTCATCTCTAAATGCTTTTATTGTTTTAGGACCAATATCCATTCCCATTTTATCAGCCGGAATTTTATCTGCATCCACAATTTCACAGGGTGAATCGTTTCTAAATTCGTCGGCTACAGCAATATCAATTGGCAAATAGAATTTTACTTTAGATCCCTTTATTTTTTCTAATAATTCTTTCGCAATTTCAAGCTTTTCTTCTTCAAGTAAAGATTTTCCGATTTCTTTTCCTTCTGCCTTGAAAAATGTAAAAGCCATTCCGCCGCCGATTAATAAAATATCTACCTTATCGAGTAAATTATTAATAACATCAATTTTGCCGGAAATCTTAGCTCCACCTAAAATAGCACAGTATGGTCTTTTAGGATTGGAAATAGCTTCTCCAAGATAGTCCAGCTCTTTCTGCATTAAATATCCTGAAGCAGAGGTTTTGATAAATTTTGTGATTCCTGCGGTAGAGGAATGTGCACGGTGTGCACTTCCAAAAGCATCATTAATATAAACATCACCAAGTTCAGCTAATTGTTTTGAAAAATTCTCATCATTTTTTGTTTCTTCCGGATGAAACCGCACGTTTTCAAGAAGCATGACATCACCGGGTTTCATTTCACCAACCATCTTTTTTACTTCTTCACCAACACAATCAGGTGCAAGCTTCACATCTTTACCTAACAGCTCTGATAATCGTTTTGCGACCGGAGCTAAACTATATTTTGGATCGGGGCCTCCTTTTGGCCTTCCAAGATGACTCATCAAAATCGCTTTGCCTCCTTCGGATATAATTTTTTTTATAGTAGGCAAAGAGGATGTAATCCTGCGATCATCGGTTATTGTTTTATTTTCATCCAAAGGGACATTAAAATCAACTCTCACCAGTACTCTTTTGTCTTTTAGCTCTACATCATCTATAGAAAGTTTTTTCATTGCAGCAGCCTTTCATTCATTAAAAACCGAATTTTTAAATATTAAGTTTAAAGTTGAAATAATAATAAAATTTATCTGGAAGGGATGGAGATTATGAGGGCGACCAAAAAGTAATATTGTCATCCTGATCGTCAGCGAAGAATCTCATACTCGAATAATTATTGAGATTCTTCAGTCGAGGACTCCTTAAGAATGACTGAAAAAATACTTTTTGGTCACCCTCATAACTCCCGGGAAATTTATTATGCAATTTTTAATACTAAATCAACTACCCTGCAAGAATATCCCCATTCATTATCATACCATCCGACAACTTTAACGAGATTTCCATTAGACATTGTTGACAGAGCATCGAAAATACAGGAATGTGAATTTCCTACAATATCAGCAGAAACTATAGGATCTTCTGTATATTCCATAATTCCTTTCATGCTGCTTTCAGCAGCGTTCTTCATAGCAGTATTAACATCTTCAACCGAAGCATCTTTTTTAAGAATTGCGACAAAATCAGTTATCGAACCGTCAGGTGTCGGGACTCTTAATGAGAATCCATCAAGTTTCCCTTTTAATTCGCTGATTATTTTTCCGATTGTCTTTGCCGCACCTGTTGTTGTAGGAATTATAGAAACAGCGGCAGATCTTGCTCTTCTTAAATCACTATGAGGAAGATCAAGTAATCTTTGATCATTTGTATATGAATGTACGGTAGTCATAAAACCTTTATCTATACCAAAGTTATCATGAAGTACTTTAACCATTGGAGCCAAACAATTTGTAGTACATGATGCATTAGAAAGTACTTTTTCATTTCCTGTTAATACTTCATCGTTTACTCCTAAAACAACCGTTGCATCTACATCACCTTTTGAAGGAACTGTAAGGATAACTTTTTTTGCTCCTGCATCAACGTGCTTCATACAAGCTTCTTTGGATCTAAAAATACCTGTTGATTCAATAACAACATCAGCTCCCAGATCTTTCCACTTTAAATTTGAAGGATCTTTCTCAGCCGTAATTTTGATCCTATCGCCGTTAACTATTAAATCATTTCCGTCAACTTTAACTTCACCTTTAAATCGTCCATGAACCGAATCATATTTTAACAGATGTCCTAAAGTTTTAGCATCAGTTAAATCATTTATTCCAACAAAATCAATACCGCCAAGCTGTAGGCTTCTGCGAAATACCAATCTTCCAATTCTTCCGAATCCATTTATACCAACTTTAATAGCCATTTTTCGCTCTCCTTTTAGAAAATATTTTTAATTAGACTTACTAAACTAATTAACAAACGATATAATTTCAATTCTATTAAATTTCTATTTTACCAATTTCCTTATGAGAATTTACATTTTCAGTCTATCAATTTATAATAGATAATCACTTTACCTTAACTGGAATCAATTTCTTTTTAGTTTTATTTCGGACAGATATTGAATAAATATTACTTGCTTTTCTTTACTTTAGTAAAATTTTTATAATCCTTTATAGCTCCGGCTGAGTCATATTCAATCCACTTGCCTGTTCTTACTCCATTAACGAATATTCCCTCTTCTTTTTTCTTGCCGGTTTCAAAATAGAATATCCATTTCCCATTAGGCTGGTCATTAGCGAAATTTCCGATAGATTCAATTTGACCATTTGGATAAAAATACTTCCATTCACCCTCATTTTTATCTTTTACCATATTACCGATCATTATTGTTTGTCCATTAAGTTCTGATATTTTGAACTCACCATTCTTTAAACCTTGCTTAACATAATATTCAAATATTACGTTTTTAGTCGTATCTTTAATTAATCCGGTATATGCGGTATCACTGTTTTGTTTATAGATTAATCCGTTCCTTTTTTCAATTAGATTTTTTCCGCCGGATGCTTTTTTATTTTGGCAGGCTGGAAAAAATAATAACAATAGAATAATAATTATATTAACGAAGAATGAATTAAATTCATTGATTTCAGAGTTACTTAGGAATTTTTTCATTAACGGTAATTTTAATATTTATTTACTCAAGTTACGCACTATCCGGTTTTTGAAAGATGACATCTTTACTTTTTAAAATTAGCTTATCGGAACTTATATTTGAATAAAAAATTGGACATGATTTTACTTTTAAAGATGTCATCTTTTCATATATTTTACTCCAGTTGGGGAGGAATTTTTTGAATCTAATCCCTCGGGTGAGATTGAGTCCATAATTTAATATAGTCAGCTATTGCAGTTGTAGGTGCTCCGGGAGTAAACAATTCTCCAACTCCTTGAGCTTTAAGTGCTTTAATATCTTCAGTGGGAATTATTCCTCCGCCGGTCAAAAGAATATCATTTAAGCCTTTTTCTTTCATTAAATTAAGTATTTTGGGAAATATAGTCATATGTGCGCCGGATAAAATACTGATTCCGATAACATCCACATCTTCCTGCAAGGCTGCTTCAACTATCATTTCCGGAGTTTGACGCAAGCCGGTATAAATAACTTCCATTCCGGCATCCCTTAAGGCTGCAGCTATTACTTTTGCTCCCCTGTCATGACCGTCCAGTCCTGCTTTAGCAATTAGTACTCTGATTTTCTGATCCATTACATTTATCCTTCTGTTTTTATTGCATCACGAATAATATCGGCATATTCTTTCATTTTCCCGAAAGAATAAAGTTTAAAATTTGGTTTAAAATTGAAGTCTTTTTCAAATCGGGGAATAATATGGAAATGGAAATGATAAACCGTTTGCCCGGCAGCAGCCCCGTTATTGACAATGATATTAAACCCATCAGCGTTTAAAACTTCTTTTATATACTTTGATAGGTACTGTGTAAGCTCAATCAATTCATCAAGTTCATTTACCGGAACGGAAAGAAAATTCTTATAATGACTCTTAGGGATAACCAGGGCATGACCGAAATTAACGGGCCTTATATCCAAAAAAGAAATAATGTTATCGTTCTCAAAAAGTATCTCGGCTTCTACTTTTTTACCAACTATATCACAAAAAATGCAATTCATATTGTAAAAAATAACCTTTAATATTTACATAGACAAAAGCGGCAATATTAAAAAATATATTTATCTGTTTACATAATTAACATAATAGAACCTTGCCCGATCCAGATCTTCGGGAGTATCAACAGCAAGGTTTTCATATTCCGTCACGACTATTTTTATCTTAAAACCATGTTCAAGCATCCTCAGCTGTTCAAGTTTTTCAATCTTCTCCAGGTCGGTTTGTTCAAGTTCTGTAAACCGGAATAATGCTTCGCGTCTAAATACATATAAACCTACATGTTTATAAATGTCAGCATTTATTATTTTTTCAAGATTGGTTTTTGCATCTCTTACAAAAGGAATCGGTGAGCGTGAAAAGTAGAGTGCAAAATTTTTATAATCGAATACTACTTTCACAACAGAGGGGGATTTTAGTTCTTGTACAGTCTCAATTTTCTTTGCCAGAGTAGATACATTCACAGAAAGGTCAAATAAAAGGGGTTCGATAGCCTGATCAATCATTCCTCCTTTTATAAAAGGTTCATCTCCTTGAATGTTTACTATTATCTTTGCATCCGGTAAAGTCTTTGCAGCAAAAGCTATCCGGTCAGATCCTGTTTGTATATTTTTCGGGGTCATAATTGCTTTACCGCCGAAACCATTTATAACCTGAGCAATCTTTTGATCATCAACAGCAACAACTACTTCATTTAGAAGTTTAGACTTTAAACAATTCTCGTATGTATGCTGAATCATCGGTTTTCCCCCAATATCTGCAAGAGGTTTTCCCATTAATCTTGTAGAAGCAAAACGTGCGGGAATAATTCCAACTATCATACTTTTTGTAATTTGTAGTTAGTCTAAATGGAATAAATGCCCCTTTTTCATCCAATCATCCATTCATCCATTCATCCATTCATCCATTAACTTTATTGCTCAATTACTTTTGGCACTTTGAAAAATACTTCGTTTTTATCAGGTGCATTCCTTAATGCATCTTCCCTGTTTACGGAAGGTTTGACTTCATCTTCTCTAAAAATATTGCTGTTTTCAACAGGATGGGATAGCGGTTCAACGTTTTCCGTATCCAGTTCATTCAGTTTTTCAACATATGATAAAATTTCATTCAGCTGGTGAGTAAAATTGTCCAGTTCCCTTTCATTGAATTTTAATCTCGCCAATTCAGCGATATGTTCTACATCTTTTATTGTTACACCCATTTACTAACCTATTTTAAATTGCGAATTACAATATCCCTTACTTTTGCCATAAGTTCAAGTTCATCCCGCCTGTTTACCATATTTTCTGTAGTAATCGGTTTATCAAAATGAACATAAATAGTACCGCTTTTTATTTTAAATTTCCCTTTAGGTAGAATTTTTGATGCACCGCTGACTGATACAGGGACAATGGGGAAGCCAACTTTTGAGGCTAGGTAGAATGCCCCCCTTTTGAAGGTTTGAACTTCTCCGGTCTTGCTTCTTGTGCCTTCTGCAAAAACTAGCGGTGAAAGACCCTTTTCAATCATTCTTTTTTTTGCTTTTTCAATACTTTTTAATGCACTTTCGGTATTTGTTCTATCAATCATAACATAAGGGCCGGTTCTCAACTGCCACCCGAACAAAGGGATTTTACTTAATTCTTTTTTAAAGACAATACTTATCGGAATAGGTATCGAATATTGAAGTGAGGGTATATCATACTGGCTGCTATGATTTGAAACAAAAACATATATCTTCTTATGATCAAAGTTTTCCAACCCGCTTATTGTTAGCTTAATACCGGATATTAAAAAGATTCCTTTTGAAAAAACTTTGGATAATTTATAGTAAAGAAAAAAGCTTCTGTCCAATGAAAATACAAGGGCAAATATTGAACAAATAGTTGCGTGTATGATAATAAAAAAAAATTTTATATATGATAACAAGTTAAGTCCTGACTAATCTATCATGATTAGAAAATTACTTTAACCCAATAGCTTCTTCAACTATATTATTTTTTTCCACAAATTCTTCTAAAGCAGAAATTCTGTTTTTTATTGACGGGTGACTATAAAAAAACCATTCTACAAAAGGATGGGGGTCTTTATCACCTAAGTTTTGTTCGGTCAATTTTTCTAAAGTTGATTTGAAAGCTGTAGGTTTTCTAGTTGATGATACGGCATATTCATCAGCTTCATATTCATATTTCCTTGATAAAATATTTGTTAGCGGAGTTTGAACCAAACCAATTAACATTATCCACAGCGAAAGGATAGGAAGTGCTGCGACTATTATTATTTTATCAAAGCCGAACCAGTGAATTGAAATTTTGTAAAAATAGGATATAAGAAACAATGTAAGAAAACTTGCTGCTGTTCCTATAACTATGTTTTTAACTATATGCTTCTTTTTATAATGACCTAGTTCATGAGCAATAACGGTTTCAATTTCGTCTTTCGTATAATTCTCAAGAAGTGTATCCCCGAGTAATATTCTTTTTGATTTTCCTATTCCCGTAAAAGCTGCGTTTGCTTTTTTAGTATTTTTACTCATATTAAATTTATAGACATTTTCTACTTTAATTCCGGCGTCTTTTGCTAAAGTGTTAATTCTGCTCTTTAAATCTTCATCATCAATCGGAGTTACTTTATAAAATAAAGGCAATATTATTATTGGAACTACTCTTGCTAAAATTACCGATACAAGAAAAAGAACTATAGCTAACGGAAGCCACCATAGGTTTCCGAATTTATTTAAAGTATAATAAAAAAATAATAGTATAGGAACTCCTATTACAGAGGATACTGCAACGCCTTTGGCACCTTCCCATATCCATTTTATAAATGTTTGATTAGATAAATTAAATTTATGTTCGAGATAAAAGCCGGTATAAAAGTTTAGGGGAGAAAAAATTATTGCTCCTGCGACACCGGTTATAATTGTAAATAAAAGGAAAAGTAAATATGAATTGGAGGTAAAATGATTTATATAATTTTGTAAACCCAGGCTTAATCCGGTCATTACAAAAAGAAGAATGAGAATAAAGCTTAATATTCCCTCTCCAATACTAAAACCTAATTTTATATTGTTATATTTTTTGGAATCCATAAATATTATCCCACAGTTATAACTGTTATTTGTCCGACGCCTGAGGGTGACCAATAAGTAATTTTCAAATTGAAATCAGTGAAAATCTGTTAAAATCTGCGTCATCAGTGTTCTATTTTTAAGAAAATAATTACTTTTTGGTCACCCTCTAGGGGGTGAGGTTAAAATCAAATTACTTACCTAGTTTTTTCTTAAATATTCAAATAATAATCTTACTCCAAAACCTGTCATATATTTTTTTGTATAATTATTATAATTATGTGCCATAGATGGGCCAGCAATATCGAGATGAGCCCATGGAATTTTTTTATCAACAAAGTTTTCGAGGAATTTTGCTGCACTTATCGCTCCTCCCCACTTTCCTCCCAGATTTTTTACATCGGCTACATCGCTTTTATTCAGTTCATTATAATCATCCCACATAGGGAGAGGCCATACAAGATCATGAGTCATCAAGCCGCAATCAAAAAGTTGTTTTGATAACTTTTCATCTTTAGTAAATAAACCGGCCGCAAATTCTCCAAGGGCAATTACACAGGAACCTGTCAAAGTCGCCAGATCTATAATCACATCAGGTTTTTCTTTTGAAGCATAGTCTAGGGCATCGGATAGGATTACCCTCCCTTCGGCATCCGTATCAACTATCTCAATGCTTTTTCCGGAAGCAGTCATGATAATGTCACCCGGTCTTATTGATTTCCCTGAAACCATATTTTCTGCGGAAGGAATTATGCCTATGATATCAACATTTAGATTCGCTTTTGCCGCTGCCAAAATTGTTCCGGCAACTACTGCTGCACCTGACATATCGGCTTTCATTTCACCCATATTATTTGCCGGTTTTATAGATATACCTCCGGAATCAAAAGTTATCCCCTTTCCAACTAAAGCAATCTTTCTTTTTTTCTTTTTATTTTTATTTTTATCCTGAGGACTATAATCTAAAACAATAAACCGCGGTGGATTTTCACTTCCCATCCCTATAGCAGTTAATCCGCCCATATTTTTCTTTTTTATTTCTTTTTCATTGAAAACGGTAACTTTTACACCTTCTTTTGATAGAGTTGATGAAATACGTTGTGCCAGTTCATGGGGTGTGATCGTAATCGCCGGTTCATTTTGCAGGTCTTTGGCAAAGTTAACCCCTTCCATTATATTCAGAGCTTCATTCATTGCCAATTTTAACTTCTTTTCATTATCCGAATAAAAATATACAGATAGATCTTTATTTTTTTTATCTCCGGTTTTATATTTATCAAAGGAATAATTGCCTAATATAATCCCTTCTATAAAAGTCTGATAAAAATATTCTTCCATTTCAAAAAATTTTTGAAATGCCTGGTATTTTGGTATAAAAATATGAACGTTCTTTACTTCTTCTTTTTGCAACTGCGGTAAAAATCCGGCGAGATGATTCCTGAAATAATCAACGGAGAAATTATCGTCGAGTTTTATTTTAAAGATATAAACTTCATCCGGTTTCCCGTCGCGTTTTGGAACCCTGATTTCCGTCCCGTTTTTGCTTAAGAATGTTTTCTTCTGAAGTTCAGACAAATGGAAATTAAATACTCTTTCAATATTTTCAAGGCTTTCATCCAGTTTTTTTTCATCAATTAAATATCTCATACAAACAGATAAATTTTTATATGAAATTTTTTTATTTCCGGATTTCAAATTCAGATTAAACATCATATTCCTTTATTTTTATTTAGGTAATTTTCAGCTCTTTCAAGGATTAAAGGTAAAAATTCGGATAGGTTTTTGTCAAATATTCTCAATCCAGCAGCATTTATATGTCCGCCGCCTCCGAACTCCTGGGCTAATTCATTAACCGGGATACTACCTTTGGAACGGAAACTTACCTTGAAACCTTCATTTAATTCAATAAATAGCAAACCTATTTTTACCCTCTCCACTGATAATGAAAAATTAACAAAACCGTCTGTATCATGTTCTTCGGCTCCGGTTGAAACGAACATATCCCTGGTTAAGATCATATATCCTATTTCTTTATCTATTCCGTAAAGTTTTAATGAATCTAAAGCTTTCCCTAATAATTTTATTTTACCGAATTTACTTTGGTCATAAATTTTATCGAAAACATCACCCGGGTCAACATCATATCCCAAAAGTTCGGCAGCAATATTATGAATTTGAGGAGTTGTTCGTTCAAAGCGGAAAGAACCAGTATCGGTCATTATTGCCGCATAAATAGGAAGTGCAGTCCCATGGCTTAAGTTAACGATCTGTGTCTTTTTTATTAAGTCATATAAAATCTGTCCCGTTGCAGTATAAGATATATCGATAAAATAATGATCAACAAAGTCTTCAGGTTCCTGGTGATGATCAATGCATATCTTTACCTTTTTCGAGTTAATAAATCTATTCCGCATCTTTACTATTCTATCTACTCTGTTATAGTCAACTGCAACCAGCACATCTGCCATATAAAATAAATCTTGATGTTGAATCTCATCATACTTTTGAATTTTATTATCAACATCTAAAAACTTCAGGTTATAAGGCATTGAACTGTAATTTATTATATATGTTTCTTTCCCTAATTCTTTTAGGATATTATAAAGTGCAATTTCTGAACCTATAGCATCAGCGTCAGGATTTACATGTGTAGTTATTAGAAATGAATTATTATTTATAAGGATTTCTTTGAGTTGTTGAAAATCTATCATGCTCTATATTTAAATTCACGTAAAAATTGGATAAAACTTTTTTCTGCCATAAGCAAAAAATATTTAAATATTAAAGATATGAAAAATTTTCTAAGTTAAGAATATTTTATTGATTGTATCTCAGCGGCTATTGATAAGGCAATTTCTTCGGCAGTTGTTCCTCCAATCTTTAATCCTATTGGTGTATGAAGGTTTGAAAGATTTATGTTATTATTTAGATCTTCTTTTAATTTATGAATCATTGATGAGGCTTTTGATTTTGAAGCAATAACCCCTACATATTTGAAGTTTAATTTCCTTTCATAAATTTTTTTGAGAATTTCATAATCATATTTGTGACTGTGTGTAACTATTACTGCAAATGAATTTTCAAGTGGATTAAATTCATCAACAAAATCCTGATATTCTTTATTTATACATTCTGCTGCAGCAGGGTTCTTTTCTTTTGATGCAAATTCTTTTCTATTATCTATTAAAATTGTATGGTAGCCCAACGGCATTAAATAATGGAGTAAGGCATGACCAACGTGCCCTCCTCCAAATATATATATAGCTGCCAGAGAGTTATTTACTTCATAATAAATAGTAGCCTGCCCGCTGCATTTCATAGGAATAGTTGTTATGTCATTATTTTCTAATGATTCATTATCCGACAACAAATATTCTTTAATTCCGCTTTCTCCCGATACTAATCTTTTAGTCCCTTCTTTTATAACTTCAGCTTCAATAGCTCCCCCTCCAACTGTTCCTAAAGTTGAGGCATCTTTTTTTATCAGCATCTTAAATCCGGTTTTACCAGGAACGGAACCGCTGACATTAACTACCGTTGTTAAAACAAACGGCTGATTGTTTTTTTCTAATTCAAGTATTTCTTCGTAAATATTCATATTCTATTCATTGATTAAGTTATTATAATCTTCAGGGGTATCAATATCATCCAAGATTTCTTTATAATTACAGTTCCATATCATTTTATTAATTTTTAACTTATCATTCAAATTCTTCAAAGTCGAATTTTCATCCGCATAAATAATATGGTCAAATAAAGATTTATTTATTAATATAGGATGTCCCTTCTTTTCTCTGAAAGCAGGCTGAATCCAATCAAATTTTTCATTGAGCAAGGAATAAAATTCTATATAAAAATTTTGAGGAAGATGAGGTTGATCCACAAAATGGTATAAAATCCAGTCGCATTCCTTTCCTTTTTCCAGACCTTTTTGAAGTGAAGTAAACATTCCTTTCTTAAAATTAGGATTGGAAACAAATACAATTTTCTGATTTATTTCCGTTCCTTGAAAATTTTTTTGAACTTCAGTGATTAACTCATTTTCCTTAAAGCCGGTTACAATAAAGATCTTATCACTTATTATACTAATTTTTTTTATAATTGATATTATAATTGCTTTATTTCTGTATAAAAGTAAAGGTTTAAAATCTCCCATTCTTGAGGAAAGCCCTGCAGCTATAATAAGAGAATTCAATATCATAAATTTAATTTTACATAAAACCTCCGAGGTTTTTAGAAACCCCGGAGGTTAGACCTAACAAATTACTCTGCCAATTTATGTATTATATTCCGGGTTATATTTTTCGCAAGCGGAATTTTATATTCATTTTGTTCCAGGGGTTCTGCTCCGGCTAAAATTTGAGAAACAGCTTTATCTATTGATTCATCATTCAATGGCAGACCTTTAAGCATATTGTTTATATTTTTATCTAACCAGGGAATCGGGGCAATTCCTCCAAAAGCAATTCTTCCTTTACTTAATGAATTACCATTTTTGGTTAAAACTGCTGCAACACTAACTACAGCAAAATCCCACACTTCCCTTTCCATAAATTTATAGTAGCCGCTTTTTGTATTATTTGGTAGTTCAGGAACAATAATTTCAGTAAGTATCTCTCCCGGTTCAAGAATATTTTCCTTTAAGTGGTTGACTTCAGGTAAAATAAAAAAATCGCTGACAGGTATAGTTCTAGTCTTTTTTCCTGAAAATATATTTACCGAAGCGTCAAGGGCTAGTAATGCTACAGCCATATCGGATGGATGAACTATATAGCAGGGACCTCCTCCGGTTACACAATGATATTTATTTTCACCGTCCACTGCATAACAAATACTCCCACCTTTTCTGATACAGTCAAAATCCTTTCTAAAATACCAGCAGCGGGGTCTTTGATTTAAGTTGCCTCCAATAGTACCAACATTTCTTAATTGCGGTGAAGCTATTTTATCTGCAGCTTCGGAAAGAACGCTATATTTCTCTTTGATTATTGGGTTCTCAGCGATATCGGTAATTGTAACCAATCCTCCGATTTTTAACCCTTTGCCTTCTTCATAACTTATCCCGGTTAAGTTAGGAATATTTTTCAGATTTACCACTTGTTCGGGTGAGATTATATCTTCTTTTAACAGGCTTAAAGCATCTGTACCGCCGCTGTATGGAATTGCTTTACCATCTGCTTTACGCAACAGACTGCTTGCTTCCTCTAAAGTTTTCGGTTGTATATAATCAAAATCAATCATAATAATTCCCTTATTTTATTCTTATGGGATATGTTATTCATTATAAAGTCTTAGCTTTTTAAATATAAAGCCTTCAAGATCTTATCCGGTGTAATAGGTAAAGATTTAATCCTAACACCCAGCGCATTATAAACTGCATTTGCAATAGCTCCCGCTGTCGGGATAATTGACGGTTCTCCTATTCCTTTAACTCCGGTATTACTCAATAATTTATCATCTTCACTTACAATATAAATTTCAATTTTTGGAACATCTGCAATTGTAGGCATTTTATAGTTATGTAAATCTGTAGTTAATACTTTTCCCGTATTTCTATCAATTACTCTATTTTCCATTAGTGCATAACCTAAACCCTGCATAATGCCACCGTGAAATTGGTTCTCAAGCGTTTTTTTATTTAGAACTCTTCCAATATCATGAGCAGCCACAACCTTTAAAACTCTCACTTTTCCGGTATCCGTATCAACTTCGACTTCTGCAAATTGAGCTCCAAACGTGTTAGTTGTATATCCCTTCGGGTTTTCCTCCCTGGCACCCTCAGTTACTAAAGTCCTTTCATGTAATTTATTAATGATTTCAGGAATAGTAATTTCCTTACTTTTATCATTACCGTTTAATACTTTACCACCAGTATAAATAAGCTGTCCCTGCGGTACTTCCCAGATTGCAGCAGCAGCCGATAATAATTTTTCTTTCATTTTTTCAGCAGCATCCCTCACTGCAGGAGATACTGATGATGCTGTAGTGCTACCTCCGCTACTTCCGCAATACGGTGCTATACCGGTATCACCCAGAGTAACTGTGATTTTCTCTACAGGAATTTCTAAAATTTCAGCAGCAACCATGGCAATAAATGTATAAGTACCTGTTCCGAGATCCTGAGTTCCTGCAATTACTCTTGCAGAACCATCTCTGTTTAATTTAAGGATTGCTCCGGCTGGCGGTCCTCCGCCTCCCCACCATATCTGTGAAGCCATACCCATACCTCTTTTTATAGATCCTTTATCAGAACCTGCCGGTTTCCTGTTTTTATACCAATCAAATGCTTCAGCACCCTTTAAATAAGCTTCTTTCAACAGCTTTGAAGTATAAGGCACATTAAATACCTGGTCATTTTCGGCTATATTTTTTAATCTAAGATCAAGAGGATCCATTCCAATCTTTTCTGCCAACTCATCAATTAGAGAATCCAGGGCAAATATTCCCTGCACATGACCTGGAGCTCTGAAAGCTCTAGCTCTTCCTGCATTTATAAAAACATTATACTCTTCCGATTTAACGTTTGGACATTTATACATTGTTCTTAAGGGCCAGCTTGTACCGGCGCCATCCGGATATGCTCCAACCGAACCATATGAATAAGTACTTAAAGCAGTTAATGTCCCATCTTTTTTAACTCCGCCTTTTAATTTTTGAAATGAATCGGGTCTGTTACCTACTGCCAAATTCATTTCTTTTCTATCAAGGGTGATTTTAACCGGTCTGCCAAGCTTCTTTGAAAGTAATGCAGCTATGATAGTATATTTACCAGCTTCTAACTTACTGCCAAAACCCCCTCCCATATATTTTTTAATTACTCTAACATCACTCTCTTCCATATTTAAACATTTTGCAACAGTATCTCTAACTTCAAATATACCTTGTGTAGAATCATAAACGGTTAATTTGCCGTTGGACCAATCTGCCACACTACAATGAACTTCTGTAGGGTTATGTACCACTACTTGAGTTGTAAAAGTATCTTCAACTATTGCTTCCGCTTCTTGAAAACCTTTTTCGATATCCCCCCTATCGTATTTTGCCGGTTCGCCCTGTATATTTCCTGAATCATATACTTTCGGTGCATCGGCTTTCATTGCCTCTCCAGGCTCTACTACAAAAGGAAGCTCTTCATAATCAATTTTTATTAATTTAAGCGCTTTTAATGCAGTATCTTCACTATCCGCAGCAGCACATGCTACTTCATCTCCTTCATAACGGACATGGGAATCAAATAAAGATGTTGTCCCGTGAAACCAGTCTATTTTAGGTGCATTCTTGTTTGTTAGAATATAGTACACCCCATCTAGCTCTTCAGCTTTTTTCGTGTCAATATTTTTTATTATTGCATTTGCATATGGTGACCGAAGAATTTTTGCATCTACCATTCGGGGTAAAACTATATCAAAAGTATAACCTTGTGCACCGCTGACTTTATCATAGCCGTCAATTCTAGGAATCTCTTTACCTATATATTTAAGCTTATCATTCGGCGGCAGAGATTCATATTTTTCAACCGGAACTTCTGCTATTGTTTCAATTACATTATTTTCAAAGTGGATTTTTGATTTGACTATTTTACGGGGCATAATTCCCTCACTGTTTCATAAATTATTTTGATTTGGCTGCTGCCAGAACTGAATCAATTATATTAGGATAAGCAGAACACCTGCAGATATTCCCATACATCCCTTTAACCGCTTCTTCCCTTGAAGGATTAGGGTTTTTCTTTAATAATGCATATGCAGCCATTATTTGTCCAGGTGTACAAAAGCCGCATTGCAGCCCGTCTTTTTCAATAAATGCCTTCTGAACATGGTTTAATTCACCATCTGTAAGGAGTCCTTCTATTGTAGTAACTTCTTTTCCTTCAACATCTAAAGCAAGCATCTGGCAGGAATATACTGCTTTACCATCAAGAACAACGGTACAGCCTCCGCACTCTCCCTGGTTGCAAACAATTTTAGTTCCCGTCAACTGGAAATCTTCCCTTAATAATTTAGCCAGCGTAGTGGATGGTTTAACCGAAGTATTGACTTTTTTTCCGTTTAATATAAAGGATAGTTCCTGCTTCCCCTCTTTAATATCCTTTGCTTTTTTTGATATTTTTTTTGTAATGCTTTCAACCTGTGGTGAAATCAAATATGCGCCTGCAACAGTCGAACCCATTCCCTTTAAAAATTTTCTCCTGGTAAATGAATTCTCTTTTGTAGTAGTTGAATTGGAATCCCTGTCTTTTTTCATATGGTCCCCATTGAATAAAAGATTTTAATTTGTTAACTAAGATAATTAACAACACTTTAATTTGCAATTTAGTTATGAGATATTTGGTAATACCTCAATGAGAGGCGGGATTCAATTTATTCTCAGTTAAAACATATTAAAACACTAACTACCTAACTCCGCTAGGAGTGGAATATTATTAAAACATATTAAAGCCTACCTACCAAACTCCGCTAAGAGTGAAATATTATTAAAACATATTAAGCTCTAACTACCAAAACTCCGCTAGGAGTAAAATATTATTAATACATATTAAAGCCCTAACTACCAAACTCCGCTAGGAGTGAAATATTATTAAAACATATTAAAACACTAACTACCTAACTCCGCTAGGAGTGAAATATTATTAAAACATATTAAAACACTAACTACCTAACTCCGCTAGGAGTGAAATATTATTAAAACATATTAAAGCCTACCTACCAAACTCCGCTAGGAGTGAAATATTATTAAAACATATTAAAACACTAACTACCTAACTCCGCTAGGAGTGAAATATTATTAAAACATATTAAAGCCTACCTACCAAACTCCGCTAGGAGTGAAATATTATTAAAACATATTAAAGCCTACCTACCAAACTCCGCTAGGAGTGAAATACTATTAAAACATATTAAAACACTAACTACCTAACTCCGCTAGGAGTGAAATATTATTAAAACATATTAAAGCCCTAACTACCAAACTCCGCTAGGAGTGAAATATTATTAAAACATATTAAAGCCCTAACTACCAAACTCCGCTAGGAGTGAAATATTATTAAAACATATTAAAGCCCTAACTACCAAACTCCGCTAGGAGTGAAATATTATTAAAACATATTAAAGCCCTAACTACCTAACTCCGCTAGGAGTGAAATATTATTAAAACATATTAAAGCCCTAACTACCAAACTCCGCTAGGAGTGAAATATTATTAAAACATATTAAAGCCCTAACTACCAAACTCCGCTAGGTGTGGAATAGACAAGATCATTTGGGATTTATTTCTCTTTTAGTAGTTTTATATTCATTTTTTTTATAATGGTATCTTTAATAAATGTATTTCAAAAAATTTCCTCTTTTGATTGCTTCTTTTTTATTCGATAATCTACTCTCAGAATAACCAGCATGATGCAGAGCATGATTCCGTTTATACTCTTGAACCTGTTGTCGTCTCAGCCCGGTCTGAAAATTCTATTATGAATATTCCGTATACTATTGATTTAGTCGACAGCGCTAAAATAGCTAATGAAATTAGAGGGCTTTCACTCGACGAAATCCTCAGCCAGGTACCCGGTTTACTCGTTAGTAACAGGAATAATCCTTCCATGGGGGATAAAATAACTATGAGGGGAATAGGCAGCAGAGCTTCTTTTGGAGTAAGAGGAATAAAAATTTTATATGATGGGATTCCTTTAACTTTTGCCGATGGTCAATCGGAATTAAATAACCTGGATTTTTCTTCTATCGGGAATATTGAAGTCTTACATGGCCCTGCCTCTTCACTGTATGGAAATGCTGCAGGCGGGGTTATAAATATAAGTTCTCAAAACCCTTCAAATGAAATTTTTACTTTCAATCCGTCCTTTACTGCAGGTTCCTATGGATACATGAATTATAACATTAAAACCTCAGGAACATTGAATCGATTTTCATATCTTTTCAGCTTGAATAAAATGAAAACAAGCGGTTTCAGAGAACATTCTTCAGCTAGTTCGGTTTCATTAAATTCAATTTTATCTTATGACATTTCGGAAAAAATAAAAATAAAAGCCTTAGTAAACTACTTCGACTCCCCTTATTTGCTCAGCCCAAGTTCAATAAATAAAGAAGATGCTGAGAATTCAGCCGAATATGTTAGGCCTTATATTATAAGTCAAGGCGCCGGAGAAAGAGCATCAGAAGGTAATTACGGGCTGAACTTAAGCCTTACATTTGATGATAATTTCACAAATACCACAACTATTTATTTTATTAGTCGTTCTCTCCTAAATCCAATTCCAGGAACAATAATCAATTTAAATAGAAAAGCCGGCGGGTTTAGATCTTTCTTTAATAAGAAATTTCCGGGAATATTTTTTAATGCAGATTTAAATATCGCCGGGGGATTCGATTTTGAATTCCAGAATGACCTCAGAAAAGAATTTGTAAATGATGGATTACTTGATGTTAATGTCAAAGCTGAAGATATTTTTAATAATCTTCAATACGGAAATTCCCTTTTAAATCAGAAAGAATTTGTTACGGGTGCTGCCCCGTTCATTTTTACCAATTTAATGTTTAATAAAAGAATAGAACTTCAAGGAGGATTACGCTCTGATAATTATCTTTTTAAAGTAGATGATTACTTATTATCTGACGGCAATAATTCCGGCAAAAGAAAAATGAATAATATCAGCCCTATGGTTGGTTTAATATTTCTTCCTATTCCCTACATAAAAATTTATGCAAACTATGTCACTTCATTTCAAACGCCGACTGCAAATGAATTAAGCAACTCTCCGGAAGGAGGCGGAGGATTTAATCCCTCTCTTGTTCCTGAAAAAATTACCAGTTATGAACTTGGCTCATGGGGAATTCTTCCTCAAGGCAGCCTTAATTTTGAAGCTGCATTTTTTGTAATGAAATTTAAAAACATGCTGATATCATATCAGTCTCAAGAATCCGGAAGTGAAGAGATATTTTATAAGAATGCTGGTAAAGCAGAGAATATCGGAGGGGAGATTGAACTCTCCTGGAGTCTGATAGATGATATTTCCGTTACTGCATCCTATACTAAAATGCATTTTATCTTTAAGGATTATCAAATTGGCTTCAATAACTCAGGGCTGTATGAATACAGACAATTAAATGGGAATTATATTCCGGGTATTCCCCAAAATTATTTTTCTGCCGGAATGTTGTATACCACGCCGTTTGATTTGAAAATCAATCTTAAAGCGGAATGGTATGATAAATATTTTACAAATGATTTTAATGGTCCTCAGCCCGGAACAACCATACCAGTAGAAAATTACATGAATAATGATTACTTAAGAATAGATTTGATACTGGGCTATAATTTAATTTTTGATTCTTCGGAACTGAATTTTCATATCGGTATTTACAATATTTTCAATAAAAGATATAATGGCTCTATTGTTCCGAATGCAGCCGGTGATAGATTCTTTGAACCTTCTGAAGGAAGGAATTTTTACTTTAAAACCGGAATAAACTTTTGAAATAATTTCTAATCTTGCAATTATGTAATTTTGTAATTTCTTAAAAAAAAACTCATCCCGATATTTCACAGGATGAGTCCTTTCAGTCAAATTATTTATTAGGTACCTGGATTCCCTTGAAGAAGCTGTTCCCTTTATATTCTAATTTCAAAAGGACAGCAGAACCTTCTTTGTTTTTAATAATATCTTTAAGATCACTTACATTATTAACCGGTTTTTTATCGGCTTGAACAATTACAGCACCTTTAAATAACTGCTGGTCTTCAGCTTCGCTTAAAGGCTTTACATCCGTAATAACCACTCCATGATCAATTTTCAAATCTGATTTTTCCTCAGAAGTAAGATTTCTTGCAGTTAAACCAAGATTATCAAAACTAGCTGAAGAAGTTTCGGATTTAGATTCATTTTCCTCATTATCCTTATTAGATACAGGTTCGGCTTTTGATTCATCTTCTCTTGGCTTCAATGTTACTTTGCGATCAATAGTTTTACCATCCCTGTATATTGTTAAAGTAACAGTGGATCCTGCTGATTTGCTGGCAATGAAACTCTGAAGTTCATTTGCTTGATTCACTTCCTTACCATCTATTTTTAGAATTACATCACCTTGTTTAACATCGGCATTTGCAGCAGCTCCATTAGGTAAAACGCCCTGGATAATAACTCCATTTGGTTTATCAAGTCCCAAAGATTTAGCAGTTGTATAATCAAGATCACCTATACTAACACCTATATAACCTCTGCTTATTTTTCCATGAGCTATTAAATCTTTTGAAACAGATTTTGCTAGGTTAATCGGGATAGCAAATCCGTAACCGATATATGTCCCTGATCCTCCCGCAGCAATAGCAGAGTTGATTCCTATCACCGAACCTGATAAATCGACTAAAGCACCTCCGCTGTTGCCCGGATTTATCGCAGCATCAGTTTGTATAAAATCTTCCACTCCATACTTATTGGTAATTAGACCTAACCTGCCTCTTCCCATGGCGCTCACAATACCTGCCGTTACCGTAGATGCCAATGAAAGCGGATTTCCAATAGCCATAACCCATTGCCCAACTTTAAGGCTGTCGGAATTTCCTAAATATGCAGTTGGCAAATCGGTTGCATCGATTTTTACAACTGCCAGATCAGTTAACGGATCGGTTCCAACTACTTTTGCATCAAATACTCTTTTATCAAATAAACCAACTTTCAGGGTAGTTGCATTTTCAACTACATGATTATTTGTCAGTATATATCCATCGGGAGAAATGATTATCCCACTTCCGGACCCTCTTTCTTCTTTAGGCATATCCTTAAACGGGAAAAAGAAAAAGTCCTGATGAGGATTTTCTTTATTTTCTGAAACTACATTTATTTGAACAATGGCAGGGGTAACTTTCTTTGCAACTTCAATAAATGCCTTGCTGAAAGAAGTTGCATCAGCATCCAGATTAACAGGTGGGGCAGCGGCTCCCAAATTGATATCAGCCAGGCTTGGTCTGACTAATCCGAATCCTGAAACAAGTAAGGCGCCGAATATGATACCTACCACAATTAAGGCAAGTGCGCCGAATAATCCTTTATTTTTCATTTTATATCCTCCAATAGTTAAAAATTTATTTTCTTCTGCAATAATGCATTTGTAAAAAATTTAATCTATACCTCGTTAAATAATTGAAAAGATTTGATTCCGTTGAAATCTGCAACATGATATTTCAAATATAAGTGCATAAACTCAATTGCTTTATCAAATATCATCTCGTTCTCATTCATTATCGTTTTATTTTGTTTTAGACACCATATATAATTAAAAAGTTCCGAAAGAATAGGGAATGATTCTATATAATCCTTCCTGCAATCACAGCATAAAATACCTAATTCGAAATTATACGACAAATCCATGTTATTTAAGTTTGATTTGCCGCAAGAAACACACTGTTGAATTTGAACTTCATATCCCATTTCTGTTAGGAAAAACATAAAAAATCTGCCGAATATAATTTTGGGATTTTCTTCTGAATTTTCGAATAGATAAAAAATTCTGTTTAAGCCTTTAAATAATCTCTCATTTGCTTCATGTTCCGGTATTAGTTTTTTTATAAGCTCAAGTACAGCGAAGGAGTATTTTAATTTATCAAGATCTTCTTTTATTTTAGAATAATGAGAAATGATATCAGCACTCGATAATATCTGAACCTCCCTGCTGTCTTTATTATATAAAATAACCTGTAAATAATTTAAAGGATCGACGGCAAAACTGATCCTGGATTTTGGGCTTCGCCCTCCTTTGATTATGGCAGAAAGCTTTCCATGACTTTTGGTAAATAGTGTAACAATGCTGCTTGTATCTCCGTAATTCAGCTTGTTTAAAACTATTGCTTCAGTTTTAATTATCTCGCCCATAGCTCATATAAAGGATTAATAATTATTCCAAACTGAAATATGCGATAAAAATTATTAAAATAAATTGTTTTTAATTACCCTAAAATAAAGAGGCTATATAATGAAATTATAAGGGAAAAAATAGACCTGATCTTCTGTAATAATCCCGGTGATTAAATGTGAAGGGGTAACATCAAATGCATAAGTAACAGCTTTATAGTCATCCGGTGCTATATTATACTCTCTGAATTTTGTTATTTCCGCACTTTTTCTTTCTTCAATTTTTATATCCTTTCCTGAGGGGATATTTTTATCAATAGTAGTTGTAGGGGCAGCAACATAAAATGGAATATCATGATGGTTACAGAGAACTGCTAAACTGTAAGTACCAATCTTATTTGCCGTATCACCATTAATAGCTATTCGATCTGCACCCACAATTACAAGGTCAACTTTATTCTGCTGCATTAGAAATGCAGCACTGGAATCGGACAGAACTGCAAATGGTATCCCGTTCTTTTCAAGCTCAAATGCAGTCAACCTTAATCCTTGTAGCAGCGGGCGTGTTTCATCTGCATAAACAAAGTTAACCAGATTCTTTTCACTAGCTCTTTTAATTACGTTAAAGGCAGTGCCGTCTCCCCCGGTAGCAAGTTTCCCCGTATTACAGTGAGTTAATACGTTTGACTTATTCTTTCTAAAAATCGCTAAACCGTTTTCACCTATTAACCTGCATTTTTCTATATCATCCTGATGAATTCTTTCAGCTTCTGCTTTTAAAATTTGATATATATTTTCAGAATCCTTATTTGAAAGGAATGTTTCTTTAACTCTATTCAGAGCCCAGAATAAATTAACGGCTGTGGGCCGGGTTTTGGATAATCTGTTATAAGCGGTATTAAATAATTTCTCTGCAGAATTTTTGTCGGCATTTTTAACTGAAAGTGCTAATGCGTATGCAGCTGCAACTCCAATCAAAGGTGCCCCCCTGATCTCCAACCTTTCAATAGCTTCCGCTATTCTTTCGTAATTAGCGGTTTCAACATATTCTTCAATTAATGGAAGTTGAGTCTGATCTAGAAAGATAATTTTATCATTCTCAAACTTTAAAGAAAAATAATTATTCTTTTTCATTGAATTGTGAAATTTTTAGAAATTCTCTATATCTGTCCTGAACACGCAGATATTCTAAATCTTCCAGTCCTTTTGTGCTGAATTTTTCCACGCAGAATGAAGCCATTGCACTCCCGTATACAACTGCACATTTCATATTTTCCGGACTTAAGTCCTGAGTTTTGTGAAGATATCCTATAAATCCGCCGGCAAAAGAATCACCTGCGCCAGTGGGATCATATATCATTTCAAGGGGATATGCGGGAGCAGAAAAGATAATATCTTGGGCAAAAAGCAGAGCTCCGTGCTCACCTTTTTTTATAATTAGAATTTCGGGTCCCATATCCCTGATTAATCGTGATGATTTTATCAAGTTTGGTTCATTTGTAAGTAAACGTGCTTCAGAGTCATTAATAATTAATACATTTACTCTTTTCAGCACTTTAAGAAGTTCTTCTTTCTTCCCTTCTATCCAGTAATTCATCGTATCGCAGACAATAAATCTTGGGTCTTCCATTTGATCCAATACCTTCAGTTGTAATCCCGGATCAATATTACCAAGACATACAAATTTTGCTTTGCAGTATTTTTCGGGAATAATCGGATCAAATTTTTCGAGGGCATTTAATTCTGTAAAGAGAGTATCTCTTACATTAAGATCATAATGATACTTACCGGACCACCGGAAGGTTTTTTCTCCTTTCAGAATCTGCAATCCCTCTAAATCCACATTATGCTGCTCCAGCAGATCAATATACATTTTGGGAAAATCTTCTCCCACAACTCCAGATATATATATAGGTCCGCTAAAATAACTTGCAGACAATGAAATATATGTCGCTGACCCCCCTAAAGCATTCTCTATTTTATCAAATGGAGTAAAAACATCATCTAAACCTAAAGTCCCTACTACTAATAAACCCAAGCTTACTCTCCTAAATTATGTAGAATCATAAAACTTTAAAATAAGTAAATTGAATATTAAAGAATAGTAAAATGAAGATTTATTTCCCGCATCCGGCATCTAACTTGTGTCTTTTTAAGTTTATTTTTGTTTAATCCTTTCTAAATTTTCTCGCGTTTCCCTGCTATTCATCAACGTTTCAAATAAATCTCACATACGCTCCACATACGCTTCACATACGCTCCACATACGCTTTAAATAATCTATCTGTGGGTATATAAAATAAAACTATTAAAGAAATTGATCTACTTACTTCCTTGATTCATTCCAATTTCCACTAAATCTAAAAAATTAATCTCTTTTTTAATATAGTTCACTATCAGATCAATTGATTTCCGCTGACCCGTCCATGCAAGGATTTCTTTAGCACTTTTTGCATTTAACCATTGATAATCACAATGTTCATCACTAATTATTACATCCTGGTTTCTTTTAACTTGAGCGGCAAATACCGGAAGCATCATGATATTATCATTTTCGTGTGAATAAAAAGAATTTACATTTGGAACAACCCAGAGTCTTTCGGGGATAAGCCCTGTTTCTTCTTTTATTTCACGTAAGGCTGTTTCATATGCTTTCTCCCCTTTCTTAATTTTTCCGTTTACCATCTGCCATAAACCGGGATATATTACCTTATCTGATCTTTTTAAGAAGTAAAAATTCCAGATCATTTCCAGTCTCCCTAAAAATATGTGCTTCAACCATTTTAGACAATATTTCCAAAATAAACTCCTATCTTCTTTTTTACTCCTCTTATTCTCCTAATCGTACTCGTAATCGTACTCGTTCTCGTAATCGTACTCGTTCTCGTAATCGTACTCATTCTCGTAATCCTACTCGTTCTCGTAATCGTACTCTATTCTCGTAATCCTACTCGTTCTCCTAATCGTACTCATTCTCGTAATCGTAATCGTTCTCGTAATCGTTTTTCTCGTAATCGTACTCGTTCTCGTAATCGTACTCGTTCTCGTAATCGTAATCGTTCTCGTAATCGTAATCGTTCTCCTAATCGTACTCATTCTCGTAATCCTCCTTGTTCTCTCTTTCCCCCCCGACTTGCACTTGCACTTGCACTTGCTCTTGCACTTGCTCTTGCTCTTGCTCTTGCTCTTGCTCTTGCTCTTGCTCTTAAGCTTAAAAATAAGCCCTTACCTCAGCGCGTGCCGTATGAACGATTGGACTTCCGCTTAAAGCCCTGCCGTCATAGCTCAATGTTGACTGCAGGTAAGAGGAAATCCTATAATCAAAATTTATTCTTAAAAAATAATTTTTACCAATTTGATTCCCTTCCGTTATCTCAAAGGGGATTACATTTTCTGTAGTATTGGCAGTTAATTCATCTCTTTCTATTTCAATGTTTAATCTTCCTTGAGCAGTAAATGATAAATTAAACCTTAAAGCTTGTGAATTTATATCAATTATGGTTGGATTTTTTGGATAATCATCTTCGCTTCTACCAGCTTTAATTCTAAATCCCACTTCAATATTTCTCTCCGGCCGGTAGGAAAAATCAGTGGTAACATTATTATTTGTTATTAATCTTTGCCTATTGGATGTTATAGGTGCATTTACATTATCAGTTTCATTAACAATATCAGTCTGGTTACTCATCTCTTCAATCATCCTAAAATTTATTCTAAGGCTCCTTTCCCTGTTAAAATCCCTTTCAACCCCTCCGTTATATTGATTAAGACTTTTCATTTGCGAATACCTAAACCTCATAGAAAAATCCGGGTCATTTTCAAATAAAAAAGCATCCTGCTGAATATAATTAGTTCCGGAAATAGTTGTGTTTTCATTCTGGAATGATGATAGATGCAAAAGATAAATCTTGCTATATTTCGGTTCTGTGCTATTCTCTTCTATCCTCCATAATGTCTCGGTTGACAAAGGGGATAATATTTTACCTGCAATTGAAGATTTATCAAACATTTTGGAAAATTCAAATCTCCATTTTGTACTGGTTTTTAAATTTATAACAGGGTACAGTTTATCCGTAGGCACTGTGACTTGAATATAATCTCCGTCATATATAGTTGGTTCGAATTCATTTTCATCCGGAACCCCGTTATTATTCAAATCACCTAAATACTTGAAATTACCCATCCCCTGCTGAACTTTTACAAATACTTTTTCAAGTTTTGCTGATTTTTGAGTTGATACCTCATAATAAAAATTCCCTTTTGCAGGTTCCCACAAATTTAATTTCGTTTGAGAACGGATGAGTATCGTTTCATTATTTAAAAGTCCCTGTTTTTTAAATGCCTCTTTATATTTTTTTATCCTATATGTAAAATCTAAGGTAGAACTGATCTGCTTAATACCGCTGTATTTTAATTCGTAAAACTGGGCTATCGATTTTGATTCATCCAGCATAATTCCATTAACAGGTAAATAATCTTCCCTCAATGAATATTTTGCGGAAATATTTATCCCTTTTAAATCAGCCAGCTCTAAAAAAGGATCTATTTCATAATACTTCATACTGCTTTCCAGCAGGGAATCTTTTTCGCCTGACTTGTCGGTTTTATTTTCTGCTAAAAATTCAATGCCCGGCTTTAATTTCCACCATTGATAAAATCCGCTCCCTGATTGACGTAACCAATAGCTGCGTAAGGATAAATTTTTTGTTTTGACATAATCCAGGTTATAATTTACCTGGAAATCTTTATTATCGGAAAACTGTAAAGTATTATTAAATCTATCAGAACTAAAATCATTCCCCTCTCTTAAAAATCCTGCCATTGAATTAATATTCAATAATTCAATAGGAATTAGATTTAAGTTTATCTCTCTTAATTCCTGGTCTACATTCTCTTCAACGGATGACACATTGTAATATCTGTTAAATTCAACTTCATTTATTCTATCCAGGGATGTAAATTTATTCTGAACAAACCTGTCTTTATAAGATATTCCGGCTTTTCCCAGATTTATGTTTCCAAGCTTTATTTTCCGGGGATCTACCTTAAAGAATATATTTCGTGCGTAACCATAGTTATCCCCATCATCAATGGTTGAAAATCTATTCTTATCCCAAAGACTTCCTGCATATTCAAGGCTTAGTGTAATATCATCAGCGGGCTTCAAATCAACTACCATATTAGCTGTCTGTTTCAGTTCCGGCAGAGGTATAAATATTATCGGCAGATAGCTTCCGTTTCCTTTTCCTATAAAAAGGAAATTCCCTAATGATTCCCTTGTGTAATCTCCTGCTCCATCTCCCACAAAACTGAAAGACACGTTAAATAATGCATCCGGGTCACCAGGACTATATCTGTAATATGAAAATGGTTCGTTATTTATTAAGGTATCGACTTTAATATAAAGCCCGTGGATTTTACCTAATGAATCAGGAGTGGCTAAAGTTACTCCTGATTTAGCAGCCTTATTCCTGTTATCACCGGCTGACGTCAGTATTTTTTTATCATCTTCCGATAAGGTTATATCAATAGGAGCATCCTGGTTATCCCCTTCCCGCATATATTGAAACTGCACTCCCAAAACATCATTAAAAAGTTTTGAATCTACACCTGTTCCAAAAAAGTTCCTCTAATAATTTCTATCCGAATATTCAAAATCGACAGAAATTCTGCTGTAAGATGTAATTAATCTTTTAGGAGTAAAGGTTATCTGGGCATTAGAATAATCAATCGAGTAATCATTAGCCTCTCCTCTTTTCATTTGTATTCCGTCTATGTATACTTTTTCTGTTCCCGCGAGAACTATTATATCTCTTTGGTTATTAACTCCAGTTAATATATATGGCCCCTGTACACCGTCTATCCCGTTAAAGTTGTTCGTTGTAAATTTGCCCCTTGAACTAGCAACAGCTACATAGCCATTATTATTTTTGAAATGAAATTCTCCGAGAAGCCCCTGCAGTTTTCTATCTATAAAACCAAATTCCCCCTGCTTCTTCTGCAGTTGATAATCTCCAAAAGTTCCTGAAGCGAGAGGATGCTTAATCTGAATAAAAACTTTATCCAGTTCATCGAGTCTTTCGGTATTACCTTCAGGCTGAATAGGGGTATTTTCATCTGTTAAAGCAGCTACAACCTCAATATTTTCAGACAGTCTCCCCGATAATTGGAGTCTTAATCCGCTGTTTAATGAAAAATCTCTATTTGTTCCTACTGTAAATCCCCTAACTAAAGTTCCGCTTTTTTGAATTCCGCTTCCGAAAATGGATTCAACCGAAATCCCTTCTTCTTCAGCTTTGGACACTCTCACAGTATCTCCCGATTCTTTATTGTATCTTACAACCATGCTTCTATTCTTATAATCTTTTTTTAATCCCAGATTGTATGCCTGGAAAGTAACAAAAATAGTATCGAAAATTGAATATTC
>CAVUGE010000028.1:0-44453 GCA_963740945.1 uncultured Bacteroidota bacterium | reverse complement strand
ATAATTTCAACTTTCTTTTTGCTTAAGGCATTCGGTTTTAGTTTAAATATGATGACATTGATGGGATTGTCCGTGTCTGTGGGAGTGCTTGTAGCAAATTCAATAGTTGTAATTGAGAATATTTTCCGGTATAAAGGGCTGGGGAAGAATAATAAAGAAGCTGCATTTTTAGGAACTTCAGAAGTTACGGTTGCAGTATTGGCCTCTACATTAACAAACCTTGTAGTTTTTCTACCGATAGCAAATATGTCTTCTTTAGTGGGGCAGTGGCTGAAGGAACTTGCGCTGGCGGCAGTATTTGCGACGATCTTTTCATTGATAATGTCATTTACATTAACACCGATGCTTGCCTCTTTAATATTGCCTGAAGTTAAGAAAAAGAAAAACAAATTAGCTTTATGGTTAGAAAGACAGGAAGAGAAGCAAATTAACCTGTATAAAAATATGCTCGGATGGGTTCTTCAAAATAAAAAGACAAGTTCTATTACAGTCCTTGGAGCGTTTGTAATATTTTTGATAGTGATGATGACTTTTGGACCTAAACTAGGATTTGAATTCATGTCACCAATGGATGATGGTAAAATAAGAGTTGAGGTAGAACTACCGGAGGGATATAATTTAGAGGCGACAGCAAATATTCTTAATGAAATTGAAAAAAGGGTTCAAAAGCATAAAGAAGTAACGCATATCCTTACTGATCTTGGTAAAGTCAGTGATCTTGATATCGGAACAAATATGGCGGCAATGAATATCCAGTTAGTTGATGTTAAACAAAGAAGCGCAGGTATACAGGATATGGTTTCGGCTTTTGTAAGGGAGCTGTCGGATATTCCGAATGCAAAGATAAAAGTCGATTTAGGTTCACAAACAGGGGGACCCGGTGCGCAGATACAATTCTATCTGCTCGGCCAGAATCTTGATAAACTGGAAGAGCTTAAAAATGAAATCATGACAAAGATAAAGGATGTTCCGGGTTTAATGAACCTTGATCAGACTTCGCGTGCGGGGAAGCCTGAAATAACGGTATACCCGGATCGTGAAAAGGTAACCGAAGCAGGGTTAACAGTAGCTGATCTTGCACTGACTTTAAGGTCATCGGTTGAAGGTATTTTATCATCAAAATACAGGGAATTGGGGAATGAATATGATATAACCGTAACTCTGAACGATAATTCAATAAGGACACCGGAAGATATAGGGAATATAACAGTTGTATCTCCGATAGCAGGTTCGTTGCGATTATCCCAAATTGCGGATGTTAAGTTTACACGGGGATATACAAAGATCTTACACAGAGATAAGTTTACCACAATTTCATTTACAGGTTCTCCCGCAGAAGGTGTTCCATTAGGGAATGTGACATCTGAAATAGATAACAGGCTGGCGAAAATAAATTTTCCTCCGGGATACAGTATAAAGTGGGGCGGAAATGTTCAAATGATGAATGATATGGTTTCGGATATGATATTTGCTTTCTTCCTTGCAGTGCTGCTGACTTATATGTTATTAGCAGCAATACTTGAAAGTTTCTGGCAGCCCGTGATGATCATGCTTACCGTTGTACTTGCAATGATAGGGGTGATCCTGTCACTCTATTTAACCAACATAGCATTCAGTATAACCTCATTAATGGCAATTATAATGCTGATAGGTATAGTTGTTAATAATGCTATTTTAATTCTGGATTATACCAACCAGTTGAGGCGTGAACAGGGATATTTTCCGAAAGAGGCATTAATGGAAGCATGTCCGACAAAATTGAAACCGCAGATAATGGCAACCACGGCAATTGTGTTAGGGATGCTGCCGCTGGCATTAGGAATAGGGGATGCAGGGAAAGAAATGAGAATTCCGTTAGGAGTAGTGGCTATAGGCGGTTTGATAGTATCAACTATATTGACATTGTTTGTAATCCCGGCGTTTTATTATTTAGTTTCTAAGGCTAAGGTGCATGTTACGGAGAAGATCTGAAGAATCGATTGTCATTCGATAGTCGGGTCATTCAATGGTCATTTGTAGTCATTCGGGTCATTTAGTCATTTGTAGTCATTCGTATGAACTGACTTTTGAATCAAATTATTCGTCATATTTTTTATTCTTTATTCCAGGACTGCAGTTCGAATATATTATTTTCCGGGTCGGACATATAACACCATGTAACCAGCGAACCGGTTTTTGTAGTTAATGTTACTATTTCTCCAATATCTTTTCCACCTGCATTTATTACTTCCTGCCTTGCCTTATAAACATCATCAACTTCGAATGCGATATGTCCAAAACCTGTGCTATTTACTTTTTTATTTTCTCTGAATTCTAGCTTATTGTAAGAATATATTTCAAGAGTAGGTGCATTATTTTCCCATCCGGGGAGGCTGAGGTGCACTCCTTGCAGATGTGCATCATCGATTCCGGTACCTTTATCTAAATCTTTTCCACTATAATCTCTTTCCGGAGGGACTATATTACAACCGAATACTTTTATATAAAAATCTGCAATTAGCTTCCAATCTGCAGCTATTAGATTTGTATGAACATATCTTGCTTTCATATATTTACCACTAAATAATTTTTATGTTTATAGGTTGATAAAATATATAATAATATTGTAATTTAATTACTGAAGTTGCGCGAGAATAAAAATTTGAAAGATGACATCTTTAACTTTTAAAGATTAAGAATATCTGAACTTACATTTTAATAAAAGATTAAAGTAATTTTTGTTTGTCAAAGATGTCATCTTTATTACAGGCGGTTGGATAAATGCAAAAAAACAGGTTAGAAGCATTCAGCGACGGAGTTTTTGCAATAATAATTACAATTATGGTGCTGGAATTAAAAGTACCTCACGGAGAAGAAGCAAGTTCTCTAAATCCTCTAATTCCAGTATTTTTGAGTTATTTATTAAGCTTTATATATATCGGAATCTACTGGAATAATCATCATCATATGCTTCATGCCTGCTTCAAGGTTACGGGACCGATATTGTGGGCAAATTTACATTTGTTATTTTGGCTGTCATTATTTCCATTTGCGACCGGGTGGATGGGGGAGAATCATTTTGCTTCTGCACCTACCTCTTTTTACGGTATCATACTATTAATGGCTGCCATTGCATACTTTATTCTGCAGCAGGTTATTATTGCATCACAGGGACCGGAATCATTCTTAAAAAAAGTAGTTGGAAATGACTGGAAGGGGAAGATGTCTCCCATAACTTATTTGATAGCAATCCCAACCGCTTTTTATTCACCCTGGATATCGCAAGGTTTATATATAATTATTGCGTTGATCTGGTTAGTTCCTGATAGGCGTATTGAAAAGGCTTTGGCGGAAAAAAAGTACTGAGTATTGAGTCGAGAGTCGTTAGATAAGAAGGAAGATAGCAGATTCAGGATAGCAGATACCGGGAGGCAGAGGGATAATATTGGGAATTAAGAATATTAACCTTTGTCCAGATGTTATCAGTTGGAAAAAACTGGCGGCAATACTTAACGGATAATTTTTTTTAGGATTTGGACGCCGGATTTTAATTTTGGTTTATCAAATGCAGTATAACCTAAAATGAGGCCGGGTTTTTGTTTGAACTTCAGTACATATTCTGAAAGGGGATATGCAATTAGTTTATTCTCTCTTGCTTTCCGGGATATAATTGTATCATCTAGATTTTCGGGAAGCCAGGCTATTATATGCATGCCGGCATCTGAAACATTAACTTTAAGTGAATCACCAAGCTCTTTTTCAATTTCATTAATAAGAAATTCCTGTCTTTCTTTATAAAGCGTTCTCATCTTCCTGATATGCCTGGTGAAGTATCCCATTTTTAGAAATTGCGAAGTAATCATTTGTTCAAACATGGGGCTTTGCCTATCCATCATAGATTTGGCAGAGACAAAGAGATCGACCATCTGTGGATCAGGCAGGACTATATAACCTAAGCGCAAAGCAGGGAATAAAACCTTACTGAAAGTGCCAAGATAGATTACGCAATTATTTTTGTCCATTCCCTGCAGTGAAGGGAGGGGGCTTCCGGAGTATCTGAATTCACTGTCATAATCATCTTCGATAATCCAGCAGTTGTTTTTGCTGGCATATTGCAGGAGCTGTATTCTTCTTGAAATGCTCATCGTTAATCCAAGAGGGAACTGGTGGGAAGGAGTTGTATAGATCAATTTAGGAGGAGGATATTTTTTTGACGAATATTCAATATTTAACCCTTCATTATCGAGGGGACAGGGGAATATCTGAGCATTCGAAAATAGCATAGAGGCTCTTGCACCAAAATAACCGGGATCTTCAAGCCAGACGTTATTGCCGGTTTCGAGTAATACTCTCATGATTATATCCAGTCCCTGCTGCGAACCGTTGACAATAATTATTTGGTCTGCACTACATTTAACTGCCCTGTAAGTCCTGAGATATACCGCAATTTCTTCCCTGAGCTGCTTATATCCTGCGGCTTCACCGTAGCCTAAATGTGCATTTGACAGAGTTTGAGATACCCGATTATTTAATTTAAGCCATACTTTTAAGGGAAAATCATCAAGAGAAGGGAGACCATTTTGATAAGGGATAATTTCTTCTTTCAAAATGTTTCTATGTACCAGGTCAGGTGAACCAAGCTGTGAAATTAAATGAGTTGATATTTTTTTCTCTGATTTCTTCCTATTTACATTTTCTTTAGCATTTAAAATATTATCGGGAATTTCATTAACGAATGTTCCGGCACCTATTTTACCCTTTATATAACCTTCAAGCAGCAGCTGCTCGAATGCCAGAACGACAGTATTACGGGAAATTTTTAATTCCGAAGCGAGTGAGCGGGTACCGGGAAGTTTTTGTCCGGGAGAAAATTTACCTTCCAGTATGGATTGCCTAAAAGCATTGTAAAGCTGTTTATACAGAGGGACATCGGAAGATGAATTTATCTTCACAGAAACTAGAGGTATTTCTTCTATTTGTTTGGGCATGGATGAAAAAAGTCAAAAGTCAAAAGTCAAAGTAAAATTATCATTTCGATTATAAAAAGAAATGCATATACTATGACTTACTCAAAATGGTTTTAATCTTATTGGATTATTTAATCTTGAAATAACTTTTTCATTTAAAAGGAAGAAAGTAATCACCGGACTGAAAGTCCGGAGTTAACCTTTGGTAGAAACAGAAGGCCATGGATAAAATCTGACGAGACTAAATTATATAGTTGAGGAATATTATAAGTTTATTTCTAATGGTTGTCTATAAAGTGGTTCTATAAAATTAGTTAATAATGGCTCTTTCTTAAATACCTTTCTTGTTCTATTTTGCATGTCATTAATAATTATTCAATTTCATATGGTAATTGATTGAAGCCGAAACATTGGTTCGTATTTATTTTGCTTGGAGCAATATGGAGTTCATCCTTTATGTGGATAAAAATAGCATTGCAGGAAATAAGTCCTTCTATGCTTGTTGCGTTCCGGGTTTTATTCGGACTTTTATTTGGAATTGCAGTTATTTTCATAAGGAGAATTAAATTACCAAGAAATTCAAAAGACTGGATAACAATGTTCGTATTAGGTGTGACAAATATAGCAGTTCCATTTTTTCTTATATCATGGGGGGAGCGTTCGGTTGATTCATCAGTAGCGGCTATCCTGGATTCGACAGTACCTCTGTTTACAATATTTATTTCCCATTATTTATTAAATGATGATAAGATGACAATTCCCAAGGTTGCAGGTCTGTTAATAGGATTTGCAGGGGTTGTTATTTTGCTGAGTAAAGATATGGGGGCTTCGGGGAGCACTATATTAGGTCAGGGAGCAGTTGTTTTAGCGTCATTATTTTATGCCGGGAGCGGTGTATATGTCCGCAAAGCTACGCAAGATATGCCGGGAGTTTTGCGAAGTGCGGGGCCGTTATTTTCGGCATCCGTAATAATGTGGGTGGTTGTTTTTTTTACCGAAAAGCCGATGCAAATTCCAGTTGAAGGGATTACATGGATTGCACTGCTTTTTCTTGGTGTTATAGGTTCCGGTTTTGCATTCGTGCTGGCATTTTATCTCATTCATGAAATTGGTCCAACCCGAACAAGTATGGTTACATATATCTTCCCGCTGGGAGGAGTGATACTTGGAATAGCTATACTGCATGAGCAGATCACATGGCAGCTGATTGCCGGAGGTATTTTGATTCTTTCCAGTTTAGTTGTTGCAAACCTTCAGGTAAAAAGCAAAAGAATACTGGCTAAAGTCAAAGTGAAATAATTTACCGGAAAATATATCATAACAAAATTTACGAAAGAATCGATATTTAAAAGATGATATCTTTATTATTTAAAAAAATGATTTATTTGAACTTACATTTTAATAAAAGATTGAAAATAAATTTTCTTTTTTAAAGATGTCATCTTTACATCTGCGTAATTCAACATTATTATTATAAAAACAGGTGAATATTTGAAAGAGCTAACGATTACAGAGCGGACAAATATAAAAAGGCTTCCCAAAAGAGCTGTGTATGATACCGGTACAATCAACAGCATATTGGATGAGGCATTTATTTGTCAATTAGGCTTTAAAATTAAAGAGCAGGTATATGTTATTCCAACAGCATATGGAAGGAAGGATGATTTTTTACTTATACATGGTTCGCAAAAAAGCAGAATGTTGAATTCAATCAAAAACGGGGAAGATGTTTGTATCAGTGTAACATTGACAGATGGAATAGTACTTGCGCGTTCTGCATTTCATCATTCCGTAAATTACCGTTCGGTAATCATATTTAGTAAAGGTGAAGAAATAATTGGGCCTGGTGAGAAGACGGAAGCTTTGAAAGTCATTATAGACCATATCATGCCGGGGAGGTGGGAGGATGTAAGACAGCCTAATAAGAAGGAGTTAAAAGCAACATCAGTATTTAAGTTTAAAATTGATGAAGCTTCTGCAAAAATCAGAACAGGTCCTCCCATAGACGATGAGGAGGATTTAGGTTTAGATGTTTGGGCAGGGATTTTACCATTGAGAGTTACGGTGGAAGAACCGGTTAATGATACTCTTTTAAGTGAAGATATTTTAATCCCGGATTATATAAATGATTATAAAATTCCAAAGTACAAAAGACAAATTACAAATAAATTATAACAAATAAATTACAAAGGACAAAAGACAAATGACAAATAAATTACAATTATGAAATTCAAAATATCAAACTACTCCAAACCTCCGAGGTTTCTGAAAACCTCGGAGGTTTTCTTAACGATGTTTTATTTGATAAATAAAGGAGGTCAAAAATGAATGAAATAGTAATAGAAAAAAGTGTGGCGGATTTAACGGAATTAGGGAATATTGTTCCTGAGGGGTATAGATATTATAAGAAAAAAGTTGAGTATGGATCATTTCTTAATCTTCAAGGAGCCTGTCTTAAATGGTATAACCTTTATCCTGCAGATAGAGAAATTACAGAGAAGCAGATCCATGAATCAAAGGAGTTCATAAAATCGGAAGCAGCAGCCGGAAGATTGGAACTTGAACGAGAGCTTGGTTTTGTAATACTTCACAGGGCTGGTGAATATCTGCTTCTTCTTGTAACAACATGGCGAAATACCAATGAAATGTGGGAATCTATCTATTTGAAAAAAGCGGAAGGAACAGAAGGTTATAGAAGGATTAAATTCGATAACGAACATAGAGGTACCTATTGCGTATGGGAGTTAGGGATAGTATGGCATGAGCGTAACGGATGGGTACGATTCATTGAATCTAAGAGGGACGAAGAAGCAAAATCGGTTTACATGAATGATCTATTTTCAGGAATGGTTTAATAAAGAAGTTTGTTGTTTTTAGTATGTTGTTTGTGGTAAATAGTGGTAAATAGTATGTGGTTTGTGGTTTGTAGTTTGTTGTATGTAGTTTGTGGTACGTAGTAATATTTAAATGGGATAAATAATTATGGATAAAAAGCATCAATATACTTTATCTGTCAAATGGACAGGTAATAATGGTAGCGGCACATCCAATTACAGAGCGTACGAAAGAAGTCATAGTATAGCTGCGGAAAACAAAGCGGATATCTTATGTTCTTCAGATCCTGCTTTTAAAGGAGATGGAACTAAATATAATCCCGAGGAGCTTTTTGTTGCTTCATTATCATCATGCCATATGCTCTGGTATTTACATTTATGTACGGATGAAGGAATCGTTGTAACCGAATATACCGATAACCCTATTGGAGTGTTGAGCGAAGCTGCGGATGGAAGCGGACATTTTACAGAGGTTACTCTTTATCCTAAAGTTGTTATCACTGATAAATTGATGATTGATAAAGCAAATGAGCTTCATAAAAGAGCAAATGAATTGTGCTTTATTGCCGCCTCATGCAATTTTAGGATTAATCATAAGCCGGAATGTAAAATCGAATTACGAGATTAAAAAATTACAAGATTACAAGATTATTTGAAAAAGACTGTCCACTGGATAAAGGGGCTGTATGAAAATTCGTAAAAACCCTTGGTTAATGATGCTCACACAACTTCTAAATTCAACTGCAAATGATATAAAATAATTTTATTTTTAGGAATAATATTGCTTTTATAAAAGAAAAGGAGAATAATGTCAACAGTTAATGTACGATATATAGTAAATGATGTTAAAGAGGCTATTTCATTTTATACCGAATTTCTCGGATTTAGCGTAAAGATGCATCCCGCTCCCACTTTTGCTATGCTGGACAGAGGTGATTTACGGTTATTACTTAATTCACCTAGCGAAAAAGGGGGAGGCGGTAAAACATTAGCCAATGACAGAAAACCAGAGCCAGGGGGATGGAACCGTATTTCTTTGGAAGTGTCAAATCTTGATTCCATGGTTGATATGTTAAAGAGAAAGGGGGCGCATTTCCGGAGTGATATAGTTCATGGAGTTGGCGGGGATCAGATAATTCTGGAGGATCCTTCGGGAAATCCTATTGAATTGTTTGAGGCTTTGCAGCTTTAAGTGTAGAGGATAAAATTATTTATGAGGCTAAAGCCTCTGTCTTTTTCCTTACCCGAAGTGCTGAGGGTGACCTAAAAGTAATTATTTTCTTAAAAATAGAACACTGATGACGCAGATTTTAACAGATTTTCACTGATTTTCAATTTGAAAATTACTTCTTGGTCACCCTCGCAATAGATATGGACAGGAAAGTTTAAGCTTTTAACCTCACCCCCTACCCCCTCTCCTTAGTAAGGCGAGGGGGATATGATGGAGTGATAACAAAAATTAGGAATAAAAATGTTATGTTTAAGATAGATAATATATAGGAGGATTAATGAGAGTATCTGGTAAATTTGAAGTAAAGCTTCAGCCGTTAGAGTCATATGCGAAGGGAGAGAATGGTATTGCACTAGGAAGAATGTCAATTGACAAGACATTTGAGGGGGAATTATCGGCATCGAGTAAAGGTGAAATGTTTAGTGCAATGACACCGGTTAAGGATTCTGCGGGATATGTAGCGGTTGAGCAGGTATCGGGAATTCTATCAGGGAAAAAAGGGAGCTTTGTTCTTCAGCATAATGCTATTATGGCAAAAGGGAAGAGTTCTCTGCATATTGAAGTTGTACCGGATTCAGGAATAGATGAGTTAACAGGTATTTCAGGGGAAATGTCTATTCGAATAGAGAATAGAGAGCATTATTATGATTTTGATTATCAATTAACCCCGAGGGTGACCAAAAAGTAATTATTTTCTTAAAAATAGAACACTGATGACGCAGATTTTAACAGATTTTCACTGATTTTCAATTTGAAAATTACTTTTTGGTCACCCTCGAATAACTCCTCCATATGCTAAATCGGGATTGAACCGGATTTTATTGATTATATCGGAACCAAGTACAGGAAGATTAGATAGATAACAACCTCACCCCCGTCCCCTCTCCTTCCCGATAGAACCGGGACAGGTAGTAAGGCGAGGGGGGAAGTACACTAAGAAATTTTAAATATGAGCTTTCTTTTCACTTTTATTTTTGACATATATGAATAGAATAATATTAGAATTTTATAATAAAAAGATACCTTATTATTCCTGAGCTATTTCTTCTTTGAGGTTAAAATTCCTTTTTAATTTATCGGAGTAGATATAAACATTATTCTTCTCCTTCTGAAGAAACGATTCGAAAAGTTTTTTATACTGATACATTAAAAGCAGATAAAGGATTGTTAAATCGAGATAACCCGGATTATCATTTACTGTACGGAATACAGCTTTCCAAAAATATTTTTTATCATCATTAAAAATACCAAGCCTTAAAATTATTCTTACGGAATGATACAAATCTTTTAACGATATTTTACGTTTTATTGAGTATTTAACATTGAAATGTTTTTTTGTAGAGTAATATGTTGTTATTCTATTATAAACATTTTGAGGAGAGTATACTTCTTTTAGAACCTTTTTATAACCGTTATGAAGAACTTCTGCATCCATAACCGGGATGATGTTTGTTCTGTCTTCATCAAATTCAAAATCTTCAAGGAGGCGGTTTTCCCTTACCATTCTATCGTACAGTTCAGTACCTGGAGGAGCTTTCAGAATATTAATTACTACTAAAACAATTCCGCTTTCCTGTATGAAATTTATAACATTTTGAAAGACATCACTTTTATCAGTGTCGAGACCTACAATAAAAGTCCCTATTACAATAAAACCTTTTTCATGAAGAAACTTAATATTTTCAAGCAAATTCCTTTTAGTATTTTGTTTTTTTCTCATTTGGATTAAAGAGCTTTCATCAATTGATTCAATACCTATGAGAATATGTCTGAATCCGGCATCAAGGAGAAGCTGCATCATTTCAGGGTCGTCAGCTAAATTTATAGTAAGCTGCGTTGCAAATGCAGGTGCATAACGGTTTTTACCTCTCCATTCAATAAGAGCCGGAAGCAATTCTTTTTTAAGTAATTTTTTATTCCCGATTAAATTATCATCCGCAAAAAATATCATTTCATTTTTTCCTGAAGATATTAAGATATCGAGCTCTTTAATTATTTGTTCCGGAGTTTTAGTTCGAGGAATTCTTCCAAACAAAGCGGTAACATCACAGAAATCACATAAGTAAGGGCATCCCCTTGAATATTGAATTACACTATAAAGATATTTATTAACATCAACCAGTTCCCACATTGGGGAGGGAGTAGTATGTACATCTGCAAACTGGTTTGTTTTATAGATACTTTTCGGTTCACCATTCTTTAAATCTTCGAGGAAAAGAGGAAGGGTAATTTCGGCTTCATTTAAGACAAAGTGGGCAACTCCGGGAAATTTTTCATGTTCATGGGTAAAAAGGGGTCCGCCAGCAACCACGGGTAAATTTTCATTATTACATATTTTTATAACTTCCTTTGCACTCTTCGCCTGTACATTCATTGAACTAACAAAAGCATAATCTGCCCAATGTAAATCATCCGAAGTTAGAGGATCAGTATTAAGGTCAACTACCTTCTTATTCCATTCTTTAGGAAGAAGAGAAGCAACTGTTAAAAGTCCAATAGGTGGGAAGGCAGATTTTCTGCCGGTTAATTTTATCATATTTCCGAACTTACCAATCGTACCGGGCATTTCAGGGTAAATCAAAAGTATGTTCATAGCATTCTCTTTCAGATAAATAATTAAAAGAAAAGTTTATGATCCTTTAACAATTCTAGAAGTTATTTAACAAAATAGTAAAAAATAGTCTTGAAATAAAATAATTTTAATTTTTTGGCATTGCCACTAAGGTGCTAAGGACACAAAGGAACAGGGAATAGCACGCAGATAACGCAGATTAAACAGATTCTCGCTGATTTGAAAGTTGAAAAATTATTAATTAGTAAACAACTTGATGAAATTATTCAAAATACATTATTGGCTTTAGATTATTGAGACTTTAATGCGGCATCGAAAAATTAATAATAAATTAACATGCTGAATCTTCATTAATTGTATATTAAACTTTCAAATAGAAATTTATATTATCTAAAGATGACATCTTTACAAGACAAAGCAAAATTGGAATTCTAATCAAATAGAAAATCAATACTAAGTATACTTAATAAAACTAAAGATGTCATCTTTTAGGAATTAGTGATATTAGTGAAGTTTTTTTGTTTTATTTAGATTTATGATATTATTTTTCAACTTTTCTTCATAAATCTAAAATGAAATTTCTTTTGTTTTTATTTATTTCATTGCTGCCGTTAAATATTATTTTATCACAGAAAGAAGAGCCTGAAGGAAAATTTTCCGGGTATATGTTTGGAGATTATTTTTATAATATTTCGAGAGACACAGCTATTTCATCAATACCAAATAAAGCTTTAAATGGGGCGAAAGACCTGAACGGTTTCCAGATGAGGAAGATTTATTTTACATATGATTCCGATATCTCCAGCCGGTTTGCAGCCCGTTTCAGATTAGAAGCGGACCAGGAAATAAATTTACCGAACGGGAAGATGGGGGTGGCGGTTAAAGATGCATATTTAAAATGGAAGGATATATTTCCGGGATCGGATTTTTACTTTGGACTGCAGCCTACTCCAGCATTTTATGCAATAGTTGATTTCTGGGGATACAGGCTTATAGAAAAAGCACCAATTGATTTAAGAGGGCTTGTTCCTTCACGTGATATTGCAGTGTCATTGAAAGGAAAGATAGACAGTAAAGGTATATTCAATTATTGGTTTTTAATTGGAAACGGAAAGGGGAATAGTGCAGATATTGATAAATACAGAAGGCTCTATGCACACATTCATATAATCCCCTCCAAATCTTTCAAAATAATTGTATACCAAGATGTAAAATTTCAGCGGGCTCTTAGTCACATGGATATTAACAATAATGAAGTAGAGTTAAATAATAATATTTATACATCCGATCTATTTTTAGGTTATTCTTATAAAGAAATTTCAAGAACAGGTGTTGAAGCTTATTTACAGCAGACAAAAAACGGTTATTCATTTATAAATGGAAAGGGTATGTTTTATAAAAATAAAAATACGATTGGATTTTCGCTATTTGAAGTATATAATTTCAGTCAACTATTTTCCGCAATAGGAAGGTATGATTATTTTGATGATAATGCCGGTTCAGAATCTAAAGGAGATTCGAGGAATTATTTCATGTTTGGTATAAGCTACAGACCCGACCCGGATGTTTCAATTACTCCAAATATTTTGATTGAAACGTATGAAAGAATGCCAGCGGGACAAACATATAATAAATCGGTCACTGCAAGGATTACGTTTTTTTATAATTATTTGTAACATAATAGTAAATGAAAGATGTAAAGATAGCGGTTAAGGATTTAAATTTATCTTACGGAGAGAAGCCGGCGCTGAAAAGTATTTCTATGGAAATACCAGCCCAAAAGGTTACTGCATTTATCGGACCTTCAGGCTGCGGCAAGTCTACATTTTTAAGAGTATTGAACAGAATGAATGATTTAATCAACAGTGTAAAACTGACCGGAGAAGTTTTAATAGATGGTAAAAATATTTATCAGAGTAATATTGATGTAGTGAACTTGCGTAGAAGGATAGGGATGGTATTTCCAGAAATCAAATCTTTTCCCGAAGTCTATTTATGACAATATAATATATGGACCGAAGCTTAACGGTATAGGTAATAAGAAAAAGTTAAATGAAATAGCAGAGAAGTCATTAAAGCAGGCGGCATTGTGGGAGGAGGTAAAGGACAGGCTGGATTCACCGGCATTGAGTTTATCAGGGGGACAGCAGCAGCGTGTGTGTATTGCAAGAACTCTCGCAGTTGAACCGGAGATAATTTTAATGGATGAACCAGCGAGTGCACTTGACCCGATATCAACTGCAAAAATTGAAGAGCTTATTCATGAATTAAAGACTCAGTATACAATTGTTATTGTGACTCATAATATGCAGCAGGCTGCACGTGTAAGCGACTATACGGCTTTCTTTTATTTAGGTGAGTTAATCGAATATGATAAAACATCGAAGATATTTACGAGTCCGGTAAAGAAGCAGACGGAGGATTATGTGACAGGGAGGTTTGGGTAGGGCAAGAGCAAGAGCAAGAGCAAGTGCAAGTGCAAGTGCAAGAGCAAGAGCAAGAGCAAGTGCAAGAGCAAGAGCAAGAGCAAGAGCAAGAGCAAGAGCAAGAGCAAGAGCAAGAGCAAGAGCAAGAGCAAGTGCAAGAGCAAGAGCAAGGGCAAGAGCAAGTGCAAGAGCAAGAGCAAGAGCAAGAGCAAGAGCAAGAGCAAGAGCAAGAGCAAGAGCAAGGGCAAGAGCAAGAGCAAGAGCAAGAGCAAGAGCAAGTGCAAGAGCAAGAGCAAGAGCAAGAGCAAGAGCAAGAGCAAGAGCAAGGGCAAGAGCAAGAGCAAGAGCAAGAGCAAGGGCAAGAGCAAGAGCAAGTGCAAGAGCAAGAGCAAGAGCAAGAGCAGGAGATTATGAGTACGATTAGGATTAAGACAGGAAGAGGCTTGATTTTTATCAATTTTTATAAGATTTAGAATTTATAAATAACTAAACGTTAAAGGAAGATGAAATGGAAAGACAATTTGATCAGCAGATTGATAAATTAAAAAAGCGGTTATTGAAAATGTGCAGCCTTGTGGATGAACAGATTGAATTTGCATTTAAGGCAATTGACGAGGGAAATACGGAGCTTGCGCAATTAGTAATTGACCGGGATGATAAGGTGGACAAATATGATGTTAAAATTGATAAAATCTGCCAAAAAATAATAGCCTTAAATCAGCCGGTGGCGATGGATTTGAGATTGATTATGTCTGCCATAACTATGAATACAAATCTGGAAAGGATAGGGGACGGAGCAGTTAATATTTGTGAAAACTTCCTGGTTATAAAGAAGAAGCCTTCATTTATTAATAGGATAAGATATCTGGAAATGGTTAATCTTGTAAAGGAAATGATTAGAAACTCAATTGATTCTTTTATTAATAATGATCCGAAACTTGCTGCAAAAGTAATCGAGACAGATAAAATTGTGGATGAATACAACCGGGAGAACCATCAAATATTAAAAGATATTATGAAAGAAAGTCCTGATAATATTGACGATGCGGTTGTACTTCTTGTAATTTCCAGGCAGATAGAAAGGCTGGGTGACCATGCTACAAACATTGCGGAAGATGTGTATTTTATAGTCGAGGCGCAGATGATAAAGCATAAGTATGAAAAGTATTTATTTCATGAAGAGGAAGAGGAGGAAGATGACACGGAAGAGGGGGGGATGGGATTGGGAAGTCATTAGACATTCAATGGTCATTTGTAGTCATTCGGTTGTCATTTGATGGGAAGATGGAGGACACCGGGCTAAAGCCACGGTGTTAACCTTTGAGAAAATCCCCCTAACAAACGGCTATCGAAAGGATCGTCATTAACGCTGAGTTTTTTATGTCACCTCTTCGAGGTTTTGGTTCTCTGGTGTATATAATTTGGCTATAATAATGTCAGCCCTTCGGGCTTGAAAAAGAATTAAAGGAACGAACCGTTGAATGCCTATTCGGCATTCTGTCCCGCGTAATGCAAGTGTAGCGGGAAGCCTTAGTGAAGATGGAACAATTGAATGACAATCAGATGACTAACGATAAGGATTTACACAAAATCTTATTATTCTTTCCAGTCGGGCATTATACCGTTTGAAATTATTTTATGCCGGTTAGAGCCATCTGAATTCATTACCCAAATATCTTTAGTTGAGTTAAGGGTATTTGAACCGTTTTCAAATATTATATAGGCACCATTGGATGAATATTTTGCATTCAAATCATTTGTGCCGTTTGGTTTGTTATCCTCATTAGTTGTATGATTAATAGATAGATCAACAACCGATTTTGTATTCAAGTTAATTTCAAAAATATGCGAATCAAGGATTCTTCCATCATCGCTTTGATTGCCGGAAATATCATGTGTATATAAAACTTTTTGTCCGTCTATTGAAAAGGAAGGGCTTGCTGCTGCACCGGCTGAGTTATCAACCAGTAAACTCATGCTGCTTCCATCTGAATTCATAGTATAAATTTCCGAATCATAAGTATTTGAACCAATTGCAAGGACAACAATTTTACTCCCATCAGGTGAATATCCGCATTCACGGAAATTTCTTCCTGCCGGAGCAGACGCGATAAGTGTTAAATTAGAGCCGTCAGAACCAATTCTATAGAGTTTATCATTGTGACTATATAAAATGTTATAACCATCGGGTGCCCAGCAGAATCCTATTCCATAGTTACTATAACCGGTTACCCCAATATTAGTGACCTGGAATTTACCGGTGCCATCCGGATTTACAGTATAGATTTGGGGCTCAACAGTTCCATTAGAGGTAAAAGCTATTTTAGAATGTTTTGGATTAAAACGGGGCCACCAGTTACGATTATTATCATTTGTTAATTGAATTGTATTTATTGATGAGCTGTCTGATGAGAAGACCTGGTAATTGCCGTTTACCATTCTGGAAAATACAAATTGATTATTAGGGACAGGTAAAGTGATAAAGCTCCAGATTTCACTATTTACTTTTAATGTATCGCTGCCTTTAGCAGTAACCTGCCAATAATATGTAGTGTTAAATTTTAAATCAGAAACTGTTGTACTTGTATCTGTAATACCGGAAGCAATTAATTTTTTATTAGCTGAACCGGATTCGAACAAATAAACATTGAAGTAAGTCGTATCCTGCATAAATCTCTGCGAGATGTTATTGTGCCAGGAAAGAGTAAGAGATATTGGTTGGTTTATGGCTTGATTAGCGGGTGAAGGATTAACTGGTACACTTGCCGCATTTCCTGAGCTAGTAGTTAAGAATATAACAGCTTTGGCTGTTTTCCCGCTTACCACAGAAATTGATACCGTTGATTTATCATAGCCTGATTTACCGGCAGAAACGGAATAATCTCCCACAGGGATACTTTGTATTGAGAACTCTCCTGAATTATCTGTGACTATTGCACTGGAAGGGGGATTTGTTGTTATACTGACTCCCGAAACGCCGGTTTTACCATCCGGGCTATAAACAGTACCTGAAATATTTCCAAAAAGGACAGGTTCGACAGTATTTTCATTACATGAAGTTATCGCCAGCATTATAAACAAAGCTAAAATTATTTGTATTCTCATTTTTATCTCTTACTAATTATTATAAGTTTGATTTACCGTACAACTATTGTTATTACCTGATTGAGTTACAGAAGATTTATTAACATAATCTCCCGAGGAATTTGAGCATGCAGTACCATTTTGAATTACGTGAACTTCATTTTCATTACCATATTGGAGAACCTGCGATTTATTTGAATTATTCTTCTGGTATACGGTTGTTGTATTATTATTTCCTTGCTGATAAATGCCGAATAATCCATTACTAAAAAATCCTTCACCTGCCCAGTTATCATTGCCTTCCTGAATTATATAAGCTTTATTACCTTGTGCAGATTTAATTCCACCAGAACCATATTGAGATATTTCCGATTTATTCCGATCACCATTCTGAGTTTGCAAAGCAATATTTCCCTCAATGCGGCCGCCTCCACCTTGTTCATCTACGATAGCAATATTTTCATTGCCGGTTTGATCCTGTTTTATATATCCATTGAATCCAACCTGATAGCTCAGTGCATCATTTTTTATTCCAGTTTGATTTTGGACGATTTGGCTATTTACGGTAAACTGGGAAGCATTTAATTTATTCAAATTCCCATTTTGATATTGATTAATCATATTATTGCCTAAATCCGGATCAGGATTTTGCATAATCCTAGCATAATTATTATTCCCGAGTTGTTTCTGTGCGGCGATATTATGATCCGAATTGCCGCCCGTTTTCCAAAAATAAGTTGTCTGTTCAATTTGAACAATATTACCATTGCCATTCTGGATCTGGGATGCGCTGCTAAAATCTACAGAATTCATATCAATAGTCGCCTTATTACTTCCAATCTGTATAACTGAAGTCTTGTCATTATATCCAAAAGTATATACATCTGCTGAATTCTGAGAAAAAGAATAATCAGAAATAGAGATAATAATGACAATAATTAAATAAAACCTCTTCAAGTTTTATAATTCCTTTATTAAATGAATCAATGCTGATAAATAGTTCCGGTATTCAAACCGGGACCTGTTTGGAGAAGCTGTGATGAATTATTAGTGGCACCGCTTTGTATTATATTCAAAGTGTTATAACTCCCTGTTGAAAGCTGGTAAGAAGCTGCCATATCGGTACCGGTACTATTTTGAATAATGGAAGCAGTATTATCACCGATAGCTTCCTGGTGTAATCCGGCTGTTTTTCCCGAACCGGTTTGAGTTAATGTCAGTGAATTATCTCCATTGGATGAAGTTTGAGCTGCTCCGAAATCACTCCATGTATAAGGTATAGGAGCAGGAGTATTATCACAATTTTCCAATACATTATCCGTTCCGTTCTGTTCAATCTTAGCATAGTTATCACCATTAGCTGCTTGATTTACACCGGCATAATTGGTGTGTCCTGAGCCTGAAGACAATGTATTTACTTGAGTAAGTGAGAATGAGTTTGCACCGGTTGTGGAATTTTGGAGGTTCATAGCTTTGTTATACCCACCGTTTCCGGTCTGCAATGAAACTACGCTGTTATCGGGATCTGAATTTTGATAACTGTAAAGTATATCTGAGCCCGGATTAGTTTGAGTGGCATCAAAGATATTATCTTTGCCAGTAGTTACCTGGTACATATTGATATAGTTATACATGTTTGTCCCTAAAGACTGATGAACAGTAAAGGAATTTGAGCCATCTTTAGTGGACTGATAAGCATGGTTATAAGGTGAAGGACCGGTAACGATATTTTGGCCGCCATCCTGCTGCATTATTAGTGAGGTAGTTAGCAGATGTTCCTACCTGTTCCAGGTTTGTTGAGTTAGATTGAGCAAAAGTCAAGCCTGTTATAAAAATGGCAGTAGTGATTATTGAAATTAATTTTTTCATGATTATAATACCTTTAAACTCTTGAAAAGATTAGAATGAATCAGGAAAGATACCCCTGTTTAATTCATCCTTATTTATTTAAATAATTAAAGAACATTGACATTCAGTTTGAATAAACCGTTAAAACGGTTCATATATTCTGTTTTTTAAGGTTAACACCGGGATTAATCCCGGTGTTAATGAAAGCTCAAAACTAATACTTATCAGTTATTTTAATACACCATTACCAGCGATTATAAGACGCATTCCATTGCCTTTCTGTGAAATTATTAAGGCTTTCGGACTTTGCCCATTATCGTATTTCAGTAACGTATTATTATCCCCTTGCTGAGTAATAATAAAGTTTCTGCTATCTGCAGTAACATTCTCTGATGAAAAATTATTATTTCCCATTTGAACTATATTTGTGGTATTATTATTACCATCTACATACTCAATTGCTTCATTACCATTACCAGTCTGAGAAATTGAATTGGTGTTTCCATTGCCAGTTTGAGTAATACTGGCTGTATTACTATTACTGTTTTGTATAATTGAAGCAAAATTTGAGCTTATGTCCCCACCTAAATTTTGAGTAATAGCAGCATTATTATAGTATCCTATCTGCTCTATACTTGCCTGGTTTGTTACTATTGAAAATAGTGTTTTTTGACCAACATTATTTGCAATTTGTTGAAGAGTGAGAGGAATTAAATTCTTGTATGAACTATTTATGCTATTAATATTTTCATTCTGTGCTTGAATAATTCCAGATATGCATAAAATCAAATAGATTATTTTAAAATAAGAAGGTTTCATATTATGCTCTTTTGTCTGCTATTGTTGTTATTTTCTAATTTTAAATGAAATCTTTAAGATAACATCAGTAACTAGATTTGTACCTATTTATTTATTTAAAATTAAATCGTTAATTATTTTCCTACAGGAATGTAATTATTCCTGTAGGATTAAAGCATTTATAATGAACTAATCAATGTTGGTCAACAGTTCCTGTATTATTATTACCTATTTGACTAACCTGACTATGGTTGAAACCAGTTCCCGCTTGTGTTACAGCTGCGGAATTATTATCGCCTATCTGGTATACACCAAAAGAACCAGGAACATTTCCAGTCCCTGAAATATTCATATCGCCTGTTTGATTTACATTTATATTATTACTATTTCCTTCGACCCAATTAAAGGATTTATTACCATTACCCTCCTGATAATCTGCAACAATATTATTATCACTTGCTGCTGTTCCCGTACCTCTAATTCTACTATTAACTGTATTGTTGTCACCAATTTGAGTACTTGTCATTGAATTGTTATGCACATTATATGAAGCTCCGTCATAGGAAAAGTTGCTATTGCCGGTTTGAGTCTGAGTACTTGTATTCGAATTCCCTGAAAAAACTAGCTGTGCGTTATTATATGAACCATCAACAGTCTGAGTTGAAGTATTTGCGCTGCCTTCTTGTCTTATTTTAGCATAGTTATTAGAATGTCCGCTTTCAGTTTGATATGCTTTATTACCATCCCCAAATACTTGCTCGATGATCGCTGTATGACCATTATCAGGTCCACTATAATATGTTCCACCACTTTGTGTTTGTGTTGCTAAATCTGAATTTCCTTGTTGAGTAATTGTTGCATGATGATTAATGCCACTTTGAGTCTGCGTAGAATTATTCAATCCCCCCATTTGTGTAGAACTGGCAGTTTGATGTGATCCATTTTGAGTTTGATTGGCATTATTATCATCACCAACACTTTGTGATATAGTCGCTGTCATATTATAGCCATCTTGTTTTTGCCAACCAATGTTTGAATTGCTTGATTGAGTAATTGTTGCATCATTATATCCGGTATAACCAAAGCCTTGTAACTGAGTTGCAGTATTATTGTCTCCTAATTGATTAATTGTGACATTTTGTGGAGCAGTAATACCTGGTTGCTGATATTGGGTTTGTTCAGCGGTATTATCTACACCATTTTGAGTTACAAAAGCATGATTATTTTTGGCATTTAAACCAGTAGTTTGTGTTATAGTAGATGTATTGGACCCGGTTTGATCTACCACATGAGTATTGAAATTACCATTTTCAGTTACTGTTGATGTATTCTGTGCAAATGTAAAGCCGACTAAAAAAACAACAGCAACTGTTATTGCAAATAACTTTTTCATTTTAAGTCCTTTATAAATATTAAAAAATAGTTTTAACAAAGCGTTTCAGAATGTATGAAAGAATAAATTTTAATCTTTTCAAGCATCTGCCGGCAATTTCTTCCCCTGTTTATAATTAAATATTTATTATTTAATTTAACAGAAGAATTTAAGCTTGTGGCGGCGTTGGAGTTCTGCGTGATCTATTCTATACTATGTATAGTTTAGATGAGCTCTTTCGCTGCCTTTTTTATGCATTATATTCTGCCGGAACTGTAGTGCATAAAAATTTTTTTTATTTGTGTTTACCTCCTTTTTTAAAGATTACAAGATTGAAAGATTGCAAGATTGCAAGATTACAAGATTGAAAGATTACAAAATTGCAAGATTAAAAGATTTCTGCCCTCCTTTCATCCCCTGATAATTATTAAAGAAAATTTATTAACACCGTTAAGTATAAGCTTTTGGTTTAAATTACCCCGGGATGAATCCCGGGGTTAATTTTTATCAGAAATAGAAGTTCAATCCTAAATTTCCGTTCCAGAAATAATCGTAGTATTTCCCATTTACCAGGTTGTCTAATTTGTCATTTAATATATAATGGTTATTAAGCTCGAAGTTTACTCCTATGAGTTTACTTACTCTGTATTCAATGCCGCCGCCCCAGACAAAAGAAGCATAATTAGTATAACTTAAGGTAATGGGGTAGGAAGGTGTTGAACTATTAATTCTTTCTCGCGATACTACTCCTCCTCCAAATAGAAAATAGGGAGAAACATTAAAGCCTGAAAGAAAATAATAAACACCTCTGATATCAGCGTAACTAAATTCTGTTTTAAATGAATTCTGAGCAGATAAAGTTCCTCTTGCGAGGCTCAGCTCCAGGGAAAAATTAGATGAAGTTGCATATCTAAACTTCAAACCTGCAGCGACATTTATTTCGGAATTCGAATAATCACCGGAATAGAGCATCCCGCCTGCATTTATTCCAATAGTATATTTCCCTTTTGTTTCAGAAATAGGACGTCCCATAAAATCTACATTCAGATTTTCATTAGATTCCTTTATATAATTTGTAAAGGAGAAGCTTGCACTATCGGCAGGGTTCTTTAACTGCCATAGCCCATCTTTTACACCTTCAATTACCATACTCTGCACAGCTTTTTGAATTGCTTCAGTGACTGCAATATTTACCGGTTCATTGTAGGTGAAACCTATTTCTCCTTCGAGTAATTGATTAAGAGCAACAAACTTGTAAACTCCTCCATCTATTTCCTGAGATAAAACGGTTTTGGAAGAATAAACTGTTTTCAATATTCTTCCGTTCTGGGTTGAAGTTGCTCTAAGATATACGGTTACCCTATCCTGGTGATACTGTCCTGAAGCACTTATACCTAAATATTTAATACCTTCTCCGCCGGTTAAAACATTTGCATCATAAGAAATAATACCACCTTCGAGTATTATACCTGCATATAATAAGGGGGGTAAATCGGGGAGTTTTTTACCGTCCGAACCAAGATAATTTTCTCTGCTTGAGCGGATTATTTTCCTTTCATTTAAGAGATCGGACAGACCTTCTCTTTCAATTGGTATAAACCAGTGTGAATCTTCAAGAGCTTTAATTAAAATAGAGGTTGCTCCCTGAGTAACGGCTGTAGAAAAACTTGAACCGGTACTAGAGATTTTATATTGCCCGGTTTGATCTCTGAAAGTATATATAGCGGCTACTACAGGTTCATTTGGTAACGGCAATTCACTTAATGCCTGATCCATTGAGGTTCTTGGTCCTGCAGGTAGCATTTGAAGTACGGAAAGGTTCGAGGGCTGCGCAGCCATTTAAAATCTGAAATGTAATTATTGCCAATAACGTAACAAGTATAACCTGGGATTTATGCATATAGTATTCTCTTATATTGATATTGAGAATGAACAAAAAATAATATTATTTATTTCACCCGTTCCGGGTTTTGTGTATTACTTCTATCATATATTATCTACAATAATATCACACCTTCGGTGTTATAAATTCTTTTTAATGGCAATCTTCCAAGGGATGACATATGATTTTGGGTCATCCTCATGGGTTTTAATAAAAGGGGACGATGACACTTGTTTGGCCTCCGTTACTATTATCCTGAATATTTATATGGATACCGTCATTTTGCGGATTTATATCCACATTATAATTTCCAAACTCATAGTGCCCTTTATTTAAAGTATTTTCTCCGAATACCTGTGAAATAATTTTTTGAGAAAGCTGACTCAAGATTGCATTATTAAGGGTGGACTGGAAATTATCCAGCGGATTATTACTATATGGATTATATGCAGACGAAGAGCTGGCAGTGAATTTTTTTTCAGCCTGAGCTTCTGCTAATAACTGGGTTCCATTATAATAATACCCGCCAAAGTTTGGATTTACCGGCGTATAAACAAGCTGCTGTGCAAATATATTTTTGCTGCCAATAAATAATAGGAGTAATGAAAATAGAAAATAGAAAATAGAACGTTTCATTTGTTTCCCTCAAATATTAAATATCAATAAATTCCCGTCCCTTTCAAATCTTCACCCTGCAGATCTTTCTGTATCTGTTCGTAATTTACAAGGTATGAAAAGGCATACTGTGTACCCTGCTCAGCATTCATCTTAATGGTTTCATATCTTGGCTGGATGAATTTTTGAAAAATGTAATTGCCGTTAATCTTAATTAAAATTACCGTTCCGAATCTCGGAAGAGGTTTTTCCTCAATTATAATAGTGTAATCACCGATATTATCCGGAGGATTCCAGTTTTTATTGAAAAGGTCTACAAAATCTTTCCCCCATTTACTTTGCGTATGATCGATAATTAAATCACCTATACCAAGGCTTTCAGAACCGGGATTGTTCCGTGCATAAACGGAATCATCTTTTGAACTTGAATTATACTCTCCATTTTGAGAATAAGTTTTTATGGGATTTAGAGCGACAATCATTATAGAAATTAAATAAATGTAAATTATTTTATTAAAATTTTTAATTATGAGATTCTTCACTCCACTTCGTTCCGTTCAGAATGACAATGTTTATGTAACTTCAGTTAATGAACTAAAATTAAAGTTCAGCTGTTTTTATATGATAGTGAAACTTCTTAAGAGTTTTCAATTCACTGCTTATTCTTTCCAGATCAAGGAGAGAAATATTTCTTTTTTGAAGAGATAATTCTCCGCTGATATATTTCTCATTAATTGTTGGTATCAGCTTAAGATACTTTTTCCGAAATATTGAATCGGTCGTAACAATTTCAATTATTTTATCAACCATAAAACCGAACATTTTACCTAGGGTTTCAAAAAGAATTATTCTCGAATTGTTTGTAAATCCGGTCATCGGGATTTTTAATGTTTCATTTATATCTATAATTCTGAATGACTGTCCCTCATAGTATACTTCATTTTTGAAGTTATTTTTATAATTAAATCTTATATCATTTATTTTAATAATAGCATCAAGATTTATTGTATCGGCGCAAAATACTTTATTGCCTATATCAAATATTAGTAAACCTTCAATTGCATCCAGAGTATCTTGATTCATGCTTTTGATATTGTGCAAAAGATAGTTCCCTTATAATAAATTAAAAGATCCCTCTTCGGTGAGTTCAATAAAGCCAACTATCATGCCGGGTAAGGAAGCTTTGATTATGCGGTATAAATTGAGATTATAGGATTAAAAATTAAAAAGAGTCAAAAATTTGGACAGGGGGGATTATAAAAATTGGACAGGATAGGATTATAATCCGCAAGCGGGACAGGGATTACAAAATTACAAAATTACAAGAAGATTACAATCCGCAAGCGGGACAGGGATTACAGGATTGCAATCCGCGAGCTAAAGCACGCGGCAATATATCTGAGGGGGAGGCACCAGACTAAAGTCTGGTAAGGGTTATATCGAGGATTGCGAATGCTCACCGGACTGGAAGTCCGGTGTTAACCTTTGTTTTAGAAGGGGATATAAGATTTTATAAAGATTTTTCTAGGGAAAAAGTTTTTATTTTGTTGTAGAGAGTTTGTCGTGAGATTTGTAATAATTCTGCGGCTTCTTTTTTATCCCAATTTACTTTATCGAGCACATGCTTAATATGGACTTTTTCAACTTCTTCCAGGCTTAGATTATGCGGGTTATATTTACCATTACCATTACCGTTGTTTTTATGTCTTAATAATAAATTATCTTTTTCCAGCACTTCACCTTTTGCCAGAACCACTGCCTGCATTAAAGTATTTTCCAGTTCTCTAACGTTACCGATCCATTCATAATTCTGAATCATTTCCATTACTTCTGTCGGTATTTTACGCACTTCTTTATGAAGCTCTTTATTTATTTTTTTCAGAAGATGGATTACGAGAACGGGTATATCGTTTTTTCTTTCTCTAAGCGGAGGCACATCTATAGTAAAGACCTTTAGTCTATAATACAGATCTTCCCGGAATTTTCCCTGTTCGACGAGCTCTTCAAGGTTTTTATTTGTTGCGGTGACGATTCTTGCCGTCATCGGGATACTGACTTCACCACCAACTCTTTCAAATTCTTTTTCCTGCAAAACTCTTAGAAGTTTTACCTGAAGGTTTGGTGAGATTTCAGAAATTTCATCTAAAAATATGGTTCCTTCGCCGGCTAATTCAAATTTCCCTTTCTTATCCTTTACGGCTCCAGTAAATGCACCTCTTACATGGCCGAATAGTTCACTCTCAAGTAAAGTTTCACTAAGTGCAGTGCAGTTAACGGCTATAAAAGGGTGACTTTTTGTTATCCCCGAGTAATGAATTATTTTAGTGATTAATTCTTTTCCCGTACCACTTTCGCCTGTTACTAATACACTAACCTTGTTTGATGAAACCTTTCCTATCTTCTTCAATACTTCTTTCATTACAAGGGTTTTACCAATCAGACTATTTTCTATCTGATAAGCTTCACTTCCCTTAGAAATAGTTATTTCCAGATGTTCGCTTATCTTTTTCTCTTCCAGTGCTCGTTTTATTATTACAATCAGCCGGTCTACATCCAGGGGCTTTTCAACATAATCATAAGCTCCCAATTGAATTGCGTTGATTGTTGATCTACCATCTCCGTAAGCTGTCATTATTATTACGGGTACGCTGGAATCAGAAGAGGTCACTTTTTTAAGAACGTCGAGTCCGTTTAATTTAGGCAGTTTGATATCACATACTATTAATACAGGGTGTTCCTTTTCAAATATTTCTAATCCTTCTTCTCCGTCTTCTGCCAACAGTATTTTGAAATTGATTTCGGAAAGAAAGATGTTTAATGTGTCTCTTATCGATTTATCATCATCAATAATTAAGATCTTATTCAATTCATGTACTCCGTTTTTATCGCTGCTTAAAAAATCATATTAACTTTTGGGGGGAACTACATTTTATTTCCCCTTCTGCATTTAATAGTTTATCATGGTCTGTTTTTGACTTTTTAACTTCAAATTCTTTTTTAATTAGTATTTGATTCATTTTTATTTATAGAAATATTACAGCAAGATTTTTTTGCAAATTCTATAGCTGACTTTGAAATTCAAAAACCGTGCAGATTTGCATAGACATGGATAATCTAACAGGGCAATTCTCACCATAACTTAGCCGGATTGCTTAAAAAATGATGTTTTTGAATGAATATACAGAAAAATAAGGTAAAATTATTTTGGATTTTTTATTCTTGATTTAGTAATTAATTAAAACAGGGGGGTGAAAGGTGTATTATTATAATACATTCTAATTGGGAATGATAACAATGATGGAATGAATGGAGGGATTGGATGATTGGATGATGGATGAATGGATGAATGGATGAATGGATTTGTGAGCGATTGGAATGAATGAATGAATGGATGAATGGATGAATGGAAGGGATTGGATGATTGGATGAATGAATGATGGAATGGTGAAATGATGGTCATTCGGTGGTCATTATTTTGTAATTCATAGTTAGGGGAGAAAATGTCACCTCTTCGAGGTTTCGGTTCTTTTTTGAATTTAATTGGCTATAATAATATCAGCCCTTCGGGCTTGAAGAGGAATAAGGGATAAGGGATTTCAATTTTAGCATTCAGACTTTTTAAGAAGTATGATAATTAAAGTAAAGCGTAGGTGGAGCGTAGGTGGAGCATAGATGGAGCGTATGTGGGATATATTTAAGGCTTATTTGGAATATCAATTTTTAAGGGTTTCATGTCATTTAATGGTCATTCGTAGTCATTCGGTAGTCATTCAGTGTCATTCGTAGTCATTCGATGGTCATTATTTGTAATTCATAGTTGGGGGAAAATGTCACCTCTTCGAGGTTCCGGTTCTTTTTTGAATTTAATTGGCTATAATAATATCAGCCCTTCGGGCTTGAAGAGGAATAAGGAATAAGGGATTTCAATTTTAGTATCCGACTTTTTAAGGAGTATGATAATTAAAGTAAAAGGGGACGGACTGGAAGTCTGGTGATAAGCTTTGTATCAGAATTCTCCGTTGGATTAAATCCAACGGCAATGGAATAAAAAAATGAATTAATAATATTAATAATATTGCATAATTAGAATAAATTTATTACATAGCAATGTACACATTATTTTGTATGCAGCCTTAATAGGCAAAGGTGAAGTTGTTACAAAACCGGTATTATAACTTTTCTAATTATCTGCTGTTATTTTTGATTGTAACGAACTTTTTTCTGTTACCGTCTCTTTAGATTTAAAAAGTAAGCTGTCATTTCTTTTAACCAGGGTAAAATTAAAAACATGTGTGCGTAACATTAGCTAAAAAGTGAGGCTCACCTCTGAAGTGAGCCTCACGTTTGAGTTAATTAAAAATAATTCCGGGTAATTAGTATGAATGACATTTTTAAATCTGTTGTAGAACAAAATCCTTTATCTATCTTAATTACCGATGTTGAAGGGAGAATTAATTATGTAAATCCTAAGTTTACCGAATTAACAGGGTACAAGCCTGAGGATGCAGCAGGAAAAACCCCGGATATATTAAATTCGGGAGTGGTTGATCAGGAAGAATACAAATGTATATGGGAAACAGTACTTTCAGGGAAAGTCTGGAAAGGTGAAATAATAAATAAAAAAAAGAACGGGGAGCTTTATAAAGAATTTGGAGTTATTTCACCGGTGAAAGATGAGGATGGTAATATCACTCAACTGATGAGCTTTAGCGAGGATATGACCGCATTGCAAAGTATTGAAGGAGGGCTTCATAATAATGATAATTGCCTTTCCGCAATGATATCATATTTGTCCCACGAAATTAAATCCCCCTTATCGGCGATAAAAATACATATTGATACTCTTCTTAGGAAATATGATGCGGATGGTCCCGTAAAACAATCATTATCAGTTGTGCAAAGTGAGATTACCAGGCTGCTTAACCTGCTTAAGCATATTTTGGGCTATTCCGTACAGGGAGAACTATCATTCTCACAAATTTACGTTCCCGAATTTATTGAATGTATTAAAAATATTTTTATGCCCCAATTAAAGGAAAAAGGAATTAAATTTATCAATAATATTCAGAGTCATAAAATTTCAGGTGATGTTCAAAAGCTCAAATCGGTATTTATTCTTTTAATTGAAAATTTAATATCTGCGATTAATGAAAATGGTGTTATCGAAATTTCTTCTAATTACAATGATGCGGATTGTTCTATCAATATCATATGCAGAGGCTGCAGGATTGAAAGCATAAAGGATATTTCTGCGCTCTTTTCCGCTGCTACAATAGATGAATGCGGATTAGGTATGGCTATTGCACGGGAGATAATTGAAAGGCATAACGGTGAAATTAAATTGATTTCTTCGAATCCGGGTGAGATAAATTTCAGGGTAATTATCAAGCGGAGGTAAGATGGAATGGATGAATGATGAAGGATACGGCAGTCATTGGTCATTTAATGGTCATTTGTAGTCATTCGATAATCATTCAGTTGTCATTTATGGTCATTTGATGAAGTGGAGTGGGCAAAAATACATATTAAGGAATTAGATACAAATTGGAAATTAGCGGTTAAAAACGAATCACTTAGAAAAATTGAACCTTTATTATAGGATAATATGAAACGTGTAACAGCAGCTGAATATTATAAAGATTATAAAATAATTATTACTTTTAATAATGGTGTAAAGAAAATGGTTAATATGGAACATGATCTATGGGGAACCATGTTTGAACCGTTAAAAGATAAAAACCTTTTTAAACAGTTTAGGGTTGATAGGGATATTCACACAATAGTCTGGCCAAATGGAGCTGATTTCTCCCCCGATAGTCTTTATAAAATGGGGAAAGCGATTGCTGTAAAAACCCCTAAAAAATCACAACTTACTAAAGTGAAATAGTATCTCAATCTAATCATCTAATCAGTATTATTACCCCCTTCAAGATGTTCAAAAAATTTGTCTCTTCCAGCGGACACCGGGCTAAAGCCACGGTGTTAACCTTTGGAAAAAACAGAAGGTCATGGATAAAATCTAGGTTATATTTATCTATAATAATGTCACACCTTGAAGAAGAAATTTTTAATATAGCATATGATATAGAATTAGAATATGATGTAATTTTCGGTATAATTGTATATTCTTCAAACTTTTGGTTCTCTCAAAAAGGTAGTATAATGCCTCTTTTTCAACGTATACGGGAAGAAGGGAAAACTATATGAAGTATAATAAAGATTTACTATTATATAGAAGAAAGAAGGCCAAAGAAACTCTTACAGATGCAAAAATTTTATTGGATGCAAATAGTTTGAATTCGTCTGTAAATAGAATTTATTATTCATTATTTTACGCTGTTAGTGCTCTTCTTTATTTAAAAGGTTTGTCATCCTCGAAGCATACAGGAATAAAAAGTCTCTTTAATGAACAGTTTGTAAAAACGGGATTAGTAGATGCTAAATTAGGCAGGTTCTTTCCGGCTTGAAATCCATGTTTGAGATATTGAACACTGAAAGTGTGATATTATTATAGATAAATGAATCGCTTTAACATCCAAAACCCCGAAGGGGTGGAATTATATTCGGAAAAATGGGATGGCTTATGTATGCAGCTTACGCAAAATAAGGAGTGAAAAGATGACATCTTTAACATTAGCTTGTAAACCAAATAAAAGATAATTTTATCAAAGAGATTCGAGAATAATTAAGTACTATTTTAGGATTGAAAATTGAAGGAAATTTGATGGCTGAAACGAAGTATGAACATATATATATCGATGATAATGGAACGCCGTTTATTAAAGGTAAAAATGTAAAAATAATTGAAATTATTTCTGAGTACATTGCTTATGGTTGGAGTCCTGGCGCTAGAAGCAGAATTACTTAAGTTATCACCAAAAGAAAAAGCGTCTATTAGCTATAAACTTTTAGAGAGTCTCGAAAGTGATGAAACAGAAAATATAGATGAAATTTGGGTGAATGAAGCGTTAGACAGATACAACCAAATAGGTGATGCTAATAAAACACTTATTGATAGCGAGTTAGTAATAAAGGAAGCAAGATCAAAATACAAGTAAGAAATATTCTTTTTCATAGATTATTTATATACCTCATCCTGAGTTTTTTTATATCACCTCTTGGAGGTTTTGATTTTCGGTGTTTATAATTTGGCTATAATAATATCAGCCCTTCGGGCTTGAAACCAATCTTAAAAATGAACACTGAAAGTGTGATATTATAGGGATATACACACAATAGTCTGGCCGAATGGAGCTGATTTCTCCCCTGATAGTCTTTATAAAATCGGGAAACCGATTGCTGAAAAATCCTCTAAAAAATCACAATTTACTAAAGTAAAATAGTATATCACCTCCGGCTCATGGATACCTGGAGTTTTCCCAGCACAAATAATAACCATTCATGTAATAATTTATTAAATTAGCAAAGGAAAGATAGATATTTAATAAGGAGTTTGTATGTCTGAAATAATTATAAAATATCCGGCAGGATTTGAAAGTGCTATTCATCTCACAAAAGAAGAGCTTGAAGATCATATCAGGTTAATGGCGGCCTTAAAAATGTTTGAACTGGGAAAATTGTCCTCAGGGAAAGCGGCCGAATTTGTTGGAATATCCCGTGTAGAGTTTCTTGAAACTTGCGGAAAATATAAAGTGAGTATCTTTAATTATTCTGAAGATGAAATAGAAAAAGAATTAATACATGATATTGAGACATTAAAGGATAAAAGTAAGTGACTATAATAAGCGATACAGGACCTATTATTGCGCTTGCAAAGGTTAAGCATCTTAATTTACTGAAATCATTATTTGAAAAAGTTAATATTACTTCTGTTGTTTATAAAGAGCTAATGGCTAAAACAGGGGAAGAAGCAGATGAAATTGAGTATGCATTAAAAGATTTTATTAAAATAGAAGAAATAGATTCCTTTCCGGAAATTGAAAATATGTTAAAAGAACTTGGTGCCGGAGAAAAACAGGTAATTGAACTTGCATATAAAAATAAGGATAGGGCAGTTCTACTTATAGATGATAAAGCAGGAAGAAATGCTGCAAAAAAAATGAATATTCATGTTAGTGGAACAATTGGATTGCTAGTTATAGCTAAAAATAAAAAACTAATTGAAAATATATCCGTAATTTTAAAATTGATGAGAGAAAAAGGTTATTGGTTTTCAGATGAGATAATCGAAACTGCCAAGAGATTAGGAGGAGAATAAAACAAAAAGTAAAATTTCTTAATCCATTGCAGTTCACTAAAGTGAACTGCAATGGATCTTTCTAACTGCGGAGCTGGTAACAAAGGGATCGTTACTAATGCTACATTTTTTTATATCACCTCTTCTAGGTTTTGGTTCTCCGGTGTTTATAAATTGGCTATAATTATCCAGCCCTTCGGGCTTGAAACCCATCTTTGAGATAAAGATAAACCGCATTCATTTAAAATATTTGCTATATTTGTATTATTAAAAGAATTTTGTCGATGTCAAAACTCTGTAACCAAGCTATATTTAATTAGATGCGTATTAAAGAAGAAGATCTTCTGCAAATAAAGAGAATTGCAAAAGTTTATTTTGGTGATGATGTAAAAGTGTATCTTTTCGGCAGTCGTGTAGACGATAAAAAACGGGGCGGCGATATTGATTTATATATAGAAACCGGATTAAAGGAAAATATAATTCAAAGAAAAATAAAAATGCTGGGTAAATTACAAGAAATACTTGGTGAACAGAAAATTGATATTGTTATTAACACTTTCAGTTCAAATAAGCGCATATATCAAGTTGCAAAGAATGAAGGTATTGCTCTTTGAGCAATAAAATATAATAATGAAAAAAAATAAGCATATTCTAGAAACCATTGTTAAAGAATGTACAACGCGATAAATATATCAGAGGGTTATAAACAAATATCAATATATTCTCCATTGGAGGTAATAAGTTATGAATAAAAAATTTGATTGTGTTGAAATGAAGCACCGAGCAGCCAGAATTATACAAAAAAAAATATCGAAATTAAATAGAGAAGAAGAATTAGAATATTGGAAAGCCCAGTCAAAGAAATTACATGAAGAACAAAAGAAGGTAATCAAGAAAGTAGTATCAAAAGTATAATAATAAACAAATAATTTGAATTCGTCTGTCATCTTGAATGAAGACAATTATTTTTACAATGCAAGTTTCAGGCATTTAATTAATTTCCAAAATAAAATATTTTTTATCAATGAAACGAGTAATTGAAGCTGAATATTATAAAGACTATAAAATAATTATTACTTTTAATAACGGTGTAAAGAAAATTACAATCCCTTCGGGCTTAACCCCATCTTTGAGATATTGAACATTAAAATTACAAAATTACAAAATTACAAAATTACAAAATTACAAAATTACAAGATTACATGATTAGATTACAATCCCGCAAGCGGGACGGGAATTACAATTCCGCAAGATAAAACGGGATTTAAAAAATATTTTATGCGGCTAAAGCCTTGTTCTACATTTCTATTCAATAACAGTTCACTAAAGTGAACTGCAATGGATCTTTCTTTAACTGCGGAGCTGGTAACAAAGGGACAATTACTAACACTTAGTTTTTTTATATCACCTCTTCGAGGTTTCGGTCCGCGGGTGTAAAGGAATAATTATTCATGAGACAGTATAAATGTAGGCTAGTCGTTCAACCGGTAAATCCTTCTTTATCTAATTGATATTCGAATAATTAAGTACTATTTTAGGATTGAAAATTGAAGGAAAATTTGATGGCTGAAACAAAGTATGAACATATATATATCGATGATAATGGAACGCCGTTTATTAAAGGTAAAAATGTAAAAATAATTGAAATTATTTCTGAGTACATAGCTTATGGTTGGAGTCCTGAAGAGATACAATTCCAACATAGATATTTAACAATGGGTCAAATTTATTCGGCGTTTGCATATTACTGGGATAATATGGATAAAATGAATAATGAATTGTCCAATATTACAAATAAAATATCAAGTTTCAGATCTAGATTTTCTTCTTCTTTATTACAAAATAAATTAAAAGCAAAAAAAGCTAGTTAATGGGGATTCGTTTTTATTTTGATGTTCATATTCCTTTGGCGATTACTAATGGATTACGACTAAAGGGAATAGATGTAGTAACTGCGCAGGAGGATGGTACTGATCAATTCTCGGATGATAAATTACTAGAAAAAGCAGGAGAGATGAAAAGAGTGCTTTTTACTTATGATAGTGATTTATTAACAATAGCTGCAAAGTTTCACACTGAAGGGAAAGAATTTTCAGGATTAATCTTTGCTCACCCAATAGATATAACAATTGGAAGGTGTATTCAGGATCTTGAACTTATTGCAAATGTTTTAGACCTAGAGGAAATTAAAAGTCAAATCATTTTTCTGCCACTTTGAATAATAGGTGTTTATAATTTGTCTATAATAATGCCAGCCCTTCGGGCTTAAAGCCCATCTTTGAGATATTGAACACTGAAAGTGTGATACTATTATAGATAAATGAATCGCTTTAATATCCAAAACCCCGAAGGGGTGGAATATAAATACGGAAGAAGGACGAAGGTTTGTAGGGGTATAATATTTGGGGCAATGGATAAATCCATTGGTTAATGAAATAATGGCTCATTGGCTGGCACACTTTTCCAACATAGAATATGAGTAGGGGGTGGGGTGGGGATATTACTTGAAACCAATGGATAAATCCATCTACCTTCTGTAGATTGAATCTCCTCAGGTAGATAAATTGGTTAATGATATAATGGCTCACTGATTATCACCAATAAACAGGGCATAGACGACAGCAATTCATTTGAAATATTTGCTATATTTGTATTATTAAAAGAATTTTGTCGATGTCAAAACTCCTGTAACCAATGAAATTAAACTATATTTAATTAGATGCGAATTAAAGAAGAAGATCTTCTGCAAATAAAAAGAATTGCCAAAGTTTATTTTGGTGATGATGCAAAGGTATATCTTTTCGGCAGTCGTGTAAACGATAAAAAAAGAGGCGGGGATATTGATTTATATATAGAAACCGGATTAAAGGAAAATATAGTTCAAAGAAAAATAAAAATGCTGGGTGAATTACAAGAAATACTTGGTGAACAGAAAATTGATATAGTTGTTAACACTTTCCGTTCAGATAAGCGCATATATCAAGTTGCAAAGAATGAAGGTATTGCCCTTTGAGCAATAAAATATACTATGAAAAAAAATAAATATATTTTAGAAACCATTGTTAAAGAATGTAGAAAGCATGCAATACGAATGAATAGTGCCTATGAAAAAATGGAGCCGAAATTGCCTATTAAACCTGAAAAAGTGTTTAATCTGAGTGATGATGAAGTTGAACATATCGATCAGTTTATTTTTCGATTTTCGAAATTGCAGGATTCTATTGGTCAAAAATTATTTAATGCAGTTCTAGAGGAATTGGGTGAGGAAGTGAGCAATAAACCTATGATAGATATATTTAACAGGCTTGAACAATTGGAGATAATAAGTGACTATGAAGAATGGAAGGAATTGAAAAATTTAAGAAATGATATTGCACATGAATATGAAGAAGATAAAAATGAAGCTGCAGAGAAATTGAATTTATTATTTGCAAAAAAGATTCGGTTGGAAAAATATTTAAGTGACATTTTATCTTACCTAACAAAAAAAGGGTTGCTGCTGAACTAAGAGCTATTGACAATATTATTACCCCCCCCCGTTTACCAACGGAGAGTTTTTTTATATCACTTCTTCGAGGTTTTGGTTCTTCTGGGGTTTATAATTTGGCTATAATAAAAGGGAGTTCTTAATCATTATTCTGAGCAGTGTTTTGATCGGATAATGATATTTTCTTCAAATATTCCAGAACGGCAGTTCTATATTCATTAAAATCTTTGTAATCATTCTTCATAATTTCTAATACAAGATTATCATCGACATCCCAATACAGGTGTACTAACCTGTTTCGGAATCTAGTCATCAATATTAATTTTTCAAGCAATGAGCCGGATATAATATGATTATTTTGCATTATTCTAAAAGTATCGGAATAATCTTTAGGAATTCCCAAGTTTTCTCTTGAAATAATATGGTTGCCAATATTGATACATGTTTCAATGGAGATTTGTAAAAGATATCTTCCGCTATAAATATTTTTATTATTGCTTAAATATTCTTTTTCAGATAGACGGCTTAATTCATTTATATCTTTTAAATATGCATTAAGTTCTGAAAATAAACTTTCTATTCTCTGTTTATCTATCATTTAATAAATTCTCATAACGATAATTAAAAAGAGGATTATAAACCAATAAATAATCCAAATACCGCATTCTCATGTTCACTAAATAGTCATAGTAGAATTTTTCATTATGAAAAAACAATAGACTACCTTCATTAATTATTTTTCCAATTATAATTATTGGAGCATCATTGAGGCTTCGTACATCAAATTTATTTAGGGGAAATTCAAGTATTAAATTGATTTCAATTTTAAGTTCAGTTTTTCGAAGATCATGTTTAGATTTATTCTGATTTTGATAAATAGCTATATCAATATCACTTAAAGGTGTTTCTTTTCCAATAGCATAAGAACCGAATAGGAAAGCAAATTCAATTTCTTTATTATCAAAGAGAAAATCTTTTATTTTTTTAATTAAAATATCATTGGTCATAAAGCATTAAAAATTATTATTAATAAAATAATAATATTTCCTTATAATACATAAGATAATAGATTATAATCCCCCAAGCGGATGATACGTTATCAAGTATTGAGTAGTTTGTAGGGAGTATTGAACCACAGAGATAACAGAGAAGACGCAGAGAAAACAGAGGAGGTTGGGAGGATTGATATATGTTTGGGTAACTTCATTTGATAATTAATATTAGGTATGTTAGCAGCAGGGTCAACAGTAGATGAAATATTGGGAGGGTATCCTTTTCTTGAAAAGGAGGATATTCAAGCGGCAGTTCACTTTAGTGAACTGTTAATGAATAGAAATGTAGAACAAGGCTTTAGCAACATAAAATATTTTTTAAATTCCGTTTTATCATGCGGGATTGTAGTTCCTGTATCTTTCTTTAACTGAGGAGCCGGTAACAAAAGGTATCACCTCTTCGAGGTTTCGGTTCTGTGGTGTTTATTATTTGGCTATAATAATATCAGCCCTTCGGGCTTGAAAATTGCAATCCCGTAAGCGGGACAGGAATTACATGATTACAATCCCGCAAGCGGGACAGGAATTACAATCCCTTCGGGCTTGAAACCCATCTTTGAGATGAACACTGAAAGTGTGATATTATTATAGGCAAATGAATCGCTTTAACATCCAAAACCCCGAAGGGGTGGAATATATACGGAAAAATGACAAAAAATTAAAAATCGATTCTAAATTGTCAATCTTTGAAAAATAATATAGCACTCCTCCGGAGTGCGGATATTTTTGGTTTATCAGTTTCTACAAATATATCGCTCCTCCGGAGCGAAGACAAAATTAAGATGTATGCCTATTAGAGGTTGAATTTATATTTTGTGTTGTGCTTCGGGCTTGAAACCCATCTTTGAGATGAACACTGAAAGTGTGATATTATTATAGATAAATGAATCGCTTTAACATCCAAAACCCCGAAGGGGTGGAATATATACGGAAAAATGACAAAAAATTAAAAATCGATTCTAAATTGTCAATCTTTGAAAAATAATATAGCACTCCTCCGGAGCGAAGACAAAATTAAGATGTATGCCTGCTTTACCGGACTAAAGTCCGGAGTTGTGGAGGGGTGCGAAGCATAGTAATCACCGGACTGAAAGTCCGGTGTTAACCTTTGGAAAAAACAGAAGGTCATGCATAAAATCTAGGTTATATTTATCTACAATAATGTCACACCTGGCTATTTTTTAAAAAATAATTACTTTTGGGACAGCCCCGAAGACAAAATTAAGATTAACAATTAAAGCGTGATGACATCCAGCATCCAATATCTCCATAAATAATACTTATATTAAAGAATTTTTGCATTTTTATAGCACCAGAAAATTATAATAAAAGAGAGTTGTTATGGAAGATAATCTGATTCAAAGGATAACAATAAATCACGAAATATTCGGGGGTAAACCAATCCAACAATGAAAATTCCTTGTTGATTCATCATTATGTGAATTTCTCTTATCATTATAAACCTTATCTGGAAATATAGAGTACATACTTAGCTCAAAGTAATCAGAGCTTTATAATCAATTATTAAATGAATAAATTAATAAATAGATAATTAAGTTATTTTTCATCTCAAAACATAATCATTCAAACGGTGAATAGGTGAATATAGGAAACATAAATTCTGCTATAGATCAATTAAGAAAAAAGCTTATCATAAGATTCGGTGAAGAAATTAAACTATATTTATTCGGATCTGTAGCGCGAGGGGATTTTAATTCAGAATCTGATATTGATATCCTTGTGCTTCTTCCTTTTAATTTAACATATTCAGTTGAAGAAGAAATATTTAATGTAGCGTATGATATAGAATTAGAATATGATGTAATTTTTGGTATAATTGTATATTCTTCAAACTTCTGGTTCTCTCAAAAAGGTAGTATAATGCCTCTTTTTCAACATATACAGGAAGAAGGGAAAACTATATGAAATATAATAAAGATTTACTATCATATAGAAGACAGAAAGCCAAAGAAACTCTTACAGATGCAAAAATTTTATTGGATGCAAATAGTTTGAATTCGTCTGTAAATAGAATTTATTATTCATTATTTTACGCTGTTAGTGCTCTTCTTTATTTAAAAGGTTTGTCATCCTCGAAGCATACAGGAATAAAAAGTCTCTTTAATGAACAGTTTGTAAAAACGGGATTAGTAGATGCTAAATTAGGCAGGTTCTTTCCGGCTTGAAATCCATGTTTGAGATATTGAACACTGAAAGTGTGATATTATTATAGATAAATGAATCGCTTTAACATCCAAAACCCCGAAGGGGTGGAATTATATTCGGAAAAATGGGATGGCTTATGTATGCAGCTTACGCAAAATAAGGAGTGAAAAGATGACATCTTTAACATTAGCTTGTAAACCAAATAAAAGATAATTTTATCAAAGAGATTCGAGAATAATTAAGTACTATTTTAGGATTGAAAATTGAAGGAAATTTGATGGCTGAAACGAAGTATGAACATATATATATCGATGATAATGGAACGCCGTTTATTAAAGGTAAAAATGTAAAAATAATTGAAATTATTTCTGAGTACATAGCTTATGGTTGGAGTCCTGAAGAGATACAATTCCAACATAGATATTTAACAATGGGTCAAATTTATTCGGCGTTTGCATATTACTGGGATAATATGGATAAAATGAATAATGAATTGTCCAATATTACAAATAAAATATCAAGTTTCAGATCTAGATTTTCTTCTTCTTTATTACAAAATAAATTAAAAGCAAAAAAAGCTAGTTAATGGGGATTCGTTTTTAATAATGCCAGCCCTTCGGGCTTAAAGCCCATCTTTGAGATATTGAACACTGAAAGTGTGATACTATTATAGATAAATGAATCGCTTTAATATCCAAAACCCCGAAGGGGTGGAATATAAATACGGAAGAAGGACGAAGGTTTGGAGGGGTATAATATTTGGGGCAATGGATAAATCCATTGGTTAATGAAATAATGGCTCATTGGCTGGCACACTTTTCCAACATAGAATATGAGTAGGGGGTGGGGTGGGGATATTACTTGAAACCAATGGATAAATCCATCTACCTTCTGTAGATTGAATCTCCTCAGGTAGATAAATTGGTTAATGATATAATGGCTCACTGATTATCACCAATAAACAGGGCATAGACGACAGCAATTCATTTAAAATATTTGCTATATTTGTATTATTAAAAGAATTTTGTCGATGTCAAAACTCTGTAACCAAACTATATTTAATTAGATGCGTATTAAAGAAAAAGATCTTCTGCAAATAAAAAGAATTGCAAAAGTTTATTTTGGTGATGATGTAAAAGTATATCTTTTCGGCAGTCGTGTAGACGATAAAAAACGAGGCGGCGATATTGATTTATACATAGAAACCGGATTAAAGGAAAATATAGTTCAACGAAAAATAAAAATGCTGGGTAAATTAGAAGAAATACTTGGTGAGCAGAAAATTGATATTGTTATTAACACTTTCAGTTCAAATAAGCGCATATATCAAGATGCAAAGAATGAAGGTATTGCTCTTTGAGCAATAAAATATAATAATGAAAAAAAATAAGCATATTCTAGAAACCATTGTTAAAGAATGTACAACGCGATAAATATATCAGAGGGTTATAAACAAATATCAATATATTCTCCATTGGAGGTGATAAGTTATGAATAAAAAATTTGATTGTGTTGAAATGAAGCACCGAGCAGCCAGAATTATACAAAAAAAAATATCGAAATTAAATAGAGAAGAAGAATTAGAATATTGGAAAGCCCAGTCAAAGAAATTACATGAAGAACAAAAGAAGGTAATCAAGAAAGTAGTATCAAAAGTATAATAATAAACAAATAATTTGAATTCGTCTGTCATCTTGAATGAAGACAATTATTTTTACAATGCAAGTTTCAGGCATTTAATTAATTTCCAAAATAAAATATTTTTTATCAATGAAACGAGTAATTGAAGCTGAATATTATAAAGACTATAAAATAATTATTACTTTTAATAACGGTGTAAAGAAAATTACAATCCCTTCGGGCTTAACCCCATCTTTGAGATATTGAACATTAAAATTACAAAATTACAAAATTACAAGATTACATGATTAGATTACAATCCCGCAAGCGGGAAAGGAATTACAATTCCGCAAGATAAAACGGGATTTAAAAAATATTTTATGCGGCTAAAGCCTTGTACTACATTTCTATTCATTAACAGTTCACTAAAGTGAACTGCAATGGATCTTTCTTTAACTGCGGAGCTGGTAACAAAGGGACGGTCACTAACGCTAGTTTTTTTATGTCACCTCTTCGAGGTTTCGGTTCTCTGGTGTGAATTATTTGGCTATAATAATATCAGCCCTTCGGGCTTGAAAACCAGTTTTGCAGCGGAAATAATAATAACCATTCATGTAAGAATTTATTATATTATATTAAAAATAATTTTTTAAATGAGTAAAACTAGGCGGTCAACTTGAGTAGTATAAATATAAATGAAATGAAAAATAGAACATGGATATAGAAACAATTAAGAAGATTTCCGAAAATTCTTATCTATCTAAGCTGCCTTTTGATATTATTGGAATTGCGGCATTTGGTTCACGGGTAAAAGACAATTATACAGAAGATTCCGATATGGATTTGTTAGTTGCAGCTTCAGGTTTACCGCTCAAAAGACATCGCAGAGGTGTAGAATCTGCACTTTTAAAAAAGGTACTCCCCTTAATACCATTAGATATTTTACTGCTTACAGAGGAAGAAACTATATCAAATTTCCGAAATCATAATCCTCTTTTTTTAGATATAGCAACAGAGGGGATGATTTTACTTGATAATAATGATTTTTTGGCAAATATAATTACTGAAACTCAAAATTATCTTAGAAATAGCAAAATTAAGAAAATTGAAGGGGGTTGGACTTTCCCGGTTAAACCCGGTATACCTACGTTTTTATAATTCAAACGGTGAATAAGTGAATATACCATTCATGTAATAATTTATTATATTAAATTTATTATACTATAATTAACTTTTAAATGAGTAATCATGAGGAATTTATTGGACTCTATAGACACAAACTTGAGCATTGCCTTGCCTGTTCTAGAATCTAAACTGAAGGAATTATTCGGAAATAAACTTCGTAAAATTATACTTTATGGTTCTTATGTAAGGGGTAACTATGATAACGAATCAGATGTTGATATTTTTGCAATTGTTAATGTTAAAAACATCAGCAGATACAACAAAGCATTATCCCAGATTGAACTTGAACTGTTTAATAGATATGACTTTCTTTTTTCTATAATACTGGAAAGAGAAGATTACTTCTTAAAAAATTCCGATTTATTACCATTTTTTAGAACGATATCTGCTGAAGGTGTTGTAGTTTATGGATGATTATATTATTGATCTGATAAAATATAGATTAGAAAAGGCTTCGGATGAATTAGAATTAGGTGATTACTGCATAAAGGTAAATAAATTTTCTAAATCCTTGAATTGTTCATATTATGCAATATTCCATTCTGCAAGAGCCTTACTTGCTTTAGAAAAACTTGATTTTAAAAAACATTCCGGAGTTATTGCTTATTTTATAAAAACATATATAAATACAAATACCCTTGATATTGAGCTTGGCGAAATTATTAGAAGTGCAGAAAGAGAAAGAAATAAAAGTGACTATCAAGATTTTTATACTGTTTCCGGAAACGAGGCGCTTAAACAATTGACCAAAGCAAAATTATTCTATTCGAAAGTTGATCAATATATTAAAAGTAAATTACCACCAAGTAAATCTCACTCACTGTGATAGTCGAAACTGCCAAGAGATTAGTAGGAAAATAAAGCAAAAAGTAAAATTTCTTAATGATTCTAAATTTATTTCACCCCTTTGGGGTTTTGGGGGTATTACAATAATATTATATTATCTATAATAATGTCACACCGGTGTTCAAAATATTTCACACCTACGGTGTTTATTTAATATTGGGTATAGATATTTTGCTAATAATATTTCACCTCTCCGCGGTTAGAAGCAGGAATTATAATCCCACAAGCGGAACAGGAACTATAAAATTATAAGATTACAAAATTGCAAGATTACAAGATTAAGATACAATCATGCAAAGGGGACAGGAATTAAAATCCCGCAAGATAAAACAGTATTTAAAAAATATTTTATGCGGCTAAAGCCTTGTTCTACATTTCTATTCATTAACAGTTCACTAAAGTGAACTCTCGAGTTTGGTTAATTTCTATTATAAAAATGAGCAGAAATTGTAGGTTCGACATAATTTTTCCTATTTCGTAAAGCCTTTTGCAATTTCACGAAGTCGTAAAAATTGATATTCATCGACCTTGCAAACAATTGTGAGCGAAAGGTGTTTAATAAGTCTCCAGTGGACTCTCTATTTACTTTTTTATTCGGATACCATTTAGCTTTCGGTAATTGATTAACATTACCACTCTTTCTTACTCTGTATGCTGCTAACTGTAAAAGAGAATAAACAGCAACTATAAATGCCGGAACTTTTTCAACAGGGTCCTTTGTTCTTACCTGTGCTTGACCACATCCAAGCAGAGTTTTCTGTTCTCTAAAATTTACTTCTATTTCCCATCTCCATAAATATGCTTGCAGCAATTTTTCTATTTCAAGCTCTGTATCTGTACAAATTAAGTATGCCGGTTGACGATATAGAAGCCTAGAGTTTTTTGTAAGGCGATAAGCTAACGGACGAATAATTACAAGTTTCAATTTCTTATCTCCGGCTTTTCTCCATCTTATATTATCAATTACTTTTAGATTGAAATTATGTTTTTTCCCTGCTGCCCAGGCCTCTACCTGTTGCCAAACATATTGTTCGGATTTTCTAATCTCTTCAGGTTTAGGAAGTAATTTTCCATATATCCTTTTTCTACCCACAGAAGCATTCTTTGCATCCGGCAGTTCATTAAGCACGGTATCTTTTCTTATCCTACCAATCAATGTAACTCTCTCCGGAAGGTTTTTTAATACATTTTCATTTGTGTAACTCCCATCTACACTTACTACCAACTGTCGGTCTTTTGCTGCTTGAGAATCAAGGTTTTTTCGTAAAACCTTTATTCTTTCTATTCCTTGTAGACTTAGGTTCATTTTCTTTTTCTTCTCTTTATAATCATCCCATGATTCTTGGGTAGCTCTCTTTCCCGGTTTGTTGACCGTAGGACAATGGTGTAAATCTACCGGTATGGCACGGCTTCTAGATGCTCCCGGTTTTTCGGGTAATGACATAGAAATCTGAATGAATCTTTGTCCCCATATAAAATTTGTATGAAATGGCGGACCAAGCGGGTCTCTTCTCCAAGATGTTCCAAAAACCTTTCTACCGGTTTTATTTAGTAGGGTATCATCCATATGAGAATATATATTTTCATCCTGATTACTGCAGAACTTATTGTTGAGTAATGAGCTTGTTATTACTGAAAACATTGAATCAATATTTACCCGGTTACCTTGAAATAATCGATAAACCGAACTCCAGTCAACAAACTGATGTCCGGAGGATGTTATCATTCCAGTTAAGGTATGTCTGCCCAGACAGTTCAGCAATCCATAGGCTAAGTTATGAGTTCTAAGTGCACTTCGATATTGTTTAAATGCCGAACTACATTTTGAGAACAAACCATCAAATTCTTTTATCAAGTTTGTTCTTTCAGTTTTTTTTTACTAGCCTCATCTTTAGTATTTGTTCTTTTAAGAATCAATTTATTTTTATTCTCGATAATCCATTCGACAATTTCACCTTTGTTGAATTCCATTGCCTGAGCAACAGACGAAGGGAAATTGATATACCATTGCTCACTTGCTGCTCTTTTAATAAGTTGAATTTTTGTTGGAAATCCCATATTCGACCTCTAGTTAATTGACTAGATACAAATTAACTAAAAAAATGTGCGAAATCAATATTTTCCCACATTTTCATCCTTAATCTAGTTAATTGCCAAACTCGAGAGTTCACTAAAGTGAACTGCAATGGATCTTTCTTTTAAATCGATTCTAAGTTGTCAATCTTTGTAAAATAATATAGCACTCCTCCGGAGTGCGGATATTTTTGGTTTATCAGTTTCTATAAATATATC
>CAVUGE010000027.1:0-22759 GCA_963740945.1 uncultured Bacteroidota bacterium | reverse complement strand
AAATAGTATGATGCGGACTTCTATACGGTCTTTCTGTTATAAGTGCTTGTTCTTTAGGAAGAATCCCCGCGATTGAATGTATCTTTGTCGTTTCTAAAGCTTCTTCAAAAGTCATTGGAGGAAGAATTGTCGGGATTCTTTTTGCAAGCATAGTTTTACCGCTTCCTGGCGGTCCTATCATTAAAATGTTATGAGAACCTGCTGCTGCAACTTCAAGTGCCCGTTTCACATTCTCCTGCCCCTTAACATCGGAAAAATCATCATGATAAATATTTACATGCGAAAATATCTCGTCAATATTTGTATATACTTTTTCCTTTTGAATTTCACCGTTTAAAAAATTTATTACTTGCGAAAGGTTTTCCATTCCATAAATATCAATCCCATCTACTATAGAGGCTTCTTTAGACGAATCTACCGGTAAAATAATTCTTTTTATTCCTTTCTTTCTAGCTTCAACAGAAATTGGTAGAGCACCTTTTACCGGACGAAGCTGCCCATCTAATGAAAGTTCTCCAAGAAAAACCGTATCTTTTAGAGATTCCTCTTCAACGTTTCCGTTTGCAGCTAATAAGCCGACAGCAATTGGAAGATCAAAAGAGCTACCTTCTTTTTTTATATCAGCCGGTGCAAGGTTTATGGTTATTCTTTTTACCCTATAATCAAATCCGCTGTTTTTAATTGCAGCGATGACTCTTTCACGGCTTTCTTTTATTGCATTATCGGGCAGACCGACAATGGTAAATGAAGGCATGTTTTTTTCTACATTGGTTTCAACTTCAATTAAATAGGCATCAATCCCGTAAGTGGCACTGGTAAGAATTTTGGAAAGCATTATTATTCCCGATTTCCTTATTTTTTTTAGATGAACCCCCTGAAAATGAAGGGCGATATTTTATTTACAAGTTACTAAAAAATGAAATAAAAATGCAAGATTAAATGATAATTTCTAAACTTATCTTATTTATTACATTTTCCATTTACTTCATTATTTGATTCATTTGATTCGTTAATCTGATTATCTGAATCTGCTATGATTTTAAAAGAACAATCAGAACTTGAACAATCCCCCGGAACTTTAAATAATAAATCAACCGAATTATTTGCCGGAATCGGCGGAGTATCTAATGTAAAACTTGAATTGCTGAATATAACCCTTGTTTTTGAATGACCGGCATTGGCAACTCCTTGATTTTTTATAGTCACTCTTAAGAGTTTTCCATTATCTTCCATTCTGCAGAAAGATGATTCATTATTACCAAGAGGGCTAAAAGGAATAAGATCCGGACGTTTTTGAACTCTTACGCTGTGTACTCCTTTCAATCCCAAAATAGTCAGCTTATGGCTGCTAAAGAAGTCAGGAAAATTATCGTCGTCCGCAAGAACCGAAGACATTTTATAGTTTAAGATTCCCTTTTGAGCGATGGGATCAAAATTATAATGAACATCATGAATCCATATCCCGATATCCTTGACATGTTGATCATCTGTTAAATAATTTAAGTTCCAGCCGGTCAGCATAGGTATTACATATTTATATGGGAGATCTTTTACAGCAAAATCCAGGGTTAAAATGCCATTGGAACTAAGGGTTCCAGCACTTTCTCCATCTTTCGGGAGAATTGAATAAGGGGGCTGAACTATTTCCAGATCATTTCCTCCCAACCCTGAAATAATTTCTCCGAATGAATAGTTCCTCCTGGTATCATTATCTTTAAATATCGTATAAGTGTTCCAACTTACGTAACCTGAGTCAAACAGACTAGCTGAATTTGCGGCGGGAACCTTTATAGTCTCATATTTTTTTTGATACCTTTTCCCTTTTTCAATAAACTTCTCGCTATGATCCAGATTGTAAGCGACTTGAAGCAGATGGTGATCATCACTGCACTCATTCCATGCAAGTCCAAATCCTCGCGGGAGGATAGCGACAGTATTTTCCGAAATAAAATCGGCATTGCGGATGAAACTAAAATAAGAGGATAGTGCAGTAAAAGTTCCAGAGTTATCAGTATAATAAAAATTAGCGTCGCGATGATCTTTGTAATCGCAGTCCCCATCCTTTTGATCGATTGACAAAGCAAGATTTGAATCATTCCAGGCGACAACAGTATAAAAATAACACCAGCTATAAGGATTATCAAAATTTTCATCTGAAATTATACCTGCAGCCTGCCAGTTTAAAACTTTTGCCGAGCCATCCGGTTTATTGCTAATCTTAATATCTCCAATCATAGTAGCTAATCCTGCAACGTGTTGATCACTGTCAAGATATTTAAGATGCCATCCATTTAAAAAAACAGCTGCATTTGTTGCATATGAAGGAAGGTTTATACTTCCTTTTACTCTAAGAATGGTCTGATTTTCGGAATTTTTTGACTCTGAGCATCCGGATCCGTTAAAAACCGCTATTGTACCGGGGTCTTCAAGGACTAAAGTTTGTGAGCTATCTGTTAATTTTTTGGTTTGTGTTGTATCAAGAAAATCGCACATTTCATTTATAGATCTTGGGCAGAAGCTGCATGATTCGTATAAAATTGTTAAGGGAATTGCTAAAGAAAAACCAATAAAAAGCTTAATTAAGTTAGTTTTTGTCCTCATCTTCGAACCTTTAATTTGTTAAACAAAGGTATTTACATTTTCCAGCTGCCATTAATCAGTCACTGATCTTATACAATAGATTCCAGAATAAGTTAAAAGGACTTTAAAGTAGAAATAAATATTTAGCCAGCCATTGAACAAAAACTAAGAGATATGTCTAAGTAAATTCTACGTTGAGCATTAAATAATATCTTAGCCAAAAAAAATTATCGATTTACCATCCTATAAAATAATAGCCATTAGTGAATTGTATAAAAGAAGAAAATTGACGCGAAATCTAAAAAGCGGTTTAATTATAGTCAAAGAAAAATTCATGAATATAGGGGTGGTAAGTTCAATTTTGAAATTGTGTGATTTAACGCAATAAATAAAAATACTTTCATAAATTTTTATATACCATAAAAGTAACTAATTTTTAAGGATGTAGTCTAAATAAAAAAATAAATGGTTTATTAATGAATAAAATGTTACCGGCAATATTTCTCGTAGTAAGTATTTGTGTTTTTGCAGAATCAAATCATCCGGGTAAAAAGTTAATTCTAAAAGAGACAAGTTCGCAGATTAAAATTGATGGTATTATAGATTCAGTATGGAGTATGGCGGATTATGCAACAAACTTTTTCCAGCTTAATCCTTATTATGATAAAACTCCAACCTGGCCCACTATCGCTAAAGTTCTTACCGGTGATGATGCATTATACTGTTTGATTATATGTTATGAGGACAAGGACTATATACAGCCATTTAGCGGCATGCTTGATAATACCGCCGGTGAAAATGTTTCCTTAATGGTGGACACGTTTGGTGACTTTAAAACAGCATACAAATTTACTGTGAGTGTCTCCGGAGTTAGAAGTGATGCCCGTATGCTGGATGATGCCAGATACAATGATTACAGCTGGGATGGTATCTGGTTCGCAAAAACAAAAATATATAACTGGGGCTGGGTTGCGGAGATGAAAATTCCTTACAAATCTATTCAATATAATGATAATTTAAATTCATGGGGATTAGATTTTCATAGATGGATCCCGGCTAAAGCAGAAGATCTCTATTGGAATAAATATGAAAAAAATGAAGGTCAGAGAATTTCCAAATTTGGTGAATTAATATTTAAAGATTTTAAACCGTCTGATAAGGGATTGAACCTTGAGATTTATCCTGTCGGGATTGTTAAAACCACTTACGGAGAGAATAACAAGTACAAAACCGAACCAAATGCAGGATTAGATATTATGTATAATCCTTCATCGAAATTAAAATTCCTATTGACGGCAAATCCTGATTTTGCCCAGATTGAGGCTGATCCTTATTCTTTTAATATTTCACAATATGAAACCTATTTTAATGAGCGCAGACCTTTCTTTACGGAGGGAAGTGAAGTTTTTACAGCAGCAGGAAGGGAAAATAATACCGGATTTTACAGTCCACTGGAACTGTTTTATTCAAGAAGAATAGGTAAAAAATTACCGGATGGCAGTGATGTGCCGCTTATCCTTGGTACAAAAGCTTTTGGAAGAATTAACGATTGGGAGTATGCCGGATTTTTTGCAGTTACAGGTACAAAAGATTATATGGATGATTCTGTTAGAAAAACAGAACAGCGTGCGGTCTTTGGTTCTGCAAGAATAAAGAAACAGTTTGGTGAAAATTCTTCCATAGGAACACTTATGGTACTAAAACAATCTGAAGATACTGCTTATGGTGTTGTTGATATTGACGGTGCTTTCAGAGATCCGGGCTGGCAGCTTTCCTACCAATTTGCCGGTTCAATCAAAAATACTTTGCAGGATTACGCTTCTTCGATAGGTTTTGTTTCAACAGGGAGCAAATGGTGGGTTCTGGGAAGAAGCAGGTATATCGGAAATAACTTTAATGTTGAACAGACAGGTTATGTACCATGGATAGGTACATGGCAGGTTACAGGACTAACGGGACCTAACTGGTTTTTTGATGAAGGCTATATAAAAAATATTCTTATACTTGGCGGGTTCTATTCGAATTTTAAGCATGTTGAAGATTATACCGACCGTTCCGCCATTCTTGATTTTAATATGAATTTTAGGAGCAATTGGGGTTATGAATTAACTTTGCTCCTGGGGAAAAACAAGGACCAGGGTATAAAATATAATTCCAGTGAGTTTGATTATAGCTTTTGGTTTAATACCAGTTCAAAATGGGATTTTTATTTTTCGGGCGGTTATTCGAGGACATATAATTTTAATCAAGATTACGTTGCTCCATATTCATGGTTTGGCACCCAGACTGATTGGAATGCAGCCGACATTTTAACACTTGGTTTTTCATACAATATGTGGGGTGAATGGAATACTTCTGGAAGTCTTGTTGATATAATATATGATGCACGTCCTTATATCTCTTTGACACCGATTAATAATCTTAATGTAAGGTTCTATGTTGATAATCTTTATAGTTCTTCCACGCAGCATCTGGAACAATTAATCGGCGGTCTGCTTTTTTCGTACAACTTCAGTCCGAAGAGCTGGATTTATTTAGCATATAATGAAGTGGATAATAGAAATGATCAATATGATATGATGGGTAATTTGCTTCCTCAAAAAATGCATGTAGCTGCAAGAGCGGGCGTATTTAAAGTGAAGTATCTATATTATTTTTAATTTAAGATAAATATTTAAATCAGTATTGTCCAAAATGTTATACTTATTTCCATGGATCAACTTTTTTTCTATAATACTAAAAGGAAAATAAAATAGTTATTAAGTGTTTTTGTCCCGTAAGGGACATAATATTTATAGAAAGAATACCTCCAAATAAACAATAGTCCCATTAGGGATGTAATAAAAAAACATTCTGAACAGATATTGTTTAAATAATGATATTCCCCTGTAAACGAAACAAATTTTATTTGAAGACTGTGTGGGTAATTATAAATTATATAAAAATCCTAATCCTGCCAGGATATATGCAAAGTTGGAATCATCGATATTTGAGGTTAAACCTTGTGATTGAATTAGTAACCGGAACTGTTTACTAATGTTAAATTCCATCCCGAGACCTATAACAAAGGAGAAACCCGAGGTATTTCTTTGATAATTTTGATATTTATTTAGAATAAATGTCCTTCCTATTCCAAATTGCAGATAAGGAGAAGTGAAGAATTGCCGATTACTTATATATAGTTTCGAAACTATATTTACATCTAACAATTTTAAATTTGGATAATTATTATCCGGTTGATAAATATTTCTATCGAGCATTACAGTGATTTCCTGAGGATATGTGAAATAATGTATATTAGTTTCCAATTTCATTCGTTTTAGAATTTCGTAACCGAGACCAAAGTTAAAATAGAATCCATTTTCATGTGAACTTTGTACATCGGAAATTATAAAGGATCTCCCACTACTTAAATGTAGCTCAAATTTATTTTGATTTTGAGCAGGAAGCTGTTTACATAAAATTGTTATTAGAAAAAAAATGAATATTTTTTTATTATCATGATTCAGACTGGTCATAAAATCATTTTTTCTCCATCAGAATTATAACCGGGTTACTGCCGCTTTTTAAATTAAAACTTAATTTGCCGTCAACGGTGCTTTTGATGCGGTTAAAATATTTATTGTTTACGGATATAGTAAAATAATTTTTTGGTTCAAGTTTGTTAATCTGATAAACAATTTTATTAGAATTTTTATCAGTTGAAGATTGAACCCAGGAATATTCACCGGAATTCCACTTACTTATTTCAATTGATAAATTATTGGATGATTGAACCTTTAATGAGTAGGTATCATCTTTTCCGTTAAAGTAAAGCAGATCATCCTTTGCCGAATAAAAGCCAAAGTCTTTTTTTGAAGTTATCTTGAATTGTTTATTTGAAATGCAATAATTGTTAGCGGCCAGTCCTATTTTTAATTTGTCACTCCTATAATTATAAATTAATTCTGTTCCGGATAATTTTTCGGGAAGGTGCGGATTTAAGTATAATCTGTTATAAAGAGGATTAATACCGTATATTGCTTTGTATAATCCAACAAGGGCAAGGCTGTTTCCGGCAAGAATATCATCACCTAAACCTTTTTGATTATCTCTCCCATATCTTTGGAATGCCAGACCATCCTTTTCATATTGATCTAAAACATTTTCTACATACTTTAATGCAAGATCAGGTTTATAATTTGCATATGCTTCAACTCCAATGCTTCCCCATGATAAAAATATGTCTCCATTTTCATAATTCGGAAAAGGGAATTGCCAGTCATTGCCTTCACCAACCGCATAAGGATAAAGGCATATTGGCCAGGAGAAAAGATTTTCATGATTGGTTTGGTTTTCAATTTTATCCAGGACAGCATTACTTCTCGCAGTATCATCACAAATACCATAAACAATTGACATAAGATTTACAGGGACTACAAGATTGTCTCCGTGAATAGAACCATCTTTATCGCGCCAGTGTATGTACCACTTATTATTTGAATCCCAGAAACCACCTTCATCTGTAGATTTGTTAAAACTTTTTTTAAGCTCTGCCGCATAGGCTGAATAATATTCTTCTTTAACAGTATCTTTCAGCTGCTTTTCTATATTTGACCACAAAATTAGTGCATAATATAATTTTGCATTAACAAATGCATTTTCATAAGAAGCCCAGATAATGTCAATCCAATCGCTTCCTTTTTTCTCCGAATGAGAATCTGTTACCATCTCAACCAGATGATTACCATTTGAATCTCTTTTTAATATGAAGTCCAAAGCCTTTTCACAAGCTGCCTTGAAATTTGAAATCCAGTTTAAATCTCCACAAATATTATAAAGTTCAGATACATTAGAAACGAAATCTGGATTAGAATCCATTATAGTATCCCCATTGAGCTTCATAAAAGCCTTCTTTATTGACTGTTCCCGGCATAGCATCTTCATTAAGATAGGCCCAGCGGGCTAATACTCTTCCATCAGGCTGAATTGCATTATCGCGGTAATACTCAAGACACTGTTTGTAACCTTCAATATAACTTTCATCATCAATTCCGATTGCAAAATCCGCGATATATTGTTCATGCAGACAAATAGGACCGTAAGGAGTATGCCAGCTATTTCCTCCAAAGAGCTTTTTATCTATAACACCAATCCTCGCAACCGTATTTAATAAATTAGTAACGGCTTTACCGTTTAATCCGTTGAATATCCCCCTGTTATAATCCTTATTATAATCTATATAAGATAAAGTTATAGTTTGAACATATTTACCTTTTGAAACTTTGAATGGAGCCCAGACATTTGTCTTACCTCTAATAAACCTGCTTCTTTTTTCAGATTCATAACGGCAGGTTAACTCACTATCGGAAACAGAAATGTTGTAAATCAGCTTATCGTCATTAGAGCGGCTGTACTTCATTGCTGCTTGTTTTCCATTAACCAAGACGGCAACTTTAAGGGCATTTCCGGTTTCACTATTCCAAAAAACAGAGGAATTGGAATGAACTCCATATGTACACAGCTTCTGGTTAAAGAGATAAAACCAGGCTAGACCGCCATATCCCAGAAATGCGCCGCTCCAGGTATTTATATTGTCAAATTTGAAGGAGGGAAATCCTGCATCTTCTATAATAAATGATTCGGGAAAATTCCTTTCAATATCAAATTTGATACTGCTTTCGGTAATTGAAAATTTCCAATTTTCACTTATAGTCTCTTCATTGTTTCCATATTTTATATTATTTACAGTTACAATATTTTCTCCGATTTTAACTTCCGGAAGAGATGTAAGATTAAGTGTAGAGTAAGTATTAGTTGAAGTTTTAAATTCTGAGAATATTCCGTCAGGTCCGGAAATAACAGTCTGTCCATTGATATTTAATTCCGAGATATTGCATTTTTCATTATAATCCAGGGTAATCATAATTTCTTTGTTGCCAAAGACTATCACTTTATCCATTACATTGTTTTTTATAACAATGCCTCCGGCATTACAAACCATACTTGTAAAAATGAATATTAGTATTAACTTAGTTTTCCAACGTTTTAATTTCATTTTTTATTCTAATATTTATGAGGAGAACAATTAACTTACAAATAGTAATATCAATCTTAAATGGAAGAAAATGCAGAAACCATTCTATAAAAATTATATGATATATAGTATGTTCTTTTGCTGGTTACTAATGATTTATCCCTGGTTGTTTCAATAGTGCTAATCTGTGTAATAAAATGTAACTCGTGATCCACAATGTTGATGCGGAGCCTAAACAAACGATTTTCAAACGTAAGTCGTTATCCGGGATAAAAAATCCAAATATCCCCATAGCAATCAATGTTATCGCGGTATAGTAATACAACTTTGCCGGAATCCAGCGAGCCAAAGGGAAAAAATGCAAGCCTACAATAATTGCAATAATAGCAGCTAACAGCTCTGATTTTCCAATGTTGTCAAGTATATTCACCGCTAAAAAGATCAAGATACCTTCCACACCACTTGCGATACCAACAAGACGCCCAATTCTACGACCTTCCTCCTCCGATCTTTCAAAGGGAAAATTACTCCCTTTCTTTCCAATAATGAATAAAAATACCAGGACTGCCGCCGGTATTCCAAATGAAATAATTGGAGACCAACTAGAATTTAGTGTGCCTGCGAGCCACCAAATGACTGCGAAGAAACTCATGATTATACTGCCTACTCTCATAGATAAAATTCCTTTTCAATGAATCATAAGTTAATGAAAATTTCAATATACTTATTTGCAACGTACTAGTTTCTATTTTATCATAAGGCCGTTTTTATTTTCAAAATACTTAACAAATTCTTCTGATTACTTAGATAAATATCAATTCCTAATCCAAGCCCAAATCCTATTAATATTCCATTTCTTGCTATTGAATAAATAAAATTTAATGACGGGAATTCAGCCTTTGTATATATTAAAAATAAAACAATAATAAACGCTGTATTTAGCAGACCATAAAATAAAGCTAATGCTAAACTTCTTATATAATACTTTATCTTTGGATTTCTTTTTATGAACTGATAATAAATTTTGATTGATAAGAATAACGCACCTAAGTAAAAAATATCTCTTATTATCATTATTATAGAAAGGGATCTTCCTGTAAATATTATTAGATGAAGAATCAGCAGTAATAACATTCCATAGATTTGGTCTCTTATGTTTCCGTATTCTAAAAGACCAAAAAATAATGCTCCAATAAATCCGGAAATAAGAAATTGAATATTTGGACTGGAATAAATAAAAATAGACATCTTAAAAAAAATGAATCCGATTATTAAACTTCCCAACATACCGAAGGAAGTTAATAAAATAATTTGAAGTGTTCTTTTCGAATTCATATTTCTACCCTTTTGTTTTGTTATTAGAACAGTAATTTCAAATTTATCTTAAACCTATTTTTTATATAAAATTTCATTTATTTAAGAAATTAATTATTGTTTTACAAAGCGTTGATGATAAAGGCAAATCCGGATTGGAATAACTTTGTAAATTTGTAAGTTTATTTTTTGTCGAGACCTCTTTTAAAACATGGTTCATATTTTCTATTATGGCTAAATCAGAATTTTTATTTTTTTGTGCAAGTATTTTTGCATCCTCAACATCCACTTGAATATCAGTTGTTCCTTCAACAATCAGAACAGGTATGGATAACTTAGATATTTCAATTGCAGGATCATATTTGAACCATGAGATCATGTACGGTTGTACACTTGGTCTGAAAAGTGAGTATAAGGAGGGATTAACATTTTGTACTCTATTACCTGATTTTAAACTATCTATTATTGAAATAGATTTATCTAATAATCCTTCGGGTAAATTGTTGTTTTTTAATTGTTCTTCAATTATAGAATAAGCCGGACGACCCGCACCACACAAGGAAATAAATTTATTTACATCTGCTTTTTCTGATGCAATCATCCCGATCAGGGAACCTTCACTGTGTCCTATTACAATTACTTTAGAGAAACGCTTATCATTTTTTAAATATTTGACCCATTGGACAGCATCATTTACATACATATCAAATGATAGTCCGGATTCACTAACTTTATCGCTTGCTCCGATTCCCCTTTTATCATAACGTAATGATGCAATGCCATATTTAAAAAGTGTATCTGCAAGCATTTTGTAAGCGTTATTTTTTCCGGTAATAGGATTGTTTCCGTCTCTATCTGTAGGGCCGGAACCTGCTATAATAAGTGCTACATCGATTGGCCTGTCAGATTTAGGAACTTCCAAAGTACCTTCTAACTTACACCCATTAACAAATATAGATACTTCTTCGCATTTTGCGGTAACTATAAAGGCTAAAAATATTAAGGAAGCTGCCAAAATATTTTTCATGATTTTCTACCTGATTATAAAATAAAGCCTCTGCCGAGAGTAAAACAAAATAAAATAAATAGAATGATTACAATAAAATTAAATGATTTAAGTCTAGCTTTGAAATTGTAAGTCTCAATTCTTAATTTATCTTTAGAGCCAACAAAGATAATAGATATTGAAGCTATCATTTCAAGGAGTCCCTCACGAGCAGCTATTATTCTATCCGGGGTAAAAAATAACCCGGCTATTATTGCCGCTAAAGCTGCTGCTATATATGAACTGTATATAAATTGTTTTAATGGAAATTCCGGAAAGATTAATCTAATTTCATGAAATTGTCGATAATTCAGCCTGATAGAAAAATAGTATGCAGTAATGCCGGTAATCATTAAAATTATTTTTCCTAATCCTCCCAGATCCAATTGCTTAATTAAATAAGTCCAATCACCTGACCCGCTAAAACTCGATTCTATTATTGTACCTGAAAACCAATAAAAACTGTACAGCATTGTAAGAAATAATAGAAGTCGGGAAAGTATAGAAAAATTTTTCTTTCTTTTTAGAAAATAAAATATCAATAACCCTAAAAACAAATTGGATATAGGTCCTCCCAGATCAGTTATTACACTCCCGGGTTGACTTCTAAAATAAACTGAGGTCAACAGTCTGATTTTCTGTCCGATTATTAAACAAGTACCGGCATGTCCGAATACTTCGTGCATTACATCTGCTGCCATATATGCAGCAACGCCAATTAAAGAATAGGGAATTATTTCTTTGATTTTCTCAATCATTTCGCTCAAAAAGCATTCCCTCTATTTTATTATCGTTCCCTGGTGAAATATCATTAAATACTTTTCATTTTTTTTCATCCATATTGAACTTCTTAATGAATATAATTTTTCATCATTTTCTTCTTTAACAGCCTTATATGTTGCTAGAAAATAATCCCCGCCTAATTCTTTTATCTTAAAATTCGAAAGTGATAATTTTAGTTTGGGTTCTTCCTGCAGTGATTTTATTATTTCTTTCTTTGTGAATATCTCTCCGGAACTCCCAAACTCAATAAAATCCTCTGCTAAGATTTCGGAGATGTCTGTAATTGATTTTCTTATTTCCGGAGTTAAAAGCAGCTCTTCTAAATCTTTTATTTCTTTCTCAGTAGATTTAATGTTTTTCATATCTAATCTTGTATTTTCGAAGTTTTCCTTTGCACCCCCAATTTATGGTTATTCAATGATTTATAAAATATTATTTGACAATCAAAAATTTTCTTGCAAAAGATTTCAAACCTTTATAATATAAGAAGTAGATTCCCGATGGCAGATTACTTGCATTAAATTTTATTGTATGAAATCCAGGCTCTTCCGGTTTATCTTCAATTACAGCTATTCTTTCACCTAATATATTATAAACAGAAACACTTACTTTAACAGGTATTGTTAAAAAGTAATTTAATGAAACATTTGTTGAAATAGGATTCGGATAAACAGAAGAAATAGTTTCATAATTTGCATCATCTGAAATAGGGAAATGGTAAAAGGAAGAATCTATCATCTGGATATTGGCGTAAATATCATAACCTTTATCTACATTTTTTATACTTTCAAAGCATAGAAGTACTCTATTGTTATATATGTCTAGGTCAAAATTATTATTGTAAATACCCCAATCAGTATAAAAAAATGTTTCATAATTATAAAGGTTAATTGGTATTACGATTCCTTTATTATCATCAATCATAATAGCGTTAATTTTATTATTATCACTCCATGCAGCAAAAATATTTTTGTTAAATATTTTTATTATTCTTAGATTAGAAAGACTGCTATTAGCTGCAAATGAATCAAAACAATTCTTACCACCGGAATAAATTCTTTTCAAATTTATTTTATTATCGTAACCATAAGAATTGCAGTCTGTCCAGATAAACGCCAGATTTTTATATATATCTAATTTACAGGCAGCATTTAGAAATATTCTGTCTCCGGAATAAACTACTATAGAATCAGATATAGATGAACCTTCCGGATTAAAAAGCATTCCTTTCAGATCTTTACCATAAATACCTGTTTCTATAAAATAATCTGTCCACATTATAAGTATTTCAAAATTTTTGTTAATGGAAATATCCTGAATAACTGCAGAAGGAGTATAGAATAGTTTGCTGTAATTATTGTAGGGTGTAAAATCGGGATGAAACTTTTGAAAATAAATTGCGGAATTACTATAGCTCGCCTGCCAGCATATTAATAAATCATCGTTGTCGTTTATCTGACTATGTGTCCAAAGATTATCCGCATAATTGATATCGGTTAATTTATTATTACTGCCGATCTTATTTCCATCTTTTGAAATTTTTTGGACTATAACATTAAAATAGTATTCACCTCCTGAAAAAATTACATAAAAATTTCCGGATTTATCCGATAATACTTCAGGATTAATACCCTTTTCAAAAATTGAAGTATCATTTACAAGTATGTTTTCCGATAAAGCATTTCCATTTTCATCGAGAACCTGTGCATAAATCTGGGTGATTCCATTCCTTCTATCTTCCCATGCAGATATTGATCTGCCGCTTTCATTGTATTTAACTACTGGATTTTTTTGTTCTGAACTGCAGTAATCATCTGAAGCTTTTATTGATTTTCCCGCAGGGTTGAATTCTAAATCAAATTTCTGAACCATCGCATCGGCATCATCTTTATTAAATTTTGTGAAGGCTGAATAAAAATTCTTATTTTTTACTTTGGTAAGTTTCGAAAGACTAAATGATAATTCTTTTTTTTCTCCGAAGTTTTGTCCATCCTTAGAAATAATCTGGCTGAATCTTTTTTCCCCTGAAAAAGCTACATAAAAATTATTATCATCTGAAGTAACAGCATAATATGAGCTATAGGATTGTTCTTCTTCAATTGTAAATTGCGGTGTAACAAATCCGGAATTTATATTATAAATTCTTGCATATGCACCTTTCTCAGCCCACACAATAAAAAAATATCCGTCTCTTGTTGATGCAATTGTTGGAAAGGTAAAATCAATCGTAGAAGAAGAGTCGCTTACTACTAAATTGTGATCAATTAAGTCTCCGTTACTATCTATTTTTTGAAGAAATATTCTTGAATGATTATTTTTATAGCTGCTCCATACAATAAAAAAATTTCCGGAGCTGTCTGAAGAAACAGTATTTTGAAATCCAAGACTGCTGGTATTTTCATTTGATGGATTAAATATTTCTTTTTGATCGATTACAGGAGTAAGATCACTGTTAAAAATTCTATACAAAAGGATAGATTGACCGCCAATATAGTCTTTATCAGAATACCAGCATACAAGTATTTTCCCGTTTTCAGCACAACAAATAGAAGGATAATTAGAATTAGTTCTGGCAAATTGATTAATAAAAAAATTACCTCCGGTTTTTTCTCCGCTTTTTGAGATTCTTTGTGCATGGATATTGCCGTCACTTTCTGCCCATGTTATTATATATTCACTGGAAACTTTATTGAATGAAATAAATGGTGCCGGATTCCAATAAAAATAATTCTCGGAAACTCGAATAATTTTTCCTTCTCTTAAATCATTTTTATCAAATAATTGAGCGTTAATTTCCTGAAGACCCGATTTGTCATCAATCCATACACATAAATAACCACCGTCTTCATCCCTGGCAATATTAGCATAATATTGATTCGAGCCGTAATCCCCGCACCCATTATTTAAAAGAAAATCTTCCTTTATAATACTAAAAGTTTTATAATCTAAAGTATCATCATTCTTTTTATTTAATTTCGGGAGATTATTTGTATTTATTGTTTTAAAATCTGCAGGAACATATACCCCCTTTTCATTTTTTTGAGCACTGGTAATATTTGATATAAAGAAAAGAATAGCTAAAAAATTTATTAGAAAGTTTTTTACTGCTTGCATATTTTACCCCATTTTAATTTTTATTTATCCCTTATAATACCCGGTTCTTTATAAACAGCACAAAAAGAAAATCATAAATTATACCAGGTTATTTACCCTATTCCCCAATTAAAAATAAGATATGGAAAACAAAATAGAGATTTATGCGAATTTAATTTTATTCACTAGCTGTATATTTTTTTATGCATGTTTAAAATCATAATATTTTCATCTAAAATTCAAATCTGCGAAATCTGTGAAAATCTGCGTCTGTGAAAATCTGTGAAATCCGCGTCTTTATTTGGTGAGCACCATTTTTTTTGTCTGAGAGAAGTCCGGAGTTTCTATCTTGTACAGATAAACCCCTGAAGGTAAATCGGTGGCATCAAAAGTAAATTTATGAATACCCTTATTCAAGGGACCATCGTGAAGTCTGGCAACTTCCTTTCCTTCCAGATTGTAAACGATAACTTTAACTTCACTCTCTTGAAGCAGCTCAAACACTATACTAGTTTTAGGATTAAAAGGATTTGGATAATTCTGTTCAACGACAAACGGTTCAAACAACCCCTGTCCGACTTTCACCTGGGAAGAGTAAACAACAGAACCGTCTTTATCGACTTGCTTTACTCTATAGTAAATAACATCCGATGATTGGTCATTCTGATCGAGATAAGAATAATTTTTCTCATTTAAGTTGTCAGCATCGATTCTAAATAAAGGAGTGTAGCCCCCGTTTTTTGAAGATTTTTCAAGGACATAAAAATCAGCCTGTTTATAATCTCCCCCGTTCCAGTCAAGTTCATAAGAATTGGAAAGCATTTTGATATTTAATTCCGGCGCTTTTGCGAATATCGGGGCGTCCGAATTCACTAACTGTATCCCTGAAGTATTTAAATCTATTTTGTTCTTAAGGTTCGATAACGCATCCAGATCATTTACTTTAAATCTTGCTAATACTGTCGAACTATCCGCAGAAAAATTCTGGAAGTTACAATTTGAGAAAGAATAATCTATTGTATTATTCAAATCAATTACTCTTAAAAGGTCAATCTGGAATGATTCTTCCTCTTCAAAGTTATAAAACTCAAAGCCGAGATCTTTTGCCTCTACAGAATTATTTAATTTATATTTCGCAATAAGCTGGCCATCGCTGTAAAATGAAACAGTACTGTTTTTAAACGAAAATAATATCGAAATATGATACCAGCATTTTAAGGAAAGAAATGAGGGCTCAGAATAGATCTGTGAACCTGATTTGGAATCAGCCGATAAAATCTGAAAAGAATTTGTAGATAAGGTATATTGAAATTCCGGGATTAACTTATCTCTTATTTTTAGTACTTGTTCCTCCGGGTTATCTAATTTAATCCAGAACTCGGTTAATAAATTATCTGATTTAATATCATTAAAAGAAAAATCCATGTATGCATTCCTTGAAAAGAATAATGCTTTTCCGGCTACTCTCTGAACATTATAAAACTTAATCGGCACCATTAAGTATTCTGATTCTTTTATAGGTTTGCTTTTTGTTTTGGAATTGATATAACCTAAGACTTTCCCTTTACCCTTAAATATTCCAAAAAATTTGACAAAACTACCTGTGGCATTTTCAGCCTGGAATCTAAATAAGAACTGAAAAAATGAACCCGGTAATAAAGCCGAATCGGAGAGATTTACAATGCATTTATATGCTGGACCCGTATATCGTTCAACCTGTACAGATTTATAATCTATAGCGGATTTCCAAAGAAGGGTATTTAGTTCAACATCAAGTAAAGAAAGTTTTTCATCGGGTAAAATATATAATTCAAGTGTATCTGCTTTTGCGAACCTGTTGGTAGTTACCAAAGATATATCAAAAGTTGAATTTACAGGTATATAAGAGGGGCAGCTAATTCTATAGCTGTCCTCTTCGTTTTGTGCAAAAACAGATAATACGAAAATAAATAAAAATAAAATAGTAAAAGTTTTTTGCATAGCATCCCGATAACTGGAACAAAACCAGATTATACTATTTATAACTTCTTAAAAAATTAATCCTATCTTGAAGCTGGTGAACAGGGACTAATAATTTGTCTTTGCCATAAATAGCATCTTCCCTCTTGGAAAAAGCTAGCTCATAATCTTTGCTCATAACGATTGCTTCTTCAGGACAAACTTCTTCACAGAATCCGCAAAAGATGCATCGAATCATATTAATTTCAAATTTTTCAGGATATCGTTCTTTTTCACTTTCTGTTTCACCAGCCTGAACCTCAATTGCTAACGAAGGACAAACTCGGCTGCAAAGCCCGCAAGCTACACATCTCTCAACACCATTTTCTTCCTGCACTAAAACGGGTCTGCCTCTGTATGATGCCGGGGGAATAAATTTCTCTTCCGGATATTTAAGTGTAAACTTCGGCTTAAACATATTTTTTAACGTTAGCGATAATCCTTTAACAATTTCCGGTATATATATCTTCTCTAAAAATGTTAAATCTTTTTCTCTTTTCTTAACTGCCATAATAACCTTTATACAAATTCAATTTCTATACTTGTCCGGCGTAGCCCTATCGAAACCAGATCTCTCTTTTTAACTGCCATTAAAATCCTTAATCAATTTCTTGTACTCTACACTTGAACTTGAACTTGAACTGAACTTAAACTAATCTCATATCTTAAATATCATCACCAAAGCTGCAACCCATATTATATTAACTAATGATAACGGGAACATAACTTTCCACCCGAGGCTCATCAGCTGATCATATCTGAATCTAGGGAGACTCCATCTAATCCATAAGAAAAAGAACAAAATCGCTCCCATCTTCACACAGAAAGTAGCTATTTGTATTATAACAGTCAACCATTCGGGTAAGCCAAGGGAATTAATATTTATAAAAGGTAAATTATACCCACCAAGGTAAAGAGTTATAATTAAAGCACTTGCAATGATCATGTTTGCATATTCGGCCAGAAAAAATCCCGCAAATTTCATACTGCTGTATTCGGTATGGAAGCCTCCAACTAATTCCGGTTCTGCTTCCGGAAGATCAAAGGGCAAACGGTTTGTTTCCGCAAATGAAGATACAACAAATGTAATAAATCCTATTGGCTGTATCCATGCATTCCAGAGCAAGGAACCTTGTGAACTTACTATTGCCAGAGGCCTAAGCGATTCAGATAAAAGTAGAACTCCTCCGACTGAAAATCCCATAGAAATTTCATAAGAAATCATCTGCGCTGAAGACCGGATACCACCCAATAATGAATATTTACTGCCCGACGACCATCCGGCAAATGTAATTGCATATACACCAAGAGATGTAAGTGCTAAAACATACAGAATTCCTATATTTATATCTGCAACTACCAGTGGTATAGTTAATCCGAATATATTGACACTTGGTCCAACGGGGATAACAGCATATGTTGTAAATGCTACAAATAAAGCAAGCATCGGAGCTAATGCATGTATGGTCCGGTTTGCATTTGTTGGAACAATGTCTTCTTTCAGCAATAATTTAAAAACATCTGCAAAAGGCTGTAATATTCCTTCCCAGCCTACTCGATTTGGACCGAGACGGTTTTGCGCCCAAGCACTTACTCTTCTTTCAAAATAAACCAGATAAGATACCGTCAGCAGCATTAGTGAAAGAATCAATACAATCTTTACTAATGTAATTCCTATTAATTCAAGGATAGTCATTTATATATAGTCCCGATTATACTTTTTCTGAAATTTCAATTTTCACTTTTGTGCCTAACTCTCCTATATCATCATAATCCATTCCTCTGAAAACACTGTTGGATTTGGCTAATTCTTCAAATATATCTTCTACCGTATTATACTTCATCTTATACCCCATTGAATTCGAGATAGCAGTAATTATTTTCCAGGCTGATTTTGCATCCCGCTTATTTCCCTGAGCCCATTTATCGAATTTAGTTCCGAATTTGTCCAGCCTGCTCTGCGACATGCCTTCCATCGATCTGTCAAGTTCTTCAGTAGCGACAGCAGGTTTTAATCTCTGTATCATCCCCTGGAAATTTACCATTGTGCCATTCTTCTCTGCATAGCTTGCAGAGGGAAAAACTATATCCGCCAGAGCGGTTGTTTTATTAAAATTTGTTGAACAAACGATTAAGGTCTCCAGTTTTGCCAGTACATTTTCCAGTTCAGGATTAAAAAAAATAATATCATCATCAATTATGAATAAAATCTTTATTTTTCCTTCATTGATAGCCTTAATAATTCCATTTAAATCCGATACCGGTTTAACTCCTGCAAGTTCAGCTCCGAGGGAATTAGGAGTAACATCATTTTGTTTTAATATATTGTCACCGAATTCAGGATTAATATGCCTTAGAAATAAAACATTCTTAATACCAGCCGATTTTGCAAGTTTTGCCAGAGCAAAATTATCTTCATTTGAAGCATAAGGAGAACCGATAAAAGCTATTTCAGTATTTTCATAAATTTTTAATTCAACTGCAGCAACGTTCACTGCTTCAGCCCATGATTCCTTATTTAGTTTTCCTTCCCTTCTTACATAAGGTCCGTCGACCCTGTCGTCTGCATTAATAAATTTAAATGTGTTTATTCTTCCATGATCGCACATCCAGTAGCTGTTGACCTCTTCATTGTATCTTGGTGTAAGTCTTAACACTTCATTATTTCTAACCCATATTTCAGAATTGCAGCCGCGCGAACAACCGTTACATATTGATTTCGTAGAAGACATATCCCAAACTCTTGCGCGGAAGCGGAAATCCCTATTAGTAAGAGCACCTACGGGACAGATATCGGTAGTATTTAAAGAATAAGGATTATCCATTTGCTCGCCGGGATAAGTTACAATAGTGACTCTATCCCCTCTTTTAACAAATGTAAGCTCAGGGTCTTTAGCAATTTCATCACAAAAACGGATGCAGCGCGAACAGGAGATACATCTTTCAGCATCGAACATTACATAAGGCCCTAAAGGTACTCTTTTATCCTTATGATTTTTTACTTCGGTAAACCTGCTTTCTCCAACGCTGTGTTCATATGCGTAATCCTGAAGCTTGCATTCTCCGGCTTCATCGCAAATAGGACAATCAAGCGGATGGTTAATTAATAAAAATTCCATCACTGCATTTCTGGCTGAAAGTGCTTTTTCAGAGGCAGAGTGAACTACCATCCCTTCAGCAGCTAGTGTTGAACAAGCTATTACAAGTTTCGGTATTTTTTCAACTTCAACTAAACAAACCCTGCAGTTCCCTGAAATAGATAAACTCGGATGCCAGCAAAAATGAGGAATATCTACTCCGTATTTTCTTGCAGCCTGAATAATTGTCTGACCTGGTTCAAATTCTATTTCTTTACCATCGAGAACAAACTTCGACATTATAAACCTTTTTTATTTTCAATAAACGAAAGACGATAAACGGATAGATGTCTCTTTATCTTCCGTCTCTACGTCTATACTTTAATTTATCACCGAATCAACCGACTGATATTCAAAATTAAAAGCTTCCGCTACACCTTGATATGTAATCTTACCGTCTATAACATTTAATCCCAACCTTATTTCGGGATTAGTTTTAATTGCTTTTTCAAAACCTTTATTTGCTATTTCGACAGCATAGGGTAATGTAGCATTTGTTAAAGCCAGAGTAGATGTATTCGGCACAGCTCCGGGCATATTTGCTACACAGTAATGAACAACTCCGTCAACGACATAAGTAGGATTTTCATGTGTTGTGGGGTGACATGTTTCAATACATCCTCCCTGATCAACAGATACATCAACGATAACCGAACCTTGTTTCATCAGCTTCAGCATATCTTTAGTAACAAGTTTCGGAGCCTTTGCTCCCGGAATTAAAACTGCACCAATTACCAGGTCAGCCTTTGGTAAATTTTCTCTGATATAATATTCATTAGACATCATCGTAGTTACATTCTTGGGCATTACATCATCAAGATATCTGAGCCTGTATAGATTACTGTCTAAAATCATAACTCTTGCACCAAACCCTGCGGCGATTTTTGCAGCGTTGGTACCAACAATACCTCCGCCTAAAACCATAACTTCAGCTGGTCCCGTTCCCGGAACCCCGCCTAATAAAATACCTCTGCCCCCCATGACTTTTTCAAGGTATTTAGCACCTTCTTGAGGCGCCATTCTTCCTGCAACTTCACTCATTGGAATTAAAAGCGGTAAAGATTTATCTGTTTTCTGAACGGTTTCATATGCAATAGCAACACATTTGTTTTTCATCATCCCTTCTGTAAGCTCTTTATTTGCGGCAAAATGAAAATATGTAAATACTATCTGCCCTTCTCTAATCATATCATATTCATGATCGATCGGTTCTTTTACCTTCATAATCATTTCAGCATTTGCGAATATTTCATCTGGAGAAGAAGCTATTTCTGCTCCCACAGCTTTATAGTCATTATCCGAAAACCCGCTCCCGACGCCGGCACTTGATTCGACTACAACCTTATGTCCGTTCTGAATTAAAGTGGATGCACCAACCGGTAAAAGTGCAACTCTATTTTCGTTCGTTTTTATTTCTTTTGGAACCCCAATTAACATTTTATGCCTCGTTATTTTGCTACGCTGCCCATTTTAACAGTGTATTTTTTGATTTGATTATTACTTTTATAAATGAATCTTCTTGTAGAAGTTCATTCGATATTTCAAGAATATCTTCAGTGGTAACTGAATCTATTTCTTTTAAAATTTCATCAAGATTTTTAATTCTATTATAATATAGTTCAGATTGAGCCATTCGTATCATCCTGTTGGAAGTACTCTCAAGACTCAATATTAAACTCCCTTTTATAGATTCTTTTGCTTTCTTCAATTCTCTTTCGGAAATTTTTGATTCTCTTAGTTTCCTAAACTCCCTAATCACGATCGACAAAGCTCTGTCAATCATTTTTTCGTTAGTCGATAAATAAACACCAAAAGATGATACATCATAGAACGAATTTAGAAATGAATTAATCTGATAGGCTATTCCGTTTCTTTCACGTACTGTCTGGAATAACCTTGAGCTGCTCCCTTCTCCAAGTACTTGAGTTAACAGTGCCGCCTTAGTTCTCCTATCATCTTTATAACCATAAGTAGACTTCCCAATAATTGCATGAACCTGCTGAATTTCTTTATCGATGAATTCGATTTTTGCAGGTAATACAATGAGAGGATAATGCTTTCTTTTTATCGCAGCTCTTCCAAGATTTACATTGAAATATTTATCGGATAATTTTATTAACTTATTATGATTTACTGCTCCGGAGGCAGAAATTATTAAACGGTTAAAGCCGTATTTCTCTTTAACAAAATTGAAAAGATCGAACTGTGAGAATTTTTTAATATTTTTTTCTGTTCCGATTATGGGGAAACTTAAAGCATTACCGGCAAAAACAATTTCTTCAAATTTATCGAATATCAATTCTTCGGGATTATCCTCAATATCATAGAGTTCATCAATTACTACACTTGATTCTTTCTTAATTTCAGCCGGTTTAAATGCAGGCTTCTGGATCATATCAGAGATAACATCAAAAGTTTTTTCTAAATGTTCCGCCAGTCCTCTTCCGTAATAACATGTATGCTCTTTTGACGTAAAAGCATTTAAATAACCGCCAGCAGCTTCAATCTCAACAGCTATTTTTCTGGCAGATCTTTTTTGTGTCCCCTTGAAAAGCATATGCTCAATAAAATGCGTAATTCCATTATTTTGAAAGCTTTCATCACGTGAACCTACATTGAACCAAAATCCCAATGAAAATGATTTTATACCTGGTATTGATTCTGATAAAATCTTAACGCCATTTGGAAGAACTGTCTTATTAAATTGGTTCAAAATACTTGATTTTATTCCGTAATTGATAAAAAATTCGACATCAAATATAGAGAAACAGGTATATGTAGTCAAGGAAATGA
>CAVUGE010000026.1:0-60809 GCA_963740945.1 uncultured Bacteroidota bacterium | reverse complement strand
AACTTATTATTATCCTACATTGTAGGTTATCCTTATATGTCTATATATAGCCATTTTGTGTATACATATAGCCAGTTTTTGAAAAATTCCTATATGTAGCCATTTTAGAATGGCTACATATAGACATCGGGTTTTTATCCCTTTTTCTAATTCTCTGCATTTATCTAGATTTATTCCAGTTTACTATCCTGTCCTCCAATCCCAAAGATACTACTTCTTTATATGCCAATTCCCACACTTTTTCTTCTCTTTTCCATATGCCTCCGGCATTTTTAACTAAACTAGCTATTTCCTTCTCACCATATAATACCCTCAACGGTACTTTTTTATTATGTGGTATTTTCATTTTTCTTTTGTCCCAATTTTTTTCTTCTACTATCAATTCTACCGTAGTAAACTTTTTCCCCGTTTCCTCATCATACCTATATCTTACACATAATAAACTATTCCCGTATTTTCTTTCCCATCTTTTTGCTCCGGGCTGCCCTGAAACTATGGTCTTATTTATTTTCATGTTGTTTAATTTTTAATTTATTATACTTTTAACACTACCAATAACAAACCACATACAAAAAACTACAATAAAAAAACTTTAACCTAAAGAACATCTGCTGGACTTTTTACTCCTAATCCGCCTTTTTTTATTACATGTGTATAAATCATAGTTGTATTCAAATCTTCATGTCCTAATAACTCCTGTACAGTTCGAATATCATATCCACCCTCTAATAAATGAGTAGCAAATGAATGCCTGAATGTATGACAGCTTCCATTCTTCCTTATTCCTGCATTTTTAATTGCAATTTTTACAACTCTCTGTAAATTATTCTCATCTACATGATGTCTTCTTTTTTTACCTGTTCTTTTATCAACTGATATTTGAGGAGATGGAAAAATATACTGCCAGCCAATTTCCTTTTCAGCCTTCGGATATTTCTTATCTAATGCATAAGGTAAATATACACTGCCAAATCCCTTTCCAATATCATTTGCATGAAGCTTTTCTACTTTTTTTATATGCTTCTCTAACTTTTCCTTTACAACTGATGGTAAAACAGTTACTCTATCCTTTCCACCTTTTCCATCCCTCACAATTATTTGGTTATTTTCAAATTCAATATCTTTTACTCTCAGTCTTATACATTCCATTAATCTTAATCCTGAACCGTATAATAGATTAGCCATTAACCAATATGTTCCTGTCAATTGGTTTAATACTGCTTTTACTTCATTTTTAGTAAAGACTACAGGCAGTCTTTTGGGCTTTTTTGCCCAGACTATTTTTAATTGATCAATTTCTTTTAGCAATACTTTCTTATATAAGAATATTATTGCACATAAAGCTAGATTCTGTGTTGAAGGAGAAACATTCCTTTTAACCGCCAAACAATTTAAATATTCATTTATCTCTCTTGAACCCATTTCTATTGGATTTGTTTTATTATGAAATTTAATATAATCAACTATCCACTTAATATAAGCTTCTTCCGTTCTTTTACTGTAATGACGAACTCTCATAACGGTTTTTATCTGTTCTATTAATCTTGGCTTCCTTAATTGAACACTTTTCATATTATCAATATTTACCTTTTTTAACTCCTCAAATGACAATTGATCACAACCAGCAGACTACAGACAACAAACAACAGACCACCTACCACAAACACTTGCAATACAGCTTCGCTTTGTTCAGTCACACTTCTTCGACTGAAAAAAATATATTTATTACTTTTTGTAGAAAATAGATGATAAGCTACCCACTTTTTTTAACGGACAGTTCAAATTAAATTTAAAAAATGAATTTTTCAATAGGAAACACAAAAAAAATTGTAATATCTCAGTGAAGTGTGGAATTTAAATTTCCATCATATGTCACTCCTACGGAGTTAACTTTATTGAATGTGAATTTCTTTTAATAATATAGCACTCCTACGGAGTTTATGAATATTTTATATAAAAAAGAAAAAGAATCCTGATAGCGGGGATGACATTTTTAATTTTTCCTTCCCATCATTAACTGACATATTACAAAATAATTATTTTCATCATATTTAATCTTGAAGTTAAGGAAAGTTAATCTGCAATTGCTGCTGAAGCGGCATAAATTCTTTTTGCTCCGGAATTCAGCAATTCCTTTCCACATTCTGATATTGTTGCTCCTGTTGTTATAACGTCATCAACCAATAAAATATTTTTCCCCTCGATTCTTTTTTGGTTTTTTATTTTAAAAGCATCCTTAATGTTCTCCTGCCTTTCTATTAAATTCATTTTTGTCTGAGACCTGGTAAATTTTTCCTTTTTAATAATTCCTTTAGCAACGGGGAGATTAATTTTCCTGCTTAATCCTTTTGCAATATAGAATGATTGGTTATAACCTCTTTCTGCCTTCTTCAATTGATGCAAAGGGACAGGTAAAATTAAATCGATATTCCAGTTTTGAATTTCTCTGGTAATATTTTCTCCCAATTGCTGTCCAAGAAAAATTCCAATTAAAAACCTTCCCCTATATTTAAATGAATGAATTATATTTTGAATCTCTCTATCTCTCTCAAAAATATATATAGAAGTAAATCCTGAAATTATCTTCTTTTTTTCAAACTTTTTTCTAAACTCAAACTGAAGTCTGCGCTCATCAAGTTTTTTTATTTTATTCAAACATGAAGAGCATATAAATTTTTCGGAAGAAACTAACTTAGTTTTACAAGATGGACAAAAACGGGGAAGAAAAAAATCGAGTATTTCTGTTGTCATTACCCCCGCAGCAGCAATTTTGTTCACTTAACTTTCCCTTAAAGATAAATAATAAAATAAATTATTTGCAATCAAATGACAAGGAGAAGTGAATTTCACAGGCGAAGACAGTAGGCAACTTAGGTATTTATTTCACCCCTTCAGGGTTTTGAGGTATTAAATTAGAGATAGAGTACAAACTTTATAGCATACCTGATCTCTTTCTGAAAAACCATTCTAAAGCGAAAAGCAGAATAGCTATAATCATCAGCCATTCATTCGACCAGAGCCTGATCTCGCTTACATTTATTTTCTCTTTAGATGCCTTTTTATTTATATTTTTCAACAGACTAAATAACTGATCATAATTTGATGAATTATAGAATTTTCCCCCCGTTTCATTTGCCAGTGTATTTAAGAATTCATAATTCATCTGAGGGTTTATCATTTCAATATCTACTTCACCGATATTAAATTTTCCAACATCTGTTCCAATGCTTTTCTCATCCAGGAATGCTTCCCCCGAATATGTGTAATTTCCCGGCTTATTAATTTGCAGAGTTCCTTCGTATAATCCATTACCTGCAGCATTTAAGGTTAAATCATAATTATCTTTTTCACCATTAATTTTTACTTTAACTTCGGCATCCGAAACAGGATTAAAAGTTTCATCATAAACCTGCCCGGTAAAGTTAATATCTTCACCCGATGAATAGAGCTTTTTTGAAGTTTTAATGGTCACCTGCTTTTGCTTTTCAGAAGTATTCAGCCATTTAACACTATTCAATAAAAAATTATCAAATAGGTTCAGGTTCTCATCTGCTGTTTGAAGCTTCCATTTCCAGATATCTTTAGCAAGTACGGCAATCGACCTTTTACTTCCCAATCTCCTTGTTACAATTAAAGGTAAATTAAGAGGCACATTATTGATTCTAACAGTTGAAATAACTTCATCTTCAGGTTTTGATTTATATATTCCGTTCGGCTGGAAGACAGGGGGTAAATTGTTCCATGCCTCTATATTATTCTGTGCATTATTTTGAATCAAAGGATTATTGGATTCATCTGCAGTTATATTAGGCTGTACTTCGCTAAAACCGGAAGAGGACCCTGAGGCAGCTCTATTATAAACAAATGGGAGAACCTGTTGAAGCCCGTTTAATTTTGAAAAATCGGTATTTCCCGACAGTGTAATAAGGAAAGGTTTATTTTTATTAATAACCGCTTCGGAAATTCTATTTAAAAATTCGTTTGAGGTCTCTGCGGTTGGAAATCCTATCATGAACAGTATCTGTGAGCTGTCGATTAATGCTTCCCTATTATTCTTTTCCAGGTAATTATTTTGACCAATCTGGGTAATTGAGTTTACCGAAAGATTTTTATCCTCCATAAGAGTATTTTTAATAAAAGAGAGATCCGGAGAAGGAGCACCGCTGATTAGAAGCACTTTAATTTTATTACTCAGTACATTTATATAAAATACCTTTTTATTATTAGCTTCAGTAAACTCACCTTTTAAATTCGAAACATTGATTGCCAGCTTTTTTTCTCCCCCGCTCTTAGGAGTATATACGAAATTAATATTCTGAACACCGTCTTCACTTAACTTTATATTTTTCTGCTCAACAAGCTGATCATTTTCATAAAAGGAAACAACAGTATTTTGATTTCCAAATCCGTTATTTAAGATAGTACCCTCTATTTTTGTCGGCGTCTGCGCATAAATATATTCATTGTATAAGATATTTTTTAATTCTATATCTTTATGTTTTGTGGTATCTCCTACCCCAATAGTAAAAACCGGAATATTTAATTTTTCTGCTGTATACAAAGGATTGGTTCCATCGGTAATTACACCGTCACTTATAATGACAACCGAAGAGATATTGCTTTTATCTTCTTTTATTTCTTTAAATATTTCTGAAAAATTTGTACTTCCTTCCGAAAAATTTATTTTGAACAGACTATCGTTACTTACTTTATTTACCTGGTTTCCAAACGAATACAGATTCGAACCTGATAATAAATTATTTCCTCCGGCAACTTTTAAAAAAGCCTCCGTAGTTTCTTCCCTATGTGTTCCATCCTTAATTTGAATTGATCTTGAATTATCAACAAAAAAGAGATTAACCGGCTCAAGAATAACCCTTTTAGCTAAAGTGACTATCGGTTCGAAGATAACAAATAAAAGTATAATAAGGGCAAGTGTTCTGAGAGAAACGAGTAAAATTTTCTTTGATTTGCTTACAACAGGAACAGTATACCTGTAAACATAGACAGCATAAACACCAAGGAGAATTAAAGCTGCGATAAAGAATATAGGATTAAAAGATAGGGTAAGGCTAATCTTTTCAAAATTAAACATTAAAAGGTTAAAGCTCCCTTCAATACTGTAACGGCCTGTCCTGATATATATAATTCATTATTTATTCGGTTATACCTGACTTTAACCCTGCCCCGTCTATTTAAAACATCTCCTTGTTCAAAGATTAAATTCGTTTCATCTCCAGAATTTTTAATAAAATTTAATTTTTTTAATACAAGAAGAAAGGGACCATTGGCAGAACCTGTTACAGGATCTTCATCAATGCCATAATAAGGAGCGAAAAATCGGCTGTGTGCAAAACTTTCTTTATCAACGGTTTCCAATGTAAATACAACAACTGCCGTAAATTCATTTTTTGTTTTTGTTATATTTTTTAATGCCTTAAAATCGGGCTGGAGACTGTGAAGAGATGACAAATCTTTGATATAAATATACAAATAACCATTTTCAAGAATTATGAAGGAGACATTTTTATCCAGAGAGCTGTTTTCAATATTTAAAGCCTGAGTTATTTCTTCTTTATCGCCTTCAAATTCTTTAAGAGAATAGATAGGTATCTGCATAAAATAATAACCCTCTTCAGCTTTGCAATTTAAAATGCCGGAATGGCGTGTTTTCATTTTCACAGAGGCATTATTTTTCAGCAAATTTTTTTCTTTTAAAAAATGCAGAGATGCAATAGTAGCATGACCGCAAAGCTCTACTTCAGTAGAAGGAGTAAACCACCTTAAATTGTAATCTGCTTTGTCAGATTCACCTGTTGATAGATCAAGCTTTGAAAGGAAAGCAGTTTCGGCCAGATTCATTTCTTTGGCAATTTCCTGCATTTCCTGATCGGTTAAATTATCTCCGAAAGTAACGCCTGCGGAATTTCCTTTAAAAGGTTTATTAGTAAAAGCGTCTATTTGATAAATCTCAATCTGTTTTCCCATTTAAAAGCCTTTCTATCTTCCACTTTTTCATTCTTTCGAATGTATCATAATCTGTTAAATCAAAGTGGATTGGTGTAATAGAAATATAATTTTTTTTAATAGCAGCCTGGTCGGTTTCAATTTCGGTATCGACTTCAAGCAGATTTCCGGTTAGCCAGTAATAATTCCTTCCGTACGGATCGGTGCGTTTTTCATAAATATCATCCCATTTCGATTTCCCCTGCCTGGTTAAACGAACACCCGCAATTTGATCTTCGGATACATCGGGAACATTTACATTTAGCAAAGTACCTACTGGTAAATCCTTATCAACGATATCCAAAGCGAGCTTTTTTGCAACCTTTGCAGCTAATGAAAATTCTGTTGCCGCATGGTTTGTAACGGATATAGCGATTGAGGGAATATCCATAATTGCTGCTTCCCTGGCGGCCGAAACTGTACCCGAGTATATTATATTTATTGCGGTATTCGAACCGTGGTTTATTCCGGATATGACAAGATCAGGGGGTTCTTTCATTATGTTTCTGACCCCCATTTTCACACAATCAGCCGGGGTTCCTTCCACAGCATAGCCGAAGAATTTCCCATTCTTATTATATTCTATGACCCTTAAAGGTATCTGCATAGTTATTCCATGCCCTACGGCACTTTGTTCTTTACGGGGTGCAACTACGGTAACTTCTGAAATTTCTTTTAAAGCTTCTGCTAGAACCCAAATTCCCGGAGAATCTATCCCGTCATCATTGCAGACTAAAATTTTCAAATTATTCCTTATTTATTGAGTGAAGATTACGCTGATGTAAAGATGACATCTTTAATAGGGAAAATCATTTTCATCTTTTTATTAAAGTGTAAATTCAAATTAAGCCTTTTCAAAAATAAAGATGCCATCTTTCAAATACAGACTTTTGCGTAACTTTGAGTTACTAATATAATGTAAAGGGGTTTTAGTCTCAATTGACTCATTAATACCTGGTGGTTGGTTGGTTGGTTGACACTTAGATTTAGTTAATGAGGTTTTTTTGGGGGGGATTGTTTTTCTCAGGTTTGAACATTCTATATGGTTTTTAACCTCACCCCCCGGCCCCCTCTCCTTAGTAAGGCGAGGGGGAGGGTTTATTTAAAACGCATAGCTTGTTGAGATGTAGGCGAAAGTTCTTCCGCCTCCGATGTTTCCTAATCCCTGGCGTAAAACATCATGGTTAATTGTACCATCAAGAGAAAAATCACCAAACTTAAGACCTATTCCTAAAGTTGCCATTCCGGGGGTGTACTGAGTAATTGTGCTTTCTCTAACTAACGTAGGTCCAAGTCCGGTTTGTGTTGTATTATTATTAGTACTTGCCGTATAACCTAAACGGGCAGTAAGCCAATCCAGTAATGTCCATTCAGCGCCTAAATTCCAGACCGGGAAAATAAATGATGAATTTGAAAGTTCGGGCTGGATTGTAGGAATTGAAGGTATTGTCCAGGAGTTACTATTCATTCCAAGTCCCCCGACTAAAAGGAAATCGCCTATTGTATATTCAATACCGAAACCGGCACCAATCGAAGTCAATGAATTAAGATCACCTGATTGACCATTTGCTTCCTGGCTACCCGAAGCATGAATAAAATTAAGCACAGGAACAAATCTCAATTTATCTGAATGACGCCAGAATAATCTCGCATTTATCCCGATTATTGTTTGAGATGCAGTTACTTTTGTAGCGGGAGCAGGCGGTTGGGCACTAGCACCTGGAAATATCAAACTGATCCCTCCGTCAAGCATTAAGTCTCTTGAAAAATTAGCAATAATTCCTCCATTAATTCCAAACTGACTTGCACTTATATCGGTTTCTCCGGTATTCGGAGTTTTCGTATTATTTTTAGATGCAGCAAGTGCAATTCCCAGACCGAAGATTAAATTCCGGAATTGCAGAGAAGAAAAAATTTCAACATTATTATTTAACGGAACCGCACCCGGAACCTCCTGAATAACACTAAAACCGGGTCCGTATCCAGCTAACGGATCAAGCTTCCCGATAGAAAAAGTATTAAAATCATTCCTTGTGAGCAATAATCCAATTGTTAAATTACTTTTTAGATTAAAATTCACACCGGCGAATTGACCTGAACTGGCATTACCAAAATCAGGACCTGCATTTGAACCTATATCCCCCCATAAGAAATCGTAGTAATAATGTCCCCATGCTGGATTTACTTTGATCGCTTCAGGATCAATTACATAAGGATTGTTTCCCAAACTAACTATACGGGCATATCCACCGGTTCTTTTTATTTCCTGCGAATGAATATTATAAGAGACAAATAAAATAGACAAGAGAATGAAGAATACTTTTTTATTCATAAAGCCTCCTTATGCCAAGATTTCTTTTTTGTTGTAAACATAAATTACCTAAAACCTTTGAATTAAACCAACAAGAACCCGGTTATCCGTTAACCTTTTTTGGAAGGTTCCTTCATAATTAAAATTAAGATATAATTTATTAATGAGCCTGAAATAAAGATCGGCAGAGAATATATTCTGGGTTAATTTTTCGGTATTATATGAGAAGTTATAGTCTACTTTTTCATATCCAATTGATAAATTAGAATTCAAAAGATTTATATCTTTTGAAATCCTTATTTCAGCGGTTGTTCCATTAACATAGCTTGTAATTAATTTGGTAAAAGAGAAAGATGGTGCAATATCCAGAAAAGGAATCTGAGAATAAGATATATATGCATTATAGTTCCTGGAGGGCTTTACATCCCCTTGTGAAAACCTATAACCTGTATTAAGATTAATAAACATTTTATTAAAGGGATGCAGGCTTATTCCGCCTCTTATTCCCTGTCGTGCTGCATTTTCAATTAAAGTCTGTATATAATTCTTAAAAGTTTCATAATAGATAACATTTTTTCTTGCATCATAAGAAAGATTAAAGGAAATTAACCTAACAGGAGAATACCGGGCAGATAAATACATCGCTGTTAAAGAAAAATCATTTTTACTTTTTCCGTTTTCTTTTTTATACAGATCAATTTCTGAAGATAAAAAGAGGTTTAGATTAGTAATAATATTATTGCTATGCTGAAAATATAGAAATCTTCTATCGATTTTTAGATCATTAGTCTGCTGCATTAATGCAAAAGAATTTTCCATAACACCAGCAGAAGCAGTGTCAATACGGCTTATATAACCTCCAAATTCAAAAAGTTTGATATTAAAACCCATGTTTGCAAAATCAGGCCTTGAACCTGCAACAAACCCAAAAGAATAATTTGTGCGTCCCGGCTGGAATTCTAATTGTGCTCCATCAATAGAGCTAATATTTGTAATTTTTGAATTAAGATGTCTTCCGAACCAGATATTTGTATTTTTATTGAATTGATAATTAAATGCAAAATCATAAACTCTTAAATTGCCTGCGAAATTATTTTTTATATCCTGCCACTCACTTGTTCTGTAAGAAAATGACATATAGTTTGAAAAGGATAATTTTGAATCAGAAATATTTTTTGCATAAAGTGAAAAATTATATCTCCATCTCTGGTAATCTCCGTTACCCGTATAATTGCTCGTACCTGTATAGGACTGAATTGAAAACCTTCCTCCTATCGAAGGATTGGACGATTTATAGTTTTTTCTAATTTCATTGGAAGAAGCTGCTTTACTTTCATTATTCTTTTTAATTAAACTCAAATTATCATTTGAAGTTGAATCTTTTTTTAATGCAGCATTTGAATATTCACCTTTTACAAAAGCGAATAATATATCATTTAAAGAAAAATCCTGTTTTACTATTTTTTCACCTGCTACAGATGTTGATGAAATAAATTTTACTAAAACAGCAGGAACAACTTTTTTCCCCGTTTTTGAATAGAGAGTATCATTTTGTAAAATCCCATTTGTATTGTCAAATTTTACATAGACATTTTGTGAAGATATATATGTTACCTGCCCCCTTTTTTCTACAAGGTTTTGGGGATACGATAAACTAATCAGAAAGAGAAATAATAAAAGAAAATATTTGTTTATTTGATAGATCATATCTTAGTTCAATCTCCTCCTCTGCCTTTGGGATGACAACTATAGCATGCATCACTGGAATAGACATAATTTCTTACCCCTGAATGATGGCGATCTGTATCGGTTTTATTATGCTCATGACAATTTATGCACTCAAATATCATATAATTATTTGAATTGGTATGACAATCGGCGCATGTATTCCACCTCCCGTTATGAGTTCCGGAATAAATCGGGAAAAACTGCCCGTCATGATCGAATGTTGCATCATTCCAGTTAGTAGTATTATGGCATTGTTCACATGTTGTGGGAAATCCTGCTGCAGCATGATTAGGGTTGCTGGTGTTATCATAATTTGTTTTATGACAGCTATAGCAGTCCGTTGGAGTATTAGTGTAACCATTTGTATGACATGATTGACACGTAGTTGTTGCGTGTTTTCCGAGCAGCTGAAATCCTGTTGTTGAATGATCAAATGCTGCATCACCCCATGAAGTTGTACTATGACATGTCTGACATTCTGTTGAAAATCCTGCCTGCTGATGATTTGGATCTGTTGTATTATTATAATCATTTTGATGGCAGGAAATACAAGTTGTTGGAGTTCCTGTAAATCCATTCGTATGGCATGATGAGCATTGTACAGTTGTATGTGCTCCGGTCAACGGGAAACTTGTTGTCTGATGATTAAAGTTTGATGGGATCCATGCAGAAGTTGTATGACACATTTCGCAATTTGTCGGATATTTTTGTACCTGATGGTTAGGGGCATTATTGTAATCGGCTTGATGACAGCTTACACAATTAACATTTAATCCTGAAGTGGAACCTTTATGGCAGGCTGAACATTCTAATGCTGCATGCTGGCCTGTTAATTCAAACCCGGTACTAATATGTTTAAAATCGGATGGATTCCATGCATTGGTATTATGGCAGGTCTGGCATTCTGTTGATATACCAGCAGCGGTGTGATTTGGTGTCGCACTGGTGTAACTATTTGCATGACATGAGTAGCATTGGGTTGGGGTATTTGTATAACCATTTGTATGACATGATTGACATGCAGCTGCTGCGTGTTTTCCGAGCAGCTGGAATCCTGTTGTTGAATGATCAAATGCTGCATCACCCCATGAGGTAGTACTATGACATGTCTGACATTCTGTTGAAAATCCTGCCTGCTGATGATTTGGATCTGTTGTATTATTATAATCATTTTGATGGCAGGAAATACATGTTGTTGAAGTTCCTGTAAATCCATTCGTATGGCACGAAGAACATTGTACATTGGTATGAGCACCTGTCAATGGGAAATTCGTTGTCTGATGATTAAAGTTTGAAGGGATCCATGCAGAAGTTGTATGACACATTTCGCAATTTGCCGGATATTTTTGTGCCTGATGGTTAGGAGCATTATTATAATCGGCTTGATGACAGCTTACACAATTAACATTTAATCCTGAAGTGGAACCTTTATGGCAGGCTGAACATTCTAATGCTGCATGCTGGCCTGTTAATTCAAACCCGGTACTAATATGTTTAAAATCGGATGGATTCCATGCATTGGTATTATGGCAGGTCTGACATTCTGTTGATATACCTGCAGCGATATGATTTGGAACCGCTGTTGTATAATTACTTGTATGACATGGATAACATTGAACTGGAGTGTTTGAAAATCCATTTGTATGACAGGAACTACAGTTAACATTTTTATGTGCGCCGGTAAGCGGAAATGCCGTTTGATTATGGTCTATCGTTGCATCGCTCCAGCTGTTTGTATTATGGCATTGTGAACATTCCTTTGAAAAATTTCCTGTTACATGATTAGGGTCTTTTGTCGATTCATAATCCTGTTTATGACATGTGTAGCAATCAGTTGGAGTAGCTTGAAACCCGTTTTGATGACATCCTGAACATGATACAGTTTTATGTGCTCCAATTAATGGAAAACCTGTACTATTATGATCAAAAGCTGCAGGAATAAATGAATTAATATTATGACATTGTTGACAATCCAATGGGAATTTTGCTACTGCATGGTCGGGGTTTTTGGCGGATTCATAATCTTTTCTATGGCAAGAATAACAATCAGGTGATAATCCTTTAAAAGTACTTTGCGAATGACATGCAAAACAATTATCTATTTTATGACCACCAATTAAGGGGAAAAAGTCATGATTTACATTTATTGTTGCCCAAGTTAAGCTTGAAATATTATGACAATCCTGGCATTCGGTTGAAAAACCTGCAGCTAGATGATTGGGAGAAGAGGTATTATTAAAATCCGGTCGATGACAATCAATACACGAAACTCCTACTGGATTAAAATTTAGATTTGAATAACCGCTATGACATTGTGCACAATCTGCAGTTTGATGAGCGCCAATTAGGGGGAACCGGCTCATTCTATGTATTTCAGTAATATTTGGAATAACCCACGATTTAGTATTATGGCACCTTACACAATCGAATCCTACACTATTTTGATGGATATCTTTGTGACACGAGAAACAATCTTTTTTAACTCCTGAAAAAATCAAACTGGTATGGCATGATTTACAATCAACCGATTTATGCTGTCCGGTTAATTTAAATTCTGTAGTATCGTGATTAAATAATATTTTTGAAGGAATGATCTGCCAGTTTTTAGCATCATGACAATTTGAACAATCAATATTGAAATTCTTCCCATGCGGAGACTGTGCCAAACCGGTACTATTGAAAGCAATGAAAAAAAGGACAATAAATATTATGAATGACAGGCTGCGCATTTATAATCTTCCAGTTTATATTTTATAAAAATATTTCCGTTTTCTTCATTTTTTTTGTGGCATTTTGTGCAATCCAGGTTTTTATGTGCTCCTGTTAATAAAAAATTAGTTTTATCATGATCAAATTTTGTTGGTGACCAGTTATCAAAATTATGGCACTGCCCGCAATTTGAAATCCCCTCTTCTTCAAACTGCCCGAAATGAATATCTTTATGGCATGTTTCGCAATTTGATTTTAATGAAGCAAATCTAAAAACTTTTTCTCCACTGTTTTCTGTTTTATAATGACATGCTGAACATACGGCTATTTTATGTTTCCCTTCAAGTGTAAATTTTGTTGAATTATGATCAAATGATATTATATTCCAGTTTTCCGTTGAATGACAAACCGAGCAATTATCACCAGGCATAAATTTTCCAATGATTTCATTTCCATGTACATTTTTATGACAATCCATGCATCTATTACCAATATTTCTGAAATGCCAATCTTTATCTTTATGGTGACAGCTTTGACAGGATACTGCGAGATGTCCACCGGTTAATTTAAAAGATGTACTGTCATGTTTTTCAATTGTAAATAAAGAAGGCTGATATCCGTAAACATTATGGCAATCCGAGCAGTCTTTCATAATATCATTTTTTGTAAACTCACCTTTGTGGTAATCTTCATGACAATAATAACATTTTTGATATTTAATTTTTACAGTTAAACCTTGTTTATGGCATTTATTGCAAGTTACATTAATGTGTTTTCCTTCAAGGGGAAAATTAGTTTTATTGTGATCAAATTCTTTTTTATTTATATCTTTAAAAGAAACTGTTGAATGACAGCTTGCACAGTCTTTCCCGAATTTCCCCTTATGAACATCTTCATGACATGATTCACAGCTTTCAAATAATACTCCTTTAAATACCTGGAAATCCTTACCGTTTCTTTTTTCTTTTATATGACATTTAATACAATCAACTTTTTCATGGGCACCGGTTAATCGAAATGCCGTTAATGAATGATTAAAATTGGATGCAGGTTTAAAGCTTATAGTATTATGGCAGGAACCGCATTCATTGCCAAGCGTATTTTGATGATAATCCTCATGACAAGTATAACAATTTTCTGTTAAACCAAGGTATGTATTTTCTATCCTTTTAATGGTAACGTTTGAAATAAACTTAGACTGATGACATTCCTTGCATTCAATTTCAGCATGTTTTCCCGATAAATTATAACCTGTTTTCTCATGATTAAATCCTTTTGGATTAAAATTAATCATTTTAAAATTCCTACCGTTATGTTCGCTATGGCATTTGAAGCAGTCTTTCCCCTTTACATCAGAACTTGAATGATATCCATTTCCCTTTTCCATTAATTCCTTTATTTCAGTATGACAGTCAAGACATTTGGAATTAACAACCTTTTCTCCCAAAACATGGCACCTGGTACAATTGCTCATACCTTCTAGTTTTGCATGGGCTGAAGTTAAATCACCTGGAGAAATTTGACCGAAAACAGAAAAGCCAGACCCGGCAAAAACAACCAATTGGATTATTAAAAGAGCTTTTAATAAGAATTCTTTCATTATTATACCGGACAATACAATAAGCTCCTAAAATTTAATCTCAAAAAAATATGAATTTAGTTTTTATGTGATAAGATGGCTTCGCCGAACTTTTTAGTAATTTTTATACCTATCCTCTCAAGAAACACTATAGGAAGAATTCCGCCTGCAAAAATATAAACAAGGTCATTTTCTATTTCTTTTAGTTCTTCCTTTTCATTAATTGAAATTAAAACAGATTTGTCCTTTACTTCTTTAACATTAGAATTGAAAATAACTTTTATTTTATCTTGAGAAACAGCTTTATCAATCTTTTCAAGATTCTTTGGTTTAAGCCTTGAAAAAGAATTACTGCGATAAGAAATTGTTATATCGTTATTTTCTTCCATTAATAATAAAGCAGATTCGATTGCAGAATCTCCCCCTCCCACTATAAGAATTTTGGTATTTTTAATCAGCTCGGGTTCTAGTAGTCTGTAATAAACTTTCTCTTTTTGCTCACCCGGAACTCCTAATTTTTTGGGTGAACCCCTTCTTCCTATTGAAAGTAAAACAAAAGCGGCAGTGTAGATATCTTTATTTGTTTTAACTTCAAAATAATTCTTCTTCTTTTGAATAGATTCAACTTTTTCCTGTTCATTTATTACAATTTTATTTTTGTTTAATACGTCTTCCCATATTTTTAATAATTCAGACTTTGATGTTTCCGATAATTTAATTTTTCCGTAAAGGGGGAGCTCCATTGCTGAAGTCATTATAATTTTAGCACGAGGGAAATTAAAAACGGTCCCCCCAAGATTATCCTGCTCAATAGTTAAATAATTCAAATTATATTTTTTTGCAGCAAGAGATGCTGATATTCCGGCCGGTCCTGCACCAACAATTAACAAATCATATTGAGCCTGTATGGGGTGTTTAATCATTTTGGAAATATTTTCGACAGCCTGCTTACCCTGCTCAACTGCATTTTTAATTAATCCCATTCCCCCCAATTCACCAGCTATAAATAAACCAGGAATATTGGTTTCAAAATTAGGAGATATATGAGGCAATTCAACCCCTCTTTTTTCAGTCCCAATACATAATGTAATAGCCTGGACTGGACAGGCATGAAAACATGCACCGTGTCCTACACATCTTGAAGCATTAATAACTTTTACATGACCATCCACTAAGCCGAAAATATCTCTTTCAGGGCATGCGGTAATGCAGGCGCCGCTTCCAATACATGTTTCGGCATCGACTACCGGGTGAAGTGAAACAGGTTCATGAAATCCAAACTCTTTTGCTCTCTCGATTTTTTCATATGTGGATAATGATTTTTTCTTTTTCTTCCGGAGATAATAAAAAAGTATGGAAGCAACCATTAAAATAATTATAAAATAGCTTACTGTATTTTCTAGAAATACTTCCATTAATGAGATGTGCAATTAAATTTTAAAGAAATTAAAATTATACTTGTACAATAATTATGCTAATGTATAATTTCGTTTTTTAACGCAGTATCAAATATGGAAATGAAAAAATCCCTTTAATAATTAATAATTTGGTAATGACTACGCAAATCTTACATTCATAAGATACAATAATATTTTAATTTTTCAAACTGGATAAAGATTGTTCGGCGGCTTTTGCCACATCTGTATTTGGATATTTCTTTATTAGTTTGTCCCAAACATCTTTAGCTTTTTCCTTGTCTCCTTTTGATGCAGAAATAGCTCCAAGATTGTAAAACGCTAACGCATTATCTTTGTCATATGATAATATTTGATTGGTCAGTTCCTCCGATTTATCATAATCCTTCTTATTATAATAAATAAATGAGAGCGAAAAGAGAATATCAGTTCTTTTGGGATCAACTTTTAATATTTTTTGGTAATATTTAACAGCTTCGTCCGATTTATGTGCTTCGGTAAGAAAATCTGCATATTCTTTCAGCTTCAAAGTATCGTTCGGATTATCTTCAGCTTCTTTTTTCAATTCTTCCATTTTGTGAAGAATATCTGCAGAAACATTACTTTTATTAGGCGACTCACCATTTTTTAACCCTTTATGTATATCATCACCCGGCATTTCCTGGTTTGCAATATCTGCTGTAGATTGGCTGCTGTTTTTTCGTGTAAACACTACTAACAATACAATCAAAATAAGAATCAAACTTAAATATGCATATAATGGTTTGAATTTCATTTCAATCTCCTTTTAAAAAATCCATTTGTATCCGAAAGCAATGGTAACACCAACATGTATAAACATAATAACAAACATTGTAATTGCAAAAGGCAAATGCACAATATGCCAATATCTAAAAAACTTCTGCATTGTGCGAAGCATTCCAATTCTCTTAGAAATAACCAGTTTAGATTTTGAAGTTTTAATAATTTCAGAAATTTGTTTACGGCTTAATGATGATTTTTTCAATTCTGATTTAAGCTCTTTTAGTAGAACTCTAATGTCGACATAATCCTTAATTAAGAATAGAAAGCTAGTACTAAATTTAATACGTTTATATTTATCGAGTGATGAAAATTCATTAAACCTTAAAATTAATTGTTCACTAACCTTTAAATCATTCGTTAATTGCAGGGTTAAATTTTCATTAATTTGATTCAACTCCTTTAAGCTCACTTCCTGTCCCTGGATAGTATGAGGAATTTGAACATATAAAAATCTTCCGACTATACCGCTTAAAACAACAGCTACCATGCTCCAAAAACTTACGGCTACAATACCACCAAACTTAAATGCTGTATGATACAAAACTAAAACCGGACCTACGCTGCACAAGAATATATGAAACTCGAGCCAATTTTTTAAATATCCGAATTTCAAAAAACTTCTGATTCTTTTTCTAATCATATAAACAGCAACACCAATAATCATCATTAGTGATCCTAAAATTCCAACACCATGTCCTATAAAGCCGCTGGGTTTTAACATAGCGTGCTGTGTAAGAAATACTCTTTCTTCTACTGATGTTGAATAATATTGATAACCATTTATTCCCAGCAATACAGTTACTAAGAGTCCTATAATGAAAAAAGACCAGATATATATTGTATGAATTTTTTTATTCATTTATGAAAAGCAGTGTAACATATGAAATTTAGAATCTATTGCAATTAAAAAAGCGGCAAAATGCCGCCGTAATTAATTTTCAACTATTTCATAAAGAGTAGTATACTTTGTAGAATTATCTTTTGTGAGGTCATTCAATTTATTAATCAGAATATTTGTTCTTTCATCCTGATCATCTTCAAATTGTTCATAAGCTTCAGGAGACGAAAAAGTATAAACTTCCTGAAAATGATTCTGTTTTCCTTTAACTTCATAGACAGAATAGCTCTCCAATCCTTCAGCTTTTAAAAGATTCTTTAATTCTTTTACCACCCCCAGATATTCATCTCTTTTAGCTTGGCTTACTTCATATTGAATATTAAAAATAACTTTAGGCATTTGTTCTCCAATGTTTAAGAAAAAGTGTTTATTAAAAAATTTCCGGTATATATTATTTTAGCCGGTCCGGTAAGTGATAAATTCTCGATATGGTTATTTTTCAAATTGAAATCTACTATTAATTCATCGCCTCCTCTTGTTAATAAGAGGACAGGGGGCTTTACATTATCGAATAAAGATGCGGCAACAGCGGAGGCAGCGGAACCGGTCCCGCAAGCGAGAGTTTCATCTTCCACACCTCTCTCATAAGTACGGATTTCAATGGCACCATTATTTATTTTAATAAAATTAACATTTGTTCCGGCAGGAAAGAAATTGCTGTGGTACCTAATTTCTTTTCCGATATCAAAAACCGGGACCTCATTAATATTAGTATAAAAAGAATCTTCATTTGCTGGTTCTCTAAGTATATCATCAATTTTAATGATAACATGCGGCGAACCGGTATCGGCGAAATGATAATTTATATTTTGTCCTGCAGCATCCACTTTCAAATTCCTCTTTACATTTTTAGGTTCATTTAAGTTGAATTTTACTTTTTCAGCTTCAAGCATTTCTCCCGAATAAATATCATCATTTGCAACAAAAGATGCTTTTCCGTTCCTTAATCTATTGCTAAACTGAGCATATTTAATTGCACACCTTGCACCATTTCCGCATAAGGTTTTTGATGTGCCGTCGGCATTGTAATAATCCATTCTGAAATCATATTCCGGAAGATCAGCAATATTAATAATACCATCAGCACCAATTCCATTTCTTCTATCGCATAGCTTTGATATAAAATCCGGAGTTAAGGATAAATCTGGATACTCTCTTTCATCGATTATGATGAAATCATTTCCGGCACCGCTCATCTTTGTAAAATAAATTTTTTCCATTTGTCTATGCAATTTAGTTTAATATAGAGACCTTTTCAATAAAAATACTGTGATTTTCATTGAAATAATGAAAAAATAATTTGAAGGGGAAGATATTTTGGAAAGTATATTTTTGAGTCAGATGCTTTATTGTTGTATTGCTAAATTGTTCTATTGTTAAATTGTTTTATTGGTGTATTGTTGCGGCGGAGTTAGAATGGTGTTAACGGCTGTTTAATGGCTGTTAGATGGCCATTTGATGGCCATTTGTTTATGTATCCGATGATATTATAATCAAAAGAAAATGGACAATATGATTTAATATAAATTTCCATTTTCTTTTGAATATAAAAAATAATTGATTGATATCAAAAAATTTTTATTAGCTTAACACACGTTTTCTAATTATGATGACAATAATAATTTTCATACTGTTTTTGTGATTCCTTGGGAGTACGAGTACGAGTACGATTATGAGTAAGAGTAAGAGTATGAGGAAGAGTACGAGTACGATTTATATTAAGTGTATTAATTAATAGAGGTACTTAGTTGCAAAAACAATACAGCAATTCACCAAGTGCTATAAATTGTTGATTTATTATACAGTTACAAACTTGATTTTGACTGTAGAATTATTTAACAATCTCTAAATTAAGAGAATGGAGCTTCAATCATTTCTTATTTGTGGTAATCTGCAGCGGCTAAATATGTAATTATTTAGGGAAATTTTAATATTGCTAAGATGGCATATATATTGACTAATTGCAATATTAAAAATATCAATAAATAAATAAAGAGATTGCCATGATAAGGGGAACCGTAGTAATAGAAAGGGATATTTGCAAAGGATGTGAATTATGCATCACTGCGTGCCCTCAAGATAGTCTCGGTTTATCCTCACAGATCAATATAAAAGGTTACCGGTTTGCAGAATTAATCCGGGATAATTGTACGGGATGTATAAATTGTGCATTGGTATGTCCCGATGTTGCAATAACTGTGTACAGGCAGCCTAAATCTGTTTTGAAAAAAGCCGTATAATTTTCTCCTAAAAAAGTGGGATATAAACATGGAAAAAGTTTTAAATAAAAACGAAGATATTCGTTTAATGAAAGGGAATGAAGCTCTTGCAGAAGCTGCAATAAGAGCAGGAATTCATGCCTACTTTGGTTATCCGATTACACCCCAGTCCGAAGTACTAGAATATTTTACATTAGAGATGCCGAAAAGAAAAGGGGTTGTGGTACAGGCTGAAAGTGAAGTAGCATCAATAAATATGATCTATGGTGCAGCCGGTGCCGGTGCTAGAGTAATGACATCATCATCTTCCCCTGGTATAAGTTTAATGCAGGAAGGAATTTCATATATTGCCTCAGCACAGCTTCCTTGTTTAATTGTTAATGTTAACCGTGGAGGTCCGGGACTCGGAACTATACAGCCTTCGCAGGGTGATTACTGGCAGGCAGTAAAAGGTGGAGGCCACGGTGATTATCATTTAATTGTATTAGCTCCTGCTTCGGTACAGGAAATGGCAGATTTCGTTTTTGATGCAATCAGACTTGCTGAAAAATACCGGAACCCTGCAATGATATTAGCCGATGGAGCTTTAGGTCAAATGATGGAGAAAGTTGCATTACCGCCCGAAGGATCTTTGCCGTATAGTGAAAGTCCATGGGCAACTACAGGCAAAACAAAAGACAGGGAAAGAAATATTATCACTTCCTTGTTCATTGAACCTGAAAGAATGGAACAGATCAATATTCATTTACAGGAAAAATATAAAAAAATTCAGGATGAAGTCAGGTATGAAGAAATTCAAACTTCTGATGCTGAGATACTCCTGGTTGCTTATGGTCTTTCATCACGAATATGCCAGAAAGCTGTAGATCAGGCAAGAGAAAAAGGTTTAAGGGTAGGTTTACTCAGACCTATTACACTCTATCCTTTCCCTAAAAAGATAATTTCAGAGTTAGCATTAAAAGTTGAATTTATGCTTACAATAGAAATGAATGCCGGTCAAATGGTTGAAGACGTTGCTTTAGCGGCTAACGGGAGGTGCCCGGTTCATTATAAAGGAAGAATGGGAGGAATGATTCCTTCACCGGAAGAGGTAGTTGAAGAGATTGAAATCCTTCTTGAAAAACATTTAAGTGAAGTTTAATAGTGCAAGCCTATTAAAAAGGTAAAATTTATGGAAAGTGAATTAAAATTAGAAGAACTTGAAGTAGTTTATAAAAAACCTTCAACTTTAACAGAAACTGCATTTCATTATTGTCCGGGCTGCGGGCATAGTGTTGTCCACAGAGTTTTGATGGAAGTAGTTGAGGAAATGGGAATACAGGAAAAGACTGTAGGGGTTGCTCCGGTCGGCTGCTCAGTATTTGCCTATAACTATATGGACATTGATATGCAGCAAGCTGCTCATGGAAGAGCAAGTGCAGTTGCTACAGGTATTAAAAGAGTTCTGCCCGATAAATATGTATTTTCTTACCAGGGTGACGGAGACCTTGCGGCAATCGGAACAGCGGAAACGATTCATACAGTTAATCGCGGAGAGAACATATTAATTATTTTTATAAATAATGCTATCTATGGAATGACAGGCGGACAGATGGCGCCAACAACCTTATTAGGCCAGGTAACTTCAACCTCTCCGTACGGCAGAGATGCTTCCACAATAGGTTATCCGTTAAAAATTACTGATTTAATTGCTAATCTGCCTGGCGCATATTATGTAACAAGGCAGGCAGTTCATACTGCAAATTCAGTAAGGAAGTTAAAAAAAGCAATTATAAAGGGGTTTGAAAATCAAGATTTGAAAAAAGGGACTTCATTCATTGAAGTAGTTTCCAATTGTCCATCGGGATGGAAAATGACTCCGTTTGAAGCCAACAAATGGCTTGTGGAGAATATGTTTCCTCTTTATCCGCTGGGTGATATTAAAGTCCCGAATAAATAAAAAAAGATTTAAAAAATCTAAGGTTTTAATATGGAACATGAAATAATTTTTGCAGGATTTGGAGGACAGGGGGTTCTGTCAATGGGACAGATTATTGCTTACTCGGCAATGATCGAAAATAAAGAAGTAAGCTGGATGCCTTCGTATGGACCTGAAATGAGAGGAGGAACCGCAAACTGTATTACAATTGTTTCTTCACATAGAATAAGTTCTCCTATAATTTCAAAATTTGATTCTGCAATTATTCTTAACCAGCCTTCATTGGAAAAATTTGAATATAGTGTAAAAGAAGGGGGACTTTTGATGTATGAAGAATCAACAATAATAAATCCGCCAACACGTTCAGACATTGAAGTAATTGGGATTCCTTCCAATGCAGAAGCGCAAAAGTTAGGGAAGAAGCAGGTCGCAAATATGATAATGGTAGGAGCATTTTTAGAAAAACGGCCGATAGTGAAAATTGAAAACATTATCCAGGCATTAAAGAAAGTTCTTCCGGAGAGACATCATCATTTAATACCATTGAATGAACAAGCTCTGGAAATCGGGAAAAGATTAATTACAGAATCTATTCAAGTATAAATCAATAAAATAAATAACCTTGCAGTTGAGGTAAATATGAACGAAGAGGAAATTAAATGTATGCATACATGCAGAAATTCATGTGCAATGTTAAGTGACGCATTAAGAAAAGAAGCAGCAATGGTCCGTTTTTACGAAGGGGTAGTTTCCGAATGCAACCTGCCTGAAGTATCCTCTTTTATTTCCGAAATAATTGAGGAGAAGAGGAAAGCAATTCTGCTGATAATCCATAAGCTGAATGAATTGCACGCTCATTCGCAGGCATTAGATGGAATAGAATCGAGCTTCGATAATTCTTCACCCTGGTAGGAGCTATTCATTCCATTTAGTAAAGGGGTTCTATTCAATTTATTCCTTAAATTTTCTATATGAAAAAAGTAATATTACTGTTTCTATTTATAATCTTTACGACTATAAATATCTATTCACAAATTACATATGAGCACCCGGTTGTATTTCTTCCTCAAGGATTTGCAATACAAACATTAAGCAGTCTGGGTACATCAAATATTGTTAATGATATTTCAAATATCAGTTCAATCAACCCGGCTGCAATTAATGAATTTAACAAAATTTCGGGGGGGATTTCTTATCTGTTCCAGTCTAAGATAGATGAAGCGTACGTAGCAGGTATCGGGCATAACCGCATTCAGGATTTCACGCCTCAATCATTTGGAATTCTTTTCCCCTTCAATGAACTTACAATCGGGGTTGGTATGAGACAAAGATATAATTCCGAACTTGATTTTGGACAGATTCCAATAACTACGATGGAACAGCCAGATGGTACCGGTGAATATTTCCGTGCAATTTATAAGACTAATGTTTATAGTTATTCTTTTATCTTATCCTATTTAAGCGATAATTTTTTAGGTCAGGGAAATGATTTATCATTAGGTTTTAAGCTTGACTATAATAGACTGCATGAATATGAGGAAATATGGAAAATGTCAAACAATATAGTTTCTAACAGCTTCAGCTGGTCAGCAGGATTTACATATAAAATAGCCTTCGGAGAAAAAAAGGCTTTTAAGCTTGGAATTTCATATGAAAGCAGTGTTGAATTTAGTAAATTATTTACATATGAAAATTCTCAGTTGAATTTGGTTACTCCTGATTCAAACATAAGATATGTAATGATCAATCCCAATTATTTATTAAAAGGAAATATTCCGGGCGAATTGAAATTTGATTTTAATATAAACCCGGTTTCAAATTTAAACTTATGCACTAGTGTTAATTATATATTCTGGAGCAGCATCGCTGATAATTTTAACAACCAGTTCGAATTTGCAGAAAACATTATTTATTCACCAAATAATAGCTTATCTGCATCAGCGGGTATTTATACAACAGGAAGAAAATTTAATCAGGATTATTTCGGAATAAATAATGAATTACATGCTTTTTTTCTTACAGCGGGTATAAAAATTAATTTTAATTATTTTGATGTTAATCTTGCCTTAGCAGACAGCCATCTTCTTTCAGGTGATGCTTATAAACAGACTATTGGTAAATTCGGAATAGGATTTGGGATATAAAGTCTTTTTATTTGAAAAAATTTGTTAATTCATATCCTCTACTGGTTAAATAACTTTGATTCTTTTTAATGAAATCTTTAATAACCTCTATAGGTATCACTTTAGTAATTCCGTAATTATACAATTTTATCTGGTTAATATATTCGTTTCCATTATATGGTATTAACTCGTTATAATTTTTTAAGGTTTTTGGAGGAGATAATATAGAGACAGTTTCTTCGGGCATCCATTGAATTATTCCAACCAATTCAAAATTAGGAATTCCGTCCCTGATAGCCAGTACAATTCCGCCGCTAAACCCTCTGTTAACAACACCGTCAATTAGAAAACTCCCATCTTTATTAAAAGAAGGGTTGCTAACAATTCCTTTGGATATCATTTTATAATTTAAGGGGAAGCCAAAGAAGTAAACGAAACTCCCCCATTCTAATTCTTTTGCTGAACCGTTAGGATAATTAAAAACCTGTAATTTAATTGAAAAGGGAGGGGCATATTGATTCCCTAATATAGCAACATCAGCAGAATTATCAATAACTACTATATTAACCTGGCTTCCGTCCGGAAATCCGGCAATGTAATTTTTTTGACTTTCCTTAATTGAAACACTCTCTATGTAATCAGTAAATATTCCGTTAGCATCGGAGAAATATGTAATAACAGTATCCGGAAAATTAACCACATGTGCGGCAGTTAATAAAGCTACATAGCCGCCTTTATTTGATAATATTGTAGCTGTACCCGAGCTGGTTTTTTCATATAAAATCTTTTGTTTTAGGTTCTTCCCGATGATGTTTTCATTTAAATCTGATTTTTTAACATTACTATTCTCTTTTAAAAGAAAGGAATTATAAAATGCAATGCAATTTACTCTTTGAATAGTATTGCATATTTCTTCAAGTTGTTTTGAAGCTCCTTTATATGGAAATTCAGAATCATATTTTCCGTCATTCAATGTTGGGAATACATTCTTGTAAGATGTCGAGCAAGTAATATAAAACAGGGATAAGAATAAGATTATGAATTTATAAAATTTCATTCCAATCTTCCTTTTTTAATAGTCGGGAAACATAGGGAAAAAATTTACTTTCTTAAAATATAAAGTTTATTTTGATAAGGCTATACTATTTTATTTAATCTGTAAGAAAAATGGGTATAGGTATAGGGGAGTGTTTATAATAATTGAAGGTATTGAAGTATTGCTTTCATTATTTGATCTCTGTTTTCATCTCCTAAGATAGTCTCGAAGGGAAAACCGAATGTTATAATACCATAATTTTTTTTGAAAGCGACAGCAGCGCTAAATTTATTTTCCGAATAACGGAATATGGTTTCACTTTCATCAGTAGGAGTAATTGCATCGGGAGCTTCAACAGCATAAACAGAATCATTTAACTCAACATTAAATGCGAACTCGTCTCCCGGTAAAAACCGGCTGCTTGAAGATTGAAACTTCCCTGTTTTTGAAGCATGATCCGTATCCCAGTTAAACTTCAAATAAGAATTTGCAAAATTTATTTTAGCCGGATTTTTGCTGTAAAATAAATCGCTACTGACATAGGCACCTGATATAAATAAGTTTCCTCCTGATAAACAATAATCTTTAATTTTTTGGATTAATTTATCAGGAAATGTTTGGAATCTCAATCCTTTAGTAGAATCAAAATATGTTCTTTCCCGGTTAGTTGATTTTTCCTCTCCAAGAATAAGATCAATAAATTTATATTTCTTCAAATCAATCATTGCATCTGCTACTGCAGCTTTGCTTGAGGAGACAAAAGAAAATCCATTCGCTTTTAACGATTTGCCATGGATATAAGGGAAATCAAAGCTGTTCCCGGCAATAATCTGAGTTTCATAATCACCATAACTTGCTCCATATCCCGGAGCATCATTGGAAATAAATTTTGAAGAGCTGTCAAAACTGTACTGAGTACCTGTAAAGCTAACATCTTTTTTATATGGAACTCCTGCGTCAATAAAATTCAAAAAACCTGAAAAGCCTGACGAATCAACTGAGGCAGGAGCTGCAACTCTATCAAAACCATTAATGATTAATACAGGAGGTTTACTGTTTTGCATTTTACATACGGAAAGAATCTCAGAAGGAAAACTTTCTCCCCCGTCATTCACTGCAGTTACTTTAAAGCTGTATATTTTTCCAGTATCAACGGCAAGTTTTATTTCCGATGCCAACACTATATGCCCGTTATCAAAATCACTATCATTTATTCTCGTATAAACAATATATTTATTTGGCAATGCAGTAGTTTCTAATTGATCATATTCCGGTCTCCACCGCAATGTAACTGAATCATTATTCAAACTTGAGGTAAGATGGCTGACCGGCAAAGGCTGAACCACATAATTATAATTATACTGGACAGATAGGAATTTCAAAACCCCTTTATATATTGCTCTTGATACATCAAACTGGAAATCAGGATCAAGGGCGAACTTCATATCAAGAAAATTTTGATGTGATAAAAGTTCCAGTAATACAGAAGGTACGTTCGGCCTTGCGGCTTCACTATATTTTGAATTAAGAAGCATTCTTCTATTCCATGTGGTATCATATTTCTGCCTGATATCATCAACAACCTGTGTTTGAATTATATCTGCAAGATCTCTGTTTGCCAGCCTGGATACACCATCCGGAAAATTTTTAGAAGTGCTAAAGTCTTCAATACTGTATATTGCCATGGTTCCGTAAGAGGTATCATTGGTTGTTATTCCCGCATTGGTATGAAATGCTAAAGAAAGATCAACCGGAATTCCCAAACCTTTAACATTTCTATTTTTATTTGGTCCAAAAGGTATTCCATAAAGATAATTTACATATTCACCCCTGCTCTGATAATCATCATTATAATCATTTTGATTATCATTAAGATCGTAGACAGATTCCGCAGGCATTCCACTATATTGAAGCCAGTATCTTGCACCTTCGGTGAATTTCGGTCTTCCGCTTGTACTCCCCTCCCTTGAAATTAATCCTATCCCTCCTCCAAATCTAACCGCATCTGCAGTAACAATTGACTTCTTGAAATCGCTGCTTTCATTAGTCAGCACTACTTTTCCGCTTTCGGGATGATATCCTTTTAAGAATTTGAATTCACCTAAATATTCCCATGTCTTTCCGCCGATTTGCTGATTTATCAGAAAATTAGTTTTTCCTCCCATATAATACACAGTATAATGCGCATCCGTAATACCGATAGTCGACGAAACATAAGATATATAAACCGAATAATACCCTGTTTCAGGAATAACAGGGATCCAATCAACTTCTGCCGAATTGATAGAATCTGCTTGAATCATTCTGTAGCTGCCCTGTTCAAACGGATTTAATCCGTTAGGATACGGAGGATTTCCGTACCCAAATCCTTTCCCTAATCCATCCTTCCATAAATGGTTTTTATTATTTGACTGTTCAATAAAAGAATCAGTTGTATGGTAATCATTGTCCACAACGACTTCATTCTTTTGAACATCCCTTTCCCTCGGAATAAAGACATTTGCTCCGGCATTTTCAAGCATAGGTGCTAAATATTTAGTGATGAAGGAAAACGGCAATAAATCCTCAACTGTTTGAAATAATCTTGCCCGCTGCCATTTCCATCTATGTTCTTTATTTTCATAATACCATCCGTGGCTTGGCGATAATACTATATTTCTATTTAATAATCCTTTATCCGGATAGTATTTTTTACTGATATTTATGATAACTTCTTCGGGTAACTTTTTTTTGCGCGGAATTCTGTTATAATCATATTTAGTATAACCGGAACGGTAGAAATTGGGAATTAATTCTTCGATATCATAACCGGCAGTTTTTATATGGAAAGTATAATTTTTAAATCTATCGCCTAAATAAGCTTTAAAGAAAGAATAAAGACTTTTTACATCGTCTTCTCTAATAGGATTATATGAATATTCCTTTTTTAGCTTTACAGTCACTACTTTATTTATATCATTAGTTATAATTGCGTCCAGCAGAGATATAAATGAAAAAGCAGGTGAAATGTTCTTCCCTTTTATTTCTTTTTTTATGGACTCTATCTTTACGGAATCGATTTTAATTAAAGAGTCTATTTTTACTAAAGTATCAATTTTCGTTTCCGGCGTTGTTTTTTCTTTAACTATTTCCTTTGAAGAACATCCATAGAAATAGTATATTGAAAAAAACAAAATCGAAATAAGGAAGAAAATATTTTTCATATTTAAGCCGGAAAAATAATAATAATTAATGATCAATTATAATGAAAAAAATATTTGATTTTTAGGTATTAAATTTTTAATCTTAGTTGAGAGATTAACCTTTAGTAAAAGTTTATAAAAATATCATATTAAGAAGTTGAATTTCTTTATGAATAATTTTACATTAATATTAACTATGATGCATATCCGTCAAGAGTGAGGAGAAGTTGTGAAAATTACCAAACAATTTACGAACAGGGAAAGTAAATCTTTAGATCAGTATCTGCAGGAAATCGGGAAAGTCGATTTAATTACACCTGAGCAGGAGATAGAATTAGCAATAAGGATTAAAAGAGGAGACCACCGTGCACTTGAAGTCCTTACTAAGGCAAATTTAAGGTTTGTAGTAAGTGTGGCGAAACAGTTTCAAAACCAGGGACTGTCTTTAGGTGATTTAATAAATGAGGGTAATCTTGGTCTTATAAAAGCAGCTAAGAGGTTTGATGAGACACGCGGATTTAAGTTTATTTCTTATGCAGTTTGGTGGATACGCCAATCAATTATGCAGGCAATTGCCGAACAGTCAAGAATAGTAAGGCTTCCTTTAAATAGGGTTGGTGCTTTAAATAAAGTGAGAAAAGCCTATAATCATTTAGAACAGGAATATGATAGAACCCCTAATCTTGCAGAGTTAGCAAATGAACTGGAAATGGATGCAGATGAAATTGCTTATACATTACAAATAGCAGGGCGTCATGTATCCATGGATGCGCCATTTTCTCAGGGTGAGGATAAAAAAAACAGCCTGCTTGATGTCATAGCCAATACAATACAACCGGACCCTGATAATAATTTGATGCGGGAATCCTTAAAAAATGAAATTGAAACGGTCCTTTCAACTCTAAGTGAAAGAGAAGCTAAAGTAATTAAATTATATTTCGGCATCAATTCCGAGAATTCCGCTACACTTGAAGAAATTGGGGAAATGTTTAATCTAACAAGGGAAAGGGTGAGACAAATTAAAGAAAAAGCATTAAGGAGATTAAGGCATTCATCCAGGAGCCAAAATTTGAAGGTTTATTTGGGTTAAATTCCTTCCAGTTACTTTTATTATAAAACCAGCTTTTTTAGTATGCTCTACATCAATGGTACAACAATAAATGTTGTAACTTATATTGTTATCACTTATATTTAGATTGTTAATAATTTAATAAATAAAGGAGCAGGTAATGGACGCAAATAGGAATATAGCTGAAGAGTTAATAAAATCTCAATCGTGGATAATTGATGAGGTTCATTCAAAAATCCGGTTTTTAGCGCGGCATATGATAATTACTGAAGTTGAAGGTCAATTTAATAAATTTGATTTCAAGCTGAAAAACGAGGGGGATGATTTAACCACAAGTGATATTGAACTGACAATAGATACTACAAGTATCGACACAAGGAACAAGGACAGAGATAATCATTTAAAATCTGCCGACTTCTTTGATGCTGAAAATTATCCGGAAATTAGGTTTGAAAGCACTTCGATAAAAAAAATTAGCAATGAGAAGTATAAGCTGTCGGGGAATTTAACTATTAAAGATATATCCAAACCTATTGAATTAGATGTTACGTATGGCGGACAAATTAAGGATCCATGGGGGAATACAAGAGCCGGTTTTAATGTCAAAGGAACATTAAACCGATTTGATTACGGATTAAAATGGAATAATCTTCTAGAGACCGGCGGAGCAATTGTTGGAAAGAATATAAATATAATTTGTGATATTGAAGTAATAAAACAGGAAGAAGAAGAATAGATTTAATAAAAAGAGGGTGACAAAAAGGTTTTTCTTAAAAGTCACCCTCTATAATTGCAATTATAAAATCTATATACCTTTAATACTTTGTATTTGTTTATGTTAAATGGAAATATTAATTTATTGATTGTATTTCCATAAGTACAAATAAGAATATCAGAGCTCACTATTTTCCGCTATATTATAGAATAAGATGTGAATTTTTGGTCAATAATCGTTAATGAAGCAATAAAGAATCTGTGAAGAACAAATGGAATTATTTTAATGAAGCTGGAAGAAGAAATAGTACAAAGAGAATTTCAGAGTGAATATCATAAAGCAGTGGTAAATATTGTTTTTACGTATAACTGGATAATGGAAAAGCAAATAAAACAATTAAAACCTTATGATATAACCATTCAACAATATAATATTTTAAGGATTCTAAGAGGCCAGCACCCCAACCCTGCAACCGTCAAGATGATTAAACAACGTATGCTTGACAAAATGTCTGATGTTTCGAGATTAGTTGAAAAATTAAGACTTAAAGATCTGGTAAACAGACAAATTTGTGAAAGCGATAGAAGAAATGTAGATGTTTATATAAGCGACAAAGGACTGGAATTGCTTTCCGAACTTGATCCAAAAGAAAAAGAGATGGAAAAGTTTATGGCAAACCTTGATGAAGTTGAAATCAAACTACTTAACACATATCTGGATAAACTCAGGGGATAGATTCTTACATTTTGATAGAACTTCAAGAACTAACTTTTTTAATAAAAAATCGTCTAAATATATTTATTTCATCGTAAACAGACTGATTTATATAGTGTAAATATTATGCGGTTTTTATAAATTAATAGTTTAAATAAAATTTATAATCTGAAGTTATTAAAAGGAAAAACATGAGAAATGACTCTCTCCGCAGGATAATTGGAGCATTAGTCTTTTTGACATCATTGATTGTTTTGCTATTAACAGTTCAATGTTCAGTATCCTTCTGGGATCCGGGAGAAATATCCGCAGCATCTTATTCTTTAATGGTTCCCCATCCACCCGGAGGACCTTTCTGGTTAATAATCGGCAGGATTTTTTCAATGATTCCTTTTGCAAATGATATTGGTTTCAGAATTAATTTAGTTTCAGTATTCTCGGCTGCATTCACAGTTTTGCTGCTCTATTTAATAGTAATAAGAATAATTGAACATTATAAAAAAGAAAAATACGCAGATTTTTCCGATAAACTTATAACATATTTATCAGCGGCGATAGGTGCGTTAGCTTTATCCTTCTGCGATACTTTCTGGTTTAATGGTACGGAATCAAATTATTTTGCTTTAAGTACATTGTTATTTGCTCTGGTCGTTTGGCTGATGATGTTATGGCTCGAAAAATCCGGGACACCAGGGAATGAAAAGTACATAGTCTTAATGGCTTATATAATCGGCATTGCTGCAGGTGTGCATCTTATGAGTGTTCTAGCGATTTTAACATTCATTGGTGTAGTAGTAATGAAGAGGTATGTTATCGATGATGAAATGTATAAAAAGTCAGGATATATTTTTCTTTTTCATTTAGGAATTATAGCACTTATCTCAGTTATTTTATGGGTTTCACAGACTAGCTCACAACCCCCCTCGCCTACTCAATATCAAGCTTTTGATTCAAAATTTAAATGGATAATGGTTGGAATAACAGCAGTATACATAGCAATTTTTAGAAAGCAGGTATTTAATAAGAATTCGTTTTATTTCCCTATAGCGGTTGGAGGTGTGGTATTAGCTATAGCATATCCGGGGGTTGTTAAATTATTTCCCACACTTCTTTTGTGGATTGGCGGACCTGAATTAACTACCAATTTATTAATTTTTCTAGTTATCCTGGCCGGTCTGCTTTATCTTGTACATTGGACCATGAAAAATAAAAAGTCTGTCCTCAATCTGGCAGCTCTATGTTTCCTGTTTACTTTAATAGGATTTACCACTTATTCCATGATAATAATTAGGTCCAATGAAAATACTCCTATGGATGAAAACTCGCCCAATAATTTTAAAGATCTTGTCTATTATTTAAACCGTGAACAATATGGAGATTTTCCAATTTTTAAGAGAAGATTTTCAGATGATCCTATGCACCGGCAGACATATACAGATTATTCCAGCGATCTTGATTTCTTTTGGAATTATCAGGTGAGTCATATGTTTACGAGATATCTGCTCTGGAATTATGCCGGAAGAAAATCAACAGTTCAGGATGCCGGGGTTAAATGGGATGAATTTTGGGGAATTCCTTTCTTTATTGGATTGCTGGGGATCTATTTCCATTTCAAGAAAGACTGGAAACTTGCATCATGGTTCTTAATATTATTTCTATTTATGGGATATCTTACAGCTTTCTATCAAAATCAACAACAGCCTCAGCCAAGGGAAAGAGACTATTTTTATGCGGGGGCTTATTTTGTTTTTGCAATATGGATTGCCATCGGTACTAAGGAATTAATTGAATTAATTATCGGAAAGATTAAAGATATTAAATACCAAAAATTAGCGGGGTATTCTATTGCTGCATTGTTAATTGTGCTGATACCAATCCATATGCTTCGGGCAAATTACTTCACTCATGACCGTTCTAAAAATTGGCTGCCGTGGGATCTATCTTATAATCTGCTTCAAAGCTGTAAACAAAATGCAATTATTTTTACAGGCGGAGATAACGATACATTTCCACTCTGGTATTTGCAATATGTTGAAGGAGTTCGAAGGGATGTAAGGGTAGTATGTTTAAGCCTGGCAAATACAAATTGGTACTTAAAACAACTAAAAGATACGGAACCATATGGCGCTGAAAAAGTAAAGTTCCAGATGAGCGATGCAGAATTGGAGAATATAGAGCCCCAGCAATGGGATCCTCATGTTGTTTCAGTGCCCATTTCAAAAGACGACATTCAAAAATATGATGTAACAGACTCCTCTGTCATAAAAACCGGAAAAATTTCTTTCAGAGTGCCTAACACCATCCAGTTTGGAAATGTAAAGGGGCTGCGTGTCCAGGATCTTGCCGTGCTTGATATTATAAGATCAAACAGCTGGGACAGACCAATATATTTTGCTTCTACGTGTTCCAGAGATTCCTATATAGGATTGGATGATTATTTAAAGCTTGATGGATTAACTTATAGAGTGGTACCACAGAAGAGCCCCGAAAGGAGCGACTATATCGATGTACCATTGCTGCAAAAAGAATTTCTAGGACCTGACAGCAGCGTAACTATTTCTAAAGGATATAGTCCGCAACTTTTATTCAGAGGATTAAATAATAAAAATATATTCTTTACTGATATGGAGGACGGTCTTATACAAAATTATAGAAATGTTTTCGTCCGTCTGGCTTCATATTATCAATCAGAACTCCAAAATAATAAAATGGCATTAAAGACGCTGGATGTAATGGAAACAAAAATTCCTCGTGAAGATATAAGTATGGATTACAGATTATTATACAATGTAGGAATTATATATTACAATGCAGGTGATTTCGATAAATTTAAAAAAATAGCTTCTGAAGTTGAGCCGACAGCTATAGCAAACCTGAAGACGAGCGTTAACCAGATAAATTCTCCTTATAATTCGTTTAGTATGCTAACGGATATCTACATCAAACTAAAAGAATACGGTAAAGCAGTAGATATTTTGAATCAATTGAAGAGTTATTACCCCAATGATCAGGGTATTGAGCAAGAAATAGAAAGAATAAAGCAGATGGGTAAATGAGCAATAAATAAAAGATGACATCTTTTATTTTTAAAAAATTGGATTTATCTGAACTTACATTTTAATAAAAATTGAAATTAATTTTTCTTTTTAAAGATGTCATCTTTACATCAGAGTAACTCAATTTAATTATTTCTTTAAGGGCATTATGCATTATCTGGAAAATATATTTAATGTGGAGAACAAAGTTGCTGTAATAACCGGAGGCAGCGGTATAATCGGGAGTGAAATAGCCAAGGGTTTAGTTAATTCAGGGGCGAAAGTAGTGCTGCTTGCCCGTAATGAAGATACTCTACAGGAAAAAGTTGAAAGTTTGACTAAAGAGAATAGCGAAGTTATTGGTTTAAAATGCAATGTCCTTGATGAAGATAATATTAAAAATGTGAATAATGAAATCCTTGACAAATTTTCACAAATAGATATTTTGATAAATGCTGCAGGGGGAAATATTCAGGGTGCAACAATTGGAGTTGATCAGAGTGTATTTGATATTGAGATTAAACAATTTGAAAAAGTAACAGATTTAAACTTAAAAGGGACTGTTATGCCGACGTTAGTATTCGGAAAATCCATGGCAAAACAGAAAAAAGGCTCAATTATAAATATTTCTTCAATGGCTGCATATAGGGCTATAACCCGTGTTGTCGGCTATTCTGCAGCAAAAGCTGCAATTGATAATTTTACCCGCTGGATGGCTGTAGAGATGGCTTTAAAATTTGGCAACGGAATCAGAGTTAATGCAATTGCTCCGGGATTTCTTTTAACAACTCAAAATAAACACCTTTTAACCAATGAAGATGGTTCATTAACAGAAAGAGCCAAGACGATAATTAGTATTACGCCATTTAAAAGATTTGGACTCCCGGATGAAATTATCGGAACCGCCTTATGGCTTGCAAGCGATGCATCCAAATTTGTAACCGGTACTATAATTCCCGTAGACGGCGGATTCAGTGCATTCAGCGGGGTTTAGATTATTGCAGATTTCACCTGCCCGCATGCAAAGCAGGGATTGCGGATTTATACATGAAAGCACTTATAATCGAGCAACAAAGACGCATAGATGAAGGGAGACAGGATTTTCGAATGCCTATGCGTCCCGATCATGGGCATCTTATGATACCGGATCAAAATAAAGAAGGTATATATCCGGGATACTCATTATTCGGCAGAATGAGAGGCTTATCTGAATTACGGGGATTGGAAGTGGGAATTAGAAGATCTTTGGGTTTATAATTATTTAAAAGCTTATTCAAAACCTCCGACGTTTTTAAAACGTCGGAGGTTTCTTCAGTTAATAATAAACCTTTATTGTTTTAACAGAATTCTTATTAGTTTTTATTTTAACAACCTTCCCATCGAAAGAGACAGGCTTTCCATCATCTTCAAGAAAGTTCGACTCAACGACTTTCTTTGGTACTTTAGGTAATGTTAGAACAGCTTCCGTTTCACTTCCTTTTGAGTCATACCATTGATAAATCCAGGCATCGGAATCTTCGGCTTTTTTAACTGTTGTTAATACCAGGTTATCATCATTTAATTTTGTGAAAGAAATACTATCAGGTAAATCACCGGAATGAATTCCATTTAAAATGGGAATTAACGGTTCATTATATTCCCATCCTCTTTGTACCACACCTGCTTCCTGCCAGCTTCCGGTATGGGGATATAGAGCATAATCGATTTTATGTTTCCCCATATCCTGTGTTTGATCAGGCCATTTAGGTGATCTTAATAAAGACAATCTCATAACATTGTCTTTAATATCGTACCCGTATTTTGAATTATTAAGCAGACTCACCCCATAATTTCTTGAAGTCATATCAGCCCATTTTTCAGCAGGAACCTCGAATCGCGCTTTTTGCCAGTTAGTAATCCTTTGTGTTGATCTTTGAATACTTCCGTATGGAATCTCATAAGTTGCTGCGGTATCACTGAATGAAAGCGGGAAAGCAACTTTCAGCATTGTATGTTCTTCCCACCAGTCAACATCTGTTTGAAAATCAACTCTATCAAGCCCATTATAAAGAATTATATCCTGTGTAAAAAACGAAGACGGGAAATTGGGAGTCGGGTAATCTTTAACAACACCGGGTTTCAGATAATCCCTGTATAATCTAACAATTATTCTCACAGGTCCGTTCTCTACTACTTCAGCTTTTGTAAAATGAGAAGGATATTCTACACCTGTAAGTCCGATATTCCAGGCATCATATTGTTTTGGTTTATCTTCAAGAAGCTGAAGCATATTTCCTTCACTTCTAAACAATTCTTTTCCATTTCTTTTATCCAGAATATTTTTAACCCAGCCGGTAGATGTATCTATAGAAACTTTAAAGAATTGATTTTCCAGATTATCAACTGAAGCAAATAAAGCCGGAGCTTGCAATGTCGATTTCCCTTTTCTTAATACGTAAGTTTTATAACCTAGTGAAGGAATTCCGGAGGCGATAAATAAAACCTGATTTGTATAATGATCTTTTTTAACTATTTGAGAAGGGACTTCATTCCCGTTGATATCATAAACCGAATAGTCATTTTTATCACTTTCCGGTAAATTAAATTTTACTATATCTGTTCTAATCCAGGAAAGGGGATTAAATACTTCAATTGGCTGTCCATCTTTTATTTCAGAAGAATTAATATTTTTACTTATGGTATTGAGTGCATTACTCAAAGTAAAATTACCAATCTTTTCAGCTTCCTGATACTTTTCAGTTGCATCAATATAATTTTCTCTGATACCGGAACCTGGTAAAATATCATGAAATTGATTGAACATGACTTTTTCCCATGCATCTTTTAGATCTGATTGCGGGTATTTATTGCCAAACATGGCAGATATTGAAGAAAATTTTTCTGATACTGAAAGAAGATTTTCTAATTCCCGATTATATTTTTTTGTTTTGTCATGAGACGTAAAAGTACCGCGATGGTATTCAAGATAAAGTTCATCGTTCCAAACCGGAAGATTTGAAAGATCCTGGCTTTTCAGCCAATTGATATAATCCGCAGCGGTTCCATATTCAATATTAGGATAAATAAAAACATTTTTAAGATGTTCAATTCTATTAATCATATCGATAGTAGGTCCGCCTCCATGATCACCTACTCCGAAAAGAATCATAAATTTTCTGAACCCGGTGTTGGCTTCAAATTGTCTCAACCAATCGACCAAACCGTAAGCTTGAGTTATTGTATTTACATAATCGAAAGGGAAATATGAAAGGATTCTTGAACCGTCGGGAGATTCCCACCAAAAGACCCTATAAGGGAAAACATTTGTATCATTCCATCCTATTTTTTGTGTTATAAAGGCATCGATTCCGGCATTTTGATAAAACATCGGCATATTCCAATTATATCCGAAAGAATCCGGATTCCAGCCAATTTTTACATCAACACCAAGACTATCCTTAAAATATTTTTTTGCATAAAGCAGTTGTCTATCCCATGATACGCCGCTAGGAAGATTGCAATCGGGTTCTATCCACATACCTCCGACAACCTCCCATCTTCCGTCTTTAATCCTTTCTTTTATTTCTTTATAAACATCAGGATATAAATCCTGCATCCATTTGTAATATTGAGCTGCACTTTGAGTATAAGTAAACTTTGGTTTTTCATTCATTATATGGAGCACGGAAGAAAAAGTATTTCTGCATATAAGCTTTGTTTCCAGGTCGCGCCATAACCATGCAGCATCAATATGCGCATTTGAGTCAAAAAAGAGAGTAAACTTTTTTGCAAAATCGGCAACTGGTTTAAGAGCATTTTCTACCGATGCAGCAGATTGGCGATATTTCAAAATATCTCCTTTCGCCAGTGCATCAGTATTAATTTTTAATGCTTCCTGCTGCAGTAATTTGTTTAATTTAGTCTTCTCATTTTTATCTTCGGCAGACTTATCAATTCCGGGATCATAAGTAACTCTTGCATTAGTCTGGTAAGTATCAAAACTTAAAAGTTTCTGCCCTGTTTTTAAACTCAATGCAAAATCCTGAATTTCTTCTCTAAGAGGAGTTACAATACCCATATCGAGTTCAGCTCTTAATAGTCTCAATGGACCGCCGGTATTAATAGCTTTTATTACAACGAGAAATTTTTCTTTAGGTTTGGCATTCTCAGTTAAAACAAATTCGCCGTCCCATGGAAAATACCCTTTACTTTCTCCATTTATCCATAGATAACCATAATCATCAACAGAAAGGAGTAATTTTATTTTGCCTTTTACGGGATGACCTAACATTTGTTCGGGAAGTACAATCTCTTTTCTGAGCCAGCATGAATCATCTGTAATACTTTGATTGATGTTAAGTGTTTCCCACTTAGAATCATCAAAATTTATTGAAACCGGATCTCCTTCAATTATAGTTCCTCCCGAAAGATTGGGACTCTTCTTCCAGTCATCGTAAGAGAAAGTGCTTAAGAAAGTTAATTTCTTAGCAGCTATATCGACATTTGTCATCATATCATTCTGTTGAGGATACAAAAAAAAAGGAATTAGCAAAAGAAAAAAGAAATATCTTACCGCTTTCATTTTTAACCCAATTTATGTGTGTATAAAAGATTATTTTTGTCTTAATTGATCAAGAAGAACAGCGAGAAGAATAACCACACCAACAACTATTTGCTGTACATAAGACCCAACGTTCATCAAGTTTAATCCGTTTCTTAAAACAGCGATCAGCATAGCTCCGATAAAGGTCCCGATTATGGTTCCTCTTCCGCCAAATAAACTGGTACCACCAACAACAACAGCAGCAATTACATCGAGTTCGTACATTAATCCGGCATTCGGCTGTCCGGAATTAACGCGGGAAGCGAGTAAAATCCCGCTTACTGCAGAAAGAACACCGGAAATTATATATACCGAAATTAGAACAAAATTAGTATTTATACCTGCCAGCCTTGCAGCCTCAAGGTTCCCCCCTACTGCATAAACATATCGTCCGAATTTTGTTTTGGTCAATACAATATGAGAGATAATAAATACGATTATCATAATTATAGTAGGGAAAGGTATTCCCAAGATTCTTCCTTCTCCTAAATAGCTGAAAATATCCGGGAGTTCCCAAACCGGTCTGCCTTGTGTATAAACAAATGCAGCACCGCGCCAGATTGTCATTAAAGCAAGAGTAACTATAAAGGGAGTGATGTTAAACTTAGTAACAAAAATTCCGGCAATCCAGCCGGATAGAACACCGAACATGAGCCCGCCCAGTATTGCTATAGGAAATACCAGGTAAAGAGGGAGATCGATCTTTAAGAGACTTGCGGTCAAGACACCGGAAAAAGCTACCAGGGAACCAACGGATAAATCAATACCTGCTGTTAATATTACAAATGTCATTCCGGCAGCAATTATAGCGGTTATTGATGCCTGGAGAGTTATATTAAGCAAATTACCGGCTGAAAAGAAGTATGGGGAGGACTGTGAAAAAATAATTACTTCAATAACAAATACAATAGTCAGACTAAAGTCCGTAATTTTTTGCATGTATTTACTATCTTTAACCCGAGCAAACATATTTTAATCCCGATTTTTCTTACTAATTATTAAACCGACTTAGATTTTGTTGCAAGATCTAATAACTTTTCCTGCGTAAATTCTTTTTTATCAAGGATCCCTGTAATTCTTCCTTCACACATAACCACAATCCTATCCGATATCCCGATCAACTCCGGAAGTTCAGAAGAAATTACAATAACGCCGATTCCATTTTCGACAAGATTGTTGATTAAATTATAAATTTCATATTTTACTCCTACATCAATACCAGCGGTAGGCTCATCAAAAATTATTACTTTGGAATTTGTATGAAGCCATCTAGCCAGCACAACTTTTTGCCGGTTGCCTCCGCTTAAATTTTCCACCTTTGTTTCCTGTGATGGAGCTTTTATTTTCAACTGTTTGAAATAGTTCCCGACAATATCTTTCTCTTTAGCTTTATCTATAAAAAGCCCTCTCATTAAAGGAGAAAGATTAGAAATAGAAATATTTTCTCTTATATTTCTTTCCATAAAAAGACCGTAGAGATTTCTGTCTTCTGTTAATAGAGCAATACCGGCATTAATGGCATCTTTTGGTGATTTATAATTCTGCTTAACATCTTCTAAATATATTTCTCCCGTTTCAGTTTTATCAGCACCAAAAATTACTCTAGCTAATTCGCTTCTACCCGCTCCGACTAATCCTGCAATACCTAATACTTCCCCTTTATATAGGGTTAGGTTTATTTCATGAAGCTTACCTGACCGGATGTCATTCAATTTCAAAATTTCATTACCAGGTTTATAAGAGTGCTGCGGGAATTCTCCGGCTAACTCCCGTCCCACCATAAGCTGGATTAATTCTTTAATATTTGTATCCCTAACATTTATAGAGGCAATTTTCTTTCCATCCCTTAAAACAGTTGCCCTATCACCAATTTCAAACACTTCTTCAAGTCTGTGAGAAATATAAATTATTCCTACCCCCTGTGATTTCAGCTTTTGAATAACCTTAAAGAGGTTCTTAATTTCCGAAGCAGTAAGAGAAGCAGTCGGTTCATCCATTGCAAGAATTTTAATTTTACGATTTAAAGCTTTTGCAATTTCGACCATTTGTCTTTGTGCAACACTAAGTCTGAAAACCGGAAGATTTATAGGGATATTTTCACCCAGTTCATCAAATGCTTTCTCCGCCAGTTCAAACATCTTCTTTTTATCTAGAAATGAAAAAGAATTTTTTATAATTTCACTGCCAAGGAAAATATTATCAGCAGCGGTTAATTCAGGAATAAGTTTAAAATCCTGGTATATTATTCCTATCCCTAAACGCTGTGCTTCAGAAGGTGAATGATAGACCACTTCTTTATTTTCTATTAAAATATCTCCGGAATCCTTTTTAAGAGCTCCGGATAGAATCTTCATTAATGTGGATTTACCTGCCCCATTTTCTCCTAAAAGACAATGAATTTCATTTCTATTTAGGTCAAATGAAACATTATCCAGTGCTAACACACCTGGATATTGTTTCGAAATACTCCTCATTTCAAGAAGCGAGTTCATTTTAATTGAACCTTTTAATTAGAAGAAGACTGAGATTTCAGAAATTCTTGATCAACAATACCTACATCAACAGGAACAAGTGCCGGGACATGTTTTCCTTCAAAATAGTTTTTTATCTCTTTTATTGTAGTTATACCTATTTTGACGGGATATTGTACCACATCAGCTTTTAGTGCAGAACCTTCAAGAATTGCCTTTCTAGCAGGCGGAGTAGCGTCATAACCCACAATTGACATATCTTTTCCATGAAATTGTTTAACTGCATCAAGCGCCCCCAAAGCGGAATCATCATTTATCCCGAAGATTCCATTTAGATTAGGATGTGCCTGCAGTACATCGGTGGCAGCCTGCAGAGAACGATCTCTTACTCCCATTCCATTAACATCGGAAACAATTGTCAGGTTAGGAAATTTAGCTATAGCCTCTTTAAATCCCTTTACACGATCCAGTACAGAGGTAATTGCAGGCTGATCAATAATCGCAAGTTCCCCCTTTCCATTCAATAATTTAGCAAGGTATTCTCCGGCTAATCTTCCTCCTGCCACATTATCCGAAGCTATATGAGAAACAACTTTACCTTCCTCTGCAGCAATATCAGCGGTAAAAACCGGAATATTAGCTCTATTTGCTTCTTCAATTGCAGGCCCTATCCCTTTTGAATCTACAGGGCAGACAATGATTGCATCTACATTTCTTGATATGAAATCTTCAATCTGGGATATTTGTTTACCTAGATCGAAATCAGCAGAAGTTATGATTAACTGGTACCTATTAGAATCTGCCTGAGAGTTTAAACCATCTTCAAGATCTCTATAAAAAATATGGGCTCTTGCTAAAAGTGTGACACCAATCTTCTTTGAACTTTTTTCTTCTTTCTTACCGCAAGAAATTAAGGTTACGGCAAATAATATTAATAAAAAAATTATTAGAATCTTACTTTTCATATTTTCACCTGTTATTACTTTATTTAATTAAAAGCATCTTTAACAACTTTCTTTGATAACTCCGCCCATCTTTACTTTCAGCAGTTATTACACAAAAATAAACTCCTGAGGCTAAAGCTTCGGGTTTCCAAAATATTTTATACTCTCCTGAAGACTTAACTCCTTCATCGAACCCGGCAACTTTCTGTCCAATAATATTCGTAATTAATATATTAACCCGGCTTTCTTTTGATATGGAATAACTGATTGTTGTAGATGGGTTAAAAGGATTAGGATAATTCTGACATAATAGAAAAATACCAGGAGATTTTACTTCAGAATTATTGTTTCTGACTGACACTAAATTTTGAGAAGGCAATGTATAAGCTGCAAATTCTTTACCTGTTTCATCTACCAATGCAAGATTAACGGAATCATTTCCGTAAACAGATACCATACCGAATGAATTATTAAAATTCTGAGTCGTTATCCCCTGTCCTCCTTTATCCCAGATGTGAATACCCACTGATTCAAAAAAAGCAACTTCTTTTGAATTAGGGATATCCAGGCCTCCCGCCATTATCTCAGGTAAACCGGCATTTAAACCATCATCGATAGCTGCATTATGTGAATCACCGCTTAAAATTATAACATTCTTAATATTATTGATATTTATAAAATGAAGAACCGTATCGATATCGGAAGGGAAACCCACCCATTTATCACATAACTTAAGGGCTGCATAAAAACCTGTTATTCCTTCAAGGTAGTTTTCAAATGGAATATTTAGTACAATATTTTGCAGAGCCATTCCAAGCTCTATGCCTTTGCTCTGAGATCTGTTAAATGTAACTGAACTCATTATAAATTTCCATTCGGAAGTTGAATTTTTGAGGCTATTTAAAAACCAATCAAGCTGACTTTCGCCGTTACCGGGAGAGGCATCGCTTCCCAAAATAGAATGGGCTTGCGGCGGATTAAATTCCCATAATCCGGTCATAGTATCTTTTATAAATGATTCTAAATTAGGACTTCTTTGAGAACGTAAATCTAATGCAAAAATTTCAGTATTGCCGTACGTAAATTTATGATATATACCTCTAGATTCGTTTGGCAAATCATATCCGGGCATATTTTCTTTATAGCCTTTGATGCTGTTTGTACGAGCATTTTCGGGATTAGGAACTTCTTCTAAAAAAAAATCTGAGCTGAATGAATTTGGTTTGTAAGGGATAAAAAAACTCGATGTTGCAGCCGAGCAATTATCATTCATAAAATCATGGTCATCATAAACATAATCAACAGGAGCAATCTTAAATAAAGAGTCCATCGGATAAGAGGTGCTGAATCTGTTTAAATAAATTTGCTGGACAGTTGAATAATTTTCAGAAAAAAAATTATTATCCAATGGAATATTATCGGTTGAATCAGGATAGCCCCAATCACCTAATTGCAAAAAGAAATCGGGATGATGTTTTACTATTTCTTTATAGACATCTCCTAAAGTCGGTCCTGATCCTGACTGCTGACACGAACCAAAAGCAAATTGAAATTTACCGGCTTCACCGGGTTCCGGAAAAGTTGTAAAGGATCTTTCTGCGTTATCGACATTCTGATTATTCACAAGTGCACGATAAAAATATTTAGTTTTAGGTTGTAACCCCGAAACATTCACAATTCCCGAAAAATCTGATTCTTTAGTTGTAGTAACCGGAAGGCCTAAAATTGAAGTATGGAATAAAGCCGTAGTAGAGAGTTCAATATTTATTTCTGCCGACTCCGATACTCTGACCCAGAATCTTGCTGAATTAGAAGTCACACCACCTACAACAATACTATTTGTTATTGCCTGGCTAAATAATTTTCCTGAAATGATTAAAAATATGCTTAGGAAAAGGATTAAAAACTTTAACAATCTCATCGATATTTAAAGAAATAGAAAATAACTATCAAAATAACTGAATAACTAACGTTATACAAGAATCTATATTTGAAAGATGATAACTTTACTTTTTAAAAATAGGGCTTTTACAAAGTTTGCATTTTTAATAAAAGAGTAAAATGATTTTACTTTTAAAGATGTCATCTTTAGATAGTCTATTTGATTGAATTAAATACAGAAACGCTTATTTATTCAGAGCTTTTGATACCAAATCCTATAATTCAGATCTTTCAAACGGTTAATAAAAAATAATTCTGAAGTATCTTAAATTATTAGACCAGTTTAAAGACTCACTCATGATCATTAGCACAAAAACGAAATATTTTTGAAAGTTTAGTCCCTAAAACTCAATTAAATATTACTATTAAATGATAAAAACTTTATTTCCATGGATATTTATTCTCTTGAAAATATAAAAGAAGCTTTTTCGCGACAGTCATTATTTTATGATGATTATGAAATAGAACACCCAATATTGAGGTTTATGAGGCAGGAAGTCAGACTTCATGTAATGAATTTTTTAAGAGAAGGGGATAAAATTTTAGAATTAAATTCAGGTACCGGAACGGATGCTGTTTTTTTTGCTGAGAAGGGATTTAAGGTGCACGCAACAGACATATCAGAGGGAATGATTTTACAATTAAAAAATAAAGCTGCAAAGCATCAATTAACTGATTACATCTCAATTCAACGATGTTCATTTTTCGAACTGGATAAGTTAAACAGCGGTTCCTTTGACTATATATTTTCAAACTTCGGAGGATTAAATTGTTCCCCTGATTTAATGGCAATAACCAAACATTTTCCAAATCTGTTAAATAAAAACGGAAGGATGACTTTAGTTCTAATGCCTCCGGTTTGTCCATGGGAATTAGGGTTGGTTTTCCGTCTCAATTTTAAAACTGCATTTCGAAGACTAAAGAAGAATGGGACAAAATCTCATATTGAAGGGAAATTTTTCAATACTTTTTACTACACACCAGGTCAAGTATTAAAAGCATTAGGAAAAAACTTCAAAAAAATAAAACTGCAGGGTCTGGCTTCATTTACGCCTCCTCCTTATATGGAAAATTTTCCATGTAAGCATCCAGTACTTCTCCGAAATCTGAATCAATTTGACAAATACTTTTCAGGTTACTTTCCCTTTAACAGAATGGCTGATCATTTTATATTATCGGTTCAATACGATGACTGAACAAAAACTATATATTAAAAAAGGTGTCTACTATTTGTCGGAATGTATGAAAAACGAATTTGAAAGTTTATATCTAAAAGCGAGGGAAAAAGAGAATAGAATTTATGAAGATAAAGTTGTAAAAAATCTGCCAGCTATAAATAAGAATCATCCTTTGTTCAGGGAATGGAAAATAAGAGAAAAATCAATCCAGAAGCTGGAAGAATATATAAAAAATAAAGAAAAGCCGTTAAATATTATGGAATTAGGCTGCGGTAACGGCTGGCTAACCCATAATATAGCGATGATTAAGGACTGTTATGTGATTGGAGTTGATGTAAATAAATCTGAACTGGAACAGGCAGCGAGAGTATTTTGCTACCAGAATAATCATAAATTTTTCTATGCCGATATATTTGCAGATTATTTCGAACTCGGAGATTTTGATATCGTTATTCTCGCCAGTTCAATCCAGTATTTTAGAAATATTAATCATCTATTTGAACGCCTACTTTATTTAACAAAACATAATGGTGAAATACATATCATAGATTCACCTTTTTACAGCTCTTCTGAAATTTCAAAAGCGCAACAAAGGACTTGTAATTATTATAAAAAAATTGGTTTCCCTGAAATGTCAGATTTTTATTTTCATCATTCATATGAGGAATTGGAAAAATATAAACCTCATTTCCTTTATACTCCAGTGAAACAAAATTTTTTTTCAGAATTCATTACGAAATATAATTCTCCATTTCCCTGGATTGTAATTAAAAATAGTTAACAGATGTTACAAGAAAATCAGTATTAAAAGATGACATCTTTATTTTCTAAAAGAATAAGTTTACTTGTATTTACATTTTAATAAAAATTGAAAATAATTTTTCTTTTTAAAGATGTCATCTTTGCATCTCCTTAACGAAATTTAATCGGGCTGGCTGGAATATATATGAAATTGTCAGATAGTATAGTTTTCTTAGTTCCCGGATTTCCGGAAGACGAAGAGGATACAACATGTATTCCTGCATTGCAGTTGTACGTAAAGCATTTTAATTCTGTTAATCCTGTTCTAAACATTATTGTAATCAGTTTCCAATATCCTTTCGTTAGAAAAGTTTACCAATGGAATAATATAAAGGTTTTTTCCGCCGGCGGAAGAGGGAGAGGAAATATCCATAGATTAATTACCTGGATGTTTGTTATAAAATATTTTATAAAAATCAGGAAAAAAGAAAGAGTGTCCGGTATACATTCATTTTGGCTTATGGAATGTGCTTTTGTAGGACAATTTCTTTCGAAAATATTCAATTTACCACATGTTGCATCATTGATGGGGCAGGATGCAAAGAGGACAAATAAATATCTGAAGTATTTGAACTTTTCCAATTTAACAATTACTTCAGGTTCATATTTTACTTCCAGAATTTTTAATGAAACTAACAACTGGAAAATCAATTTAATTATTCCTTTTGGGATTGAAAAAACAAACAGTATCCAGATAACCGATTGTGATCGAGATATAGATATAATTGGAGTGGGTTCTTTTATTCCATTAAAGAACTACAAATTATTTATCAAAATAATTCAAAATTTAAGGAAAGATTTCCCTTTGATAAAAGCAGTTTTAATCGGAGAGGGGGAGCAAAAATTTGAGTTCGAAAGAATGATAGCCAGGGAGAATCTATCAAAAAATATATTATTAACAGGAAAAATACCTAGAGATGAAGTATTGACCTATATGGCACAAAGCAAAATACTCCTTCACACATCATTATATGAATCTCAGGGATTAGTTTTTCTTGAAGCTTTATATTGCGGTCTTTATGTAATTTCATTCAATGTAGGTTTCTTACCCGGCTCTGAAAAAGTTTTCATGTGTAAAAGTAAACAGGAAATGCTAAACGCAATAAGAACTCTGCTTTGCAAAAAGAACAAATATAATCAGGAAATTCATGTCACAGTTGAAGATACTGCCAAAAAATTCAATGAAATATATTCCAGAATTGGTATAGCATAATTAAATAAATGAACATGGTAAAAGAAAACAAAATAATTTTTTTTAATCCGAGAAGCGGAAGGTATAATCACCGTGTGCCAATCTCCATTCTTCAGATAGCTGCATCAATCCAGGATAAATATGAATATGTAATTGTTGACGGTAATTTAGAAACAGATCCGTGGAATAAAATTAAAAATTATATTTTAACAGGGGAATTCAAATACTTTGCCGCTACAGTAATGCCCGGTCCTCAGATTAAACAAGCTATTCCAATAACAAAAAAAATTAAACTTGAATATCCGCAAATGACAATAATATGGGGCGGATATTTTGCTTCAAACCAATATATATCATCTATTAATTCGGGTTATATTCATTATATTGTTAGCGGTCCGGGAGACAATGCATTCCTAGAATTAATAAATGCTCTTGAACTGGATAAACCATTAGAAGGTATAGAAAATTTAATTTACCGGAAAGAAAACAAAATTATACAGAATAGAAAAGGAGAAATACCAGATCAAAATTTATTGAAGCACCTGCCATATGATACATTAAATAAATTTTACCCAGTAAAAAACTATATTGGTAAGACATTTCTGGGAGATAAAACTTTTGCATATCATTCTAGTATGGGATGCCCGTTTACGTGCTCCTTTTGCGGAATAGTACCTATTTTTAATGCCAGATGGAAAGCAAAATCAGCTGAGGTTATTTATAGTGATATTGTATCTATAAAAAATAAATATGGAATAAATGGAATGGAATTCTTTGATAATAATTTTTTTGTATCGGAAAAACGGGTAATCGAATTTTCCCGCTTAATGCTGGATGAAAATATAAACTGGTGGGGTGAAAGCAGAATAGATACAATGGATAAGTATCAGGATGAAACTTTTGAATTAATGAGGGATGCAGGATGTAAAATGATTTTCTTTGGTGCGGAGAGCGGTAATGATGAAATGCTTGCGGCAATGAATAAAGGAGGTACCCAGACAGGGAATCAAATTAAAAAATTCGCATCAAGGATAAAAAAATTCGATATAATCCCGGAATATTCATTCATTCTCGGATTCCCGGCTGAAACTGCAGAAAAGGTCGAGAAACAAATCAATGATGATCTTAATTTCATTAAAGAAATAAAAGATATAAATCCTTTAACTGAAATTATAATTTACATTTTTAGTCCGGTACCAACTGAAGAATCGCTTTTATTAAATAAATCAAAAGAACTTGGGTTTAAATATCCGCAAACATTGGAAGACTGGCTTAACCCTTCGTGGGAAAATTTTGATACACACCGGAATCCTTTGACTCCCTGGCTTACGAAGAAGATGGTAGATAAGATTCATAATTTTGAAACAGTTCTTAATGGTTATTCACCGACAATTTCTGATTATAAACTTAGCCGTTTGCAGAGAAGAACCATGAAATTGGTTTCCGCTTTAAGATATAACAAAAATTTCTTTTCATTTCCATACGAGATAAAGATCCTTCAAAAATATTGGCTAAAATATCGACAACCGGAATTTGAGGGATTTTACATGGAATAATCTATATCTTATCATACCATTATACCGAATTTCTTTTGCTCTCCTAATTTTTCTGTTTAATTTTGCATTTATTTTTAATTAAAGTATTAGATTTTATATCATTTCAATATGAAAAACGGGACTTTTAAAAAGGAGATAGATAAAGTTACTTATTTAGGGGGAAAAACAGCTTTGTCTATTCTTTTTGCCATAAGTTTTTCTCATATGCTTAATGATGCGATGCAATCGCTTATTCCGGCTATTTATCCGATATTAAAAGATTCATTTAATCTGGATTTTGTCCACATAGGATATATTACTTTGACCTTTCAACTAACTGCTTCAATATTTCAGCCAGTTATCGGACATTATACAGATAGAAAACCGAAACCGTATTCACTTGCAGGGGGAATGGGATTTACGCTTATCGGATTAATTCTTTTATCTTTTTCCCAGAGTTATGGGATGGTTTTAATTGCAGTAGGACTTATTGGAGTCGGATCTTCTGTATTTCATCCGGAAGCTGCCCGTGTTGCCTATTTAGTTTCGGAAGAGAATCGCGGAACGGCGCAATCAATTTTTCAGATTGGTGGGAGAGCAGGGGCATCAATTGGTCCGCTGTTAGCGGCAATAGTAATTACAGGATCAGGAATATCTAATATCATCTGGTTTTCGATATTAGCGCTTGTTGCAATGGTGGTTCTTACAAAAGTAGGAGTCTGGTACAAAAAAATTGTTTCCCATATAAAATTAGAACTTCCGTCAAAGAAAACTGAAATCCATACTCTCCTTTCAAGGCGAAAGGTATTTTTTTCAATATTCATCTTATTAGTATTAATATTTTCAAAATATTTTTATATTGCAAGCATATCAAGCTACCTGACTTTTTATTTAATATCGAAATTTAATGTTTCTGTTCAAAACTCACAGCTTTATTTATTTATATTTTCGGTTGCAATAGTTGTCGGCACGATGATAGGGGGTCCTTTAAGTGATAGATTTGGAAGGAAATATATAATATGGTTCTCTATACTGGGTTCCGCCCCTTTTACATTATTATTACCGCATTCTAATTTATTGTGGACGACAATACTATTAATATGCATCGGGGTAATACTTGCTTCTGCTTTTCCGGCAATTTTGGTATATGCTCAGGAATTATTACCGGCTAAAGTTGGAATGATATCCGGTTTATTTTACGGTTTTGCTTTTGGAATGGGGGGCATTGGTTCAGCTGTATTAGGTGAACTTGCAGATCAGACCAGTATATTTTTCGTTTATCAGGTATGCGCATTTTTACCTTTGCTCGGTTTATTTACCGGTTTACTGCCCAATATTAACGGCAGAAAACTGAAAAAAGTTTAATATATTTAGTTGATTAGTAGAGAAGATATAGTAATGAAAAATATAGAAAAATTCTTAAAGAATATTTTGCTCCGTTTTTTATTACTTATTTCGAAATTCAACCGGAATAAGAAAGCTGATTCTTCAGGTAAATTCAATAAGATCTTATTTATAAGATTAAATAGGATCGGGGATGCTCTGGTAACGACACCTGTTCTGCACTTACTAAAGAAAAAGTTAAATCCTAAAATCTATTTACTGGCAGATAAAAAGAATCATTTTGTCTATAATAATAACCCTGATATAGATGAAATAATTATTTTCAAAAAAGGAATTAAAGGAATAAATGAAATTTTAAATTTTATAAAAAAAGAAGATATTGAAACCATAGTTGATTTACATTATGATATTTCGACCACAGTCAGTTATATAATTGCTTTGAGTAATGCCGGGAATAAATTCGGAATAGAAAAAGAGAATAAAATTATTTATACAAAGACGGTTCCACAGCTGGATTCTAAAAGTATGCATATAGTAATCAGACTGCTTGAGATTGCTAAATTATTTAATATAAAAGCAGATAATTCAAAGAATTGGATAGGATATTATCCTGATTATATTTCTCTAAGAAAAGCAGATGATTTTTTGAAAAAGACCTTTACAAACAAAAATTTCCTGATAGGTATAAATATTTCTGCTGGAAGTGAAGCACGCTTTTGGGGTGTAGAAAGATTTAAATCTTTAATTGATTTTTTACTAAATTATAAACTACAAGCCGGGATAAATTTAAATATCTTGATTATATCGGCTCCAAAAGATTTGCATTATGCGGAAAATATCACGCAGGATAAAATGAGTCAAGCTGCAATATTTTCTTCTGAAAATTTTGATGAGTTCGCTGCAGTGATATCAAATTTAAATATTCTCTTTACGCCTGATACTGCAGCAGTTCATATAGCGGCTGCATTCCATATCCCGGTATTTGGTATTTATGTTCATGATACAGATGATATGATCTGGTCACCTTATGGGGTTGACTTTGAGTATGTATCAACCCGAAATTCTAATCTGAAAAATATTGATTTTGAAGACGTAAAAATTAAGCTTAAACCGTTTCTGGATAAAAGACTGATGGAGATTTCTGAAGGATGATTAAACTAGCCCCTTCATGCAAAAGATTTACCGGTTATAAACCATGTTATCCTGATCATAACTGCTGGATGGATGGATGCAAGGATAATATTCCAATAGGTATAAAGATTTTAATCGTTAATCTTGATGCAATGGGAGATGTATTGATGACTACTGCTCAGCTGCCCGCATTAAAAAGGAAATTTCCCGAATCAACTATTTACTGGTTAACTTTGAAAATATCGGCTCCCCTACTTTTATATAACCAATATATTGATCGGATATATTCCTATGATGCCGAATCATTGGCGATTTTGAATGAAATTGAATTTGATTATGTAATGAATGTTGACAAATCTCAAAATGCTTGTGCCTTAACGAATTCTATTAAGGCAAAAGAAAAACTAGGTTTCGGATTAAATCAAGACGGCAAGATTATTCCGCTAAATGAGGGAGCATTTTACAATTATAATCTCGGAATGGATGATCAACTTAAATTTAGAGTAAATCAAAGAACCGGTCAGGATTATCTTGCTGAGACATTCGGACTGGAATACAGAAGAGATGAATATACTTTCAATTTTTCCGAAGAAGAAAACGAGTTTATTAAAAATTATAAAGAAGAAATGGGGATAATGAAGGATGATTTAGTTGTTGGATTTAATACAGGCTGTTCAAATCTTTACCCTAATAAAAAAATGACTATAGAACAGCATGTTTATTTAATCGATAAACTATTAAGAACCGGAGAATATAAAATTCTTCTTCTGGGAGGACCGGAAGATACAGAAAGAAATAGAGAAATTTATTCACATTTTGAAGGGAAGATAATTAATACTCCCACGAATTTGGGTTTAAGGCGGGGTGCCTGCTTTGAGAATATCCCGCATTTAATTATTACAGGTGATTCTTTCGGTATGCATCTGGGAATATCATTAAAAAAATACATTATTGTGTGGTTTGGAGTAAGCTGCTGGACAGAAATTGATCTGTATGATCGGGGAGTTAAACTCTTTCAGGAAAATCTTTTCTGTTCTCCTTGCTGGGAAAAGATATGCCCATACAACCTTGAATGCATTCAAATGATTGATTTAAATAAAATTATATATGAGGTCGGATTCTATTTTAAAAATCGAAAAGTAAATGTTTCTAAACAGTAAAATTAACCCTTTCTCTTTTGCTAGAAGAATCGGGAGACCATTAATTCTTGATGGTGCAATGGGAAGTTTGCTTCAGCAGAAAGCCGAAAGAAAGGATGATAATCTCTGGATGTCGAAGGTATGTATGGATCATCCTGAAGTTATTCGTGAGGTTCATAGAGAATATATTGAAGCCGGAGCTGATATAATTACAACTAATACTTTTAGGACTAATCCCGCTGCAACAAAGAATTCAGGTTTTTCGTCTGAAGAACTTGTAAAGAAGAATGTTGAAATTGCCAAAGATGCCGTTAATGATTACCCAGTATTTATTGCCGGTTCTAATGCACCTGCCGAAGATTGCTATCAGAAAAATAGAACATTGTCCATGGAAGAGTTGGAATACAATCACAATAAACATATTGATCTATTGCTGGATAATGGTGTAGATTTTATTCTTAATGAAACACACAGCCATTTTGATGAGATTAAAATAATTTGTGAATACTGCGGTAAAAATGACCTCCCCTTTGTTCTAAGTTTATTTTCAGTTAACGGGAACAGTTTATTAGATGGTTTTAAATTAACAGATGCGGTTAATTTTATAATAAGCTTCAAACCTTTGGCTATCAGCTTTAACTGTATCAATTCAGATGTTTTTTTTACAATTTTGAATGATGTGGAATTTAATTATAACTGGGGAGTTTACATGAATTTGGGTTCCGGAGATTATACGGATGATATTATAATAAATTCGGTTTCTCCGCGACATTATCAAAAAATCTTAAAATCAGTTTTTGTTAAAAGGCCCTCATTCATTGGAGCATGCTGCGGTTCAAATCCCTCACATATAAGTGAATTAAGAGACCTTTTCAATGAATAAACATCGGTAATGGAAATAGTTACACTCAAATCTTTTGCAAAAATTAATTTAGGATTAAATATTATATCTAAACGTCCAGACGGATTTCATGATATTGAAACAATATTTTATCCAGTTCAGTTACATGATGAAATATTAATACAAAAATCAAATTCATCTTTCTTTGAGAGTAATATTGAAATCCTAAACTCAAATGCAGATAATTTAATTATAAAAGCAAAACAAAAGCTTGAAGAATATTTAAATAAAATCTTTTCAGTTAAGATTAACCTGAAGAAATTTATACCTCTTGGTGCCGGTTTAGGGGGCGGGAGCTCTAATGCTGCATCAATCTTACTGGGACTAAATCAATTATTTAATTTAAACTTATCCGGAGAAGAATTATTTAATATTGCAGTACAACTGGGATCGGATGTCCCCTTTTTCTTAGACCCGGAACCTAGCTTTGCATATGGAAAGGGGGAAATACTTAAAAAAATAAATTTTGAAATTCCTTATCCTATCCTGGTTATAAATCCGGGTATTCATGTTTCAACTCCCTGGGCTTATTCAAAGGTTATTCCTAAAAAACCTGAACTTAATCTTTATACTATTGTAGAAAATGGAATTAACAATTTTTCAAAATTAAAGGGTATTATCAAAAATGATTTTGAAGAAATTGTATTTAGAAAATATCCGGAAATTAAAGAATTGAAACAAAATTTATACGACTTGGGTGCTGAATTTGCACTTATGACCGGGAGTGGTTCAACTTTCTTCGGAATATTCCCTAATTTAGATGAAGCTAAGAAGGCAGCGGACATTTTAGCTGATAAATACTTTACTTTTGTTCATTTTGAAAAATGACATCTGAAAATTAAGTTAATTATGAAATCTGCTTCTTAAATCCAGATATCAGATATGATCTTACGGTAGTTAATAAAAAAGCCGTCGTTTGACGGCTTTTTTTTGTGACTCCAAGGGGATTCGAACCCCTATTACCGCCGTGAAAGGGCGAGGTCCTAACCATTAGACGATGGAGCCATTGAGCAATTAACAATTTATAATTAACAATGAACAATTAAATTGTTAATTATACATTGTTCATTGTTAATTATTCCGGGTGAGTGAAGGGAATTGAACCCTTGACCCCCAGGGCCACAACCTGGTGCTCTAACCAACTGAGCTACACTCACCATGAAAAGTCAAAAGTCAAAAGTTAAAAACGTTTTGATTTTTTACTTTTGATTTTTTAATTTCTATTCTGTACGCCCAGGTGGATTCGAACCACCGACCTACAGCTTAGAAGGCTGTTGCTCTATCCAATTGAGCTATGGGCGCTTTGTCATTTCTTATTTTGAGCCATCACCAACCTATCCCGCTTTAAGCGGGATTGCTCTATCCAATTGAGCTATAGGAGCTTCTTAAAAATTATTTTAATATGAGATTCTTCGCTTACGCTCAGAATGACATAAATATATTTCAGGTTTAACAAAGTCGGGGCGGCAGGATTCGAACCTGCGACCTCCTGCTCCCAAAGCAGGCGCGATGAACCGGGCTACGCTACGCCCCGAATATTTTCTGTTAGAACTTACAAAAATATAGTAACCATTAAACATAATCAAATCTGCCATAGGTAAAAATTTCTAGGTTTTTATTTTAATCTTATCTATTCAAAATATCATACTTTATCATTCCCGCAAGACTTTGAATTTTCAGAGGTAGAATTTCTAAAATATTTTGATCCCCTAGGAACAATTAGATATTTAGAACCTTCTGGAGCGTATGTGGAGCGTATCTGAGATTTATTTGAAGCTTTAATGAATAGTTAGAGAACCGGATAAGACTAAGAAACAATCTGTTTGAGATATAATATAGTTTTAATATCTCTCATAACTCAATAATTATATTAACATTTTGAAGACACAGAACAGATGCCGGATGCCGGAAAATAACACTATATTTGTAAAGATATTTTTAACTTGAAGGTTAAAGTGATCCTATTTCCTTAAATTGAAGAATTAAAAAAAATTTATTATTAAATGTCATTCCCCTTATTTATTTCAAAAAAATATACTTTTTCTAAGAAGGATTCTAAATTTATAACGCTCATTTCCGGAATTTCAATTACGGGGATTGCATTGGGAGTAGCAACTTTAATTATTGCTTTAAGTATACTTTCCGGGTTTGAAAAGACTCTAGTGGATAAAATCATAGATTTTGATTCACAAATTAAAATCACATCTTACGCGGCAATTCTGCCGGATTATCATGTAATTCTGCCGATTTTAAGAAAAGAACTCACACTTGTAGGAGCAGAAGTAAATCCTTTTGCATCAAAATTAGCTATTATCAGCAGTGGAAAAATTAAAGAGGGTGTAAGTATAAAAGGGATCAGACCGGAAAATGATGTTTTGAATGTTAAAAAAGATATAATAGCGGGGAGTTTTATATTAGATGAATCTTCAATAATAATAGGTAAAAAGTTAGCTGATAAGCTGCATGTGAAGGTTGGAGACAGAGTAACGATTTTTGCATTATCAAAAGATGAGATTCCATCACCGGAAAATCCACCGAATATTGAACAATTTTATATTCAAGGAATTTTTGAAAGCGGAATGGCAGAATATGATGACCTCTATGCTTATATTTCTCTTAAATCAGCACAAAATCTGTTTAATATAGGGGATAATATTACCGGATATGATATTAAATTAAGAAATATTTCAAAGATTGACAGTGTAACCGACTTACTTTCCAGCCAGTTAAAATATCCTCATGCCGTAAAGTCTATTTATCAAATGCACAGGAATATTTTTACCTGGATTGAGTTGCAGAAGAAACCTATTCCAATAATATTAGGATTTATAATTCTTGTTGCGGTTTTTAATATTATAGGTACTTTATTAATGATTGTACTGGAAAAGACTAATGCAATCGGCACGTTAAAATCTCTAGGAGCAACAGGGAAGCAAATTACTTCCATATTTCTTTACCAGGGAATTTTTTTAGCAATAATCGGTATAGCAGCCGGAAATTTACTGGCATATTTTTTAATGGATATCCAACTAACATATAATATAATCTCACTCCCCTCCTCCGTATATTTTATGTCTACGGTGCCTATTTCCTTATCAATAAAAACGTTTTTAGAGGTAAGCGGGCTGACTTTTATTTTATGTATTATCGCATCGGTTATACCTAGTTTTATTGCATCAAAAATTAACCCTGTTTCAGCTTTAAGGTTTAATTAATGAAATACGAAACATTTATAGCGAAACGATATTTAATTTCCAAGCATAAGATTAATTTTATTACGATAATATCGATTATTTCTGTTTTAGGAATTACTCTAGGAGTTGCTTCATTAATAGTAGTCCTTTCAGTTTTTAACGGATTCGGAAGTTTGGTAACTTCATTTTTAGTTAACTTCGACCCTCATATAAGAATTGAAATTATTTCTGAGGATTCAAAAAAAATTGAGGAGAAGGTAGAAAATGAGTTAAATGATATTAAAGAAGTAAAGTCTTATTCAAGATATGTTAACGGGAAGGTTTTGGCGTTTCAATCACATATAACTCAAATAGTAAACTTAAAAGGGATTGAAGAAAAGAATGATAAGAGTATATATAATATTAAATCAAGTGTTGAACTTGGTAAATTTGATCTATCGGTCAGAGATGGAATTCCGGGAATAGTACTTGGTCTACCGCTTGCTGATCATATGCAGTCGATAGTAGGTGATACTTTAACTTTAATTTCTCCGGCAGGGATTGAAAAATACATTACACAACTTTCAATGCCTAAAACAGAGAAATTTGTAATAAGAGGCATTTATATTTCCAATAACAATGAATATGATGCTTCATATATATTTACGAATTTAACAACTGCACAAAACCTTTTAGGATATAATAAAAATATACAGGGTTTCGATGTTTTACTTAACGATATAAATCAGTCTGAAAAGATAAAAGAAAAGCTGGAATCTAAGCTTGATAAAAATACTTACAGTATAAATACCTGGTATGATTTTCATAAGGATCTTTATTCGGTAATGCAGATTGAAAGATGGACTGCATATATAATTCTTTCTTTGATTATTGCCGTTGCAACTTTTAATATTCTGGGATCTTTATCTATGTCGGTTATTGAGAAACAAAGAGATATTGGAATTTTACGTTCAATGGGAGTAAGGGAAAAATCAATTCTAAAAATATTTATGTACGAAGGATTATTGATTGGATTGGCAGGTACAATTGGGGGAGTTATACTCGGCTATTTTATTTGCTGGCTGCAGTTACATTTTAATATTTATCCTCTGGATCCGACGCAATATAAAATTGACTCTTTACCTCTGCAAATTAAGATTTCAGATTTCTTTTTTATTACAGGAGCATCAATGCTTTTAACTTACCTGGCTTCATTAATTCCCGCGAGAAGAGCAGCAAAAATTAATCCTCTGGAAGCAATAAAATGGGAATAAAAAATATAGGTTTCGATTTGAAAAAATCTTTTGACTTTTTACTTTTGACATTAAAATATGAATCAAATAATTCTTTCATCAGAAAATTTAGTTAAAACTTACCAGACTACGAAAAAGAGTAAGCTTGAAGTATTGAAATCCATTTCGCTGGAAATTGAAACAGAAAAGATATCGGTAATTATCGGAGCTTCGGGTGCCGGGAAAAGCACTTTGCTGCACTTGTTAGGCGGTCTGGACAGACCTGACAGCGGTAAAGTTTTCTTTGAGAACCAAAATATTTTTGATTTTTCAGATGAAAAATTAGCAAAATTCAGGAATAAAAATATTGGATTCGTTTTCCAGTTCCACCATCTTCTGCCGGAATTTACTGCTCTTGAGAATGTAGCAATTCCTCAAATGATAATGGGGCTTTCGCTCAATAAATCACTTAAAAAAGCTGAAGAACTAATTAATACAGTTGGATTAAGTGAAAGAATGAATCATAAGCCGGCAGAACTTTCAGGAGGAGAACAGCAGAGAGTGGCAGTAGCCCGTGCTTTGGCAAATAATCCTTCAATAATTTTTGCAGATGAGCCGACAGGAAACCTTGATTCTGCAAATAGTGAAGCTATTCATAAAATTATTATTGATTTAAGGGATAAGTTTAATAAGACTTTTGTAATTGTTACTCACAATAGTAGTTTGGTAAAGTTAGCAGATAAAGTGTTTGAAATGAAGGATGGAAAAATTTAAGATAAATGATTAACTTTATAAAAAATAATCATATATGCAAAATGGATATTTTTATTTATAAGAGTGAAGCGAAGAATACTAAAATTGTCTACAATTAAAACCTTGAGATTCTTCACTCCACTCCGTTCCGTTCAGAATGACAATATTTTGCTTGAATTCATTTAATAATTTTATTTTCATACAGAAATTGATTTTAAGTTATAGGTAGTGAGATGGCTTTAACAAATTCGAAAATAAGAAGAGAAAAGAAAAAATATTCTTATAAGGATTATGTGAAAATTCCCGATGACGGGAAGCGGTATGAAATCTTAAACGGAGAATTAATAATGAGCCCTTCACCAACTACACTTCATCAAAGGGTGGTCGGAAAACTTTTTATTGAATTGAAAACTTTTGTCGAGAAAAATAATTTAGGTGAAGTATTTATTTCGCCTTATGATGTTATTTTGGATGATAAAAATATTGTTCAGCCGGATATCATCTTTGTGAGTAATGAAAAGTAAATATAATTACTGATGAGAATATAAAAGGCTCACCTGATTTACTCGTAGAAATTCTTTCTCCATCAACGGGATATTATGATTTAGTTGAAAAGAAGGATATTTATGAAAAATCCGGTATTAAGGAATACTGGATCGTTGATCCTCAAAAGAAATGGATTGAAATTTATTCCTTGAAACAGCATAAATTTTCTTTATTTAATAGAACTGAGGGAAAGGGGAAAATAAAATCTATTGTGTTGAATAATCTTGACTTAGATATTCATAAAATTTTTGAAGCTCTAGTAAAAAATTAAATTATCCCTAAATTTTGTTTGTTTGTCCAGCCGATTTTGCCGTCCTGTAAACGTATTTTGTACCAGCTGCCGATATTATCTTCGAGCTTTACCTTCAGCCCCTCGTGAATAACAAAAGCATCATTGCTGTCTTTATCGGGAGAAACTTTTGCAATTACAGTAGGTTCGATTATTATTCCGTTTTTAATATTCACTTCCCTATTTAATTTAACGATTAATAGAGTTGCAACAATTAAAAAGACAACTGCAGATATTATTCCCGAAAAAAAAGCATACCTTTGAAGCTGGGGTTTCTTTACAAAGAAATAGACTCCAAAAAGAATCAATATCAAAAGGTAGAATATAAAAGCTGCATATGTCCAGTCTGTTAAATTAAACATGGCCAATATGCTTTCCCACCATTGAAAAATAAAAAACTTCGGTAATGATTCTATTTGATCCACAGTTTTAGTGTTTGCTAAAGCAAGATTATGCTGAATATCGTCATCTCCCGGAGAAAGTTTGAGAGCTCTTTCATAATTTAAAATTGAATATCCTATTTTACCGAGCCTGTAATATGCATTCCCGAGATTATAATATAGATCAGTTCCGCTGTATCCCTGGCTCACTAATTCCTGATAAATTCCCGCAGCCTCCGTGAAATTATTATTTTGATATAAGCCGTTAGCTTTCTGCATCATACTTTTTGCATCTTGTCCAAGACTATTTTTATAATTTCCTGCTAAAAGTAAAATTACAAAGAGGAAAAGGCCTGTTTTCTTATACATATTAAACCAGCGACTTACGTGTAGTTGTGATATACTTTTCTATTTCAATTATAATATTTGATGATTTATTATATATCTCATTCATTGCAGCGAGCCCGTCTTTTTGCGGTGCAAATCTAATATATTCACATTTTTCCGCAGTTTGCTTTAGATTGTCAATTACAGTATCATTAATATTATTCAGTTTTAATCTGGAGACAGCTTCTTCCAATGAAAATTCGGATTTAGGAATATCAAGTTTATCTTCAAGATAACCATATAAAGCAAGAGAGATTTCCGAATAGAAGGCAGTCTGATTTTTTTCTTCCAGAAGATTTTTAGCGACTTTAAGGCGGTTTTTGGCGATCTTTTGAGCTTTTTGATATTTCAATAATTGTGCATTACTTAATAATTTGTCATTTTTCTTCTTAAAAGTTACTAAACCGGCAAAAAACAAAAGGGGTAATCCGGCAGCTACCCAGAAACCTACTTTATATATGAGAATCCCTCCCTGTTTATAAATATCTGTAGAAGTTTTTATATATCTTATATCATCTCCAAGCAGTTTTATGTCCTCTTTTGTAGTGCTTGCATAATTAGAATTTTCACTCCCTCTTTGAACATTTATTACATATGGTTTTGATTCCAGGGTTACATAAGAGTTTTTATTCAAATCGAAATAGGAAAATTTAATCGATGGAATTTCTTTTTTACCGGATATTCTTGGAATGACAAGGTACTCAATTTTTTTTGTACCTGAAATTTTTCCGTTTCTATTTATCTGTTCCGATACTTTTGGTTCATATTTATCGAACCCGGTAGGAAGTTTTATTTCAGGTGCATCAATTAATTTAATATTCCCTGTTCCGCTGATATTTATTTTTAATGAAACAGGTTCGTTTGCTTGTACAGTAGTTTTATCAATATTGGAATTTAAGGTAAAATCGCCGACTGCTCCTTTAAAGGAATCAGGAACATTTTTATCCGGCAAGGGCTCAACTTTTACTTTCAGCGTGTTAGATTTTGCATCATAGTTAACTGTTTTCCCCATATCAAAGAAAGGATCATTAAAGAAATCATCAAAAATATTTCCGCTGCTTCTACTATTGCCTTTTATCTGAACGGGAACATTTAGTTCAAACGGGGTAACGGATAAATCTCCTGTTTGTGAAGGGAATAGTGATACTTTCTTTAAAACACCAACCCTGTATTGTTTTCCGTTAACCACTTCCGTGCTGAAAGTAATATTATTCGAAGTTTCAAGCTCTTCTGCCCAGAACCCATTATACTGGGGAAGTTTATTTACCGACATCTGTGAAGCAATATTCAGCCTTGTATAGAGCTTATATGTAACAGTAACCGGCTCTCCGATATAAACTTTCTGCTTATCTGCAGTTGCTGTTACAAATAGGTTATCTCCTATATCTTTTTGCGTAATAACCGGCTGCTGCGAGGAACTTCCGTTATT
>CAVUGE010000025.1:0-223708 GCA_963740945.1 uncultured Bacteroidota bacterium | reverse complement strand
CAATTGTACCTGCACCGGAATATAAATCATAGACTGTTTCATTTCCTTTTAATCCGGCAAATTCAAGAGCAGTCCTATATAAGTTTTCAGCCTGTAGTGTATTCGTTTGAAAGAACGAGTTTGCACTAATCCTAAACCTGTATTTACCTATCGAATCGTATATTAAGCCTTCACCATGATAAACTTTTTCATAGTCACCAATTGCAACTGCTGCTTTCTTCAAATTAATATTATTAACAATTGTAGTTATCTGCGGAAACGTTTTTAATAGAGCCCCGGTGTATTCCTTTATTAAATTATCATCTTCATAAAAGGTCACTAAATTAATTATCAAATCATTTGTATGCTCTGATTGTCTAATCACTAAATTTCTTAAAAATCCGCTATGGGTTTTTGTATTATAAATAGGAATCTTCCTCTCTTTTAAAAAAACTCTCGTAAAGTTCAATATTTCATTACTCAAGACTGATTGAAGAAAACATTCGTCTATATCGAGAACTTTGTCATACACGTTTGGTACATGCAGTCCCAGAGCAAAATCTCTATCGAAATCTTTCCCCGAATCTATTTCTTCCTTTGTTAACCATCTTTTATCGGAAAAGGAAAATTCCATTTTATTTCTGTAATAAAAGATCTTTTCAGAGGGGATAATTTTCTCAATGATAAAATCTTTGAAGCCTCCCATTTTATTAAAGATCTCTTCAACTTGCTGCTGTTTAAATTCTAATTGTTTTTGATAATCAAGGTCCTGCTGCTTGCATCCGCCGCAGATACCAAAATATTTACACCTCGCACTTACCCTGTATGCTGAAGGTGATACCACCTCTTCCGTAATTGCCTCAGCATAAGATTTCTTAATCTTTGTTAACCTGCCGTTTACTTTATCACCGGGATATGAACCGTGAACAAAAACTACATAATTGTTTTGTTCCTCTTCGGATTTAGAACCCGGAATTAATAAACCCCTGTTTATTTTTGAAATTCCTTTTCCTTCAAATGCATACTTTTCAATATTTAGTTCTAATATATCTCCCTTTTTCAAATTCACACCTTTCTTAATAACAAAGCTTTAAATCCCATATGGAGGTTCCCGCCCATCTTTAAATAAGCATTAGACTCGTGGCTGATTTGCTTCAGCGATTTTTTATAATATCTTTTTTCATCTTCTGAAAGTTCATTTGATTTTTCTTTAAGTAAATTGCTGCTGAACCGGTAAAAGTCTTGTAAAGTATTTGAAAGATCATCCTCATAGATAATTTCAAAATTCTTACTGGTATAGTATTTATTTATCTCTTCCTGAAGAAGCGGTGAAATATTTGAACCGCTCCATATATCTTTTACAAACTGGGGAGGTGAAATTGTTAAACTAATAATTTCACCAACACAAAAATATCCTGTTGGTTTAAGTATCCTTTTAATTTCCTTTATAATTTTATTCCTATTAAAAGTTGAAATTGAAGCCTGTGCATAAATTAAATCAAATGTTGAATCTTTAAATTCAGTATTATCGAATTCCATTAACCTTACGCTGATGTTCTGATCACCGGATAAATTCAGCCTTGTTGTTAAAAGAGAATCTTCATCCTGGACTATTATTATAACCTTAGATGCACCTGAAGATATAAACTGCTTTGAAATTTCTTCACTGCCGGAACCTATTATAAGTATGGTGAAATCATCCACAACAATTTGACTGAGCAGAAGTTTGATCTGCTTATCTGTTCCCGGAAGAAAAATTTTGTTATTCATTTCAAGTTAAGAATAAAGTGATGTTATCTTATTTAAATTCCAAAATACAAAATGCAAATTACAAATAAATTGCACTTCCAATTAAAGGTGCTCTTTTACCGCCGAATTCACAGAGAAGGCACAGAGGATGAGAGAAAGTTTTTAAGTCTGTTGCCTCATTATTTACTCGTTACCTCTGGGTTAATTTTCTTTATTAAAAATATACATTAGGTGGATAATAGTTAATGTTTTTTATAATATTAAGAATAAGTTATAATTAATTATGGAATGTTAATGTCAATATTTCTCTGCTTGTCGATCCAAATCCTTCGGTAATTGCTCTCATTTCCGGTTCTAATGGCCATCTAACAGCCATTAAACAGCCCCTACATCCAGGTTAACTCAACTGTAAAACCTAAACAATCCTGTTTAACTATTGAATGACGCGAAGCAAATGACAATTGAATGTCTATTGAATGACCATCTTTGCGATTATTGAACAGTTCCCCTATTTTTAATAATTAAAATAGTAAAATCATTTCAAGGGAAATCATGAAAACTTTTCTTACGATTCTGCTGCTCTTCCCAGTTTTTTTAATTGCTCAAACAAAACATCCTCTGACAGTCGATGATCTATGGGCCATGAAAAGGATCGGTACTTACGATCTTTCACCTGACGGTAGAACTTTAGTATTTGACGTTACAACTTACAGCATGGAAGCAAATAGAGGCAACAGCGATATCTATCTTATTAATACTGACGGAACTAATCTTCATCCTTTAAAAAATTCGGATAAGGATGAATCTAATCCGCACTTCTCAACTGACGGTAAAAAAATCAGTTATTTAATGAATGATCAGGTCCATATCTGTAATTTGGATGGTTCCGGTGTCGAGCAGTTGACAGATTTATATACAGGTGTGGATAATTACAAATGGTCGCATGACGGTAAAAAGCTGCTTTTAATTTCTTCCGTTTACCCTGACTGCGGTTCTCAGGAATGTAATCAAAAAGTCGATGAAGAAAAGAAAAAATCAAAAGCTGATGTCCGTGTAATTACACATTTGATGTATAAATACTGGAACAAATGGCTTAACGGCAAAAGAAGCCATTTGTTTTTGTTTGATACAGCTCCAAAAGTATATGAAGATTTAATTTATAAAATGCACAATGATGTGCCGCCTCTTGATCTTGGTAGTAAAAATGATTTCAGCTTTTCACCCGGAGATAAAGAAATTGCTTTTACAATGAACCCGGATACGGTAGTTGCCATAAGCACTAATAATGAAATTTATACTGCCGGACTATCCGGTATTCAAACAGGAAAGAAAGCAGATACAAAGATAATCTCATCAAGTAAAGGAAATGATAATCAGCCGGTTTATTCTCCCGATGGAAAATATATTGCATTCACTTCAATGCTTGTGCCCGGACATGAATCCGATCAATATTATTTAGTCCTATTTGACCGGTCAACCGGTAATATTAAAAACCTTACTAAAGAATTTAATGAATCGATTGGACAAATTGTCTGGTCTCCGGATTCTAAATTAATTTATTTTACCGCCGAAAATGAAATCTTTAATTCTGTATATAAAATTGATATAAATAGCGGTAAAATTAAAATGATTTTAAAAGAACACAGCAATACGGATTTGACTGTCTCCCCGGATGGCGGGACTATTTACTTTAAGCAGCAGAAATCAACACAACCATATGAAATTTTTGCTATGAATAAGGATGGGGGAGATATTCGTCAGGTTACTCATTTAAATAAAGAAATTTTATCTAATATTGAGATGATTCCTATAGATACCTTCTGGTGTAAGGGTGCGGCAGGGAAAAACATTCAATCAATTTTGGTTAAGCCTCCATTTTTTGATTCTACAAAAAAATACCCGTTGATTTTCTTAATTCACGGCGGACCGCAAGGTCACTGGGAGGATGATTTTCATTATAGGTGGAACACCGAGTTATTTGCTTCGAAAGGATATGTTGTAATAGCGCCTAACCCAACGGGAAGCACGGGATACGGACAGGAATTTACAAATGCCGTTTCTACTGATTGGGGAGGCAGACCTTATGAAGATTTAATGGATGTTTATGATTATTCCGTTAAGCATTTTAAATTTATTGATGCTAATAATACCTTTGCAGCCGGAGCTTCTTACGGCGGCTATATGATAAACTGGATTGAAGGCCATACAGACAGGTTTAATGCTCTCGTTTCTCATGATGGAGTTTTTAATACCGTAAGTGCATGGGGAACTACCGAAGAGCTCTGGTTCCCTGAATGGGAGTTTAAAGGAACTCCATGGACTAATAGGGAATTATATGAAAAATGGAATCCTCAAAGGTTCATACAAAATGCCAAAACTCCTATGCTTGTTATAGAAGGTGCACATGATTACAGGGTCCCCGAAGAACAAGCCTTCCAGCTATTTACCTATTTACAGAGACTCGGTGTCCCGAGTAAATTTTTACTCTTTAACAACGAATATCATTTCGTGGTAAAACCTCAGGATGCTGTATTTTGGTGGAATTCAATTTTTGACTGGTTTGAGAAATATAAAAAGTGATTTCTCTCTTTTCCGCTGCTGAAGTATATGGTAGTAATAGGAAAAATTTTGTATGTTATTAACTGAAGTTAAGATGGTATTTGTCATTCTGAACGAAGTGAAGAATCTCAAAGTCTAAATTTTGCACCCATTTGATATACTTCTCTTCATCCAATAGAAAATATTCATTTTGCTTAACTTCTGTCATTAAAGCAAATAAACTCAAGGGTCACTTCATAAATAAGGAGTAAAATTATGAAAGAAGATATAAATGTAGATGAACTTGAGGATCTGGATGAATTAAATTTTGGGGGTGAAACAGATACTGCTGAAAAAATAAAATTCGTCGAAGAAAATTTATGGACGAAGCTGGAACGCGTCGGTAAGAAAATTTCTTTTGCAAAAGATATTGTTGCTTTATTCTATTATATGCGCGATCCGCAGGTATCATGGCATAGAAAAGCAATTGTTGTTGCTGCTCTAATCTATTTTATTTCGCCAATCGATGCCATACCCGATATCGCGCCATTAGTAGGATACCTTGATGATCTCGGTGTGATTACTGCATTGCTCAAGTTTCTTGGGAGTGAATTAATTCCCTATTATCAGTCCGATTATAGAGGTTGATGTTTAATATGAATTTCAAAGTAAAAAAAAGTGAAGTATTATTTAGAGGGAAAGTCTTCGATCTAAAAGTAGATCAAATTGAATATAACAGCGGTAACAGCGGGATTCGTGAGGTGGCTGTTCATCCAGGTGGTGCCGTAGTTGTACCCGTTAAAGATAACGGGAAAATTATTTTTGTTAATCAATTCCGTTATCCTTTCCAAAAAAATATACTCGAATTACCCGCCGGGAAACTGGATAAAAACGAAGACCCGTTTGATTGCGCTGTCAGAGAGCTTGAAGAAGAAACTGGTTATAAAGCAGGTAAAATTGAAAAGCTTGGTTATATTTATACCACTCCCGGCTTCTGTACTGAAGTTCTCCATATTTATTTAGCCAAAGAATTAAAGGAGGGGAATCATAATAGGGAAGAAGGGGAGCTTGGAATGGAGGTTCATGAGTTTTCTATGGACGAAATTGAAGAAAAAATAGCAAATAATGAAATTGTTGATGCTAAATCCATTTGCGGATTTCACCTCGCAAAGCAGAGCTTAAAGTCATAAGGGAATAAAGGTATAGGGCATATGGGTTTAAAGGATCTTCATTCCCCTATACCTTATATTTATACATTATACCTCTAAGCCTCTTTCTATTTTTTCAAATTTAATTTAACTTTAAAGATAAAAGATAGATAACTAATTTTAATAAGGTTTAGACTATCATGTTGAAATCATTAAAAATTCAGGACTATGCTCTTATTAAAGAAATTAATGTTGAGTTTGGAAAAGGATTAAATATTATTACCGGGGAAACAGGTGCTGGGAAATCGATTCTTGTCGATGCTATTAGTCTTTTAATAGGTGAGAGAGCATCTACCGAAACAGTGAGGGAAGGCTCTCAAAAAGCTATTGTGGAAGGTGTTTTTGAACTGGAATCAAATAAGAAAATAAATACTATTCTTGAAGAAAATCAAATAGAAAATTTACCGGAACTCATACTCCGTAGAGAAATATCTTTAAAGGGGCTAACCGCTGTTTTATTAATGATACTCCTGCACCGTTATCCGTTGTGAAAGAAATTGGAGACGTTCTCATTGATTTTCATGGGCAGCACGAACACCAGGCTTTGCTCAGAACTGAAACTCACATTGATTATCTGGATGAATATTCTGATTCCAGTGAGCTGCTTAGAAATTATAAATGGCTCTATAATGCTTTAATAAAACTGAAAAAGGAAATTGGCGAACTTAAATCAAAAAAAGATTCGGCTGTTGAAAAAAGAGAAATCCTTTCATTTCAGTTGAAGGAGATTGATGCGGTTTCTCCCGAAATTGATGAAGAGGAAAAGCTGGTTCAGGAGTTAAACGTTCTTGAAAATTCCGAGAAACTTTTAGAATTAACAAATAATATTTACCAGGGACTCTATGAATCCGAAAATGCTGTATATGATGCTCTGGTAAAGATTAAAAACAGCCTGGATGAATTAGCCGGTATAGATAAAGCTTTTGATGAATCAAATAAGGAATGTGAATCGACTTTAGCTGTTATAAATGATATTTCCGGATTTATACGGAATTATAATTCCAAAATTGAAATGGAACCCGAAAGGCTGGAAACAATTAGGGAAAGGCTTGCCGCAATTAGCCTTCTAAAGAAAAAATACGGTGGTTCTATTGATTCAATTTTAGAATTTAGAAAAAAGGCAAAAGAAGATTTCAATACAATAGAAAGTTCGGAAGAAAAAATAAATGAATTAGAGAGTAAAATTGAGAGTGTGTCTAAAAATTGTGCCGATGCTGCCGTCAAACTTTATAAGAATAGAAGAGACGGCGGAAAAGAGATGGAAGGAACCGTAAAAGATGTTTTTAGATATATCGGGATGGAACATGCTTTCTTCTATGTCAAAATCACGCATGAAAAAGACGAAACCGGATCAGATGATGTATTAGTTATAAAAGATAAGCCATATAAGTATAATTCTAAAGGTTATGATAAAGTAGAATTTTTTATTTCTACTAATAAAGGTGAATCACCAAAACCTTTGACTAAAATTGCCTCAGGCGGAGAAATTTCCCGTGTAATGCTTTCATTAAAAACTATTTTAGCGTATAGTGATAAAACCCCCCTATTAATATTTGATGAAATTGACACAGGGATAAGCGGACCTATTGCACAAAAAGTAGGAGAAGCGTTTAGGGCATTAACTAATTATCATCAGGTTATAGCAATTACACACCTTCCTCAAATCGCCGGTATGGCAAATCACCATTTTCTTGTGGAAAAGCAGACTGTGGGTGATCGTGTTGTCAGTTCAATCAGAGAACTAAGCAAAGAAAGACGCGTCCTTGAAATAGCCAAACTATTAAGCGGAGAAATTATTACGGAAGCGAATATAAAAGGTGCTAAAGAACTAATAAGGCTGTAAGCCCTGTTGTATTTCGAATGTTTGAAATTTTGAATTTGTAAATTATAATTTATTTGTAATTTGTTTCTTTGTTATTTGTAATTTTAACATCTGTGCTGAACCTTCCCAATTTTTCTTGCATCAAATTTCAAAAACTTTATAAAATTTATGAGGGAAAAAATGAGTTATTATTTTAGTAAAACAGTTGAAGGGGATTTTGATAATGTAATTGAACAAGTTGTAGGTGCATTAAAAGTGGAAGGTTTTGGAGTTCTAACTGAAATTGACGTTAAAGAAATATTAAAAAAGAAACTTAATGTTGATTTCAAAAGATATAAAATACTTGGGGCCTGCAATCCGCCGTTTGCATATAAAGCACTTCAAACTGAAGATCAAGTAGGTTCTATGCTGCCATGTAATATTACCATAATTGACCAGGGAGAGGGGAAAATAGAAGTTGCGGCAGTTGATCCAGTCGCTTCTATGCAGGCAATTCAAAACCAGTCACTTGCTTCCGTTGCTTCAGAAGTTAGAGGAAAATTAAAGAGTGTAATTGATTCACTGAATTGAGACCTGCATTGTATGAAATAACAATACTGAAATATATATTGAATAGAAAAAACGAATTCCATACTGTCTCATTTTGTATATTAAAACAGGGTTTAAATTTTTACTCTTAAATTTTTATTAGAAATTTATTGACTAATCAAGAAAAAAGTCATAAATTGAGTCGGATTTTATTTATAACCTTTTTTATTAAAACTATTTCTATTTATTATTGATAAAAAAAGCATAAAGAAGAAAAAAGGGGATCGCATTTTTGGGATGCATTCCCTTAAAAAATAATATTGACTTTAATTCAGTTTTTTTAGACCTTAAAATCTGTAAATTATTTAAAATTAATATAGGTGCATGGGCTTTAGCTTATTGAAGAAAATTTTACAACTTAAAATTGTTTAAATCTATTCTATAATAACCCCACATTTATTTAACAGAATAAATGTTCGCACCATGTTTTTTGCGTCATTTAAAATAACTAACGTAAATTAATTTTTTAGCAAGTATAATTATTTTTAATTATTTCATTAATAATGCTTCTATATATAATTAAACTTTGAAGGAGGTTATATGAATAAAGCTGATAAATTTAAGCTATTATACATATTTGGTATCAGCTTAATATTTTATTTCATTGGATGCGTAGATACTTCCGTACAGAATATACCAACCAGCATTGATTATCACAGTCAAGTTCAGCTGATTAATTTAGCTGCACACAATGGGGCTGCTACAATCAATATAGTAAATGCCGATGGTGTGGCAGAAGGTTCTACAGGACAGTTGAATGTTGGTGACGCATATCCCGCTGACGGGCAGCCTTTTATGGATTTACCATCAGGGACAAAAACTTTCAATGTCACTTTTACTTCCGGAGCAACCGCTTCATTTAAATTGACTATTGACACAGAGAGGAAAATAAGGTTGTTATTAGTAAACCCGGATGCAAGTACAACAAACTTAATTAAGGGAGATGAAAGATATACGTGGCAAGAAAAAAATAGCAGCAATGCCGGGGATTTATTTCCTGCAGATACTGCCCAAATTTCGTTCTTTAATGCTACTCCTGATGCAACCATCGATAGTGCATTTGTTCAGGGTGAGCTGCAGGATATACCTTCCCTTTCAGTTGGCAAAGGGACACCATATTTGATGTATACACCGCCAGCTACTTTTACAATTACATTTAAACAGGATACTACCGGAGCAGGCGGAAACCCTGTCTTAGCAACAGCAACGATAGGTGCTCAATCTCAAGGAAGATATTCAGCAATCTTGTTTGGTACACAAGGTAATTTACAAGCAAAAGTTTATACAGACGATTAGTAATTAAGTTTAAAAATTTCGGAGGAAAAAATATGTTTCGAAAAATTTTTACAATAGCAAGTTTATTATTGCTAATTACATCGGCAGCAATAGCCCAAACCGGAAGGGTAATGGGGAAGGTGATTGACCAGCAAAGTGAGGAGCCTTTAATTGGTGCTAATGTTATAATCATGGGTACCAGCCTCGGTGCTGCTACCGATGTAAACGGTAATTTTATTATTTCTCAAGTCCCCCCTGGAAATTACAGTGTTAAAACTTCTTATATTGGTTATCAGGATGTAACTGTTGAGGGTATTCGAGTTGTATCCGGTTTAACTGCAGAAGTTGATTTTAGACTTCCTTCCTCAACAATTGCCACCGGAGAGGTAGTAATTGTATCTCAAAGACCTCTTATTGAAAAGAGTGCTACTAATGCAGTAAGAATAGTTGGTGCTGAAGACTTACAATCTCTGCCGGTAAGAAATGTTGCCTCTATAATTGCTTTACAAGCCGGTGTTGTTCAGCAGAATGGAAATATTTTTATTCGTGGCAGCAGACCTGATGAAACTGGTTACATCCTTGATGGCGCTGATATAAAGAACGTCTATAGCAGAAATGGAGGATCACTTGTAACTGTTTCTCCGGATGCTTTACAAGAACTTCTGATTCAAGCCGGAGGATATACCGCTGAATACGGTAACGCAAATGCCGGCATTGTTCAGCAGGACTTCAAGACCGGTACAGAAAAGTATCACTTCTCTGTAAGAGCTGAAACCGATAATTTCGGGAATGCTAATTCATCTGATAAATTCCTGGGAACTTATTCTTATGGATATTCCGATTACACTGTAACTTTAAGCGGTCCGGTATTTTCAGATAAAGTAAAAGTCTTTCTAACCGGTGAAAACAATTTTCAACGTGACTATAGTCCCCAATTCTTATATGGTAATCCCGCTTCATTTTCCAATGGTGTTTTGCTTGATACTGCTAAAGCATATGATTCAGGAATAAACGGCGGAAATACAAATGACTCAAGAATATTACATTGGGAGGGCGGATCAGTCCCTGGAAGAATGCAAAACCGGTATACATTTAATGGTACTGCTTTGCTGGACTTAAAACCATTGTTAGTTAAAGCTTCCGGCGCATTTACCTGGTCAAGACAAAGAGGAAATGATTACACTTATAATAGTATTGCCCCTGTACCCGGTGGCGCGACTATAACCGATCTTTCAAATATATATAATTTAGGACGTTTAGCTTTATATGACCAGAGCGATTTATTGTTAAACTTGAAAGGAACTTATTTCGTTTCTTCAAATTCTGTTGTTGAAGCTAATATTAATTACCTGAATTTCCGTCAGAAACAATATGACCCATATATGCAGGACAATTTCCTTGATTATGCTGATAGCTTAAAAGCAGCTCAATATGGATGGACATATGATAATTATACTACAATGCCTGCTCCATATAACTTTTATGGTTTCGATTTTACAAGACCGGGTGATTATTTAACCAATTTTCTTAAAGATGATAGAAGCTATTTTGGTGGATCAATTGCTTTTACTACCCAATTAGATAAACATGAAATAAAAGCAGGTGGTAATTTCCAGAGATGGACACTTAGAAGATACAGCGTTGCTGCTTCATCAACTTTACTTCTCGATGCAAGAGGAAACCCTGATTTAGCTAGAAATACTGACTCTTTGAGTTATCTTTTCGAAAATGCTGGCTACAGGTCTTTCAATAATTACGGATATGATTTCTTTGGAAATTCGATTGACTCCGGTCCTTTTGGTCCTAAACATCCTGTCCTAGCATCCGGATACATTCAGGATAAATTAGAATTAAGTGACTTAATTATTAACGCAGGCTTAAGATTTGACTATATCGATGTTGACAGCTGGCAATGGGCAGATCCTTTAATCCCAACTGCTGATCCGAATACACATTTACCATTGGGTCTTTCTTCCGGAAATACATTCAGCTATGTATCACCTCGTTTAGGCTTCTCATTCCCCGTTACAGATCGAACAGTATTCCATATGCAATATGGTAAGTTTGTTCAAGCTCCTAGTTTGGATATAGCTTATAGAGGTGTTTTGCAATTGTCAACATATGTAACTGCTGCTAACCTTTATACTAACCCTGCTGCTTTTAATCCAAGCCCGATTAGAACAACACAATATGAAATTGGGTTTACACAGCAGTTTACAGACTTTGCCGCCATGGATATTACGGCATTTTATAAAGATATTAAAGGACAGATACAATATACCGAACTTCAAACTGCACCTGGTGCTGCTAAGGCTCAATATCCAACATTTGTTAACCAGGACTTTGCTACAACTAAAGGTCTTGAATTCAGCTTAAAGATCAGAAGAGTGTCTAGAGTCAGAGCTGAATTAAATTATACTTATTCTGACGCTAAAGGAACCAACTCTTTCCTTGCAAGCGGTATTGGCTCGGTTGAAGTTAGCAAAAATGTACCAACAGTTATACTTCCTTTAACATACGATCAAACTCATAGAGGTTCTTTAATGCTCGACTATAGGTTTGGACAAGATGACGGCGGACCAATTTTACAACAACTGGGTCTCGATTTGTTATTTACTTTCAACAGTGGTCATCCATATACTCTTGCACAAAGTATAGATCAAACCGGTCTTGGACAGGCTCGTGACAATACCGGTGGTTTAATACCTGCTTTAGATACCAGAGGTAGAAGAACAAATGGACCGGTAAATCAAGCTACTACTCCATGGTTTTATAACCTTGACCTCCGTGTTGATAAAACCGTTAATATCTATGATCTGGATGTTAACTTTTATGTTTATGTTCAGAATGTGTTGAATACCAAGAATGTAATAAATGTTTATGATAGAACCGGCAACGGATACGATGATGGATTCCTTGATTCAGCACCCGGTCAGACTGAATCAGTACAATTTAGGGATTTATATAATAACTTAAATCTTGGCAATCAACAGGCAGCTGAAAATGTAATGAATGTTAATATGTTCTCAGCTCCAAGACAGATAAGAGGCGGTGTTTTAATTAATTTTTAACTTCTTTTTATAGAAAGAGTTTTACCTCATGAAAAAAAATAAATTGCGGAGGTTATTTATATGAGAAAATTCAATTATTTAAGTTTACTAATAGTACTAATTTTTCTAATAGCAAATCCATATAATATGTTTGCAAAAGAAAAAGATAAGAAAAATGTAAACAGGCTTAGTAAAGTCGCATCTAACCCGGCATCAAATGTTGTAGATATAAATAATATTACTAGCTGGGTTGGCTCCGATGGATTCCATGACTGGGTAATATCCGGTTCGTGGAACGGAATGTTTCCCAAAGGGTCTAATATAGGAGCTATTTTTGCTGAAGGAATCGTTTGGGGAGGAAAAGTAAGCGATGGCTCGTCACCTTTGGTAAGGGTAAACGGTAATACTTATGGTACCGGCTGTCAATCTGTTTTTAATCCCCCTAGAGTATTTAGGGTAAGACCTGATTATAAAACAGGAAGTTTAGTTGACGACGCAGCCAATTTTAATAATATTGCGTTGGGAGCAGTTTCGCAAGGAGACGTTAACGCGCTCCAAACCCAGTATGAAACCGATTGGAATGAATGGCCTGCAGACAAGGGTGCTCCTTATACTGATGTTAACAAAGATGGCGCTTATGAACCCGATGTAGATATTCCGGGTATTCCAGGAGCTGCACAAACATTATTTACAGAATACACAGATGCATTATCCGCAGCCAACTATGGTTCTGCTCCGATTGGGTTAAGAATATCAGAAACATATTGGGCATATGCATATACAGGCGCTTTAGGGAATGTTATTTACAAAAAAGTAGATATGATATATACAGGTACATCAAAATCTTCTGCCAATTCAACTATTGATAGTATGTATATAGTACAGTGGGCTGATCCGGATGTTGGAACTTCCTCCGACGATTATGCTGGCTGCGATACAACATTAAATTTAGGATATGCTTACACTGCACAGGATCAAGATGCAACTTATCAAGCCGCAGGATACGGCCCGCCGGCAGTAGGCTATGACTTTTTGCAGGGTGTGTCTCAATATACAGGCAACCTAAATGACAGTGCTATAGTTAATGTAAAGTGGAGAAAAGGATATAAATATGTAAATCCGAAACCCATGAGTTCCTTCATATATTTTGCTGCGGGCGGTAACTGGTCTGATCCAAGCTTTGATTATACTGGTACTTTGGAATTCTACAATTTGATGAGAGGTTATAAACCTGAACCAAAATACCCATCTGCACAAGCTTTCCCCGTAGGTGTCTCCGATGTTACTTCCTTTGGAACTTATCTTCTTGCTGGTGATCCCGTTGCCGGTACTGGAAAATTGGATGGAAATACTGCTGCAGGCGGTGATTCACCTGGTGATAGAAGAATCATGGTTGTCAATGGACCAATAACTATGCATCTGGGTGATACTGCGGAAGTTGTTTTAGCTATGGTCGGCGGTTTAGGAACAAATAATATCGATGCAGTTAAACAAATGAAACAAAATGATAATACTGCTCAGATAGTATTTGATCAGCTTTTCCAACTACCAACACTTCCTCCTCCAAATGTTCATGTTGAACAATTAGACGGAAAAATTGTATTAGATTGGGGAAATGACCAAACATCGGTTGATGCAATTGAAAAATTTTCTGATCAAGGTTATTCTTTCCAAGGTTACGATGTATATGAATTACCAACTCCTACTTCGAAACTTTCAGAAGGGGTTAAATTAGCTACATTTGATTTAGTTGATGGAATTACAACAATTTTAGATACTGTTGAAGAATCAGGTGTCCAATTAGCACAAGTTGTTGAAACAGGCCAGGATAAGGGTATCAAACGTTATATAACAGTAACTACCGATACAAAAAATCAGCCATTACGTAATGGACAGGAATATTATTTCGCTGTTGTTCCGTATGCTGTTAATCCTGCCCCCTTACTACCTTTCCATGCATTACAATCATCCATTGTTATAAAAGTTGGTGTACCCCAGCAAGCTGTTGGAGTAAGTTTAAGTAGCAGTGTTGGTGATACAATTATGGTATCGCATACCGGACCCGGTGACGGGAGTGCAGTAGGACTGGTTGTAGATCCTTCGCAAACAACCGGTGATCAATATAAAGTAACTTTTGCTGCCGATGGAAGTTGGGGAGTTACTGATGTCAATACCGGAGCTGTTAAATCTTCAGGCATTACAAATCAAAGCGGCGGTGAAGAATATCCAATTGTAGATGGAATAATTGTTAAAGTTTTCGGTCCTCTTCCTGGAATGAAAGAATGGGACATTCCTTCAGGTGCCCGCCGTTTTTCATGGGCTGGTGGATTTACCGGATTAGGTCTTGAAGGTTTCAGCGGTGGTGTTCAAGATGCTTATGATCAGGATAACGGTACTATAGGAATGGCTGGTCACTTTGCCTTCGGCGGAATAGGAACAAATTTATCAAACACAGATTATCATACAGTACTTTTAAAATTAGCGCCGATTGATCCGGTTGCTGACAATCCATGGGATCCATTAACAAATCCGGGAAATGAAAATTTCTCAAAAGGTTATAGATATCTCCGTGCTGCTTCTGCAGCAGCTGCTGACCCGTCATTCGCGCAATGGATTGTAAATCCAAGTGCCGGATATCCTTACCAGGATTATAATTATTCAGTACCGTTATCTGCATGGGATATGGAAACAAATCCGCCAACAAGACTTATGGTTGGTTTCCTTGAGAATAACGTTGCCGGAGCTTCAGTTGATGGCCGTTATTTACCGCCACAAGCTGCAACCGGTGATAACACAGTTAATCGTGAGTTTCTGTTTATTTTTAATGTTCCATATTCTGAAACGCCCGATCCAAGCTTACAGGTGAATATATCAGGTAATTCCGATATTCCGCTAGAGTGGGTTGGTACATTTAATGTACGTGCGGCAACTCCGTGGGTAGATGGCAGTTCAGACGGCGGTGATCAATTTGAAATTGTAGCGAATCACGTAAATACTTCTGCTGATGTATTTTCATACACTGCTCCACTTAATAAAACAGGCGCAGATGTAACAAAAGCCGATGTTAATAAAGTGAATGTATTTCCGAATCCATATTATGGCTTCCAGAATAGGGAAACATCAAGGGATGCGAAATATGTTACCTTCAGCCATTTACCTGCTCAAGCAACTTTAAGAATATTCGATTTATCGGGAGTATTGGTAAAAACAATAAACAAAAATGATCCGACTCAATTCACTACATGGAATCTTCAGAACGACAACGGTTATCCTGTAGCAAGCGGTGTATATGTCGTTTATGTTGATATGCCGGGTGTTGGAGCTACCAAAATATTGAAATTAGCACTTGTTCAAGAAGAGCAGATATTGAAAGTTTATTGATTCCGTATATGCCGGAATTAATCCCGGTCCCGATTTTTACGAGGACCGGGATTATAAAAATTTTAATTTAATTGGAGGAATTATGATTTACTTAAACAGATTATTATTTACCTTTCTAATATTTGTTTTTGCTGCTATCGATATATTTGGTGGCGGGCAAAATAGGGCAGGAACATCTGCTGCGCCGGAACTTAGAATACCTGTAGGAAGCAGGTATCTCTCTATGGGCGGCGCTGATGTTGCTTTAGTCTCAGGATTGGAAGCAATATACTGGAATCCTGCAGGTGTAGATGTAAGTGGAAATGATGCAAATGCTATTTTCTCTTATCGAAAATATATTGCCGATATGAATATGAGCTTTGTTGCAGTTAGCGGAAAGTTCGGTGAATTAGGCACCATCGGAGTTTCGTTTAGAGATTTAAGTATTGGCGACATAAACGTTACAACATTGGATCAGCCTGATGGAAACGGTCAGATCATCAGCCCTACTTATTTCGTCCTTGGATTAACATATTCAAAACAATTAAGTGACCGTATTTCAATAGGAACAAATTTTAATATAATCAATGAGAGCTGGACAGGAGTAAGTGCTACCGGATTCAGTTTTGATGCCGGTGTTGAATATAGAGACCTTTTTTCAGTACCCAATCTATCTCTCGGAGTAGTTGTTAAAAACCTTGGCGCTTCATTGAAATACAGCGGTACTGCCATGTGGACAACAGCTAATGATCCTAACAGCAGCAGAGGGCTCACATTTTATGAGGTAGGTGCTCAATCTTCAGAATTACCTTCTGAAATTTCTTTGGGTGTATCCTATAGCAGAAGTATTGATGAAGATAATAAATTTACTATTGCCGGTACATTTGTAAATAATAATTATACCTATGATAACTATAAAGGAGGATTAGAATATTCTTATAAAGATATTTTATTCTTAAGAGGCGGATATCTTTATTCACCCCAGTCTAATACTTTAAACCCGGATATTTTCCAGAATTATACGGTAGGCGCAGGTATAAATTTTGAACAGTTTACAAGTGTAAATATTTCATTTGATTATGCTTACGTCCCGGTTAAATATTTTGATGCAAATAATATCTTCACTATTAAAATGGGATTATAAGCAAATTTAATTCTGAAGTAAGGACATTTAATGGTGCGGTTTGATTCGTTAATAAACCGCACTTTTTATTTTAAATACACTTCAGCGATACTAATGTAAAATGATATCCGATTGTTTTTTATTTAGACAGACAAAAACTTTTCTTTGTATTGCCCCGACCTTCAAGTCGGGGGGAGCTTGTCAAAATTAATCATTTGCTTCAGCCATATCTGTATATCCTTATGTGGCTAAAACAACCTATATTTTTTATCCACTGTTCTCCGGCTAAACCATAGGCAATAGATTAACCTTCTGAAGGTTAAAGCTTTGCGCTCCCCAATCTATTTTATCCCCAAATGGATAACGAAATCTTTAGAAATGTTGAGGAATTTTATGTAACTTTTATGAATACTTTAAATGTAATTAGTAAGCAAATCTTAATTTTATATGGTTTTTTATAGTGACTAAACAGAATATTTTTCGACTAATCCTCCTCTTAATTCCTTTCATTATTTTATTTTTATTAGAAGCACTACTAAGATTAACTGGATATGGTCCTGATTTAAGTATAGTAGCAGCTATAACACGAAACGGCAAAAATTATTATACTATGAATCAATTAGTTGGTAAGAGATATTTCGATGAAAACCGTCTTTTTTACCGGAAAGGCTCCCACGATTTTTTTGAAGTCAATAAATCACCAAATACAGTAAGGGTATTTTGTTTTGGTGCTTCAACTACAGCAGGGTTTCCTTACGAATATAATGCAATACCGTCGGAATTTTTAAGGGATAGATTGATAGATGTTTTGCCTGGTAAAAACATTGAGGTTATCAATACAGCAATTGCGGCAACAAATAGTTACACCGTTGCTGAATTTGTAAATGAATTGCGAAGCTATAAACCGGATCTATTTATTATTTATATGGGACAAAATGAATTTTATGGCGCTTTTGGAGTTGGTTCAACAATTTCAATCGGTAAGAGTCGATGGTTAATAAAAACCTATCTCTGGCTTCAGCAATTTAAAACTTTCCAGCTGCTTAAAAATATTATTTATTCAATTTCAAATTTTCTCAAACCATCCCATGATAATGAACAAAAATTACTGATGGAACAAATGGTAGAGAATAATTCGATAAAATATAATAGTGGTGATTACAACACCGCGAAAAATACTTTTAAAGATAATTATGAAGAAATTATTAAAATTGCGAAAGAAAATAAAATACCGATAATTATTTCTACTCTGGTTACAAATGAAAAAGATCTAGCTCCATTTGTTTCCATACATTCTGATAAACTAAGCGATTCTCTAAAAAATAAATGTAAGGAATATTTTAATCGTGGGGTGAGCCTGGAGGAAAAAAATGATTATGAAAGTGCCATTGAATATTTTAAGAAAGCAATATCGATTGATTCAACACCGGCAAATATTCATTATCAATTAGGGAAAAGTTTTTTTTTGTTGAAAGATTATAAAGATGCTAAAAGAGAGTATATTATAGCTAAAAATATGGATGGCTTAAGATTTAGGGCTCCATCAGATTTCAATTATATTATTAAACAATTAGCTAATGAATATAAATTACTCTTATCGGATGTTAAAAAAAATTTTCAAGAGCAATCACCAAACGGCATAATAGGCAACGAGTTATTAGTTGATCATGTACACCCAAACATAAGCGGATATTTTCTTTTAGCTAAAACATGGTTTCAAACTATTAGAGACAGCGGCTTGCTTGGACTATCACCCGCAGTTACTGAAAACGACAGCTTATTATGGAAGCAGTCTTCAGTTACACCCTTAGATAGTGTTATTGGAGAAATAAAAATATTGAAACTTAAAAGCAGACCTCCATTTATCTCAGGCGATAGTGACTTCGTTTTTAATCCTCATAATTTTTTAGAGCAAATTGCCTATAATTATGTTACCGGAAATCAAATGTCATGGGGAATGGCTCATGTAATGGCAGCAAAAGAATACTTAAGCAAGAATGAACTGGAAAAAGGCCTTAGAGAATATAAAGCTATACTAATTACCGATGAATCAAATTCTGATCTTCTATCAATAATCGGAGATATTTACTATCAGTTGAAATTATATCGGGATGCTGATGCCAGTTATAAAAAAGCCTTTTTATTAGATGATAATCAATTTTTAAAATATAGATTAGGTTTAACTAATATCAATATTAACAAACCTGAAATAGCTCTTCAATATTTCAATAGTTGTTTAATAGAGAATAAATATAATTCACTTAAATTTACCAATGCACAAATTGAAAATATCCATTATAATATAGCATTGGCATACTTTCAAATAAACAAAAATAATAAAGCATTAGAAGAAATAAGTTTTATATTAAGAAATAATCCCTCAAATAAAGATGCTCAGTTGTTATTAAAGGAAATTAACAGTAAATGAGGTGTCAATAAACTGTAAAGGTCTATTCAAATGGATGAAAATACAATTATCCCGGAGCCGGAAGTAAAAATGAATCAAGAAATAAATATTGAACAGGAAAGTCAAATATTAACTTTTGAGGAAAGTTCATTCTGGTATAAATATGGAATAATATACCAGGTTCATATAAAAGCTTTCCGTGACAGTAACGATGATGGAATAGGGGATTTTAACGGCTTAGTAGAAAAATTAGATTATATAAAAGACTTAGGTGTAAATATAATCTGGATTCTTCCATTTTATCCATCCCCGATGAAGGATGATGGCTATGATATTTCGGACTATTTTGATATAAATCCCGAATACGGAATACTTGCCGATTTCAAAAGATTCCTTAGAGTAGCTCACAGAAAGGGAATCCGGGTAATAACAGAATTAGTGCTTAATCATACATCGGATCAGCATGACTTGTTTCAAAAAGCACGAAAAAGCCCCCCAGGTTCTCCACAAAGAAATTTTTATGTGTGGACAGATACTCCTGATAAATATCTGGATGCACGGATAATTTTTAATGATTTCGAATCTTCAAATTGGTCTTGGGATCCATTAGCCAAGGCATATTATTGGCACCGTTTTTATTCGCATCAGCCTGATTTAAATTTTGAAAATCCGGAAGTTCATAGGTTTTTATTCAAAGCAGTTGATTTCTGGTTTGATATGGGAGTTGATGGTTTAAGATTGGATGCAGTCCCATATCTTTATGAGCGTGAAGGTACAAATTGTGAAAATTTAACAGAAACTCATGAGTTCCTAAAAAAATTAAACAAACATATAAATGAAAAATATAAAGATAAAATGCTTTTGGCAGAGGCAAATCAATGGCCTGAAGATGCTGTAGCTTATTTCGGAAAAGGGGACGAATGTCAAATGGCATTCCATTTCCCGTTAATGCCGCGAATGTATATGGCAATTCAAATGGAAGACAGATTTCCGATAATAGATATCCTTGAACAAACACCAGATATTCCGGAAGTCTGTCAATGGGCAATGTTCCTTAGAAATCATGATGAATTAACTCTTGAAATGGTAACAGATGAAGAACGCGATTATATGTACAGGTTTTTTGCGAAAGATAATCGTGCAAGGTTAAATTTCGGAATCCGGAGGCGCCTTGCCCCATTAGTTGAGAACAACAGAAGAAAAATAGAACTTCTTAATATCCTTTTGTTTTCATTACCGGGAACCCCGATTATTTACTATGGTGATGAAATTGGAATGGGAGACAATTATTATTTAGGAGATAGAAACGGTGTCCGAACACCCATGCAATGGAATTCGGACAGCAATGCAGGCTTTTCCGATGCAAACCCCCAGAAGCTTTACCTTCCGATTATTATAGATCCCGAATATCATTATGAAGCCGTAAACGTTGAGGTACAACAAAGAAATAATTCTTCGTTATTATGGTGGATGAAAAAGGCGCTCGGGATAAGAAAAAAATATAAAGCATTTGGCAGCGGAAAGATAGAATTTTTATCACCTCAGAATCCTAAGGTAATTGCTTTTTTAAGAACTTATGGTGAGGAAATAATTCTTGTTGTAGCAAACCTTTCTCGATTTTCTCAAGTTGTTGAATTAGATCTTTCAAAATTTTTGGGGTATACTCCAATTGAAACATTCAGCTTAAACAAGTTTCCGCCGATTGGTGAATTATACTATATGCTAACCTTAAGCCCATATGATCATTACTGGTTTGAGCTTAAAAAAATAAATCATCACGAAGGTTTAAGGAGAGATAAAGTTATTCCGGAGATTTTAAACAAAGATGATGTATTTAAGGAGAAATTTTTTCTTGAATATATAGAACAAACTACCTGGTTCAAAAAAGGAGAATTTAAAATTGAAAGCGTCCTGATTCTTGATAAAATTCAACTTTCCGATAAAGACGACCTTCTGATTATTAAAATTTCGTATGTAGATGAACTACCTGAATTTTATCTTCTGCCTATAACATATAATGCAATACCATTTTCCGGTGTGGTTTTATATGAAAATGTGTCTGCAATTATGGGTGAGTTTAAGGATAAGGAAAATAATCAAATGATTGTTTTCGACGGAATATTTGATGAAATATTTCAGCAAAATTTTATGAAAGCGATTTCTATTAAAAGAACCATAAGAGGAAATAACGGAGAACTCTATTTCTCAAAAGAAAAAAAATTACAAAAATTATTTACAGACAGCAGACAGTTTGCTCCTTCAAAATTATTGAAAGCTGATAATAAAGATATGATCATTCTATATAATGAAAATATAGTTCTTAAATTGTATCGAAGACTTGAAGAAGGAATACATCCCGGAGCTGAAATATTATCATTTTTATCAAATATGACATCTTTCCAAAATATTCATCAATTCGCCGGTAAAATTACGTACGAACAAAATAATGCAGAACCAATTACCATAGGATTAATAAAAAAATATATTCCAAATCAAGGAGATGCCTGGTTATATTTTCTGGATGCCGCCAAAAAATATTTTGAGAATTTATATATAAACAACAAAACTAAAAAAAGACGAATAAAATCTTTGACAAATTTGTTTGTAGATTCTTCCAAAATACGTAATGGAGTAGCAATTGCCGATGCCGTGGATAATATTTATATCGAAATGGCTGGACTTTTAGGCGAAAGGACAGCGCAGCTTCACCTTGCACTTAGTTCAAATTATGAAGATAAAGATTTTATTCCAGAATCTTATTCGTCTTTCTATCAACGCTCTATATACCAGTCTTTAAGAAGCAATATTAAAAACACATTCAGATTATTAAAAAAATATATGAATAATCTGGATAAAGAGCTTCGGAGAGAAGCTGTTAAGACTTTGGAGTTTGAAGAAGAGATTATCGATTATATTGCTATTATATTGAAAGACAAAATTAGTGCGAAAAGAATTAGAATTCATGGTGACTATCATTTAAGGCAAATACTTTTTACGGGAAAAGACTTTGTAATAACAAATTTCGAAGGTCCTTCTTCAATTCCAATTAGTGAAAGAAGAATAAAAAGATCGGCTTTAAGGGATGCTGCTTCAATGGTTTGGTCATTTCACTTTGCTGCTTTTGTAGCTTCTTTTACAGATGATGTACAAGCCAAAGCTGAGATTGCCAAATCAGAATTATTCGCCCAACAGTGGTGGCTTTATATCGGGAACAAATTTTTATCATCTTATCTTAAATCGGTTAAAAACGCTGATTTCCTGCCGGATGATAAAGATGAAATTGAATATCTATTTCATTTTTATTTTTTGGAAAAGATATTACTCGAACTGGCAAATTGTTTAACCGAAAATTCCCCATGGCTGAATATTCCATTTAAGGGGCTTCAATACATGAAAAAATATTTGAGAGATAAGAATGAGCACCAAAAATCAAAAAAACAGTAGGGAATAATAGTTGGAAGCACAATTTGTTAACAAACACGTTTACATTGCTGACCGTTTTTTAATTTTTCTATATAAATAACTGAAGTTACTCAAATGAATTATGAAAATAGGTGCATACTATTTAATAAACGGGTGTTGTGAATTTAAGGTTTGGGCACCCAAAGCTAAGGAATTAGCGGTTAAAATTATTTCTCCTTACGAAAAGATAATTAGTCTTGAGAAAGATGATTTTAATTACTGGAAAGTCATAATAAACAATATATTACCCGGTACACGATACTATTATAAAATAAACAATGGAGTTGAAAGACCTGATCCTGTCTCCAATTTTCAGCCTGAGGGGGTCCATAATGCTTCTTCTGTTGTAAATCATTCATTATACAAATGGAATGATAAAAAATGGAATAATCCGGAATTGAAAGACTATATTATTTATGAAATCCATACCGGGACTTTTACTGAAGAAGGAACATTTGAAAGCATCATTCCAAAACTAGAATATCTAAAGAATTTAGGAATTACAGCTATAGAATTAATGCCTGTTGCCCAATTTCCTGGAAATCGGAATTGGGGTTATGATGGTGTCTATCATTATGCCCCACAAAATAGTTACGGCGGCCCTGAAGGATTGAAAAAATTAGTAGACTCATGTCATAAAGTTGGAATTGCCTTTATTTTAGATGTTGTATATAATCATTTTGGTCCAGAAGGAAATTATACAGGAGAGTACGGCTCATATTTTAATTCTATGTATCATTCTCCATGGGGAGATGCTATAAATTTTGACGGTCCTGATTCAGACCCTATAAGAAATTATTTTATAGAAAATGCTTTATACTGGTTCTCAAATTATCATATAGATGCACTCCGGCTTGATGCAATTGATAGAATATATGATATGAGTGCAAAACATTTTTTGCAGGAACTTGCTGAAGAAACGATAAAGCTTTCAAACAAACTAAATAGAAAATTATTTCTAATTGCAGAAAGTGATTTAAATGATAACAAAATAATTAGACCTAAAGATGAATACGGCTATGGAATTAATGCTCAGTGGAGTGATGATTTTCATCATTCCATCCATTCTTTGTTAACAAATGAACGCCAGGGCTATTATGAAGATTTTGGAACAACCGGCGATCTAATAAATTCTTTCAATAATACCTTCGTTTATACCGGTCAATACTCAAAATATAGGAGAAGAATTCACGGAAATTCTGCATTGAATAGGAGACCTGATCAATTCGTTATTAATCTTCAAAATCACGATCAGGTTGGGAATAGAGCGCTGGGAGAAAGGCTGTCTCAACTAATTTCATTTGAACAAGCAAAATTAGCCGCCGCTGCTTTGCTGCTCTCTCCTTATATACCTCTGATATTTATGGGGCAGGAATACAATGGAAATAATCCTTTTCTGTATTTTGTAAGCTTTAATGACCAAAATCTAATTGATGCCGTAAGAAAAGGAAGAAAAGAGGAATTTTTATCTTTTCAATGGAAAGATGAAATACCTGATCCGCAAAGTGAGACCACTTTCCTTAGATCAAAACTTAATATGGAAATGGCAAATGAGGGACAGCACAAAGTATTAATTGAATTTTATAAATATTTAATAAACTTAAGAAAAAAAAATAAAGCATTTTTATCATTTGACAGAAAAGATTTTAAGGCGGATGGGACCGGAAAAAATGGTGTGATAGTCTTGACCAGGTCCTATAAAGAAAGTAAAGTTACAGCTATTTTAAATTTTAATGAAGAAGTTTTTACTACTAAAGTTCCGTTTTCCACGGGGAAATGGAAAAAGATATTAGATTCCGCAGATGAAATATGGGAAGGTCCTGGACCTTCTACCCCTGATATGGTTTTGGGGAAAGTACAGAATATTACAATTAAAAAATTTAGTATATCGATTTACCAATTGGAGTAATTTATGAACAGGTATGTTTGTATTCACGGCCATTTTTATCAGCCCCCGAGAGAAAATCCTTGGCTGGAAGAAATTGAAGTGCAGGATTCTGCCTATCCATATAGAGATTGGAATGAAAGAATTACTGCTGAATGCTACAGCCCTAATACTGCTGCCCGTATCTTAGATTCCAGCCAAACTGTTATGGAAATTATAAATAATTATTCTAGAATTAGCTTTAATTTCGGCCCTACTCTTCTTTCATGGATTGAAACTCATGCACCCGACGTTTATGCTGCAATCAAACATGCCGATAGAGAAAGTCAAAAGAGATTTTCCGGGCATGGGTCTGCTATTGCTCAAGTATACAACCATTTAATTATGCCCCTGGCTAATAGAAAAGATAAAGAAACTCAGGTAATCTGGGGAATAGAAGATTTTAAATATAGGTTTGGGAGAAAACCGGAAGGTATGTGGCTGGCTGAAACTGCTGTAGATATAGAAACCCTGGAGGTTTTAGCCGAACATGGGATTAAATTTACTATACTTGCTCCAAGGCAGGCTAGTAGAGTTAAGCAGCTTAATAAAGAAGAGTGGTTTGATGTTTCAAATTCAAGGATTGACCAGCGAAGAGCATATATATGCAAGCTGCCTTCCGGCAAATCAATTAGTCTTTTCTTTTATGACGGAATTATTTCTCAGGACCTGGCTTTTGGAGATTTAATGTCAAATGGTGAGAATCTTGCTAATAGGATGTTAAGCACTCTTGATGAAAAACCGGGATATGCACAAATTGCTCATATTGCAACTGATGGGGAAACTTACGGACATCACCAGAAACATGGTGAAATGGCTCTAGCCTACTGTCTCCATTATATTGAAACAAATAGTTATGCCAAGTTAACCGTTTATGGTGAATTCCTGGAAAAATTTCCTCCTGAATATGAAGTTGAAATAATTGAAGATACATCATGGAGCTGCATCCATGGAGTTGAAAGATGGCGGAGCAATTGTGGTTGTAATTCAGGCCGCCAAGGATGGAACCAGGATTGGAGAGCCCCTCTTCGAAATGCTTTGGACTGGCTGCGAGATACTCTTATCCAATTTTATGAAAAAGTTAATGGACAGTTTGATATAAATATTGGGAAATTAAGAAATAATTATATAAAAGTAATTCTAAACAGATCCCCTAAGAATGTTAATGAATTTTTATCTTCAAACGGCTTTAATAATTTGTCCGGTGAGGAAAAAATAAAGATATTAAAAATTCTTGAGATTCAACGGCATGCTCTTCTTATGTATACAAGCTGCGGATGGTTTTTTGATGAAATATCCGGGATTGAAACTGTTCAGGTTATCCTTTATGCTGCACGTGCTATACAGTTGCTAAATGAAGTCAGCGGCGTAAATCTCGAGAAAGATTTTCTGGATTTGCTTAAAAAGATTCCCAGTAATATTCCTGAATTAAAAAATGCTAAAATAGTTTATGAGAGATTTGTTAAACCCGCAATAATCGATCTGCAGAGAGTTGCTGCTCATTATGCGGTTTCTTCCCTATTTGAGGAATATTCCGATAGGACCAGGATTTTCTGCTATGAAGTAGAGGATATTGAATGCGATTTTAAAGAGGCTGGAAGACTAAAGATGATAATTGGCAGGGCTCTAATGAGATCAAGAATAACTTATGATGAGAAAATAATTAGTTATGCTTTTCTACATATGGGAGATCAAAATCTGAATGGAGGCGTTAGGGAAAGTCTTTCAGATGAAAAATATGAAAAGATGCATAAAGCATTGGCAGATTCTTTTCAAAAATTAAATATTGCCGAAATTATTTTATCTATTGAAAAATACTTTGGTACACATAGCTATTCATTGTGGCATTTGTTTAAAGATGAAAGCAGGAAAGTTTTCAATAAAATTATGGAAAACACTTTATCAGATATTGAATTTTCTTTCCGGCAAATTTATGAGAATCATTATCCCCTTATGCAAGCAATGAAAGAAACAGGAACCCCTCTTCCCAAGCCATTATTAACTGCAGTAGAGTTTATTATTAATAACGATTTTAAAAGAATGCTTGAAGATACAGGTACAATTGATATTGAAAAATTATTAAAGTTGTCGAATGAAGCTAAGAATTGGTCTATAGAATTGAATAGACCAGAACTAAGTTATACTGCAAGTCAAAAAATTAATTATTTAATGGAAATCTTCAAAGAACAGCCTGAAATTACTGAATTAATGGAAGAAATAAATACATCCCTGCAGGCATTAAGGGAACTTTCCTTTGATCTCAACTTATGGAAAGCACAAAATATATTATTTTATATAGCAAAAAATGGTCTTAATAAAATTAAAGACCAAATTGAAAATGAAGGGGGTGATTATGCCAAATGGATTGAGCTTTTTAATGATCTTGAGAAAAATTTACAAGTTAGGATTTCAGTAAATGCACATCCCGAAATCAACATACAGACTGCAGTTTAATTCGTCGTTTAGGTTTACAGATGCATCCGAAATTATAGGTTATCTTTCCAAACTAGGTATTTCAGATGTCTATGCTTCACCAATATTTTATGCAAAAAAGGATAGTATGCATGGCTATGATGTTGTGGAACCAAACCAGCTCAATCCACAATTGGGAACTGATGATGAATTTGATTTGCTAATTGATGAAGTAAAGAAATATAATATGCAATGGCTGCAGGATTTTGTTCCTAACCATATGGCTTTCAACATCCAGAATAGAATGCTTATCGATCTTCTGGAGAACGGTTCCAATTCCAGGTATCTTAATTTTTTCGATATAGATTGGAACCATCATCATGCGGGGATGAAAAACAGAATATTAGCTCCGTTTCTCGGTAAGTTTTACCAGGAAGCTATTGAAAACGGCGAAATAAGATTAAACTATGATGATGACGGATTAAGTATTAATTATTATGAAACACGTCTTCCTATAAAAATAGAATCTTATGCAGATGTATTCTCATTCAGGCTCGATAAACTACGGAATAAGTTAGGTAGAAATGATCCTGATTTTATTAGATATATGGGAGTTTTGTTTGTAATTAAATCTTTGCCGTCAGCCGAAGAGATTGAGGAAAGATATAACCAGATAAAATTCATAAAAGGGATTCTTTGGGAATTGTATGCTAACAATAACAGTATCAAAGATTTTATAGACGAAAATCTCAAATTTTTTAACGGTATAAAAGGAATACCGGAAAGTTTTGATTTACTAGATAAATTATTATCGCAACAAAATTTTAGAATTGCTTTCTGGAAAGTTGCCAATGAAGAAATAAATTATAGAAGATTTTTTAATGTAAATGAGTTAATTTCTTTAAGAGTTGAAAACGAAGATGTCTTTAATAGAATCCATTCTTTTATTCTTAAACTAATTAGAGAAGATAAGATATCAGGTTTGAGAATCGATCATATTGACGGCTTATATGATCCTTCTAATTATTTAGCAAATATACGTGAACGTGCTAAAGATATCTTTCTTGTTGTTGAAAAAATTTTAGAGTTCGAGGAGGATATACCAGGTTTTTGGCCGGTTCAAGGTACAACAGGATATGATTACTTGAATTTTTTGAATGAAGTTTTTTGCAAAAGAAAAAATAAACAGAGGTTTAGTGCTTTCTATAATAAATTTTCAGGCTTAAGTAAATCTTATGAACAGATTGTAGTCGAAAAGAAAAAATTAATAATTCAGACCAGAATGGCAGGGGATGTTGAAAATCTTGCTATTCTTATCGAAGAAATATCAAGTAAAGATAGGTTTGGTGTCGATATTACTCTTAATGGTGTTAAAGAAGCTTTGGAAGAAATTCTTACCCATTTCCCTATTTATAGAACATATATAAGCGGGCGAAAGAACAGAAGAACCGATAAAAAGTACCTCTCCGAAGTAATTGAAAAAGTAAAAAACGAAAATCAGCTGCTGTCTAAAGAGTTTCAATTTATAGGAAGTTTGTTAACAAAGGATTATAGTGAGAAATTTACCATTGAACAGAAAGATAAGTCCTTGGACTTTTTAATGCGATTTCAACAATTGACCGGACCTATCATGGCTAAAGGTTTTGAAGATACGGTATTGTATGTCTTTAACAGATTGATTTCATTAAATGAAGTTGGGGGTAATCCTGATAAATTCGGAATATCCTCAAATGAATTTTATAATTTCAATAAAAAAAGATTTTCAAACTGGCGGCATAGTATAAATGCATCTTCAACTCATGATACGAAAAGGGGAGAAGATGTCCGGGCAAGGATAAATGTTTTATCGGAAATTCCTGAAGAATGGATTAAAAAAGTTAGAATTTGGAATAGAATAAATAAACAATTTAAAAAATTCAAGAATAATTATTTTATTCCCGATAATAATTTGGAATATTTTATATATCAGACTCTTATCGGCTCTTATCCTTTTGATAGTGTTGATATTAAAAAATATTTACAGCGAATAAAACAATATCTAACAAAAGCTATGCGTGAAGCAAAAGAACATTCTTCCTGGACACTGGTTGAGACAGAATATGAGTCAGCAGTCTATTCATTTATTGAAAACGTATTTGATAATAATGAATTTTTTGATGATTTCTTATCCTTTCAGAAGAAAATTGCTTTCTTTGGTGTCTATAATTCACTTTCTCAAGTCTTACTTAAAATTACTTCTCCGGGTATTCCCGATTTTTATCAGGGGACTGAATTGTGGGATTTGTTTCTAGTAGATCCCGATAATAGACAGCCCGTTGACTACAATTTAAGAAGAGATTTTTTGTCCGAACTAATTGAAAAAGATACTGAAGAAAGAATCTCCTATTTACAAAATTTGTTAAGAAATCCTTCAGATGGAAAGATTAAAATATTCATGATTTATAAAGCCCTTCAATTAAGAAATGAAAAATTAGAAATTTTTAATGAAGGAAATTTTATTCCAATTGAAGCTGGCGGAAAATATAAAGAAAATATTATCGTATATGCAAGAAATTTTGAAGATGATTTCGTTATTACAATTGTTCCCAGATTTCTTACAAATATTGTTGAAGAAAATAAGCTGCCGACTGGACCGGATACATGGGAAGATACTTACATAAAAGTTAATAAAATAAATTCATCTTCATCATTTAAGAACTATATATCGGGAGATATAATCAGAAGGAATGATAAAATATTAGCGGGTGAAATATTCAAAAATTTTCCCTACGGGCTACTTGTAAATAATTAACTGAAGTTACGCAGATCTAAAGATGACATCTTTAAAAAGAAAAATCATTTTAAATTTCTTATTAAAATGTAAGTTCAGATGAAACCTTATTTATAAAAAGTAAAGATGTCATCTTTCAAATACTAATTCTTGCGTAACTTGAGTAATTAACTATCTATTTATAATGGATCCCACTCGATTATTGTTTTTATCCCTTTTGATGAATCTATACGGAATGCTTCATCAAATTTTGTAAATGGAAATTTATCTGTTATAATATTTTGAACTGTATTTCCCCATTTTTTATTTGCTTCTGTTAAATCTTTTATAGCTAATTTATAATGATATATGCTGGCATTAACACTCCCTAACCAGACATGGTTCATAAGGACCATTTTTCTTATCAATTCATCTCCGAGAATATTTACCGGTCTATTACCACCGGGAATACCTGATAAGACATAGATCCCATTAATTCCTATAGTATCAAGCAATTGGAATTCTAATTTTGTAATGCCTGCAGCTTCCAGAACAAAGTCCATATCACCGCATTTTTCATCTATTTCTGTGGTCTTTATAGCTCTTCCGTCAATATATTCCCCTCCAATTTCTTTCAGAAGAGTCGGTCTCTTTGAATCTTCATCTACTATGTCAAGCCCGAATACACGAGCATTTCTTAATCTTAAAGCAACTGCTGATAAAAGGCCTACCGGTCCAAGACCTGCAACCAATGCTCTTTTCCCTTCTAACCAGTTAGATGCTTTTGCTCCCGGTATTCTTGCTTCCTGTAATAATAATGAATCATCAATAGCTTTTTCAATTACGGACATAGGTTCGGTAAGAACGCCTACCGATGAAATTTCCTCCGGGATTTTAATTACATATTTTTCACTATCAACAACAAATTCTGCCTGGTACCCATGTAGTCCTTTTATACCACGTTCTTTATATTCCCCTGTATTGCACATATCACTCCGTTCATGCTGACAAGGATAACATTTTCCGCATCCTCGTCTAACTATAAATAATGCATAGTCTCCTTTTTTTACTGTAGATACTTCATTCCCGACATCCACTACCCGGCCAAACATTTCATGGCCTATTATAAGATAATCATTATTGGGAGGAGCATCTGCTCTTCCCCCCGCTGCCTCCTCGCGATCCGTTCCGCAAATTCCAACCTGCAGTACCTTAAGTTTTACGTCATCTGGGTTTTGAATTTCAGGTTCGGAAATATCTATAATCCTTAAATCACCTTTGCCGGGCGTAATTGATAAAGCTTTCATTTTAATCTTTCTTAAATAAAATTAAACTCGCACCAACAGCAAATATTACTATTTCATTTCTATTATCCATTATATTCACTGTCCTTTATTTTTTCCATCTTAATAATAATACTGTTTATAATCTTTTTCACTGCTCAGGTTTCTTTCATCCCCCAATTGTTTATCGAGATTTAATGCTGCACTTATCATTCCTAAATGGGTAAATGCTTGTGGAAAATTTCCTAATGCTTCTCCCTGTTCTCCCAACTGTTCGGAAAATAAACCAAGATGATTTGCATATCCCATCATCTTTTCAAAAAATAATCTTGCTTTTTGAAGCTGGCCCGAACGGGATAAACATTCTATATACCAGAAAGTACACATCGAAAAAGTCCCTTCCCCTGTTTTTAATCCGTCAGATGCTGCTTCCTTAAATCTATACCTATAGACTAATGAATCTGCGACAAGGTCTTGTTCAATAGTTTTTAAGGTTGAAAGCCATCGGGGATCTTTAGGACTTATAAACCTGATTAGAGGCATTAATAGTGTTGCAGCATCAACTGAATTTGCATTTTTATACTGTGTAAAAGTTTTCCTTTTTTCATCCCAGAATTCAAGGAAAATTTCATTGAAAATTTTATCTCTTTCTTCTTTCCATTTTGAAGGGTGAGGGAAAGAACTCATCTCAGCTAATCTTACAGCCCGGTCCAGGGATACCCAGCACATAAACCTCGAATAAAGAAAATGTCTTTTACCCCCCCTGACTTCCCATATACCTTCATCTTTTCTATTCCAGTTTTCTGAAATCCAATCTATCTGTTTTGTAATGTTAATCCAGAAATCATGAGAAATGCGATTTCCATATTTATTATATGAATAAATGGAATCCATTAATTCTCCATAAATATCTAATTGCAATTGTTTATTTGCATTATTTCCAATTCTAACAGGCGATGAATTTTTATAACCTTCAAAATTAGAAAGAATAACTTCATCAGGTACATTTTTTCCGTCAATAGTATACATTAAACCCAGATTTCCGGCATCTCCTATATCCTCACACTTTTTTTCAACCCATTTCATAAACTGTTCCGCTTCTTTTGTATAACCAAGGTTTAGAAAAGCATATATTGTGAAGGAAGCATCTCTTATCCATGTATACCTGTAATCCCAATTTCTTGTGCCCCCAATATATTCAGGTAATCCAAAGGTAGGTGATGCAATTATGGAACCATGATCATAAGATGTTAATAATTTTAATACAAGGGCCGAACGGTTAACGTTTTCTCTCCACCTGCCTTTATAATATGAAGCATCTATCCAGCTTTTCCAGTAATTCATTGTTTCATAGAGCTTTTTCGTTACTAGATCGGATAAGTTAAATTCAAAAGGTTTTCCTTCCTTTACCAGTTCTAAAATAAAATCTGCGCTTTCGCCCGGTCTTAAAGTAAATTCAGCAAAACCATCTCCGTTCTTAATCTCTAGGGGGACATTACTTTTTAATCTTAAAATTGTTCTATCTTCACTTTCACTCTCAAATAAAATAGAATTGTTATGCATGTTGGCTTTATGCGATGACCTTGCATAATTAAACCTTGGTTTGCAATTCATATAGTAGGTAAGTTCTCCCTTTATATTAGTTATCCTTCTCATTAAGATTTTTCCTTCGTATAGATCCTCAACAGGCATAAAATCAGTTAACTCACTAATACCATTTTGAGATAAAAATCTTGTAAGCAGCACATTTGTATCCGGTATATACAACTGTTTATTTTTCGAATCATCTATTACCGGATTTATTTGAAAACATCCTCCTTTATTTATATCCAGCATAGCGGCAAAAATCGTTGGAGAGTCAAAATAAGGGAAACACATGAAATCTATTGATCCATTCAATCCTACCAATGCAACCGTATTAAGATCTCCTATAATTCCGTAATTTTCAATAGGTTGATATTTATTCACAATAATTCCTTCTTTTTGTTATTAAATAGGGCTCTGAAGCTGTAGTCATATCATCTTCACGTTTTTCAATTAAACTAATTTTAAATAAACATACATAAGAAATTGAATAAGGTGAGTGCGAGAAATCAAAAAAAAAATCAAATTGACCTTTGGTGTAGTTTAAAACAAGTGGGATGCAATTTGAAATTAGGTGCTATTCATGTAAATAATCATAAAATATTTTTATTTACTATAGAGGATTAAATAAAATTAATTTATTTTGTAGAAAAAAAATTTAATAAATGTTGATATCCAATATTTATGATGCAGTAGTAGTAGGGAGTGGTCCGGCTGGTACAGCAGCTGCAGCTGCTTTAGCTAAAGCTGGAAAAAAAGTTCTTATAATTGAAAAAGAAGCGCTTCCGAGATATAAAACATGCGGGGGAGGAATAACATTTAGAGGCGTTAAGTTAATTGATTCTGATATTTCCGGTATTATTGAAAGAAATTGTTATACTGCTGAGATAAATGATTTTGAAGCTAATATTTCTATTTTGACTAAAAGAGAAAAACCAATCGTTTCTATGACCATGAGAAGTGACCTTGATTATCATTTGATTCAAGAAGCAAAAAAACTCGGTATCGAAGTGAAAGACAAATCCGAATTGAAAGCGATAGCCTATTTAGAGGATTCTATTGAAATAACTATTAATAATACTGATCAAAAATTATATGCAAAATTTCTGATTGCTGCCGATGGAGCATTAAGTAAACTTGCAAAAAAATATTTCGAGGAAGGTAAAACCAAATTAATTCCAGCTTTAGAATATGAAATTTATGTTGATAATGAAACTTTATCTTGCTTCTGTAATGCAGCGCGGTTTGACTTTGGTATTGTCCCTGGCGGATATGGCTGGGTCTTCCCGAAAAAAGATCATTTATCTATTGGTATATTAAGCATGAAATTGAAAAATGGTAATATGAATAATTATTTATTTAAATATCTTGAATTACTTGGGTTAAAAAAAATAATAAAAACTGAAAGACACGGATTTGTGATTCCTTTGCATTTTAGAAATAATTATGCGCAAAATAGGATTCTATTAACCGGTGATGCAGCAGGTTTTGTTGACCCTATTACAGCAGAAGGTATAAGTTTTGCACTTTTAAGCGGACAGATTGCTGCCGAATCGATTATTAAAGGCAATTTTTTACCGGATAATGTCTGCAGCAGATATAATAGGGAAATATCAGAAAGAATTTTACCCGAATTAAGAGCCGGAAGAATTTTATCATTATTTATCTATAGTTCTAGTAGACTGCGCATATGGATAATTAAGCTATACGGTAAGAAGCTAGGTGAATTAATAACTGACGTTGTTATGGGTGAGAAAAAATATAGTGAACTAATTAAAAATCCTTCAAACTATTTAAAACTATTATATAAATTGTCATTAAAGAATCTCCAATATAAACCAGCTAATAAGGTTAAGACAATTCAATTTAATTCATAATGATTTTTATTCTCATTATCTCTTATTTTGTCATAATTGATACTATGATTATATTTGTAGCTCAAAATATTGACTTTATTATTGGTCAACGAATCTAAAATCCGGAGAGATGGCAGAGTGGTTGAATGCGGCGGTCTTGAAAACCGTTAAGGATGTAAGTCCTTCCGGGGTTCGAATCCCTGTCTCTCCGCAAGAACTCTAAATAGTACAAGAATTTATGGAGATTTAACAACTCCTACTTTCTTACCAATAGTGGCTTCAGGAGGCATTGATAAGCAATTGTTCTAGCTCAATACAACTGGGAAGTTTTTTCTGGTATTACCCATTTCGGATTTCCTTTTTTTTAGTTTTTATTATAAGTGCATCTAAGGAAATTTTTCCTGAACCAACAATCAACAAAAAGATTAAACCTAAAAGCATGGAAAAATCTGTTCTGGCCTCATGAGCCATCTTCCAAAATCCTTGACTAATAAGTATCGGGATTTTCGTTGAAATGATTGCAACGCTTATATTTATTGTTAAAAGTATGGCAGCAATTCTTGTCAGCAAACCAATAATTATTAAAAAACCGAATACAACTTCCACCGTTCCTACAAAAGGAGCGAAGAACTCCGGAGCAGGTATTCCTATTTTTATGAATCTTCCAATTCCTAAAGCATCTGAATAAAGAAACTTCTGTATTCCTTCTGAAAGAAAAACAGAACCAACGAGTAGTCTGATAAGTAAAATTGACGAGAGATTATTTGTTCTCAAGATATTTTTAATGTTCATACAACTCCTCAATTAATTCTTTTGCTTAAACCTAAGTTTTCTTCAATATTTTTTCCCCACTTTTTGTTATCGTGTAATAACATCTTAATTTTCCTCTAACAATTTCAGTTCAAGATTCGATATGTTAATTAAAATAGTTCTACTACATTTATTAATTATAATTAATTTAAATTAAAAAGTAATATATTATTTCTAAAATGAAGAAACACTAAAAATTTCTTTTATAATTTACAATAATAAATTTCGGACCAAATGTTTAACAAGGCTATTGTCAGAAAACCATGTAGAAACTTTGTGAATGGTTTAACCGGTGCAAATCTGGGAAAACCTAATTATCAATTCGCCTTAAAGCAGCATCAAAAATATATTGATTCTCTTACAGAATGCGGACTTGATGTTATTATATTAGAGCCTGACGAAAATTATCCCGATTCCGTTTTTGTAGAGGATACCGCCATACTTACTCCTTATTGCGCTGTAATAACAAATCCTGGTGCACCTTCCCGTAAATATGAAATTATTGAAATGGGGCATGTTTTAATAAATCACTTTTCAAACATTGAGTATATTAAAGCACCCGGTACTCTTGAAGCCGGAGACGTAATGAAAGTAGGAAAACACTTCTATATAGGCATATCGGAAAGAACTAATGAGAAAGGTGCGCATCAGTTAATAAATATCTTAGCGAAATATGGCTTTTCAGGTTCAACGGTGAATGTAGGAAATGGTTTGCACCTTAAATCCGGAATATCATATCTTGAAAATAGTAACCTATTATCGGTACCCGGTTTTTTGAATAAACAAGAATTTCAGCACTTTAACTTAATTCCTGTTAATAATACTGAAGGCTATGCGGCAAATAGTTTATGGATAAATGATAAAGTTTTAGTCCCCTATGGATTTCCGGAAACAAAAGAAAAAATTCAAAATGCCGGTTATACAATAATTGAGGTTGATGTTTCCGAATTCAGAAAATTGGATGGAGGACTTAGCTGCCTTTCTTTGAGATTTTGAACTACAAATAATAAAGAACATATCCTAAAACCACAACACACCCAAGACAACATACACCGAATTTAATTTCCTGCTGGAAATGAAAGCTGTCGCACTTAAACCAGCTATTATTTAAAACGTAATCCGGTAATAAATACTTTGTAAATCCTAAATTGTGAGCTGATATCCCAAATAACCGGAAACATCATCACTATTTGTTAAACTCGGTCCAATGGAAAAAAGTAGATGATTTTCTTCGTTGAGATTAATGAAGCCCCCAACTTTAAAAGCCACATTATATGAACCGTCTTTTGTATCCGGCGATTCATAATACAATTCACCCCCCAAAGAGAGAGTTGATGAAAAATCATATTGCCCCTGCCAGCCCACAAAAACCGAGTTCTTATTATTTTCACCGGGATTTACCCAATATCCGGCACCACCATATGTTGTAAATTTCCCAAAACTTTTTTGTATCCACACCGGTAAGAATATCTGCATATGATCATTTCCAATAAGACTTTCCCCTGAAGCAGTAGGAAGTTCAACTAAAGGAAAAATGCCGGCCTGAAAATCGTCATTATCATTTATGAATCTATATTTAAATCCCAGCTCTGTAGTCATAAAACCATATTGATGTTCATCATCTTCTTTAACGTAGCCCATTCCTGCGAGTATATGGAGCTGTACATTTGGAACGGCACCATAATTCACTTCAAAGTGTGGCAAAGTTGCATCTTCATTATTTTTCATAAATTCATAAGCTGATGCAGCATAAAATTCCCAGTGATGTAAGTCTACTGGTACAGGATCATCAGTATTAAACGGAGGCCCAGCAAAAGTGGTATTGGCAATGACAATTAAACAAAAAGCAAAGATACACGTTTTTCTGAAAACATTACTCATTCTGCATTTCCATATTTTTAGTTCATATCAGAAAATTTTTATTCTTCATTCAACTCCTGACTAAATATTTTCTCTTTTGTAGTATGATAAAGTATATACGTTTTAAATTAAGCCAGGGAATAAAGGATATCTATGTAATATTATTAGGAAATAATTCCTTTCTCCTTTTTTCCATTTCAGCAGCAATTACTTTCCCATCTTCACCCTGCTCACTAAGCTTCTCCTTTATGTTTTGAAAACTTTCCAGGTCTCTGTCCTGACTTAATTTGAAAACATTATCAATTTCTTTTATTTCAATTTCAAAGGCGACGATTGCTTTCATTAATTTTTGTACATGCTCTGAAGGAAGATTATCAAAAACCGTTGTTGAATGGGGATTATAATTTTCAAAATGAAGTGTGGTTTTTCGCAGCACAGATTCTAATGCGGCATCATCTAGGAACCTTATGATACCCCTAGCGTGTACACTCATGTAGTTCCAGGTAGAAGGAAGATGCGGATTACTATACCATGTAGCACTTACATAGGTGTGATTACCTGTGAAAACTACAAGCACATTTTCATTATTTAAAAATGCTTTATGATGATCCGTATTCCTCATTATATGTCCTCTTAGTATTTTTCTCCCTTCATGTTCTTCAATAAAAACCGGCACCTGCGTAGCAATAGGTTTATTTTCCGAATCACATCCGGCTAAAAAAGCAAAAGGATTCTGGTCGATAAATTCTTTAATTACCCGCTCATTTTTTTCTTTATAATATGGTAGATCGTACATAATATTAATCTTATTATAAGGTTTAGAATAAAATACTACTTACTGCAATAATAATATATCCCAAGTTTCTGAGAAGTCAAACTATTTTAAAGCTAAAGATTATATCTGTCCAAAATAAAATCAACTCTCGCTCTGCATTTTACCAATAAAACGTTAAATGATAATATTCTGATAGAATTATAACGATAAGACATAAATTATTATAAGCCCTTCCTTTCTCAAGGGAAGGGTTGGGATGGGTTTTATGCCAAACAAAATTTTAGCATTTCTGTTAATTTTCTCGAGAAATTTTCTTCTACGAAATTGTTTTGGACACCACTGGTAAAGATGCAAAGAGTTTGAATATCCGGCCTTCTTCCAAAGTGAAAACGCTCTGAATACGCTGTGAAAACGCAGTGAATGCGCTATGAATACGCTTAATATTCGAATGAAATCTGTATGAATTCCATCTTGAAATAATTAAATGTTTATTCATTTTATATCTCATTTGTTCTCATCTGCCAAATGAATTAAAATAACTTAACAAATTTAATCTGGATATTATATTTTTAATTCTTGGGGATTAAACGGTATTTTTATAGTTTAGTCCTATTCAAACACTATTAATTGAATCTTCAAATGGTTATTTTTTAAGGGGTAATTTTTACATATAATAAAGTTAAGATTCAAAATAAATGAAAACAAAAAAAGCTGTAATTACTGCTGCAGGTAGAAAACAAAGAAATTTGCCGCTGCAGACACTGGTAGACCGCGACGGAATAGAAAAATCGGTTTTGGAAATAATTATAGAAGAAACCTTAGCTGCAGGTGTTGAAGATATTGGTATTGTTATTAATCCCGAAGATGAGAATAGGTATAAAGAGGTTGTAAAAGATTACAACAGCCGCATAAGCTTTATTTATCAATATGAACCGCTTGGTTATGGTCACGCTGTCTATTCTGCAAAAGAATTTTCCGAGAAATCTTCCATATTACATCTTGTCGGCGATCATTTAAATGTGAGTCTGCTCCCCGAAGGTTGCTCAGAAAAGCTGGTTAAAATAGCGGAAAAAGAAGCTTGTACCGTATCTGCAGTTCAATCAACTTCCGAAACACAGCTCCCTTTTTATGGAACAATCGGAGGTAAGAGAGTTCCCGGGAATAAAGCTCTTTATAAAGTTGATAAAGTTATGGAAAAGCCCACACCAACCGAAGCTGAACAGAATTTAATTATTCCGGGACTGCGTTCCAGCCATTATTTATGCTTTTTCGGTATACATGTATTAACTCCTTCAGTATTTGATTTGCTGGGATTTGAACTAAAAAAAAGCAGTAACCCTGTTAATGTAACTCTTTCCTCTGCTTTAAATGAATTGTCTAAAAAAGAACAATACTTGGCTTTCGAATTTCCGGGTATGAGATATGATATCGGCTCTAAATACGGTTTATTTACTGCCCAGATCGCAATAGCCCTTAACGGAAAAGACAGGGAATTGGTCCTTACTAAGATGCTTGAACTGCTGGCTCAAAAAGAGTTAAGTTTTCTTAACAAACAGGTCGATTAAAAAATCCCATTCTATGAATACACTTATTGAATTTATAACTTCTCAAGATCCAGGTGTAAGAAATACTTCTTTAGATGATTACTGTCAAAAATTATCCCTGGATGATCTCTTAAAAGAATGCGAAGGGCTCGAATATTTTTGGAGAAACTGTGATAATTTATATGAAAGGGTCCGGGCTTTATTTTTTCTCTATTCTATATACAGGTTCCATTTACCTGAAAAAAGATTAACCGGAAAAGGTTTAATACCTTTTGAAGGATATGACCATCTTTTAAACAGAAGATATATTGAAGCGATTGATCTCTTCCGTAATTCAATTGCAAAAAACGGATTAAGCGACGGTCTATCAAGTGCTCTTGCTAAAACATATCAAAGTCTCGGGTTTCAAACCTTAGCTGACCAGGTTAGAAAAAGTGTGAGATCTATTAAAGGCAACAACTGGATGTTTAGAATAGGTCATCCGGATGACCATCCTTTACGAATTAGAAAAGAATTACATGAAAATATTTCTCCGGCTAATTTATTCCCGGTTATCCATGAGCAGACCCCTGTGCGAATGGACTTATCTCATAGCGGATGGAGCGATATTTTCTTTTTAGGAATGGATTTCCCTCAGGGTGCAAGGGTCATTAATGTTTCTGTTAATTTATCTGTCCTTACAGACGGGAAACATACTAAACCGCAGCCTCCTATAGAAACTTACTTTAGAATTATTGATAAACCTATATTAAAGCTTACCAGTGTTGATTTAGATGCTTCTTCGGAAATAAAAACAATTGACGAAGTCTTTGACTTTGCAAAAGATTATCTCGGACTGTTAAAAGCTGCAGTGATTGCATCGGGAATTATTCCACCCGGTATGGAAGGTGCCGGACAGCCTTTATCTAAATTGTTATCCCGTTTAATAAAACCCGGTTACGGTATAGAAATAGTCAGCAAGGTTAATAATATTCCCAAAGGCTCCCGTCTCGCTGTATCCACTAATTTGCTCGCATCGTTAATTTCAATCTGTATGCGGGCTACCGGACAAATTAAAAACTTAACGGGAGAATTAACGGAAGCGGAAAGAAGAATTGTTGCTGCCCGCGCTATTCTGGGTGAATGGTTAGCTGGTTCAGGAGGAGGATGGCAGGATAGCGGAGGTATATGGCCCGGAATGAAAACTATAAAAGGGGTCGATGCATTGGAAGGTGACCCTGAATTTGGTATAAGCAATGGCTGTCTTTTGCCAAAACATAAAGTGCTGGAGTATTCTGATGTTTCTAAAGAAACAAGAAAATTGCTTCAAAATAGCCTTGTTATGGTCCATGGCGGTATAGCTCAGGATGTCGGACCGATACTGGAGATGGTTACTGAAAAATATTTATTGAGATCAAAAGCAGAGTGGAATGGAAGAAAAGAAGCTATAAATATTTTTGACTCGATTCTCGGAAAACTGGAATCCGGTGATGTTAGAGCAATCGGGAAATTAACTCAAAAGAATTTTTTTGGCCCTATTCAGACTATCATTCCATGGGCAACTAATTTATTTACTGAAACTTTAATTAAAGAAGTTGAAAAGAAATATACTTCCGATTTCTGGGGATTCTGGATGATGGGGGGAATGTCCGGCGGCGGAATGGGATTTATCTTTAATCCCCAAATTAAAAAGAAAGCGCAAGTTGATATTCAAAATTTAATGTCTGAATTAAAGAATGATTTAAAAGATTCCGTTCCCTTTGCTATGGAACCGGTTGTTTATGACTTCGAAATAAACGAAAAAGGTTCTTATTCAGAACTGCTGCAAAATGAAAAAGCATTAATGCCGGGCGGATATTATTCTATTATTACTCCCGGACTCTTAAAGAAAGAAAGCCATGAATTAACGTCAGTCCAGAGAACCGAGTTGGAAGAGTTAAGTTATATCGCCCGTGAAAATAAAAATTATTCCGGTTTATTAAATTCACTATTTGATATAATCTTACCTCAAAAAGTCTCCGTTAATGAGACAAAAGAAAATCTTGCTGATTTGTTAAAGAAGTTTGGCTTCGATTCAATTCAGCATGAACAAATAAGAGCCGATTTAAAAAATGGGAGGATTGGTTTATCCCAGAATAAGCTCCCTGTTAATACACAAATAACCGATGCGAAAGAAGGAGATGTAACCGGATATTCAAGTATTACTAAAGATAAATATTATAAAATTGGGCTTACTGCATTGCAGAATGGCGAAGTGGCGGTGGTATCATTTGCAGGCGGTATTGGAAGCAGGTGGACTAAAGGAGCTGGGGTTGTTAAAGCTTTACATCCGTTTTATAAATTAGATGGTAAACATAGAAGTTTTATTGAAATACATCTTGCTAAAAGTAATAAAATAAGTGAGTTGTGTGGTAGGAAAGTTCAGCATGTCTTCACCACAAGCTATTTAACTCATAATCCGGTAGAATATAAATTAAAAATTGATAAAAACTATAATTATAGCGGTTCGATTTATTTATCACAAGGAAAATTTATCGGACTGAGAATGATTCCAATGAAAAGGGATTTACTCTATCTCTGGGAAGAAATGCCGCAGCAGTTGCTTGATGTACAGGCTCAAAAAGTATTGGAAAGCTTGAGAGCAGCCTTTTTGAATTGGGTTGAAAATAAAGGACAGGGTTCCGACTATACTGATAATATTGCCCGTCAGTGTTTGCATCCGGTAGGACACTGGTATGAAATTCCTAATATGTTCTTAAACGGCACTTTGAAAAAAATGATTGATGAAAATCCTAATCTGAAGTATTTAATGTCGCACAATATAGATACTCTCGGGGCTAATCTTGAGCCCTCTATTTTAGGATATCATATTAGTAATAGTAAAACACTAACCATGGAAGTTACTACAAAACGTATTGATGATAGGGGAGGAGGTTTAGCTAGAGTTAATGGGAATTTACGTTTAGTTGAAAGCCTGGCATTACCTAAAGAAGAAATTGAATTTGATTTAACTTTCTATAATACTCTCACTTCATGGATTAATATTGATAAATTATTAGAATCTTTTTCATTAAACAGAAATGATCTTGGAAATGAGAAGCTTGTTCTAGAATCTGTTCGTAATTTAGCCGCTAAAATGCCGACGTATATTACCATTAAAGATGTCAAAAAAAGATGGGGGAAAGGGCAGGAGGATATATATCCTGTCGCTCAGTTTGAAAAGTTATGGGGTGATATGACCGGACTTCCCTTTATTGATTGCCAATACCTATCCGTACCCCGTTTTAGAGGACAGCAGTTAAAAGAACCTGCTCAATTAGATGGCTGGCTTAGGGACGGTTCTGCAGATTATATCAGTTCAATTTGTAAATGGAATTAACTACGAAAAAATCAGTATTAAAAGATGACATCTTTATCAATTAAAATAACTTTTATTTAAATTTACATTTAAATAAAAGTTAAAGATGATTTTTCTTTATAAAGATGTCATCTTTATACTCATGGTTATTAATTTCTCCTATTAATCCTTGTAGTTTCTCTAATTCATCTTTTGGAATTAATTCAATTTCCGAAATAGAATTGTATAACTCCTCCGAAAGATTATCAAATGATATCTCCCACTTTTCAAAAATTCGTTTATCATTTTGCAGTATTGCTTTTATAGCCATATGACTGATTAGTAACGGTCTTAACTGTTTATCCCCTAATATTTTCTCCATCGATTCATTTTTATTAAAACCATAGAACCCGATATTTTTAGATTCCACAAGTTCGTTATTTTTTGACCAGTATAGGTGATTTGGAGAATAATTTATCTTATCCTTAAACTTTTCCATTCTAAGCAGATATTCTGCATAATTATTATTGAATAAAATCATTTTTAATAATATAATCTGTCTTTTAGGTTCGATATTTTCTTCTAATTCATTCATTAACTTCTCAATAAAATAATTTGTCATTCTATAATTTGCAAATTTTAATGAATAAAAATAATTATTTTTTAATTAATAACTGAAGCTACGAATATGTAAAGATGACATCTTTTATAAGAATAATTATCTTCAATTTTTTATTAAAATGTAAGTTCAGATAAAGCTACAATTTAGAAAATAAAGATGTCATCTTTCAAATACCTATTCTTGCGTGACGTGAGTTTATGACTGATGTTATGCAAACATGGTTACGCTAAACGTGCCTTTCGATATCTCATTAAAAGAACACCTTCAGGTGTGAAATATTATTAACTAGAATAAATAAAACAAAAATCAAAGGGGCCGACTAAAAAGTGTCATTCCGGGCTTGACCCGGAATCTAACCTTGCAATTTTGCGCTGAAAACAGATGCTGAATCAAGTTCAGCATGACAAGCTCTACTTTTTGGTCACCCCCGATATACTATCGGAAAATCTGAATGTTTAATAATTAAATCAAATAAGCTTATCATTGGAAAGTCAAAGATTTGTTAATGTTTAAATATAAAATTAATTTTATAATTCAGATTATTTAATAAGGGATTCTAAATGGAGAATATAAAGGAATTAAAACTATTCACTAAGCATTTATCGGACATCAGCGGAAATATAATTAGAAGTTATTTTCGAACTAAAATTACTGTTGATTCAAAAAGTGATGCTTCACCGGTAACAATCGCCGATAAAAAAGCCGAAGAACTTATGCGGAATGAGATTATGAAGGAATTTCCTGATCACGGGATAATCGGTGAGGAATTTGCTTCATATAATGATGATGCCGAATATAAATGGATTTTAGACCCGATAGATGGTACGGTCAGCTTTATTTGTGGTGCAATATCCTTTGGAACACTGATAGGCCTGCTCAGAAATGGTGAACCACTATTGGGAGTAATAAATCATCCTATTCTGAATGAATTTTTAATAGGTGATAACTCTTACGCGGAATTAAATGGACAAAAGGTTCAAGTGAGAGATTGTGAAAGTCTGTCCAATGCAGTTCTATTAATAACAGATTATCCTAATATCGAAAAATACCAGGATATAAATAAATTTCATCAGCTAATAAAAAAAGTAAGGTATGTAAGAGGGTGGGGGGATTGTTATGGCTATTATTTGGTAGCAACAGGCTTTGCCGATATAAAACTCGACCCAATAATGAATCTCTGGGATACTGCAGCTTTGATACCTATCATTAAAGGAACAGGCGGTATCATTACTGATTATCATGGTCATGATCCGGTTAAAGGCAACAGCATAATCGCATCTTCAAAGAATATCCATAACGAAGTAATCAATATCTTAAATTAATATATGCAAAGGTTAATAATTCTTCCATATCTGTCTAAAATAATTAGTTTAATAAAAAGAAAGGATTTCAATTAGATACTTCCTCTCCTCCTTTTAACCTCCATGAATTTTTCGATTTTTCTTCAAAAAACCCCCTCTCAACTACCGTTTTTTGAAAAAACTCGTGGTGAGGCATACTCATATATGGCTGAAGAATTTTATCTTTAAAAAAGGATAGTTGAGAGCCCTTTTTCAAACTTTCTATTTCATAAGGCAAATATATTTTATTTCACAAATAAAAAAGCAATCAGAGTGACTCCTGCAATAAATAGAGCCCATTTTTTGTAATTATTTAAATTGAAAAATAAAATAATTCCCAATATCCAGATTATAAGTAAAAGTAAGTGTGTGAAATCAAAAAGTACAGTAATTGGAAGTATTGTTGTTCCTATTCGGGTACTTAGTTCATAAGAATGCTTTACCGGATTGAATACCATAACATTCGAAATCCATAACATAATTGTAAATAGAGAAAGCTTTTTAATCTTTTGATTTTCATTAAAATAATCCAGGCCGGTCCTTACACTAAATATTAAAGCAAGGTATAAAAAAAAGTAGTAATAACCCATAATTGATGATGGAACTTTGTTGAAATATTTCAAAACTACATTGCTCGTTTGAGGCAGATAATGTACATTCTTATTCAACCATACCTTTACCCTATATTCAATTACTGTAGAAGGTGGCTGATGCGGTATCTTACCTAAAAGCATTTTATCGGAAAATTTCATCCTTGAAACATTCCATCCTGCACTGCTCCCTTTTTCCCTCCATAATATCAACCCATTTAAAGTATCAGTTTCTGTTTTAATAATGATTTTATAATCATCATTTCCCCTATATACCTTATCGAATTTATATGTTACACTTTTCATATCAATTCCAAAGGTACCGCTGATTGGGTATTCTGGAGAAGAGAACCTATTCCAGAAGGCAAATAAAAAGGCGATAACAAAAGACCCAATCCAGAGTATAAGTGATTGTTTCATATCAACTTCAGTGAGGTATAAAATAATTATTTTTTATTTAGATAAGTTAAACAAATAAAAAATTAAATTATTTATTCACTGACAAATTCTAATACAAAGGCAAGTAGTGGAAAGAAGAATAAGAAAATTTGAAACGCCTCAGGCTTTAGCAGATGGCTTAGCTGTAAAGCTCAGGGAAGAAATAAATAATAAATATAAGATTAAAGAAAATTTTTATTTGTCTTTGTCGGGAGGGAGTACACCTAGAATTTTATTTAAAATACTTGCCGAACCTCCATTTGCTAAAGATATAAAATGGGAAACCGTACATTTATTCTGGGGAGATGAGAGATGTGTACCGCCAGATGATGCTGAAAGTAATTACGGAATGACTAAAAATCTTTTACTCGATAAAATTACTATCCCTGATGGAAATGTCCATAGAATAAAAGGAGAAGTAAATCCTGAGGAAGAATCATTGAGGTATGCAGACGAAGTTAAAAATTATGTGCCCGTAAAAAGAGGATTGCCCGGATTTGACTGCATTTTATTAGGCATGGGTGAAGATGGACATACAGCATCTTTACTTCCAGGACAAAAATTATATGCGGTAGCTCAGGGCATCTGTGGAGTAGCAGAAAAATCTATACCTTCAAAAGACGAGATTTCTATTCAAAAAAGAATATCACTGACAAGAGAAGTAATTTGTAATTCAGAGCAAATAATATTCTTAGTAACCGGAACTAAAAAATCGAAACCTCTTTCAGAGATAATCAATCAAGTACCTTCAGATAAGAACTATCCTGCTTCAAGAATAAATAATTTTAGGGATATTTCAGAATGGTGGATTGATAAAGAAGCAGCTTTATATTTATAAGCTATAAAGATGTTCCAACTTTTATTCTAATATTAACAAATATAGAAATTATTCCAAAATTTTCTTTATCGGTTTTACTTAAAATAAATGAGGGACCCATAGCAAAAGCACTAAATCCCCATGCTTCCGCAATTTTTTGTATAAGAATATCAAAGACATATTGAGGCTGGCGAGTATCGCTATGAACCATGGCATCAAACCTAAAATCAAAAGTACTGCCCGCCATAGAGAGCTCCCTCCCTGTATACCCAAGGTGAAACTCGTTAAGATATTTCGCAATGTAAACTTTTCCTCTTGTTGATCCCAGAAAACCAAAAGGATAACGTAATTCCCAATTAAAAAAAGAACCCTGGGGAATTTTTACATGATAATTTTTAGTATCGCTCTCTTTATAACCTGCAAGGACTTCCTCAGAAGGTTTTTCGGTGCTCTCTAAATAGCTTACTTCAAAGAAATTTCCAAAAGGGATAACATACCCGATCTCATAACCATTGGTAAAATACATGTTATTATGATTATTTTCTTGTTTGATACTAGTAAAAGCATCATTATGTGTAAATCCGCCGGCATAAAATCCAAGGATATGAAATTTTGCTTCTAAAAAGTTTGTTTCCAGCGGACCGGAATAGGGTGTTCCGATTCCGAATGAGAGTCCCAAATCATTTTTAATAGGCAATCCAAACCTCTCGCCTCCAAACAATTGAAAAAATGGATTTATATATCCGAGTGTAGGGGAGATCTGATAATAAGTAGGAGGTGTAAAGATTTTTCCCAGATTTAATCTATCAATAACTCTTGTAAACACACTTGTGTATGTAATATTTTCTTCTAAATTTATTTTAAATGGATAAGTTTGAATTTTAGCCCTTGTTTCTGGTTTAAATGCAAGGAAAGGGTATAACGTACCTTTTATTGAGACTGTCTGGTTATTTGGGTCCCTTAAATCTACAATTATTTCTGCTTTTGGATCCGGAGGATCAATAAATACCTCCTCCTGTATATGTACAAATAGACTATCATCAAGCGGTTCCATTTGATAATATAAAACAGGTTCTTCTTCCTGAGCATGGATATAATTTGCTGAAGTACAAATAAAAATAATAATAAATCCGAAGAAAAGTTTCCCTATTGACATGAATAATTATCCTATTAAAAATTTTTTTTAATGAATAAACATAATAATGAGATAAAACTATTACAATGATGTTCCTAATTTTATTCTTGCATTTATAAATAGAGTAATTATACCGAAACCTCCCGATTTGGTAGTAGAACAAATAATTGAAGGCCCAACCGCGAAAGCACTAAATGCCCATTTATCAAAGATTCTTTGAATTAAGAGTTCAAATAAATATTGCGGTAATCTCTCATCACTTTTGGTCATAGCATCAAACCTGAAATCAAAAGTACTGCCACCCAAAGATAACTCCCTTCCCATAAAACCAAAATGCAATTCTCCCACAAAATTTGCCAAATAAAATTTACTTCTTGTAGATCCTAAAATACTTATTGGATACCTTAATTCCCAGCTAAAGTAATCTTTTGTGAGGATCTTGGGGCGGTAATTGAGTGTATCTTTCCCGATATAATAATCAATTACGAAATCATTAGGTCTTTTGAAAATGCTTTGATAACTGAATTCGAAAAAGTTTCCCAGAGGAATAACGTAACCAATCTGAAACCCCAATCCAGGAACATAAAGGTTGTTATAGCTGCTTCCTTCATTAAATAATTCAGTTATTCCATCTGCAGAACTGAATGCCCCGACCTTAAAACCTAAAAGGTGCAGATTAAATTCTACCCAATTTGTTTCAATAGTACCAGAGTATGGTGTTCCTATCCCAAAAGAAATACCGAAGTCGTGTTTTATCGGCATACCTAATCTTTCTCCCCCGAAGATTTGAAAAAATGGGTTAATATAACAGAGGGTCGAAGATATTTGGTACAAAGTAGGTGGAGCAGTAATTTTATTTAGATTTAATTTTTTGGCAGCTTCAGTGAAAACACTCCCGAAATTTATTTGATGTTCTAAATTTATTTTGAAAGGGTATGTCTGGATTTTGGCCCTTACTTCAGGTGTAAATGCAAGAAAAGGATATAAAGTTCCTTTTATTGAAACTGTCTGGTTATTGGGATCTCTTAAGTCTACTATTATTTCTGCTTTTGGATCAGGAGGGTCAATAAAAACTTCCTGCTGAATTTCAATAAATAAACTGTCATTAAAAGGCTCCATCTGATAATATTGGACAGGTTCTTCTTCTTGTCCAAACAAAGTACTGGAAAAACCTATTAAGAACAATTTGAATATAAAAATAAATATAAGACGTTTTTTCATTCAACTGATTTTAATGAAATTACCTGGAAAAATCAGTAAAATAGAAGGAATCGCCTACCTGGACTCTATCTTTTGATTTTTCATCAACAATTGTAAAAAAGAAATTTACTTTATATCTGCCATCAGCTTCCCTTAGAGTCCTATTTCGGTCCAGCCATTGAGCAAATCTGCTTTCAGTCGGGGCAATATTTAAGGAAACATTGTATACAAGGTTTCCTTTACTGTCTTTCTCCGGTTTGGAAACAGTTATCGGACCGGAATAATTTACTTTTAATTGGTCCGGTCTTTCATCTATAATAGTTACCTTAAAAACAGTTATTCTTTGTAAATCCTGTACATAAATATCGGATGAATTCATCTTAGTAGTGACACGCTCTATCTTCACATCGGGAGGTTTATTTCGTAAAACATTTATATGCTGTTCCTGGCTGCCGAATTTAACAATTACTTCTTTCTGATTAGTCAAATCGAATTTTTTTTCTTCTCCGGGTGGTATTACAACCAGAGGCTGATTTAAATTTTCCGGATCATATATTTCGGAAGGTACATTACCCTGGTTTTTTGCTATATTCCATGTATACTGCATAAATGTTTGGCTGATTGATAAAGGAGATTGCATTTTTGTCTGTTCTTTGACAGGCTCTTCTTTCGGCGGCTCTTTCACTTCAGGAGGAATTTCTTTCATCTTAGTTATAAGTACCGACAACTCTTTTTTCATGGAAGTGAGCTTTTGCTTTAATTCAACATTTTGTTCTTCGATATTTTCTTTAATATTTATATCAAAGTTGATACCTTTTGCATAAAGTGAATCAATGATTGTAACAAGTGAATCTCGTACACTTTTCTTAACAGCTTCTTTACTTAACACTACTTTGTTTAGGTCCAGATCAGCACCTTTAAGAGCTAATACTGTTATTACGAAAATGTAAAGAACCTGATATATTATAAATTTGCTGTCCCGTTCCTTTTTTATCATTGTGAAAAACTCACTTCTTTATTACAATATTTTCGAGATGTTTTAAACCAAGCAATGTTTTTTCATCACCTAAGGAATTAGAAGCCTTAGCAATAGATTCTGCCAGTGATTTTAGTTCATCAATTTTTTGAGTGCTAATATTTTGAGAGCCGTTAATCTTTTCCAGCACCGAATTTATCTGATTGAAATTATTTAAGATTGTTTCACTAAGACGGCCGGTATTCTCTAATAATATTCTGTATCGTTCGAGGTCTTTTAATGTAATTTCGGGAGATTTAAACTCAGTTCCGCTTATCTGTTTTAGAATATTTCTGGAATTTTCTATTTGCAGACGTGAAAAATACCTGTCTTTTATATCTTTAACATGGTTTACAACGTTTTGAAATTCAACACTGAGCAGGTCTAATACCGGTTCAAATAATTTTCCAATTGCGAGAACTATTAAAGCCTTTACTTCAAAAGGGACAGATAATCCTAAAAATACTTCTTCACCCAATTTTATACTAATTAATAATATAGCAGCACCAATAAGAGGTAATGCTGTAGATATACTGTCAACTACAGTAGTATAGGAAGTAATTATCCGGTCAATTGTCTCGGATGCCGGAGTACGTACGATTTCCATTTTTAATTTAGAATATGCTAAAAAAGAAAGGAAAAGGAAGAAAACATAAACTAAAACCGGCATCCACCAGAAACTATAAGGTGCAATTACCGTTTCGGAAGGTTTCCAGGCAGGAAAAAGTTCAGTCGCTAATTTAACCGAAATATTTCCTAAAAGAGGAACATAAGAAAGATCTAAGAAGAATGAGATAAGTAATGCAGCAAAAGAGATTAAAGCAGGTTTTATAATAATTGTAAATTTGATTTTATCTACTGCTGATTGACAATAGCTCTCTAGTTCTTCTTCCAGCCCGTCTTTTTCTAATATATCCGGGAAGTTTTTTAGTTTATTTTCTTCTCCATTTGGAGGTTTATTTTTTATTATGGGCATTAAATCCTCATTTAAATTCAAATAAATAAATAATAATGAAACAATAATAGTAATTAAAAATAAAAAGCTTTATAAGAAAGATATAAAATAATTTCAAAAAATATCCGGTTATTATTATTCAAAATAAATTAAGAAAAGTACGTGTGCCATCACATTCATCAATAATTTATAGGATACTTTTCGAGAATCAACTCTTCTTTTTAGACCCGGTTTATCAGCCGCGAGTAACTTATTATATGGATCTGAGAATTCATGAAGTTTATAATGACTGGTTTAATTTTTTAATTAAATGTTTTAAATATCCTTGAATATAAAGTTATTATGTTAAATATTATTATTTTTAAGGTTCAAATAAAAAAGTTTGGAACTATTTCAAAAATATTATGAAATAATGTATAGGAGCTGAATAGATATTGAATAATCTAATTAGAATCAAGGTATGTTAAATCCCAAGCTTTATGAAATCAATACAAGGGTCTGGATAAAACGATTTGGGGAAAAATCAACATTAAATACTATCCCTCTGGATGTTTTCCAAAAATTAGCTGATAAAGGAATTAACATAATATGGTTAATGGGGATCTGGAAAACATGTACATCCACAGTTGAAAAATATTGTTTTGAGATTGATTTAATATCTGCTTATAACAACAGCCTAAAAGATTGGCATAAAGAAGATATAATAGGTTCACCTTTTGCTATTGATAAGTATGAGGTTAATCCCTTATTAGGTAACCTGAATGAACTCCTGGAATTGAAATTTAGTCTCAATAAAATGGGATTAAAACTTTTCCTGGATTTTATTCCGAATCATTTTAGTGCAGATTCCACACTTATTAAAACTATCCCGAAAATTTTTTTAGAAGCCGATGAAGAGTTATTTCAGAAGGATCCTTTTACTTATTTTAAACATGATTGCATCAATGCTAATAATGAAACATATAATAAATTTTTCGCGCACGGCAGAGACCCTTTATTCCCTGCATGGCGGGATACTATTCAGGTTAATTTTTTTGAAGAGAAAGCACGGACTTTCTTAGTGGATAATCTGCTTAAATTAACTGAAGTGTGTGATGGAGTAAGATGCGATATGGCAATGCTTCCCTTGAATAATGTATTCCATAACACATGGTCAGGAGTATTAAATAAATTTGGCTATAAGAAGCCTCAGGAGGAGTTCTGGAAAGTTGCAATTGATACTGTTAAAGCAAAATCTCCTGATTTTATATTTATGGCGGAAAGCTATTGGGATCTGGAATGGGATCTTCAGCAATTAGGTTTTGATTTTACTTATGATAAAAGATTAACTGATCGTTTAAGCGGAGAAAATTTACAAAACGTTTATGCTCATTTAAGAGCAGAATTATCCTTTCAATTAAAATCAGTTAGGTTTTTGGAGAATCATGATGAAAAGAGGGCTGTAGTTAAGTTTGGAAAGCAAAAATCTATAGCAGCGGCAGTAGTAATAAGTACTATTCCGGGAATGAAATTTTACTTTGATGGACAGTTTGAGGGCAAAAAAATAAAATTACCTTTACAGTTAGGAAGAGAACCTGATGAAAAAGTATCGGAAACAAAAAAAGCATTCTACAATAAATTGCTTGAAATTACCAGGCATGAAATTTTTAAATATGGAGAATGGAGCTTGTTAGAGCCTCTGCAGGCAAGTGATAAAAATGATACTAATAGAAATATTTTTACCTGGCAATGGAAGTACAAAGATGAATTTAGAATAGTTGTAATAAATTATTCTGATAGCACATCTCAATGCAGACTGGTTTTCCAGGTTGATTCATCCAATAATTCAGTTATATTATATGATCTATTAAACGATCAAAAATATTTCAGAAAAATAAGTGAAATTACGGGTCAAGGGCTCTTCATTGAATTGAAATCTTATAACAGCCATATTTTTTCAGTAGAAAGATAACCTTCCATATCTCTTTTAAAAATTAAAGAATTTGTGATTTAATCCAGACTTTTACTGCTAGGGTTATATTATTGGATTTTGAATCTCAATTATAAAATATATTTTATTTTTATGACTGATTATAAAATAAAAGGAAGAGGAGCCCAGTTTAATCCTAAAAACAGGTTTGAAAGGCTGTATATTGAAAATTTTCAGGATGATGAAATAGAAGGATCTTTACCCGGAGATGAAGTTAATAGAAAAATAAAAACGCAGTATTTTAAAGACAATTCTAAATCTGTTATTGCGGTTAATGACAGCCCGGACATAGATTTTGATTATTCATTTAATCCATATAGAGGATGTGAACACGGTTGTATATATTGTTATGCCAGACCTTCACATGAATTCTTAGGCTTTTCTTCAGGCCTTGACTTCGAAACCAGGATTATGGTAAAAGAAAATGGGGCGGAATTGCTTGAAAAAGAATTTAGGAAGAAAAGTTATAAACCTGATATAATAATCTTTTCCGGTAATACGGATTGTTATCAGCCGATTGAATCAAAATTAAAAATAACCAGGAGAGCACTTGAAGTATGTTTGAAATATAGAAATCCGGTTGGTTTAATTACTAAAAACTCTTTAGTTCAAAGGGATATTGATATTCTGAGAGAGATGAATGAATTAAATTTAATTTCTGTTACAATCAGTATAACAAGTCTGGATAAAGCGCTGATCAGTAAGATGGAACCGAGGACTTCCGTTCCTATGAAAAGACTTGAAACCATAGAAAAATTATCCGAAAACAATATTCCGGTCGGGGTAAACTTAGCCCCTATTATTCCAGGTCTAAATGATGAAGAGATTCCGGCTATTCTGAAAGCAGCTTCGGAAAGAGGAGCTCAATTTGCCGGCTGTATCTTATTAAGGCTTCCATATTCGGTGAAAGATTTATTTATTAAATGGCTTAACGATGAATTCCCGGACAGAGCAAACAAAGTAATCAATAGAATTAAAGATATAAGGGGTGGGAAGCTTAACCATTCGGAATTCGGTGAAAGGTTTTCAGGTGAAGGGGAATTTGCAGAAACCATAAAGAATCTGTTTAAGATAAGCTGCGCAAAATATAGCTTAAATAAACGAAAATTTGATTTATCCCTTGAAAACTTTCGAAAAAATTCTGAAAACCAGCTCGAAATGTTTACTTAATCGTTATACTTTTATTAGAAATAAACAATCTTTTTATGGATTATTTTTATTATTTTTACTTTTTATAAAGACAATTAAAAATAGAATATTTAATGGCGACAAAAAAAAATAAACCACGGGAGAGGCAGATAGGTAAAAAACAGCCTCAAAAAAAACCTTTAATTGATCCAAGATATAAAAATGCAGTATGGACTGCAGTAATATTAATTATACTTATAATATTTTTTATTATAAATAACACAAGATATGTTCCCGACAGTGGGTCTTATCCGCCTAATTATGATCCTGCAAAGCATGAACATCCAAATACTACTTTGAATCAAGCTTTATACGGAACTACACAAAAAGATACAAATAATCAGCATCAATGATGTGAAGGAGAAAAGATGAAGAAATATTTGATTTTATTATTATTTCTGAGCGGTTTAACTATTTTAGGCTGTAAAAAAGAGGTTAAAACCGAACCTTCTGAAAATAATAAATCCAACGCACCTGCTGTTAAATCTGAAACTTCGGAAATGGCGCCAAATTTTACTTTAACAAGTACTAACGGTAAAAGTATTCATCTTTCTGATTATAGAGGTAAGGTAGTAATCGTCGATTTTTGGGCAACATGGTGTCCTCCATGCAGAAAAGGAATTCCTGACCTTATTGATATTCAGAAAGAATTTAAAAATGAAGTAGTGGTAATTGGAATTTCATTAGACCAGGATACAAAATCTGAAGTTGTACCTTTTATGAAAAAATACGGAATTAATTATCCGGTGGTATATGGTGACAATAAAGTTGTTAGCGATTATGGTTCAATAAATGCAATACCCACATCTTTTGTAATCGGTAAAGACGGGAAAATTGTAGACAAACATATTGGCCTGGTTCCGAAAACAGAGTTCGTTCAAAAAATTAGAGATATTTTGAGTTAAGAATTCTCCTTATATAACCAGAACTATTTTTTTATTAGATAGAAAATCAAAGAAACAATTAAACTTAATAAAATTGAGGTGACTATAGGGAAATAAAAAGTAAAATTTTTTTTCTTAATTATTATGTCACCGGGGAGTCTTCCAATGAAAGGAATTTTATCCCCGAAAAGAAAAACAATTCCCAATACCAGAATAAAAATTCCTGCAAAGACCAAAAGTTTTCCTATTTGTTGAAATTCGGGAGTCATAGAATAGACCTACTGTAATTTTTGTTCGTATTTATGTTATAGATACTTTCAATTTCAAAGTTTTTACGATAATTCAAATTAATAAAATTATTCCTTTTATCCTGAATAAGCGTGATGATGATCTCGGCAACTTTAATACAAGTTCTATATTTAATATATCAGATAATGTAATAAAAATAAATGGATAAAGACGAATCAACTAAGTCTGTAATTTTAATAGTCGAAGATGACTATGAAAATCAGCGGTTTTTGCAGTTATTTCTCGGGAAAAAATTTACTGTATTTACCTGTGATTCGGAAGAATATTTCTACAAATATCTTAATGAAAAATCCGTTGATATAATTTTAATGGATATCTCTTTACGTGGTGAAAAAGACGGTTTACAGCTTACAAGGGAAATTAAAAATAATTCCAAGTATAAGCACATACCAGTTGTATGCTTAACTGCACATGCATTCCCAAGAGATAAGGAGAATGCCCTAGATGCAGGTGTAGATATTTTTCTAACTAAACCAATAAGCAATAACTTTTTGATGGATACACTTTTGGAGATGGTAAATAAAGAATAAATAGTGATATGATTTTATAAGAAATTAAGAAGATAACCTTCTTTCCTAAGTTTTCATTTCCCTCTTAGGAATTTAGGCTCTTCTAAAGTTAAAATTAATGAAATCCGGTGAGTATCATCTAATCTATCTTCTGCAGCCGCATTAAAACGCGCAAAAGAATAGTCAATATTGAGTTTCGGCAGCCTTATACCTGCTCCAATTGTAAATTGTTTGACATCGTTATATCCGCCTCTAATAGCGAATAAATTTTTATAGTTATACTCTAAACCTGAGTGCATATCAAAGCTGACCGGCCCCAGATGAAAATTTGAAGCAAACTGTCTATTTTCAAATCTTACATCAAAATCCACTGCAGGTGTAACTTTTCCTCCCAGAAAATTAATAGAATATCCGACACCAATTTTTGCGGTTGGTGAAACAAGTTCATTTGTTCCGGTATTCCAGGCGATAAGTGTTGTAGTAATATCCTGCAGGTTGACACCTAAAGAAAGATCCTCTACAGGTGAATACCATGCTCCTACATCGAATCCAACCCCCCAAGCGCTATATTCAGCTAGACTCCTTTTAATGATTTTTATATTTGCCCCGTAATAGAAATTTTCCGAATGTCTTTTTGCAAAGCTTAAATAAAAAGCCCAATCCTGGTTGCTGAACTCGGTAACTAAAGAAGGATTAATTCTATTTCTCGGGTCATTGATTGCATTAGGATCGTGTAAAACATTTCCATTGGGATCTACTAAAGCATTGCGTGTATCGGGAATTCCATCAACTCCCAGCCTCATTATGCTTAAACCAAAACTCATATCCGGACCATAAGGTATGGCGACGGCAGCATAATCGTAATTTACAAGACTTCCATATCTTTCGTCATGCATTAATGATATCTGGGGATAATCTAAATGAGCCAGACCAGCCGGATTATAGTAGCCTGCCGTAACATCATTTGCAATAGCTACATAGGCTCCGCCCATTCCTAATGCCCTGCCTCCAACCCCAATAGCCATAAATTCTCCCGCATATTTAGCAACAGTAAATCCTGAGCTCTGTGCATACATTTGAGAAACGGATATTATACAAAGGAAAGCAAAAATAAAGAATTTTTTTGGCATTAATTATGCATATAGTAAATTATAATATTACAAAAACTGTTAAAAAAAATCAGTATTTGGAACTTGAAAATCAAGTCTAATTTTATTGATTGACATATTATTTTTAAAAAGGACATTAAAATTTTATAAACTATGTAGCTTTTTGAGATTTGAATTAGTAATTTCGAATAGCAAAATTTTTTTGGGGGAAGTAATTCATATAATTAAGGTCTTTCCCTAATTATATGAATAAAATTCATCCGAATATATTTAACCTATTATCTTTCTTCTAAAGATATAGTTTAATAAATATAATGATTAGTTTGCATAAAACTTTCGAAAAAACAAAGGCTACTTTGGAGATGTAATGCGGAATATACTACTCTTTTTTATTTCACTTCTATTAACAATTAATATTACTAAAGCACAAGAAATTAAACTTAATCCTTTATCGGACAGATGGGTTTTAACGGCTGAAGGCGGATTGTCATTAGGACAAACCGATTATATGGAGAATAAGCTTAGTCATTCCTACAATGGTTTGCTCGAATATTTTTTCTCAGTTCAGGATCCCAATATTTTTGGCTTACGTCTCACCGGAGGGACTGCCAATATTAAAGGAAAAGATTCGAGAAGGGCACCTAACAGTCCTGTAGAATTCTCAACAAATATTCAAACATTAGGATTGGGCTTAGTTTATTCTTATTCAATTCAAGATGCGGTTTTTCCTTATGCTTATGGAGGTATTTCTCTAAACTGGTTTAATCCATTATCAAAAACAGGTCAAAAAGCTCCTAATAATCTGAAAGGAGTGTATGATAAAAATGCATTCTCTTATGATATAGAAGCCGGGTTCAGGTTTAAGATTGCCAAAGACTGGACGATAAATGCATCCGCCGGACTTCACTTCATTCAGACTGATTATTTAGATGATGTTTCCCCTGCCTCACAAGTTAATCCCGGTGATTTCCCTGCAGGACCTCATTACGATCTAGATGCAACGGCATTTATTGGTATTTCTTTTTCATTTCCCGGAGAAAAAGACAGCGACGGAGACGGTATTCCGGATTCAAGAGATTTATGTCCGGATACCCCGAGAGGAGTACTAATCGATGAAACTGGATGTCCTCTTGATAATGACGGAGACGGAGTACCGGATTATCTGGATAAATGTCCTCAGACTGCAAAGGGCGTAAAAGTGGATAAAGACGGGTGTGCACTCGATTCGGATAAAGACGGAATACCGGATAACTTAGATGAATGTCCTAATACACCAGGTGGGGTTGCAGTCGATAAGAATGGCTGCCCGCTTGATTCCGATGGAGATGGAGTACCGGATTATCTGGATAAATGTCCGGATACAAAATTCGGTTTAAAAGTAGACTCAAATGGCTGCCCGATTGATTCGGATCAGGATGGTGTACCTGATTCAGTTGATAAATGCCCGGATACTCCTCTTGGGGTGAAAGTAGATCAATTTGGATGTGAGATAAAAGAAGAACCTCCTGTAAAAAATCCTCCGGTTAAAAAAGCAGAAAATAATGAGAATAAAGAAACGAAACCGGTCACTCCGAATGTCAATATTCCGGTTCCACCGAAAAAAGAAGAAAGTACAACTTCTACTACAATACCTCTTAATACCAATAACATAGTTATATACGGCAGTGATACATTCGAACCGGGTACGGTAAATATTAAGACGTCTGCATATCCTAATTTAGATAATATCGTTAACTTTCTACAAAAAGATCCATGGACAAAATGGAAGATACAGGGATACGTTGACAGCCAAACTCCCGATGAGAAGAAATTATCGTTATCATATGAAGAAGCAGATGCGATCATGAAATATTTTGTATCAAAAGGATTGCCCTCATTTCAGTTCCAGGTATATAGCTTAGGTGACGAATCTCCTATAGCGTCAAATTCTACACCTGAAGGAAGAAGTAAAAATAGAAGAGTGGAGTTAGTCAAAATTAAAAAATAAAATGTTAGAATGATATATGTAAAGACATAATTTGAAAAGAAGTCTTCCCTTTTCAACTCACCCGCCGAATAAGTTTATTTACAGGCGAGGGAAAGATTTAGATAGGGTTTGTATTTAATAAGAGCAAAAAATAAAAAATCGAAGAGTCAGTTTCTTGTATACTGAATTTTCTTATCTGTATAATTGATACTATTATAAACAGGCACTTTAAAATAAAAACTTGTCCCTTTCCCTTCGGCACTTTCAACCTTGATGTCCATATTGTGTACTTCAAGTATTTTCTTGACAATAGCCAGTCCTAATCCAAGTCCCTGCTTTTCTTTTGAATGAGTTCTTTGCCCCTGGTTATACCTGTCAAAGATATAAGGCAATTCTTTAGAATTGATACCTACTCCCGTATCGCTTACCGAAACTAATACATCATTGTTCTGTAGATTTAATTGTATAACTATTTTCCCTTCTTCGGGTGTAAATTTTATTGCATTATCCAGGAGATTCTGGAGGACTTTTTCAATCATACCGATATCTGCATAGACCATAGGCAAATTGTAAGGAAATTTAAGGAGCAATTCAATTTTTTTTGATTCGGCAATAATCAGATTTTTTTGTTGAATATCCTGAATCAATTCTGCAATTGAGAAGGCTTCCGGTTTAGGTTTTGTTTCCCTTGCTTCCAGCTTGGAAAGTTCAAATAATTCTTCGACTAATTTTTTTAATCGTTCAGTACTCCCCCAGATAGTCTGCATATATTTTTTTCTATCCTCTTCGGATAATGTATCTGCTTTAATTAAAATGGTTTCAATATAACCCTGGATGGTAGCAAGCGGAGTTCGTAAATCATGCGAGACATTAGCAACCAGTTCCCGGCGAAGATTATCCATGGTTTTCATCTCTTCAATATTGGCTACAATTGTATCTGCCATATCATTAAATGAATCGGCAAATTCAGTTAATTCACCTTTCCCTTTTAATTTAATACGTGCATTTAAATTTCCGTTTTTAAATTCACGAATTACCGAAACAGTTTTTCTAATGTTTCTTGTAATAAAACCCAGTAGAACAAGACCAATTACGGCTGCAGCAATTAAAGTCAAGCTCATTGAACGGGCTCCAAGCCTTAAGATATAACTGCCTAAAACAAAATTAGCTGCATTATCATATTCTTCTCCTCCTAAAATTACATATATATATCCCATCAATTCCCCATTTTCATTCACCTGAGCAGCAGAAAAAGTTTTTTCTCTGTGTTCATTCTTTGGATCAGCTCCTAAAATGAAATGATTCCCTTTATCAGCAATAAATTTCTTAATAGGGGCAAGAGGAACATATTCAAGAGAGATTACTTTATTCGGTGCATAATACGTAAGTATCTTTCCATCCTTATCAAGAAGATAAACTTCAAGGCTTGGATTTATAATCATAACATTATGAAAAACATTCTTTAAAACTTCTTCATTTGCTTTTCCATCAATAAAACATTTATTATCCGAAGCAATATGGGGAGCTATATCAGTACCCAATTTTTGATTGGCTTCCTGAAAGTACATTTCAGTTGTAAAAAGCGCTATATAAGAATAAGCACATGAGAGAATAAATAAAATCAGAAGAAAAGCTGCACTTATTTTCCAGTATAAACTATTGAAGAATTTTCTTTTCATTTAAATACTGACAATGTTCTCAATATCATTGAATCTATATCCTACACCCCAGGAATGTTAATATATATTTAGGATCGGATAGATTTTTTTCAATTTTAGTTCTTAACCTGTTTATATGGGAATTAACCGTATGTTCATACCCGTTATATTGATATCCCCATAAAATATTCAATAACTGTTCTCTTGTATACGTAGTACCGGGATGTGAAGCAAGCAGATAGAGTAAATCAAACTCTTTTGGGGTAAGTTCAATTCTCTCACCGTTTAATAATACTCTTCTCTTAGCAATTTCTATAGTCAGGTCTCCAATAATAATATCGAAATCATTGGCTGTTTCTTTCTGCAGCGCCTGTATCCTTCGAAAAATGGCTTTTACACGTGCGATAAATTCCCTTACACCGAATGGTTTTGTCAAATAATCATCCGCACCGAATTCTAATCCCAATACTTTGTCAAATTCTTCCGATTTTGCGGTAAGCATTAATATAGGGGTATAAATCTCCTGTTTTCTTACTTCTTTACATATTTCCAGACCATCCAGCTTTGGCAGCATCAGGTCGAGAACTATTAAATCATAATTATTTTCTAAAGCCAATTTAAGACCATTCTCACCATCAAATGCTTTTGTAATTTGACAATTTAAGTCAATCAGATGTATTTCGATTAAATCTGAAATTGCTTTATCGTCTTCTATTACTAAAACTTTTTTCATTTTATTATCCCAAATCTTTTAACAAAAAATAATGGTTGATTATCACAAAAATATCACGGATGATTTACAAAAGAATACAATGTTTTTGCAGGATAGGAGATCAAGAATTATTAATGGATAAAGTTATCAATTGATTTGGTTATTTCAAAGTGAATATTGGATGTTGGAGAGACTGTGTGAAAAGTGAAAATTGCCCAGACATTTATGTCGGGGAGACATAAGAAATAAAAACAAATCACGGCTTTAGCCGAAATAAATAAAAAAAAAGCCGGTAAGAAACTACCGGCTAGATAAAAACTTAAACCTATTAGAATTGAATTCTTTTCTTGGTTCGATTTGAATATTCCAGAACAAGCGCACTTGCTATGAATATTGAAGAATACGTTCCTATGATAATTCCAAAAAAGAGTGTAAATGCAAAAGCTCGTAGGACTTCACCGCCAAAAATTAATAAAACAAAAACGGTTAAAATGGTCGTACCGCCGGTTAAAATTGTACGGCTCATTGTTTTATTAATACCCATGTTTATTACATCTTTAAGAGGTGTTGTTTTATGAATTTTCATTTCTTCCCTAACCCTATCGAATACAATAACTGTGTCGTTAATTGAATAACCGATAAGAGTTAAAAAAGCAGCAACAACAGTAAGATCAATTTCAAGATTAAGTCCCGGTATAACACCGTATAAAACAGCATAGAGCCCAACGGTAATTAGAACATCGTGGAATAGGGCAACTACTGCTCCAAAAGCAAATATAAATTTAAATCTGAATGCTAGATAAATTAATATAACAATTAGAGAAAGAAAGATAGCAATAAGAGCATCCTGCTTTAATTCACTGCCTATTTTCGGACCAACAAGCTCTTCTCTAATAACGGTAAAAGAATTATCCTTCACCCTTTCCCTTAAATTGCTTTTTATCCAATCAGAAATCCCAACTCTAACAACCATCTGTGTATTATTTTGTTCTTCAGAAACTTTCCCGGTTTGAAAACCGGCATTAAATAATTTGTCAACCAAAATATTAGTTGTATCAGGATTTGCAAAAGAATATGTAACTGAATTTGTAGCAGAACTATCGATAATCTTTTTATTATTTCCCGGCATAATATTATCAATAGCCTGATTAATGTTTGCTACCACTTTTGGATAAATGGTTCTTGGCAATTCCTGAAGTTCGGTTCTTACTAATACACCGGTTTCAGAACCGAAAGTTTTTAATTCAAGATTCCCCAATCCGATATTTTCAATATCCGTTCTGATACTAGAAATTTGAACGGGTTTTTGAAACTGAAGTACTATCTCAGTACCCCCCTTAAAATCAATACCAAACTGCAATCCGCGGAAGACCACATTAAGCAAACCAATTAAGAAGAGAGAGGCGGATACAACATAAAAAATATTTCTTTTTCCTAAGAAATCGACATTTAGATTTTCAAAAATTCTCATTTATAAATATGCTCCCTAAGCTGAATAATTAACCTACAGTAATTTTGGAACCTTTAATAACCAGGTAATCAAAAAGAACACGTGCAACAATTAAAGCACTGAACAAACTGGCAACAATCCCGATCATAAGAGTTAAAGCAAAACCCTGGACAGGGCCGGTACCAAATTGATAAAGAATAATCCCTGTAAAGAAAGTAGTAATATTAGAGTCAATAATAGCCGAATAAGCCTTTGAAAAACCGCTGTCGACAGAAGCTTTGATAGTTTTCCCTGTGCCCAGCTCTTCTCTAATTCGTTCATAAATAAGAACGTTGGCATCCACCGCCATACCTATAGTTAATATGATACCTGCGATGCCGGGAAGAGTTAAGGTTGCATTAAATCCTGCTAAAACTCCAAGAATGAAAAGAATAGTAAATGTTAAAGAAGCAGCAGCTATTATTCCAGCTTTTTGATAATAAATTATCATAAAAATACCGACAAGTATATAACCAATCAGAGCAGAACTAAAGCCGCTGTTAATTGAATCCTGTCCAAGTGAAGGACCAACAGTTCTTTCTTCAATTATATTAACGGGAGCAGGAAGTGCACCGGCTTTAAGAACAATGCTAAGCAATTTGGCTTCTTCCATATTTCCGCTGCCTTCGATCTGCGATCTGCCGCCCGGAATTTTGCCTCTAACATTCGGAGCCGAATATACAACTCCGTCTAAAATAATGGCAATCCTTTTCCCGATATTTGCTCCGGTAATTCTTGACCATTCTGTAGCTCCGTCAGAATTCATTTGCATTGTAACAATCGGTGCAGAAGACTGCGGATCTATGGTCGCTTGCGCATCTGTAATTACACCGCCTGTTAATTCAGGCTTTTTATTTACCAGGTACATCCTATAAAATTTATCTCCGTTATTATCGGTTATAGGTTTTGCATCAAAAACAAACTGTACATTATCCGGTATAGCTTTTTGTATATCCGGTCTGTTAAGAATCAGCTTCAGTTTGTCCATATCATTTGCGCTCACGTATCCATCAGCCGTATTTTGATTAAGCCTTACGATGGAAAAGAAAGGATGTTCCTTTAAGAATGCTGCTTTGGATGTGTCTTTAACGGTAGTATCTTCCTGAGCGACTTTTTTGCCTTTGGTGCTTTTGCTTTCTACAGCGGATGTATCGGCGCCTGTTGTATCGCTAATATCTTTACCGGCTAAAACATTATCCACATTCTTCATAACCGAAACCGTAAATTCGGGATCTTTGACTAATTTGAATTCGAGTAAAGCAGTTCCCTGCAGTAATTGTTTAGCTTCTTCTTCACGAGCAACGCCGGGAAGTTCAACAATAATTCTTCTTGCTCCCTGTCTCTGGATAGAAGGTTCTGATACTCCATATTGGTCAACCCTGTTTCTAATAATTTCCATAGCTCTTGAAACAGCATCTTCCGCATCTTTATTAAGGTCGCTTAATATTTGAGAATCGGATTGCCTTATATTGCCAAAATATCTGCTGAGCCTGATTCCTCTTTGTTCAAACATTCTTCCGAGAATATCAACAACAGACTCTTCAGAAGTTTTTGATTCTTTTTCTGCTGCGGCAAGGACAGATTTGAAAGTATTATCCGGGTCTTTAGCAATTTTACCAAGAAGTTCGGCTGTATTAACTTCCAGCACTACCCTCATACCGCCCTGTAAGTCCAGGCCTAATTTTATACGTTTTGCCTTTGCATTTTCAATAGAAGGATCGGAGGCTTTTATACTATCTTCAAACACATTTACCCTTAGATCAACCTGTTGCTTGGTAAATTGGGGATGCGTTTCAACGATCTCTTTCCTTTCGGTATCCAAAACCTTATTCAGTTTCTGGGTATTCTTGTAATCAACATAGGTGGGGTATAGGAGATAGATACTCAATGCTATTGCAAGGAGAATCAATATAATTCTAAATCTAAGTTCTTTCATAAGTCTTGATAAGTGAGATTTTAAAATTTATTAAACGTTAAAATTACCTGTAACGGCAAAGAAAGTCAATTAAAATAATAGTCCGGACATACTAAATGTTCTTAAATTTCTAAGTCTTAGAATGGTACATTATAAAAGCTTTATAGTTCCCTTAATTAAATTTTCGAACTTTGTTTTGACCAGATCGGCAGTAGCTACAACTTCCAGATGATTCAATTTTTTACCGGAAATACCGGCGGCATAGTTGGTAATACAAGATATGGAAGATACATCCATTCCTTTGGAAGCAGCGAAAACTGCTTCATAGACTGTAGACATTCCTACAGCATCGCCTTTGAATTTTGATATCATTTTTATTTCGGAAGGAGTTTCATAACTTGGTCCTTTAGTATACCAGTAAATACCCTCCTTTAATGCCAAATTATTTTCAAATGCCGCTTTTTTTATCTTTTTATTCAGTTTTAAGGAAGGAAAATTAAGGAAATAATCTTTTTTTTCGATTCCCGCTAAACCTATAAGTCCTGTTATTTCTTTTTTTATATTTATTCCATTAAGGGAGGAGGCGAGCATCAGGTCACCAGGGATTAACTTATGATTTATTCCCCCGGCTGCATTAGTTAATAATATTTTTTTACATCCCAATTCATACGCGATAAAAGCAGGAAGAATACATTCCAATAAATTATATCCTTCATAAAAATGGATTCTTCCTTGAAACACGAGCAAATTCTTTCCGGAATAATTTCCGAAAACTATCCTTCCTTTATGACCTAGAATAGTTGAAGGCGGATAGCCAGGTAAATTATCAGTTTGGAGAGACTTTTTAACCTTAATACTATTTACAAAATCTCCCAATCCACTCCCCAGAACTAAAGTCAATTCCGGCTGAAAAGGCGTATCTTTTTCGAGATGATACAGCAGGTCTTTATATTTGAAATTTAAATCAATCAACTCAAGCCAGAATTTTAATGTAATTATTCAATTGAGCAATAGGACATTTAAAAGAGGATTCCGGCTAAAGTAGCTGTCATTAACGTAGCGAGAGAACCTCCAATCACTGCTTTAATTCCAAGCCTTGCAATATCGGATCTTCTATTTGGAGCCAGAGGTCCCATTCCACCGATTTGTATAGCAATAGAACTGAAATTCGCAAATCCGCATAAAGCATATGTTGCCATTAGTATAGCCTTACTGTCTAATAATGTTTTGGAAGAGATCATTTTTCCCATTTCCAGGTATGCCACAAATTCATTTAAGACTACTTTAGTTCCGAGCAAGCTTCCGAACTGTAATGAATCGCTCCAGGGTACCCCTATTCCAAAAGCCAGATATCTTAAGACCAAACCGATAATTAACTGGAAATTAAGAGGCTGTCCATAAGCTTTTGTTAAATAATCGTTCAAGCCGGCAAACGCGCCAAGCTGATTGAGAAGATAATTTATTAGTGCAATTAAGGCTATAAAAGCAATTAACATAGCGCCAACGTTTAAGGCTAACCATAAACCCTCGCCTGCACCTGCGGCAGCAGCTTCAACTATATTAGATGCGTTTTTTTCAATATCAACCTTTACAGTACCTTTTGTTTCAGGTTCGCTTGTTTCAGGAAACAAAATTTTTGATATTAATAAAGCTGCGGGGGCGGCCATAACACTAGCTCCAAGCAATTGAGTAGCAAACATCTGCTGTGCTTGTGCAAGAGGAATATTTAAAGTCTGTGCATAAGAATTTCCCAGAATCTGAATGTAGGCAGCCATAACTCCGCCGGCAATAGTAGCCATACCTCCTACCATAATGGTGAGAATCTCACTATTTGTCATATTTTTAATAAACGGCTTGATAAGAAGAGGAGCTTCAGTTTGCCCTACAAATATATTAGCTGAACAGGAAAGAGATTCGGCACCGCTGGTTCCCATAACTTTTGCCATTATCCATGCCATTCCCTGAACAATGCGCTGCAGAATCCCGAGATAATATAAAATCGAAGTTAAACTGGCAAAAAATATAATTGTCGGTAGAACTTGAAAAGCAAATATAGTTCCCAGGCTCCCGGTTTGACCGGGACTGATAGCAAGGGGTCCGAAAACAAATTTAGCCCCTTCTGTAGTAAAATTTAGGATAGATACGAAAAATCCGCTAACCCAGTAAAAGAAATCTTTGGGCCAGCCGAAAGGGCTAAAAATTGAACTTAATTCTTCACCTTTAAGAATTAAAATTGCAAAGGCTATCTGTAATCCAAGTCCTGAAATAACCAGTCTCCAATTTATTTTTTTCTTATTATTAGATAAAAGGAATGCAATTCCGATTAGAATAATTATTCCTAAGATTCCCCTTAATAATGAAACAATATTCATAAAATATCCTTATGATTCATCAGGTATGAAATGACATTTTCTGCATCGTGCTTCATAAATATCGGAAGCACCTACGATTACTCTTTCAGAAGATTTAGTTTTCCTTTGGGTTTTATCGGCAGGATTTCCGCACACAACACATATTGCAAGAGTTTTAGTTATGTACTCTGCAATTGCCAATAAATGCGGCATTGGTTCAAAAGGTATCCCCTTATAATCCTGATCCAGGCCGGCAACGATAACACGTTTTCCTTTATTGGCGAGAGTATTGCAAATATTAATAATATCACTAGAAAAAAACTGCGCTTCATCGATCCCGATTACATGAGCAGAAGTTGAATGTTCTAAAACTTCATTTATATCATTAATTAAAATAGATGGAAGAAACTGGTCGCTGTGAGAGACTATAGCAGTTGTTGAATATCTGGTATCTATTTTAGGTTTAAATATTTTTACGGTTTGTCTGGCGATCTGTGCACGTCTTAATCTTCTAATTAGTTCTTCTGTTTTGCCGCTGAACATACATCCGGCAATAACTTCAATCCACCCTGTTTCTCTGGGCACTGAATGTGGTAAAGGTTCCATAGAAAGTCAAAAGTAAAAAGTCAAAATTCAAAAAAATTTATTTAAGATTTTCATCACCAAAAGGGAAGGGGAATAATTCAGAAAGTTTCATTTGTTTTAATTCATTCTTATGATTTATCATAATTATATCGATATTTCCACAAAGGTCATTCATTACCTGTCTGCAGGCGCCGCACGGAGGGCAAAAATCAGGATCATCACTGGCTATTGCTATGGCTTTAAATTCTCTTTCTCCTTCTGAAATGGCTTTGAATAAAGCAGTTCTTTCGCCGCATATAGTCAGGCTGTAGGAACTTGTTTCAATATTCCCTGCCTGGTACACTTTATTATCTTTTGTAAGCAAAGCTGCTCCTACATGAAATTTAGAGTAAGTAGGGAGAGCTTTTGATTTTGCTTCAACTGCTTTGTTTGCTAGTTCTTTATAATCCATTTCTCAAAAATTATAGGTAATAAATATATTGGTTTTGATTTACTAATCAAAAACTCACTTTTACTTTCTGGAAATAAATTATTTGAACCATCTCATATTCCCCTTATTTAATAATAGGTCAAATACTTTTCACATACGCTCCACCTCCGCTCCACCTTCGCTCCACCTCCGCTTCAGATACGCTATAAAAAATAGTAAAAATCTTTCAATTAATAATTTATCTTGAGAACTAGTTTATTAGTATCTGGGAAAAAGATCAATACCTAATATCTTTTCAATATTATATAAAACGTGGGATTAAAGAATTGATTTATAAGACCTATTTTATTGTTCGAAATTAACTGCAGCAGCTTTCCCATTCTCAGGATCTGTATCAACTTAACCAGCCCTAAATGAAAATCGCTCCAGATTATTCCTTTATTACCCCTTAACAACTGTTCTACAGAATGTTGCGTCTCTAATTTAATTTCAAAATAATTACAAAAATGTTTTATAATATCTCTTAAAGAGAAAAGCTGGGGGATATCTTTTCTATTTATCTCATTTCTTCTGAAGTATTTAAGAAAATACTTTATAATATTTTTTCTTTTTAATAAGGAAATAGCCGGCAATCCCCAATGAGGGTCTGAAATAATATTGAAGATTGAGTACTTATTGGGAGTACTTATATATATAAAACCTCCCGGTTTTAGTACCCTATTGATTTCAATAATTACTTTATTAATATCATATAAATGTTCAATAACATCCTGAAGGATTATCAAATCAAAAGAATTCTCTTTGAAAGGAAGTTTTGATGCATCCCCATTTATTTTATTAAAATCTTCAGTATTATTGTTTTGATTGATAAACCTGGCCGGATTAAAATCGTAAGCTGTTACATTATTCTTTCTGGATAAAATAACTGAAGTTCCTCCTTCACCGGAACCTAAATCAAGTATAGATAAACTGCTGCAGACTAAATATTTTTCAATAATTGATTTAACAAACGTTCCTCTTTCAATTGAAAGATCCCTTGCACGTTTCCATCTTTCAAAATTAGGATGCCCGGGATTCAGCCATGTAGCATTTCTGTTCTTTGTTTCCCGGTTTTTAATATTTACTTCCATTTATCTTTTTTGAATAATGCGTTTACAAAATGAATAATTAAAAATATTTCATAAAATATTTGAAGCCAAAAAATCTCAAGCAGATTAAAATTGTAGCTAAATTTTTTTTGCTGGGACTCAACTATAATAAAATCTGTTAGTAATTTTATTAAAAATAATAATCCGAACAGATTATTGAAAAACATCAGAAGAGGGGAAAACAAGAAGAATAAATTTATTAAATGCCATAAAGATAGAAAGAATTGTCTGCCCGGCAGATAATACAAAGAAGTTTTTGTATGGCGGGCTCTCTGGTTAAAATATTCTTTGAGGCTGTTTTTCGTAGAGGAATAGACAAACGACCCTTTATTAAGTACCGTCCCAATCTTTAGATTATATTTTATAGCTTCCCTTAAAAGCAGATCATCATCGCCGCTCAAAGTTTGAGTAGTGTTTGAATAACCTTTTATTTTTTCAAATGAAGATTTCTTGAAGCCGAAATTCCTGGCAGATGCAGAATACGGAATTCCGGCATTCGCAGCACTAAATGTAAGTATAGAACTTCTAAGGTTTTCAAAACAGGAAATTTTATTTACAAAGGAACTGCTTTGAATTAATGGTGCATTTCCAAAGATAAAATCATATCCTTCCTTGAATTTTTCAGCATAAGAATTTAACCATTCTTCTTCCGGCACACAATCAGCATCGGTTATAAGAACAAAGGGATTTTTTGCTGTTTTAATCCCGAAGCTTAATGCACCTTTTTTGGCAGGAAATTCTTTCTCCTCTACCTGATATAGATGAAAATTGCATTTATTTTTTATTAACTCTTCTGCGATTTTATAAGTATTATCTGTTGAATCGTCATCGATTATGATCGTTTCAAAGTTTTCTTCCGGATATTTGATATTGTGAAGAGCGTCAATAAGGGATGAAATATTTTCCGTTTCGTTTTTTGCAGCGATTACAATTGAAAAATCTAAATATTTAATCTGTGAAGTACAGTTATTTTCAGGAATTACTTTTAAAAGAAAAATGAAGGAAATATTTACTGCAAAGAAAAGCAATACTAAAGTTATAATTATTATTTCCGGCATGTATTAATATACAATAATAATTAATAACTGCTGAAGTTAAGCAAGAACCGGTATTGAAAGATGCCATCTTTATTTTTTAAAATAAGGTTTTATCTGAACTTAGATTAAAATAAAAAAAATGATTATTCTTTTTAAAGATGCCATCTTTGCATTTGCACAAAAAGTTAAAATTCATCATCAAGAAGCCATCCCTCTGCAAGTTCCGGTTTCATTTCTGAAATAAACCGGGAAGGTTTTGATAATGTCATGCCTGCTTCCCGATCGAACATATTCATTGGATATGTGACAAAAAGGTTCTGTTTTGCTCTTGTTGAAGCGACATACATAAGTCTTCTTTCTTCTTCCAATGAATCTAAATTCTCGACTGATCTGCTGGAAGGGAAGTATCCTTCAACTGCATGAATTATAAAAACTGAATGCCACTCCAATCCTTTGGCAGAATGAATTGTTGATAATGTAACAAATTCTTCTTCTTTATCGGGTGCATCAATATCTACTACACTGTCAATTATCGGTTCAATTGCCATATCTGCAAGAAGGTTGTCCAGAGACTTATAATTTTCAGAAATGTTATGAAAGATCTCTAAATCTTTGTTCCGTTTATTATAATCATCATACCTATTTTTGAATAAAGGCCAATAATAATCGAAGATCATCTGTACTTTTTCTGAGGGCAATTCTTTCCCGGTATGCAGTTTATATAACAATTGGAATAAACCTGCTATTTTATCATTATATCTGAAAGAAGTCTGAGCATCTGGATTTGCCTTAATTGTTAATCGTGCGGTTGCCAGTTCATCTAAGATTTTTTGTGCTGTTTTAGGTCCTACACCTTCATGGAGAAGTAAAACACGATACCAGCTAACAACATCTTTAGGATTTGCGGAAATCCTTAAAAAAGCGAGCACATCTTTTATATGTGCGGTTTCAACGAATTTCATACCTCCGAATTTCTGAAACGGGATATTTGCTTTCGTTAATTCTATTTCCAGGTCAAAAGAAAAAAATGAAGAACGGAAGAGAACAGCAATATCCTTTAAAGAGACACCCTCTTCACGTAAGTCTAAAATTTTTTCAGCAATAAATTTTGACTGCAGATTTTCAGAAGCAGCAGCAATTATTACCGGCAATTCTCCGCCGTTTTTTTTGGTATACAGATGCTTTTCATATTTCTCAATGGAACCGGCAATAATATGATTTGTAAAATCAAGAACAGGCTGTACGCTCCTATAATTTTCTTCAAGCTTAATGATTTTAACATTATCAAATAGTTTGGGAAATTCAATAATATTCTTGAAGTTAGCTCCCCGAAAAGAATAGATCGATTGTGAATCATCGCCAACAACCATTATATTTTTATTAATCCGGCATAAGCCTTTGACAATATCAGCCTGAAGTTTATTAGTATCCTGGTATTCATCAACCATAACAAATTTTATTGTTGACAAAAGGGATTTGGCAGCAGGTCCAAAATCCAATAAAAAGTCCCTTAAATAAACGAGTAAATCATCATAATCAAGCAGATTGTTTTTTCTCTTATAATCATTAAATACGGTTTGAATTTGTAAAATTTTATCCAGGTCATCTAAAAAATGAGGATAGTTTTCTTCAATTATATCAGGTATTTTTCTACCGGTATTTACACTTAAACTGAAAACTTTATTAAGGGTTTGTTTATTTGGAAATCTTTTTTCTTTAGAAATAAAACCAGCTTGTGATCGGATTAGATTTATGACGTCTTCACAATCTCCCTGGTCAAGAATAGTAAATGAAGAATCAAGTCCAATAGCTTTAGCATATTTTCTTAAAGTTAAATTTGCAAAAGAATGAAAAGTTCCCCCAAGAATTTTTGCGCATCTATTATCAAGTAAAATCGAAGCACGGTTCATCATCTCATTAGCAGCTTTTCGGGTAAAAGTAAGAAGAAGGATTGATTCAGGTTTGTAACCTGTTTCAACCAATCTGGCTACTCTATAAACGAGTGTACGTGTTTTACCGGTACCGGCTCCTGCAATTATTAAATAAGCACCTTCTACTGCCGATGCAGCTTCATATTGAGCAGGATTTAATTCATTTTTATAGTTAATTGAAAAACGGGCTTCATCTACAGTTTCCTTAGTAAAGCCCGAATCTCCTAATCGTTTTAACTTATATTTTTTTTGAATCATCTACGCATTGCTTTTGGTTTTCCTATAATCTCAGATATTAAAATATAATCCTTCAGTGTTTCCGGATGGTTTAGCTTCTCTTTTATTGTATGCTTAAATATACCTATCGGTTCGCTTTTTTTATTCATCATTTCTTCAAATTTTTTTGCCTTATTTTCTATATTAAAATCAACTGCCGCCTTTTTTTCGAGGTTCTTTTCATCTTTTTCCCAATCCGTAATCAAAGTATGTTCAGAAGCCGTTCTTTGATGCCATTGTATTTCATTTTGAGCTGTTGTCTTTTTAGCCTCATGAGATTCAATTCTTGTTTTGTCGGAAGTTTTTGTTTTTAGTTCATTATCTTTTTTGAATAGATTTTCTATTTCGGAAAGCATATCATTATATGAATCTATTTCTTCTTTACTTTGTGCTGTTTTAGGGATGGATTCAATTTTTTGAGGATTTCCAGTCATATCATTTTCATTAGTTCTTTGAGGAGGCTGTGATTTTTGCTTCCCTTTATCCTTCTTTTTAAAGAATGAGCTAAAAAAAATGATAATTACTATAACCCAGATGAGAATTTTTATAAAATCTTCCATTAGTCGGGTTTATCCTTTTTCTTTTCAGGCTTTGCAATCGATTCTCTCATTTCGGTATCAGCTTGAATATTCTTCATATTATAATAATCCATAATTCCCAGATTTCCGGATCTGAAAGCTTCAGCCATTGCTCTAGGAATTTCGGCTTCAGCTTCAACAACTCTTGATCTTTGCCGAGCAATTTCAGCAATATTTTCCTGTTCGCTTGCAACTGCCGCAGCTCTTCTTTCTTCTGCTTTTGCTCTTGCAACTTTAAGATCTGCTTCAGCCTGATCAGTTTGAAGAATTGCACCAATATTTTGTCCTATATCAACATCTGCAATATCAATGGATAAAATTTCAAAAGCAGTACCCGAATCCAACCCTTTAGCAAGAACGCTTTTGGAAATTCTGTCAGGATTCTCTAAAACCTGTTTGTGATTATCACTGGAACCGATAGTTGAAACAATACCTTCACCAACCCTCGCCAGAATTGTTGCCTCACCGGCTCCACCGACTAATCTATCAATATTTGCCCTAACTGTGATTCTTGCTATTGCTTTTAACTGAATACCATCTTTAGCAACGGCTGCAACAAGCGGAGTTTCAATTACTTTCGGAATAACTGACATTTTGACAGCTTCAAGTACATCCCTTCCTGCCAAGTCGATAGCAGTTGCACGCTCAAATGACAGACCCAAATTTGCCTTGTCTGCTGACACCAATGCATTAATTACCCTAACTACATTTCCTCCGGCCAATAAATGTGCTTCCAGTTTTCCCTGATCTATTTTAATTCCGGCTTTAGTGGCTGTGATCATACTTCGCACAATTACTACCGGCGGCACTTTTCTCAACCTCATTCCTACTAAGTCTTTAAATATCTTTACCTTTACTCCGGAAAAATATGCCGTAATAAATAGTCCGATAGGAACAAAATAAAGAAAAACGATTAAAACGAATATAATTGCTATGATTAAAACTAGTGATAAACCTGTTATAGCTTCCATTATTCTCCCTTTTATAAATTTGATTCTTAATTTTAATACTTATTTACACCTTAATCAATTATTTTTTAGAAAAAAGTGTATAGAAGCTGTGCATATTATTGTTAAATAGACAACATCTTTAATTATTTGTTATTAAATTAGATTTAATTTTGAAATTAAATTGATTTATTATCTTTTGTAAGATAATTCAATTTTATTAATTAACTTGGTATAATATTTGGTTTTAATATTAATAATATTTACTATGGCTTTATTCTTTGACTTTAAATGTAATTATTTTTAGGTTATGAGAGCCTATCTTGAATGAAGAATAAGCTGTTTATATATTAATGAAACTAATTAGCTGTTTATGCCGTTAAAAAAGAAATTATTTAAAGAAATGAGGAATTAAAATTATGGACGGAAACTTTTCTGACAGACTTCAAGACGTTATCAGATTAAGCCGGGAAGAAGCTCTTCGACTTGGGCATGATTATATTGGAACTGAGCATCTTCTCCTAGGAATTATTAGGGAAGGCCAGGGAGTTGCTGTTAGAATTTTACGAAATTTGGATTGTGATTTAATGAAATTGAAAAAAGCTGTTGAAGATACAGTAAGAACCTCAGGGGGAACTTTGACAATTGGAAATATTCCTTTAACTAAACAAGCTGAAAAGGTTTTAAAAATCACGCAAATTGAATCGAAAATATATAAAGCGGATGTCATAGGGACAGAACATCTTCTTTTATCATTATTAAGAGATGAGGACAATATTGCAACACAAATACTACATCAATTTAATGTAACTTATGATTCAGCCAGATCAGAATTGAATTCTATGTTAAGCAGCAAGACTTCTAAAGATCCTTCAGGAGCAGTTCCACCACCTGACAAAAAGGTTGAAAGGACAAAAACTCCGGTATTAGATAACTTTGGAAGAGATTTAACAAAACTTGCGGGTGAAGATAAACTAGATCCCGTTGTTGGACGTGAAAAAGAAATTGAAAGGGTAGCGCAGGTATTAAGCAGAAGAAAAAAGAATAATCCTGTTTTAATCGGCGAGCCGGGAGTAGGTAAAACTGCAATAGCCGAAGGTTTAGCTCTGAGAATTATTCAAAAGAAAGTACCGAGAATTCTTCAGGACAAACGTGTAGTAACTCTTGACCTTGCAGGTTTGGTTGCAGGTACGAAATATAGAGGACAGTTTGAAGAAAGAATGAAAGCTTTGATGAATGAACTTGAAAAAGCCAGCGATGTAATCCTTTTTATTGACGAGCTCCATACTATTGTTGGTGCGGGCGGGGCTTCAGGTTCATTAGATGCTTCAAATATGTTCAAACCGGCCCTCGCAAGAGGTGATATACAATGTATTGGTGCAACAACTTTGGATGAATATAGAAAATTCATTGAAACCGATGGTGCTCTGGATAGAAGGTTTCAAAAAGTAATGATAGAACCGCCTAGTTATGATGAAACAATTCAAATACTTGAGAACATCAAATTCAAATATGAAGAACATCATCATGTCAGGTATTCTAAAGAAGCTATTGATTCTGCCGTGAAGCTTAGCAACAGGTATATCACCGATAGACATCTGCCTGATAAAGCTATAGACGTAATTGATGAAGCAGGTTCAAGGGTGCATATGGGAAACTTTGAAGTACCAAAAGAAGTTCTTCAGCTTGAGGAAAATATTGAAAAAGTTAGACAGGAAAAGGCCTCAGTTGTAAAAAAACAAGATTACGAAGAAGCTGCAAGGCTTAGGGATAAAGAAAGAAATTTACAATCGGATCTTGAAATTGCAAAACGTGAATGGGAAGCTAAAACAAGAGATATCGTTCATGACGTAAGTGAGGAAGATGTAGCTACAGTTGTTGCAATGATGACCGGGATTCCGGTTAATAGAGTAGCTCAAACTGAATCGGAAAAATTATTAAAAATGTCTGAATCTCTTGAAAATTATATAGTAGGACAGGATGAAGCTGTTCAAAAGTTAGCTAAAGCAATTAGAAGAACAAGAGCGGGATTGAAAAGTCCGGACAGACCAATAGGCAGTTTTATTTTCTTAGGACCGACCGGTGTAGGTAAAACTGAACTTTGTAAAGCTTTAGCCCGGTATTTATTCGATACCGAAGATGCTCTTATTAGAATGGATATGAGCGAATATATGGAAAAATTCTCTCTTTCCAGGTTAGTTGGTGCACCTCCGGGATATGTTGGATATGAAGAAGGCGGCCAGCTTACTGAAAAAGTAAGAAGAAGACCCTATTCAGTAGTTCTTTTTGATGAGATTGAAAAAGCTCATCCGGATATTTTCGGGATACTTCTTCAGGTACTTGATGATGGAATATTAACCGACAGTTTTGGAAGAAAGGTCGATTTTAAGAATACGATTATAATAATGACCTCTAATATAGGAGCAAGGGATATAAAAAATATTGGTTCATTCGGTTTCGGTGAAGAAAAATCCGAAGACCGGTATGCCAGCCTTAAAAATACTGTTGAAGATGCAATGAAGCGGTTATTTAATCCTGAATTCCTAAATAGAGTTGATGAAACCATTGTATTTAGAAATCTTGAAAAAGCAGATATACTAAAAATTATCGATATAGAATTAAGGGATCTCCTTAAGAATGTACGTGAAAACAAAATGGAAATTACACTTGATCAATCTGCTAAGAATTTCCTTGTAGAGAAAGGATTCGATCAGAAATACGGTGCAAGACCATTGAGAAGAGCAATTCAGAAATATGTTGAAGATCCTTTGGCGGAAGAAATATTAAGAGGCTCTTTCAAAGAAGGAACTAAAATTGTTGCCAAATATATAGAAAAAACAGATGAATTAATCTTTATCGATGAGGATCTGGATGTTAAAATTCCAGATGAAGCAAAAGAAAAATCCGATTCAGGCGAATCCAAATAAATATTTTGGTATAAATTACAGAATATTAGTAAAAAGCGTCTTAAATTTATAAGACGCTTTTTTTATTTTAAATGATGGTAATAAATTATGATATACAGCAGGAGGTTATATGGCTTTATTAAATGAAAATGATAGGGATGAAAAGTTAAAAAAGATGGGTGGATGGCAGTTTGTAAGTAATCATATTGAAAAAGAGTACAAATTAAAAGATTTCAAATCTGCTCTTAATTTTGTTAATAAACTGGGAGATGAAGCGGAAAAGATGGATCACCACCCGGATATTAATATTCATTCTTATAATAAGGTTAAGATTATATTATCAACACATAATGAGGGAGGAGTAACTGATAAGGATTTTAAACTTGCAGAGAAAATAGAAAACTTAAATAAATAAGTGAAATTACACAGGCATATAAAGATGACATCTTTATAAAAGAAAATTATATTTAATTTTTTATTAGAATGTAAATAAATAAGAAACCGTATTCTTATGAAATAAAGATGTCATCTTTAAAATACCGATTCCTGCAAAACTAAAGTAAATAAATTAAAATTTTCGGGGAGGGATTATTAAATGAGCTTAAATGAAAATGAAATATTAGGAATATTCCGTGAAACCGGAGCCCTTTTAGAAGGACATTTTCTATTGACTTCGGGTAAACACAGCAATGTTTATTTTCAATGTGCAAAGGTTCTGCAGTATCCGGACTATACAAAACAAATATGTACATTAATTTCAGAGCAATTTGCATCTTATGAATTTGAAACAGTAGTAGCACCGGCAATGGGGGGTATAATTGTCGGTTATGAAGTAGCCAGGCAATTAAATAAAAAATTTATATTTGCAGAAAGAGAAGATAAAAATTTGACTTTAAGAAGAGGTTTTAGTTTAAGTGAAAATGAAAAAGTTCTGGTGTGTGAAGATGTAATAACCACGGGGGGGTCGGTTTATGAAGTTATTAATATTGTCAACGATAACAAAGCAAATGTTGTAGGAATAGGAGCCATTGTAGATAGAAGCGGTGGTAAAGTGAAGTTCGATTATCCTTTATTTACAACATTACAAATAAATGCCGATACATATACACGGGAAAATTGTGTTTTATGCAGTAAAAATATACCGTTAATAAAACCGGGTTCCAGAAAAATATTATAATGATTTTTCCTTCCAGTCTACTTTAATGCTGGAATTAAGTAAGAATCGGTATTTGAAAGATGACATCTTAATTTTTAAAAATAAGATGTTATCTGACCTCACGTTTTAATAAATAATTGAAATAAATTTTCTTTCTAAAGATGTCATCTGTACAACTGCGTAACTTTTATTAATAATAAAAAAAATTTAAATGAAAAGTATATTCTTTATTTTATTGCTCTCTTTACCGCTTTTTGCCCAAATAAAATTTGATGATTACTTTCAAAATAAAACATTACGTATCGATTATTATCATACCGGTGACAGTGCGGATGATTACTATGCAATTGATGAATTAAAAGAAGAGCCTATTTGGGGTGGCTCTCACATTAACTTAATTGATAAATTCAATTATGGAAGTTATAAAGCCGAAGTTTTTGATGATTCGTCAAATAAAGAGATTTATTCCAGAACTTATTCTACATTATTCCATGAATGGCAGACAACTGAAGAAGCAAAGAGAACAACCAAAACTTTTTCGGAGACATTTGTGATGCCTTTTCCAAAAGCGAATATTAGGGTTGAATTTTTCAGCAGGAACAGGGAGAATAATTTTATTAAAAAATTTACTTATAAAATAGATCCTCAAAATTATTTTATTAAGACTGAAAGGGACAATGAATATGAATCGTTTAAAGTCCAGTATTCAGGAGATCCTTCTGAAAAAGTTGATATAGTAATTATCCCGGAGGGCTATACCAGGGAAGAAATGGATAAATTTAAGGATGACTGCAAAAGATTTGCGGGTTATCTTTTCAATTCATCACCGTTTAAAGAAAACGAAGATAAATTTAATATTTGGGGTATCCAAGCTCCTTCTGAAGAAGAAGGAACAGATATACCTGGAGATCATGTTTGGAGAAAAACTTTATTAAATTCATCATTTTACACCTTTAATTTAAAACGTTATTTGATGACAACAGATAATAAAAAAGTAAGGGATGTTGCTTCCAATGCTCCTTATGATCAGATTTACATATTGGTTAATACAAGTGAGTACGGCGGCGGCGCAATTTATAATTATTATTCTGTTTGTGTGAGCAGGAATCCATATTCGGAATATATCTTTGCGCATGAATTTGGGCACGGCTTTTCCTATCTGGCAGATGAATATTCGGAGAGAAATTCACCCTATAAAAACTTCTACAATTTTAAGGTTGAGCCAACCGAACCGAATTTAACAACCTTAGTTGATTTTAAATTAAAGTGGGAAGACCTGGTCGATAAATCTACACCTATTCCAACTCCGGAAAAGCCGGAATATAAAAATACTGTTGGAGCTTTTAAAGGAGGGGGTTATGTTGATAAAGGGATTTACCGTCCAATGGAAGATTGTGAAATGCGTTCAATTTCCGTTAATAATTTTTGTGCAGTTTGTAAAAGAGCTATCCAGGAAATGATTGATTTTTATTCAAGATAATTGTTTTAAATTTTTCAAATTACCTCAGTTTTCCTGTCGACATAATTCGATTATAAATAATTATATTTGCGTAAGTTAATATAAAACATAAGGATAAATATGGAGCAAAGAAAGTTATACAAAACTGTTGAGACAATAGCTTCACAAAGTTTTGGAAAAGATAAAGATATGCTTATTTCAGTTGTTACCCAAATTATAGAGAATGAAAATATAAATATTAATGGAGGAAGGGTTTGGAAACTTGATGCTGAAAAACGTAGTTATATCCTTCTCTTTCAAACGGGTAAAGTTAAAATGATAGATCCCGATTTTGAAATCCTAATAAAGGATTATCCTATTTTCGACCTCATTGCAAAACAAAGGACAATTGTTGGGGTTGAAACTAATGAGATATTAAAACAAAAAGGGATACTTAAATTTTCATCTTCAGGAGTAGGGGATAAAATAAAGGTAAATGGGAAGATTTATTATGAATATTTGCTTGCGTTAAATAGCGAGAACATTAATGAAGATTTCCGAATAACATTAAATATTATTGCAACAGCTTTAACATCCCAGATAAAGCAAAGGAAATATTCTGAACGGGCTAAATTCTTCAAAGCGGACCTTGATAAAGGAAGGGAAATCCAGAAGAGTATACTGCCCGAACATGAATACCGTTTTCATAATTATGAACTTTTTGGTGTGACTGATCCTGCCGAAATAGTAGGGGGTGATTTTTTTGATTATCTTGAAATTGGAGATGATGGGGATAGACTTGGCGTAACTGTTGGTGATGCGGCCAGTAAAGGAGTAGGGGCTGCCGCAGAAGCAATGTATATTGCAGGTGCTTTAAGGATGGCAACAACTTTTGAGATTAAAATATCGCCCCTTATAAAAAGAACAAACCAGCTGGTAAATAAAATCTTTTCAGATGATAAATTCGCATCTTTATTTTATGGTGAATTATCCGCCGACAAAGGAGGCTTATTTTTATACGCAAATGCAGGCCACAACCCTCCTTTTTTTATAAAGGGTGATTCCGATAAGGTTATAACCCTGGATCCTACCGGACCTGTCTTAGGCCCGGCACCAAAGGCAAAATATACGATAGAGAACATAAATTTTGAAAAGGGGGATGTATTATTAATATATTCTGACGGGGTTACAGAGTCAACAAACGCTGAGTTTAAAGATTATGGAGAAGAACGCTTGCTGATTCAACTTAAAAAATCAAAACAATTTTCTCCAAAAGAAATTATATATATAATTCTTGATGATGTAATTAAATTTTCAAAAAACGGTAAATATTCAGATGATAAAACCTTAGTTGTTATAAAAAGAATAATCTAATTCCGGGAAATTAAAAGCGTAAATAAATACTGAAAATGAGTAATCCGGTATAAGTTAAATCTTATTCAAACAATTTCATTAAATTCGCATTATGTGATAATGCCGCTTTAACTAATTCACAAAATTCATTATTTATTTCATAATATTTAATAAATAAGAGGCAGCAATGGCTAAGTCAATAAATCCTGCAACAGGGGAAGAGATTAAAGAATTTTCCGATATGAATGATGGTGAAATTAAAGAAATATTAGAGAAATCAAATAAAATCTTTATAGAATGGCAAAATACAAGCTTTTCTCATCGTGCCGGGAAAATGAAAAATGCATATGAGGTACTGATGAATAGAAAAGGAGAATTTGCTAAGCTCATGACTCTTGAAATGGGTAAACCTTTCGCACAATCCCTTTCTGAAATTGAGAAATGTGCGTGGGTTTGTGAATTTTTCGCAGATAATGCTGAAGGTTTTCTTGCTGACGAAGAGATAAAAACAGATGCTTCAAAAAGTTATGTCTCTTATCAACCTTTAGGTGTAATACTTGCAATTATGCCCTGGAATTTTCCTTTCTGGCAGGTTTTCAGATTTGCAGCACCAAATTTAATGGCAGGTAATGCGAGTGTACTTAAACATGCATCCAATGTTACTGGGTGTGCTTTTGCAATTGAAGAAGTTTTTAAAAGAAGCGGGATTCCCTGAAAGTTTATTTAAGACGATTGTAGTTTCATCCTCCAAGATGGATAAAGTTATAAAGAACAAGAATATCAAAGCTGTTACTTTAACAGGAAGCGTTCCGGCAGGAAAATCAGTTGCATCTACAGCAGGTTCTGTTTTGAAAAAAACTGTTCTGGAATTGGGTGGCAGTGATCCATATGTAGTTCTTGAAGATGCCGATTTAGAAAAAACCGTTGAAACGTGCGTAACCTCCAGGCTTATAAATGGGGGACAAAGCTGTATTGCTGCAAAACGTTTTATTGTTGTGGATAAGGTTTACAAAAAATTTGAAGAGATGTTCTTCCAGCTTATGAAGGAAAAAAAGATGGGAGACCCTTTTAATAAAGAGAATAGTTTGGGACCGCAGGCAAGCATAAGTCTTAGAGACGATTTACATAAGCAGGTTCAAAGCAGTATTGAAAAAGGTGCAAAGCTTCTATTAGGTGGAAAGATCAGTGAAGATGCAGGAGCATACTATCCGCCAACTGTATTAGCAGAAGTAAAAAAAGGTATGCCTGCTTATGATGAAGAGATATTTGGTCCTGTTGCTGCATTAATAAAGGTAGATGATGAAAAAGAAGCAGTCAAAGTTGCCAATGATACAAATTTTGGATTAGGTGCGGCTGTTTTCACTGCAGATGAAGAGAGAGGGAAGAGAATAGCAGAAAAGGAGCTTCAGGCAGGAAACTGTTTCGTAAATGCATTTGTAAAATCTGACCCGAGACTTCCGTTCGGAGGGATTAAAGAATCCGGATATGGCAGAGAACTTTCACCTTTGGGAATTAAAGAATTTGTAAATATTAAAACTGTCTACATAAAATAGAATGATTATCTTTATGCACAATAAAGCTGGCAATTATAACAGTAATTATCCTTCCGCTGCTTCCAAACAGGAATGTAGGACCTCTTGATATTCTCAATCCGCGAATGATCTGGCTAATGGTAATTTTTTGTAGGGAGTATAAGTTTTATTGGATATATATTAATAAAATTTTTTGGAGAAGATAAAGGGATATTAATAACGGGTCTTGATATTTTCTCCTTTAAACTTTTTTATGAATTATTATGAAGTTTTTCTGCCCTGAATTATTTTTATTACAATTATTATTAGAGCAAATATTAAGAGGATGTGTATAAGTCCACCCAGAGTATAAGCTAAAATAACCGCAATCAGCCATAATATTAAAAGTAAAATAAAAATTGTCCAGAGCATAATCTTATTTTTCTTTGTATCGTTATTAAAATAAATTATATAATAGTATGGGAGTATGTATATTATCACAGAATATTTTTTTTGTTAAATTAATCGCATAATCTTATTTAGATCACGTATGAACGGGTATTTGAAAGATGACATCTTTAAAGCAGGTATTTAATTACAAATTAATTATCCAATATGATGGTACCAAATATGCCGGATGGCAGATTCAGCGGAATGCGGCTACGGTTCAACAGGTTTTAAGGGATTCCATTAAGATTCTTACTAAAGAATATATAAATTTAATTGGTTCTGGGCGGACTGATTCCGGAGTACATGCTATTGGACAAACAGCTAATTTTAAGACAGAAAAGAAATTAGATATTTATAGATTTTCCTATTCGTTAAATTCATTACTTCCTAAAGATATTTCAATCAAAAAGATGGAGGAAGCAGATGTAAATTTCAATGCACGCAGTGATGCAAAGTTAAGAACTTATCTTTATATATTTTCTAAACATAAATCGCCTTTTTATGATAAATTCTCTTATTTTTATCATGAAGAAATTGACTGCATCAAATTAAATGGGTTAAGTAAATATTTGGTTGGTAAGAGAGATTTTACTTCCTTCTGCAGAACAATATCGGATACTGAAAATAAGATTTGCAATATTTTTAACATTAAATGGAAAGAAACAAAAGAACTGATATTTTTTTTAATTGAAGCGGATAGATATTTGCACGGCATGGTTAGGACTATTGTTGGCACACTGCTTTATGCTGAAAAAAATAATTTGGACAAAAATTATATTGATGAAGTACTTTCGGCAAGGAATAGGATTGCCGCAGGTGAAGCTGTTCCTGCCAAAGGTTTATTTTTGTATAAGGTGCATTATTAAAATTATACTTTTAAATGGATTAATAACTTTTATGGAAATTTATATATCTTTTAATTCTCATATTTGAAACTTTAGAAATTTTACTATCAGATTTAATGGAATTTCTCTCAAAAATTCATCCAGATACAGTTCATTTTCCGATCGCGTTTTTATTGGCATATGTATTATTTGAAATTCTGGGAATCATACTTAAAAAGGAATTTCTATCCAAAACTGCATATTTATTTTTATTTCTCGGGTTATTGGGATTAATTGCGGCCGTATTAACAGGCAATCAGGCAAAAGACGCTGCCAGGCTGCTTAGCAAAAAAGGAGTATCAATTTCTTTCGAGGCAATAAATGCACATGAAGATTATGCTAATATTACACTCTGGTTTTTTTCTTTCTTACTTATTATAAGAACTGCGGCTGTTATAAAAAAAAGATTTACCGGAATAATAAGATATTCATTTATTATTTTGGCGTTAATTGGTGCATTGTTGGTCTATGAAACAGGAGAGCACGGAGGTGCATTGGTTTATAAACATGGAATAGGTACCGACTTGAAAAAAATGGAAATTAAAAATTCAAATCTTAAGCCGGGCGGAAAATAATACTGTGAATAAAGGTATCAGCTACACCTCCATTATTTTAATATTAATTTTTATAAATATAATAGGCATTACATTAAGATATTTCGATCTGGATACATATCTTATTCTTTTCGGCTTCCGGTTTCAACTTAGTTTATTCCTTCCAATAATCATTATACTAAGAAAAATTGAAAAGGAGTTTTTTCTAGATGTTTTTAAGAATCCTCCCTATAAAAAAAACACATTTTATATTTACCTTCTAATTACACCGCTTTTGGTAATCCTGGTAATTCTTTTCTTTCTGAAAAAAATTGAATTGGGCGATCCTGAATACTTTTATGAATTCGGTTTTTCTTCAATTGCGGATTTCCCGGTTTACCTTGTATGGAATTCATTGCAGTTAATATCCTTTTTCTTATTTTTAATTTATTTGAGTTCTTTTTCGAAGTTCAGATTTTCATTTAATGTATTAATAATTATTTTACTTTTTGCCTATAAGTTTATACCTCTGGGAAAAGAAAGCATTAATTATTATTCGTTTGCTTCTTTTTTCATGGCAGCTATGATTACAGGAATTCTAATAAAATATTTTCAAAACATCTATTGGCTGACAGTGTTTTCTTTCTCGGTTTTATGGATAAACTTTCTCTTATTTGGTTCCGAATCGGAAATAATTATCCATTTACTTTTTGCATCACAATATAATGCATGGGAAGGTTTTTTCACCGTAAGCAAGAATTTTAACACTTTTCTTCTTCCGGCTCATTTCTTATTAACCGGTATTTTTCTTCTTCCGGGATTATCAAAGAAGGGAAGTTAAATCAATCATTTTGGCAAGAATTTATATTTTGTATTTTTAATTATGAAAAAAATACTTTTTATCCTAATTATATTTCCATTCGTCTCAACATCATTCGCGGATAATCCTCCTGCGGAAAAAGCAAGAGGTGTATTTATTTCGTTCGGTGTTGGTCCCCGTCTTCCGATAAATTATTTTTCCAATTCATCTGATTTAGGTTACGGCTTTAATGTAGAATTTTCATATACGGATAATGAGTATTTACCCTTCTTTTTATTTGCAAAAGTAGGGTATGAACAATTTCCCGGTTCACAGGACTTTTATAAAATAACAGATTATACTAATTTTTCTACAACTGCTATTCCGATTAATTTGGGGATTCGATATTATTTTGCTCCTTTGCTTGAGAAAGTAGTTTTGTTTATGCCAGTAGTTGAAGTATCAGGATCATATGTCTATCTGGAAAAGCTAAACGAGTTTAAGCCGACAGCAAATAAAGCAAATTATACTGAAACAACTTCAAAGATAGGTATAAGCGGGGGAGTGGGTATTTCGATGTTTATGATGGAAATTATGGCAACTTACAATTTCTTTCAGACAAATCAGTTCATTGGATTAGATTTAAAAATAAGGCTTCCATTATTTATCAGTTATTAGGAAATAAAATGGATTTTGAAAATTTACTATTAGAAATAAAAAACTCAGTTGCAATTTTAACCGTAAATCGTCCGGAAAAATTAAATGCATTGAATATAGAAACACTGGCAGAACTGAAAATAGCTTTTACTGAATTAATAAAAGATGAAAAAGTAAAAGTAGTTATCCTTACAGGCAGCGGCGAAAAGGCTTTTATTGCAGGTGCGGATATTTCCGAACTTAATAAGCTCGATATGATAAGCGGGAAAGAATTTGCAGAAAGAGGACAGGCAGTTTACAATTTAATTGAAAGCTTTGAAAAACCTGTTATTGCCGCTGTAAACGGATTTGCTTTAGGCGGAGGATGCGAGATTGCTTTAGCATGTCATATAAGATTAGCTTCTGAAAATGCTAAATTTGGACAGCCAGAAGTAAACCTAGGTATTATACCTGGCTTTGGTGGAACTCAGCGACTCCCAAGATTAATAAGTACCGGCAGAGCAATGGAATATATTTTAACAGGTGAAACATTAACCGCACATGAGGCACTGAGAATCGGACTGGTTAATCATTTATTTCCAAAAGAAGAATTTCTTATAAAAGCAGTTGAATTAGCTGAAAAAATCGCTGCAAAACCGCAGAATGCAGTTAGATTAGCAATCAAAGCAATTAATGCTACTAATGAAATTTCTTTGAAAGAGGGACAAAATTATGAAGCAGCTATGTTTGCTCTTTGCTGCGGTACGGAAGATTTTAAAGAGGGAACGAATGCATTTCTTGAAAAACGAAAACCTGAATTTAAGAACAAATAATTTATATCTTTCTATCCGATGAATCTTTCTATCAAAGGGATATCTCCGCTCCAGCGTAAAATTATTATTCCATTAATCATTATTGCGGTTTTGCTCTTTATTGTCAATTTTACTCTGAATCTATTATGGAATGACAGAATATTAAAAGCAGAGCATAAAGAAGAAATTGATACGGCAGGAATAAAAAAAGTTTTTAAAGAATCATTGTATGATTTAGGTTTTGAAGATAACTGGATTAAGCCTTTATATAAAGGAAATAAATTTAAATCATCAGAAGAAAAAGCTGTCTCGTATAGTATATCCGTACCGGCCGATCTACCGATCACGGTAATCTTGAATGAAATATTTATTTCATTTAAAAAATATGATGTACATGTCAAATCTGAAGAACAAAAAATAAACGGTAAAACTCTTTTAGAAGTATCCTTAAGAAACAAACCGGAATTAAATGCAGAATTTTATTATGATAAAACAATAAACCGTAATGCAGGCAATATTGGAATTTTTGTTACCGGAATTACAAATTTAGGAACTGATGATATTAAAATATTTCTTTCAATCCCGGAAACTTTTGAATTATTATTAATACCCTCAAAGAATGCAGCCGAACTTTTAAAGACATTAAATGATTACAAAAAGAAATATGGTATTTTATTTAATGATGTTATTCCGGATATTGAATACAAGTTGAGCAGTAAATACTCTAAAGCCCGTTTAAAAAGTTCTATTAGAAATATTTTAGGTAAATTTTCAGAAGCGACGATTTTTATAATCGATGAAAAATCGAAACTTTATTCCTCTGATGTATATCCTTTATTAAAGGAAGAATTTAATAAAAGAAAACTTCAATTAATTCCCGAAGATTCCCTTTCAAATTTAAGCGAAGAAAGTAATGCTAATGTTTTGGAAAATTTCAAAGAGATCATTGAAAGGACGAAAAGAAGTGAAGAGGCTGAGTTTATTGTTACATCCGGAGAATTCAAGCTGCTTCAAAAGGAAATTGCAAAATATAGAAAAGTCGGCTATAAATTTGTCCTTCCTTCAGAGTTAATAAATTCTAATTAACAATATGTACATAAGTGTTATATTATTATAGTTAAATAATTTTGTTATAAGGCTTTTAAAAAGAGAATCGATTGAAAATTAATTATCAAAATTTAATATTAAAGGCTAAAGAAAATATATATTTGATTTTTACCTTATTATTTGCCCTGTTTCTGAGGATTTATTCCCTTTCTATAAACGGAATAGGATATACAATTGATTCGAAAAACTATATAAAGCAGGCCGGTATGCTGCTTGAGGGACGCTATTCAATTTATTTTCCCAATGGATTTCCTTTAATAATCTCATTTTTTCTGCCATTTAAAAATTTTATCGATTTAGGTCTTTGTCTGGTTATATTAAATGTAATTTTATCTACTGCTACTGTTTATCTAATATATAAAATCTGCCGTGAAGGATTTAAAAGCAAATACATTGCATTTATTGCAGTTACTATCACGGCAATTTACCCAAATCAGATAAAATATGTGCATTGGGTTTTATCTGAAGTACCGGCGGCTTTTTTTATAACATTATCTCTTTATTTTTATATAAAAAAAAGATATATGCTTTCAGGTGCTTCTTTGGGTTTTGCTTCAATGATCAGGACAACACTTTTACCGGTGGGAATTTTGTTCAGTTTTTATCTAATCTTAAAAAAGAATCATAATGTTTATAAATATTTTGCATTGTACTGCCTTGTAATTTTAGTCTTTTTAATTTATGGATATACCAGAACAGGATATTTTACCATTGGTCAGAATGCTGCTCATAATCTATCCATTACAACCGAATATTCCGATACAGCCACCTTTCCGAGAGTTCATTTAAAAACTTTGAATGGATCTTTAAGTGATTATGCCGCTTATGTATTTAGTAATCCTGTCGATTTTGCTATTGAGAGACTTGAGAATTTATGGGATCTATGGGGTCCCATGCCTCCATGGGGAGAAACGTGGACAGGCCGTTCTAAATTTTTCTGGGAAATTGGAATACGTTTCCCCCTGCTGCTTTTAGCAATTTACGGCTTCATTAAATCTGATAAAAATACTGCTGCAATGTTTTCAATCATTTCAATTGGCGCAATTACCCTTGTTCATATGCTTTATTTTGCAGACCCAAGATTTACGCATACAATAGAACCTTTTTCTATAATTTTGGCATCAATTGGTACTATGAGTCTCTATGAAGTTGGAAAGAAGATTACCCAACGTGTTTTTTTCCGTTTTAATTAACTGTTTATATATCTTGCCTATTCAAGTAACAGCCTTGATTTAACTCAAGGAATATTCAAATCCTAATTTGTAACTTGCATATTGAATAGAGTTTCTAAGCAGCAGAAATAACGAATGAACAATTTAAGAAGCTGAGAGGCAGCAATGATTACTAACCGATTATCGAGTGTTAAAATATTTTTTCAAGTTATTGTAATTTGTTTGATTGTGGAATTAGTATATGGATGCGGAAATAAAAACAAATCCGATTATGTTCGCGGTGAACATGAAATCTGGATGAAAAATATATCTTATATCCCTGATACACTCAATATACCGGTTGGAACGACAGTTACATGGGTGAACCAGGATTCAATGGCGCATACCGTTACAAGTGCAGATATCGTGAATTCAAAAATTTTGTTTAACAGCGGCAGTATTGGAATGCATCATACTTTTAATTATACTTTTGACAGTAGTGGAATATATCATTTCTATTGTAAGATCCATTCAAAGCGGATGGATGGAATAATAATTGTCCAATAATAATTAATGAGGTTACCTATTATGATAAAAAAATCAATCCTAGTGCTTCTTCTAATATTTGTTATCTCAACTTTTTTTAGCTGCGGAAAAAACAAGGGAAGCAGATATGAACCTGATGAAATGATGAAAAAACCTGATAGTACTGCTATTACCAAAGCTGTTGCTAATTTGGGACCAACAAAAGGAAATGATGTAAAAGGGACTGTTATTTTCACAAAGGTAAACGGTGGAATTAAAATAGTGGCTGATGTTGAAGGCTTAAAGCCCGGAAAACATGGTTTTCATATTCATGAATTTGGTGACTGTACTTCATCAGACGGAAGTTCTGCCGGAGGTCACTTCAATCCGGATGGAGTAAAACATGGTGGTCCGGATGATCCTATAAGGCATGTTGGGGATATGGGTAATTTGGAAGCTGGCAAAGATGGTAAAGCGCATTACGAATGGGTTGATTCATTAATGACTTTTTATGGTACTCATAATATTATTGGAAGAAGTGTTATTATACATGGAGAGGCTGATGATCTTAAGTCACAACCTTCCGGTAATGCAGGCCCAAGAGTTGCTTGCGGGGTTATTGAGGTAAATATGTAAGTTCATAGCTTCAAAAATTTCTGTCCAAAATATATTTTTTTAATCTGGTTGTGCATATTAAGCCAGCACAACCGGGTTAAAATAAATCTCCAGGAGAAATGATTTTCTCTTTTAGCAATTCTCTAATTAGAATTTCTGTCATTTCACTTTTAAACTGAAATTCATATCTAATATCCATGACATAAGCTTTAAGTCTCATTTTTAAATACGATCTTCTTTCTTTTACCTCATTAAAAAATAGTACAACAATAGGTTTGTTAAGAAATATATATTTAGATACTTGAGCAGATTCTAATGCAATTTGTCTTACCTTTTCCGTATTTACGGTAATTGGTAAAAATATTTCTGCTACTACCTGACAATATGGCTCTCCATAATTTGTATTTGATACCGATTTATTCATTACTTCTCCGTTTGGGATACTTACCGTTGAGTCATCCGGTGTAACAATTCTTGTTGAACGCAGCCCGATCTTTATCACTTCTCCGTAATATTGACCTAGTTCGATTTTATCTCCAACTTGAAAAGGTCTGTCAAAAAGAACCATTATCCCGCCGAAAATATTTTTAAATATATCCTGTGCAGCCAAACCAACTGCAATTCCTAATGATGCTGCCACCGTAATAATCGTAGGAAGAGGCGGGTTAAAAATTCCGGCGATAATTATATATATTATAATTAACCATCCGAAAATTCTTATTATGGGTACAAATCCTTTAATTGTAATTCGATATCCTGTACTCTTTTCGGCAATTAAATCAATTGTCTTGGAAATAATTCCGATTATAAAAAATCCGATGACTAGGACAACTAAAGACCAGAATACTTTACTAAAGGAAACAATCTCTTCAAAGGGTGATGTTCCGATTTCAATAACTTTTTTTGAAGTGTCTGTCTGTGCTCCCTTTTTTGTTGAATCCTGGTTAATAAAAATAGTATCGGTTTTTACTATTATCTTAACAGAATCCTTTTTGTATAAAGATTTTTTATCGGGTTGCCCGGATACAAATCCATTAAAAAATAGAAATAGAATAAATATAATAGATAAAATTTTTTTAACTTTATTCATATTTAATCAATGAATAATATTTTTAGTTTGTAAAAGAGTAACAGTCTGCCTATATAATAGAGGATTAATTTTGAACAATCCGTTTTTTTGAACGATAACTCCGTCATCTAAAAGAACAAGAAGCATTAATCTGCTTTGAGATTCTGGTAAATTATTTACCAATGAAAATGATTCAACGGTTAGTCCATCATGAATTAATAGAGAGTTAAGGGTAAATACTTTATTTGTATCAAGTGAAGAGAGAAAAGAAAAATCTATATCCCTTAAAGAACCAATGGTTATTGTGTCACCTGAAACTTCCCTTGTAGAACGCAACCAGAATAATAACGCTAAACTTATATTACTTTTTGCAAATTTATTCAAATCTGAAAAATATTGTTTGGATAAATAACCTTGTTTTTTCTCATCAGGAATTCTCAAGTAGCCTTTATTTTCTTCCTCCTCTCTTGAAGGTTTAAAATTTAAATTGTAACCGCTGATTTTATGTCTCTTTAAGATAACGTTAATCATTTGTTCATCTTCCAGGCTTCTTAACCTCACAACATAACCAAAATAATCGGTGATATTTAAAGTCTTATTCAAATATTCCCATGAATAAAGAGATGAAGTGGAAATCCAAAAAATATTTTTCTGAGTTTTCGAAATTATTTCAAATAATATTTTCAAACATAAAAAACCGTTAACTTTCCTGAGAAAAAGATGTTGAATATTTTCGATAATTATAATTTTCTTTGACGGCTGATTATTTAAAAATCTAATTAACTCTTCAAGATTTTTGATTGAGTTAATTTTAAAAAGGGTTTTGAAGAATTCTACTAAATCATTCTGTTGGTAAATAACTTCATAAATTTCTGTTCGAAAAATATTATATTTAGTTTCAAGTCCCGTTTCGAAGAAATTCAACAAAGTTGTAGCACCGCTCCCTTTCTCACCAACAATAGCAACCGGAGCATACCCGCCTCTTTTCCAGTTATTATAAGCAGAATTTAACATAGTTAATTCGTTTTTTCGTCCCTCAAAAAATCTTTCATCTTTTAGCGCTTCAATTTCAAATAACCTTCTGTATACTACCGGCAGTTTTAATACTGCTGTTTGTGTAGCAGCTAAAAAATCTGAAATTTCAGATGAAATTACTTCAACCTTGAGGGTTAAACCTAATTTTTTTCTTATCAAGCCATAGAAATCTTTATAACCTCCTTGTCCTTTTTCATAAGAATTCTTAAGCACCGGAATAACATTCCTAATCCAGCGGATTGACTTTTCCTTTAACCTGGTAGTTCTTTGAAGAGTTTTTTCCTTTGCAATTTTAATCTTTATATCTAATATGTTCTCAGTTTTCGTAAGTTTTATCAGATCACTATTAAATTCTTTTATGGCCTTTCCGACAGTTTCTTCTATCTCTTTAATAATTGAAAGTAGTATATTTTTTATCTCATTTGTTTTCCCTGCAGCTCTTTCAATACCCTCCGCTGCAATATCAAGGGGATCTTCACCGGTTCTTTCATCACTCTTAAACATTGATATAGCCGTATCGAGATTGAAATCTGAAATTTGATCAATATCCCAAATGGCATCCTGGACTTTTTGTGTTTCTCTTAAAATATTGTTTTTAGTCCCCTGGATTGATTTACTAAATTTTTTTAAGCTTGTAAAAGAAATCATTTCTTTTGGAGAGATATAATCAATTTCAGATGTTTTTATTTTTCTTGTATAAGATTCGGCTCTTATTATTGCTCTCTTATTTGAAATATTTTGCAGAAGCCCCTCAATATTAATTTCTATTCCTCCGATTAATTCAGGTATGTTTTGAGCTAAAATGATCTCACTTATGGAAGGAATTATTTTACTAGATAACTGTTTTAAAATTTTCTCTTTTTCTTTATAAAGGAGTGAAAGGAGTTCATTGCTGCTTCCATAAAATTCGTTGATTTCACCTTTTATATATTCAAGAAGTGCTAAGATCTTTTGAAGTTCGGATAAAACTATGCTTCCGATTCTTTTTTCTGTCTCTTTTTTTATATTTGAATATGCAAGTTCGGATCTGCCGTAAAATATGTATAATTCCTTATTTAATCTCCAATCCTCAAAAAGAATAAAAAATGTATTTTGCCATCCTTCATCTATAGATTTGAATTCTTCATTTAATTTCTTATTGGAAGTGATAATTTCTTTAGCGCTGAATTTTCTTCCGGGAAGTTCAACGGTTCCTGTCTTTTCATAGGATTCACTAAGGTCTTTTATTACTGCTTCAATAATCTCGGCTATTTTTTCATCCAGGAGTTCATATTTTTCATTGATGTTCTTTAAAATGTTATCAAATTCAAATTGCAGTTCTTTATATCCCTCTTTTCTCTTAATAAAATCTTCCAAAAACATTTTATTGATATTTTTATCTATCTGCAGGATAGAGTGGGAGGATGAAGCAATATTTTGATTAATTTCTTCAATTAGCGGGAAAAGTGCTCTGAACAATCTATCTCTTAATACTATAAACGCAATTCGTTTTAAAGGAATTATATGCTTCCAGTTCTTTTTTTCCTTTAGTTCTTTTTTAAAAATCTTTTTTGTAAAATTTCCAATTGAGATTGGAATCTGCGAGATGTCAAGAAATACTCTCTTTATTCTCTTGAAATTTTTAATAGAATAAGAATCATTACCGGAAATTTCGAATCTTTCATCTGATTGTATTTCGATTAAACTATCGGCAAAAGTATTTATATAATCATCTAAAATGATTACTAAGTGTTCAAAATATTCATTAAAATTGTGGAATAATTTATTGCTGATAAATTTTTTTTCTATTAATGAGGCTGTTTTTTTATTATAATCAGTTAAACCTTCTACTCTTACATCATTCTGCCCGATAAATTTGTTTAGATTGTTCACATATGAGTTAATAAAATTAATTTGCTCTTTTAATATTTCCTTTTGATTGGTGGAGAAATTTGTTGAAACAATATTTTTTATGTTTTCCTGTATTAAATGAAAATCTTGATTCATAAAAAGAAAATGATTCTGGTATGATAAAAATTGTAATTAAATATAAATAAAAAACTTCAAATTGATTAACTTTCCGGAAATATTTTCAAAAAATATAGGACTTATTATTTTTTTTCGAGGAGATCCTTCAAAAAAGTTATTGGTTATTTGTTACATATCTTTCATTTTATGCAACATTTTTAATAAATTGTTTTTGATGTAAAGGTATAATATGATAGTTGCAGAAGAAGAGGTCATTATAAGGAATACAACTCCGGCACATTTTGATGAAGTTAGAGAGCTGCAGAGAAAGGTATACCCTGGTTTAAAACCCTGGTCTATTGAACAGCTGGAAAATCATTTAAAAGTTTTTGCCGAAGGTCAGTTTGTGGCCGAACTGGAAGGGAAAATTGTTGGGACAGCAAGCTCATTTATAATTTTGTGGGAAGAATATGGTCCTGAACACAACTGGAAGGAAATCACGGGCAGCGGGATGTTTTCTACTCATAACCCGGAAGGAAAAACTCTTTATGGAGCTGAAGTTTGTGTGGATACTGATTACCGGAAGAAAGGAATAGGCCAGAAAATATACCAGGAAAGAAGGGAATTGTGTACAAGATTAAACTTAAAAAGGATTATTGCTGCAGGCAGATTACCTAATTATCATCTATTTGCCGATAAAATGGATCCTCATACCTATTGTCTAAAAGTAATATGGGGAGATATTTATGACCCTGTCCTTCGTTTTCAATTAAAACAGGGGTTTCAATTTTGTGATATTGTCGAAAATTATTTACATGGAGATACTCAATCTTTAGAATTTGCATCTTTAATTGTATGGCTAAACTCAAATTATAATCCAAACTTTGATAAAAAGGAGAAATGATGCGCGTTCGAATTGCCTCGGTTCAATATCATTTAAGAAGAGTTAAAGACTTTGAAGAATTTGTAGAGCAGGTTCATTATGTTTTAACTGCTGCTGCAGAATATAAACCTCATTATGTGCTTCTCCCGGAACTCTTTACAATTCAGCTAATGTCATTTATTGACAGTAGTGATCCATTAAAAGCAATTATCGAGTTGAGCAAATATAAAGAAAAATATATCGATTTATTAAAAAGTTATGCCGTCAAGTCTAAATACTATCTGATTGGCGGTACGCATCCAACTAAAGTAAATGAAAAAATATTTAATAGGGCGTATCTTTTTACTCCTCAAGGGAAAGTATTTACTCAGGATAAAGTTCATAGAACAAGGTGGGAAAAAAATCCCTGGCAAATTGAGAATGGTAGTGAACTGAAAGTATTTAAAACTACTCATTGTCCGATCTCCATATTAATTTGTTACGATGTCGAATTTCCTGAAGTTGCAAGAGTAGTCTCAGATGCCGGTGCAGAAATAATATTTGTTCCCTCCTATACAGATGACAGGCAAGGTTATTTGCGCGTAAAATATTGCTGCCAGGCCAGAGCGATTGAAAATCAAGTTTATGTAGTTATGGCAAGTACAGTTGGCAACCTCCCTGTTGAAAATCTAAGACTTCATTATGGTCAGGCGAATATTTTTACTCCATCCGATTTCCCATTTTCACGCGATGGAATTGCAGCTGAAGGCGTTATTAACCTGGAACAAATTGTTATTGCAGACCTCGAACTTGATCTCCTCGATGAGAATAGAATTAAAGGAACAACAATTCCTTTAATGGACAAAAGACAGGATGTTTATTCCAAAGTTGCTATTGTCGAAAATACCGGATAAACATATTTTAAGCTTTAAGTTTAAATCCTTTCAACATCCATTTTTTAGCAAGTATTAATCCAATTGGACTTACTATAGCAATTAATCCATAAATAAACCACATAAATCCGGTATTCATACCTGATGGGAGCGTATCTATTGGACAAAATTTCATCAAAAACCAGCCTGAGTAAAATCCGGTAATTACCTTAGTTAAAAACCATGGAAACTGTCCTACCCCCATATAAAGACCTGTCATGCCTTTGGGAGCTACTTCAGCAATCCATTGCAAAAATCTAGGCTGCCACATTGCTTCCCCTATTGTACTGATTAAAACATATAAAAGAAATAAATATAAATTCGGACCTATTGTTAATAAAAAAGTAGGTATTGCCATTACCGTTGTTCCAAGTATCATCATTCTATAAACATTTGCTTTGGTTGTCAGACCTGCTATAAGCGGAGCTAAAATAAATATCAATATAGGGTTTATATTGGCAAATACTTCATAATATTTACTGGCTACCGAACCGGCAGGGAAGGCGCGGTTTAAATAATATGGTATGGTTAACCAGTTATGAGCAAATAAGGTTTGAACCGGTATTAATATGAAAATAAAAAACGCAAATCTTTTATCTCTGAAAGGATGCTGGGGCCTTTTCCTTAAAAATTCATAGATAGCAATTATGAATAAAGCAATAGTTATAACAAAAAATAAATCAAATGTAATTTCATAATCGAACAAATAAAAGCTTTTTATATAGTTTAATGGATTATTAAAACCGATTCCTGAAAATAAGAAAAATAATAAGGTCAGCAAGCTATATATAATTAAAGGGACGTTATTAATATTTTTCTTTGTACTTTCCTTTTCCTCTTCCTCCTCTTCTTCTTTGATCCCCTCTTTCTTTAATTCTTCTTTCACATGTGCAAGTGCTTGAGCATCTGTTTTTTTGCTTAATAAAATCACACTAACTAATAAAGCAATTAAAGTAATTATTGTAAAAGCCCAGAATACTGCTGTTAATCCGTTTGGAGGAAAAATATCTATAAAATTTTGTCTGGTTAATGAAGATACAAATCCTGAGAGAAAGGCACCCAGATTCATAAAACCGTATATTGCACCATAAGCCATTGCTGATGTTTTAGGCGTTGTGTATCTCTTTACTCCGGCATAAGCAGCAGGCTGATACAGTCCATATGCTAGAACCATCAATAGAAGACCGGCATTCATAGTAAAAAACATTGGAGACCAGAGTCCGTTTGATAAATTCAAACTTCCGGAAAGACCAATAACAATCCTGGCAACAAAGAAAACAAGGAAAGAAATAAATAATGATTTTCGAACCCCGATTTTATCGGAATAACCGCCTAAGAGCAACATGGAAAACGTTATTCCTCCTGTAACAAAGCTGTAAACTAATCCGGCTTGTGGATCTGTTAAACCTACATTCTCAGATGAAAACTTGCCGAGCTCGGTTAATATCCCAAAATAAACAAGCCCTTCAAGTACATATGGTATATTTATTCCCCATAAAGCTTTAGGAGCCTTGATAAATGCTATGAAAGTCTCTTTTAACTCCTTGAAAGAATCCTTTACAACTTCCGAAAAACTCTTAACCGGCTGAGTTTCAATTTTATTCTCGATTTTTTCTTCAATCACTGAAAGTTTTCCTTATATAATTTAGAAGACATTTAATAATTTCAAAGACATAATAAAAACAGCTGCAATAAGAATGACTTTAATTATACCTTCTCCTTTTTTTACAGAGAATTTTGCTGCCCACCATCCCCCTATGGCATTACCTGCAGCAAGCGTTAATCCTAATTCCCAATTAATATTATTTGTAAATATAAAGATAAGGATTGCAGGAATTGTATAAATAAATATTATAAAAACTTTATGCATGTTCACATAAATTAAATTTATTTTCATTAAATAATGGAGTGCAGCCATTATAATAAATCCAACTCCTACCTGGATAAACCCACCGTAGAATCCTATAAAAAGCATTGAAACATAAACCCACGGCGAAATATCTTTATCATCTGATTGTAAATATTCAATTTTTCTCCTTGGAATAATCATTGAAATTATTATCCCGATCATAACTATTCCTAGAATAGTCTGGAATGTTTGATCATTCATTTTTACTGCAACCAATGCACCTATAACGGCGCCTGGTAAAGTAAATAGAGACAATTTTAAGCTTAATTTAAACTTTTGATATTTTTCCCTTTTGAAAGAATAGACGGCAAAAATATTTTGAATGATTATTGCTACCCGGTTTGTACCGTTTGCTAAAGCAGAATCCAAACCTAAAAAAATTAAGGCTGGTAGAGTTAAAGTAGAACCGCCGCCTGCCATAACATTCATAAACCCTGCTATAATTCCTATAACAAATAGTAATATGAGCTGGAGAAAGATAGACAAACCGTTATACCCGTATTTATTCGGAAATTATAATTTTGATAAAGCCTGCTCCAAATCTTCAATTAAATCATCCGGATGTTCCAGCCCGATAGATAGTCGTAAAAGATTTTGAGGTGTTTTGGTTTCCGGCCCTTCAACAGATGCACGATGTTCAATCAAACTTTCAGGTCCACCGAGACTTGTTGCTCGTGTAAATAAATTCATATTTGCAGCTAATTTAACGGCTTCATTTTTATTCCCCTTGATCTGGAAGGATAGCATTCCGCCGAATAGTTTCATTTGTGCTTTTGCAAGTTGATGACCTCTATGCACTGCTAAACCGGGATAATGGACTTCTTCTACTTCTTTCCTTGAATTAAGAAATTCTGCAATTAACATTGCATTCTTTGACTGCTCTCTTATCCTCAGCGGCAGCGTTTGAATTCCTCGTAATGTTAGCCAGCATTCAAAAGGGGAGGGGACTGCTCCGCCTGATTTTTGAATCTCTTTTACAAATTCAAAAGTTTTACTTCCTTTTGAAATTACAGCACCGCCTAAAATATCACTGTGCCCTCCTATATATTTAGTAGTAGCGTGAAGTACTAAGTCAATTCCCAGTTCAAGCGGATTTTGCAAAATAGGTGTTGCCCATGTGTTATCACAGACCGTAACGGCATTTATTTTCTTTGCAGCTTCAGCTATCTTTTTAATATCGACAATTTTTAATAAAGGATTTGAAGGAGTTTCAAGCCAGATGAGTTTTGTCTTTTTTTGAAAGGCGTTCTCTACATTCTTTATCTCAGTCATATCAATAAACGTAGAATCAATATCCCATTTTTTAAAAATTTTTATAAGATGTTTTGTACCATGGTAGATATCATCCGGAGCAATGATATGATCGCCGGGCTGGAGAGATTGCAGTACACTCATTGCAGCAGCCGTACCTGAGGAAAATGCCGCAGCATATTTACCGTTCTCTATTTCAGCTAGACATTTCTCCAGAGCTTCTCTGTTAGGATTGTTGCTGCGGGAATAATTGTATCCTTTAGGATATTCCCCGTTTTTTTCGCGTTCAAAAGTAGTCGAAAGAATAATCGGGGGAGTAACTGCACCGGTTGAAGAATCCGCATTTCTTCCGCTATGAACAGATAATGTCTCTATTCTCATTTAACATTTTCGCAATTAATTTAATTGCAAAGATACTAATTTGAAAATTAACAATTGTAAATTATAAATTATTCATTGTTAATTATTTAATCCTGTTCAACTGTTTTCAGAATATCAAAAAATTCAGATTCAATTGCCTGCCCCTTATTTCGAGCATACCAGAGATGAAGCTTTTCATAAAGCTCCGGACTAACAATACCTTCTGCTTTCCATTCGATGAAGGATTCCTGTGCAATTTTCGGTCGGGCTCCCCATCTGAATAACTCATTTCCGTTATAATCAAACGCAACAAGAATGGGGATACTTTTTGTCTCGTTTGTTAAATATTGATCCATTATATCAGGATTTGAGTCTCTTAGAATAATTTTAAATTTAATGTTTGGGTTCTCTTGAGTAATTAAGGCTAAGTAGGGCAGATTTTGGGCAGAATCACCGCACCAGTTTTCCGTTATTACCATCCATAGCAGAGGTTCGTTTATCTTTTTTATCTCTTCCCGCAAATTATCCGAAACTTTATATGTCTTCATAATTCTTGTGCTTCTTTGAAGGTTCAATTTTTTAGTTTCGAATTTTTTTCTTGCTTTTATATCTAAAAGATCAGGATTTGTTTCTGCCAGTTCGTTTATAAATTTATTCAAATATTCCTGATAATCCATCCCTTTTTGATTTATCCGTTCCTCAATAGTTTTGAAATCCATTTATATCACCTTTAATTATTCCATATTTAAATAGTTACTGTCCACTTGATTAGATACAATTAATCAAAAAAGATTCCAATTTAGTAAGAGATATTTTTAAATGGGATTGTAAAGCTATCAATAGTAAAGAATTGCGATTCCCCTTTTTCTAATCCTTTTGCTGTTATTTGAACTCCATCCGGTTCGGGGTAAAGAATGAGATAATTAAAAGGTCTTAATTGAGGTAAATTTACAATATCTTTATGAATATTAAAGCCGGTTTTAAGAAGAACTCGGGGACCGCCTCCGCCTCCGGAGATTATGAACATTTTATCCTTTTTTTGAAATCTTTCATAAGTATGTGCATGTCCGCTTATCATTGCAAGGGTTTTTTGAGATTCTAAAAAAGGCTCGACAAATGCTTCCTGTACATCTATGTTGTCACCTGTAACTAAGCTGTTCGTGTAAGGAGGATGATGGAGACATACTATGATCCCTTTGATATCAACATCCGAGTCGTAATAATTTAAAGCATTTTCAAACCATCTTCTTTCTTTAGTCCAGTTGTCTTCCATTAAGTCATGTCTATTGGAATCCAGAATTATAAAAACTATATCTCCATATATTTTACTATACCAATGAGATTTTTGGAAAATAGAAAAATTTTGTTTGGCATTATTGAGTGCAATTGCATTATCTCCCCAATACTCATGATTACCTAAGACTGGTATTATCGGAATATCTTCGTTTTCAATAGGCTTTAATAGATTATGAAGGTAATCCCACTCCTTTATATCAGAGCCGTTCGAAACCATATCTCCTAACAAAATTAGAGCTGCTGGATTATGTAATGCAATATTTGCAATGATTTTTTTCCTTTCTAAATCATTTTGTTCTCTTCCAATCATTAACTCCCAGATTGTAGTTCTTTGCAGGTCACCCACTAGTGCAATTGGAGAATCTTTTTTGAAAGTTATATTTGAATCCGGTTGAACAGTAGAATTTATAGCCTTTTGTACACTATTAGTCTTTATGCTGTAAGAATTAAATCCTATAAAGGAAAGAACTATAAATAGAAATATTAACTTTTTAAACATTATATACGGAATAGTTATAATGATATTTTACCGTAATTTAACTTATAATGTTCCTTTTTAATGATTAAAAAATCAACAATATGATTAAGAAAGAACTATTATTTTGAAAAAGTGAGTTTTTATTTTATTATTATAATCAGTATCATTACGTAATTATTGAAAAGAAACTATTTTGTGATGATCTTGTAGTAAATAATAGTTAATTTTTTAAGAAATGGAATTGAAATGATCACTGAAACAAAGTATTTTACTCCTTCCGAAGCGAAGAAAACTTTACCTTTAGTTAAAAAAATTGTAAAAGATATTCTTGATACAACAAGAGAAATGCGTTTAATTGCCGAAGATGTTGATGGAAAAATCGAATCTAGTAATACATGGAATCAGATTCAAAAAATGGTAAGTGAAGTTAATGGGTTCATTCAAGAGCTGGAAGAGGTTGGGTGTCTTTATAAAGATTGGAACTTTACAATTGGCCTGGTTGATTTTCCATCTATTATTGACGCCAGAGAAGTATATCTCTGTTGGAGAAGCGATGAAGATGATATAAAGTTTTACCACGGAATTGAAGAGGGATACAGTGCCCGTAAGTCTATACCGGAGCAATATTTATAAAATTGGTATTATTTCCTCTCAATCCGGTTTAATTTTCTCTCTCGATTTAGTCCCTGCTCAATTTAAATCCCGCGTTAGAAGATGATCTTGCTCCTGAAAAAACATCTTTAACATTGAAAACGATTGTATATTCACCATCAACGTAAGTAGAATCAAGGTCAAATTGGGCTTCCAATGCTGTATCCGTCATTTTTTCTTTATCCGATTTATCTATCACCTTAGAAATTAAAGATTTTATTGTATCATTTTTAGGAGTGACTAAATTAATTTCATAAGCTAATGACGCTTTAAACATATTATTTTCTTCTTTTTGGATGAAGCCTTTAACTCTCGTTGTTGCATCTACCTCCCAGCTGTTTCCCAGGTCATATGCAAAAGCAGCTGCATTATAAGCAGATAATTTTTCTTCTTCTTTTTTACTGCATCCGTTAAATAAAATAATGAGAATAATTACTAACACTGAATATTTCATTATTTGACCTCGATTCATTAAAATTTATTTACAGCCTGCCTATCAAAAATTCCTCTTAAGAATGTTTGGATTGGAATTTTTTCATAAAATCAACAAGATCTTCGATCCCTTTCTTAGGGAATGCATTATAAATTGACGCTCTTAATCCGCCTACCGATCTATGCCCTTTTACACCGTCAAATCCTGCCGCAGTGGCTTCCGCAACCAGCATTTTTTCCAGTTCTTCGGTTTGTAAATTAAAAGTGATATTCATTAAAGAGCGGCTATCCTTCTCCGAGTGTCCTTTATAAAATCCGTTGCTTTCATCAATACAATTGTATAAAATTTCTGCTTTTTCTTTATTTATTTTTTCCATAGCTTCAATTCCCCCCATATTCTTTATCCATTTAGTTACTAAAGCAATAATATAAACTCCGAAAGTATTTGGCGTATTATAAAGAGAATTATTTTCAAGATGGGTCTTGTAATTTAACATAGTTGGTAATGTGTCTTGACTTCTTTCAACTAGATCTTTCCTGAAAATAACAGTTGTAACTCCCGAAGGTCCCATGTTTTTCTGAGCTCCTGCATATATGATTCCATATTTAGCTACATCAATTTTCTTACTTAAAATATCAGATGAAGCATCGCATATTAAAGGTATATTTCCGGCTTCAGGTTCACTTTTCCACTCAGTTCCATAAATTGTGTTGTTAGAAGTAAAATGAACATAAGAAGCATCACTGTTTAATTTAAGCTCATCCTGCTTTGGTATTCTTTTAAAATTTTCCGACTCTGTTGTTGCGGCAATATTAACAGTACCGGCTCTTTTAGCTTCCTTAACCGCTTTTTTTGACCAGCTTCCTGTTACTATGTAGTCTGCCTTGTTTTGAGGAGGCATAAGGTTTAATGGAACCATAGAAAATTGTAAGCTTGCCCCCCCTGTAAAAACAATATTTCATAATTATCCGGAATATTAAATATCGTTTTTAGATTTTCTTTAGCTTCTAAAATTATTTTATCGAAAGTTTTGGAACGGTGACTAATCTCCAAAATAGACATACCGACACCCGGAAGTGCAAATAAATCCTTCTGTGCTTCCAGTAATACTTCTTCCGGCAATATTGCAGGTCCGGCACTAAAATTATATACTCTTTTTTCCATAAAAATCTCCCTTTATTATAATATTAAATAAATGAACAATTTATACTCTAGTTATGCAATATCCGTATTTGAAAGATGACATCTTTACTTATTAAAAATTATGCTCTATCCGAACTTACATTGTAATAAAAAATTGGACATGATTTCTTTTTTAAAGATGTCATCTTTAAATCTGTGTAATTTCAGTTAATCAAATATTATTTCTATATCAAATATACTAATAACCCGTCTCTTAATTTCGGTTCAAACCATGTTGATTTAGGAGGCATTTTTTCTCCTGCATCTGAAATTTTCATTAAATCTTCAATTGAAACAGGATATAAAGAAAATGCCGCTGCTGCTTTCCCGCTATTAACCAATTTTTCCAGTTCTTTGGTTCCTCTTATGCCGCCGATAAAATCTATGTTTTTGTCTGTCCTTTGATCTAATATTCCAAGTATTGGGTTTAATAAGAAATCCTCCAGTATGCTTACATCTAAAGTCTCTGATACGAAACTTGACAGGCTGATGCTCGCATTAATTGAATCCCTTATTTTTAATTGATACCATTCTCCACCTAAATACATTCCAAAACTTTTTCTTTGAGTTGGCTCTTTCAGATTATTTTTCTCAACATGGAATTTTTCATTTATCCTATCAAGAAATTCTTCCTTACTTAAACCATTTAAATTATATACTATTCTATTATACGGCAGAATCTTTACCTGGTCAGCAGGGAATAGAACAGCCAAAAAATAATTGTAATCTTCATTTCCGGTATGCGAAAGATTAGCTTCCTGTTTTACTTTCCTTGCCCGGCTGGCACTTGCTGCTCTATGATGCCCGTCGGCAATATAAAGATTTTTAATCTTTGTAAATTCATCCTCCAAAATTTTATTATATTCTTTGGACAAACTCCATACCGTATGTTTAATTCCATCCTTTGATCTGAAGTCATAAATTGGTTCCGTCTCAAGTACGGTTCTGTTAACAACATTATCGATTACCGGAACACTTTTATAAGTTAAAAATACTGCACCTGTCTGTGCATTTGTAGTAATTATATGGTTTGTTCTATCATCTTCTTTTACTTTACGGGTATTTTCATGCTTTAAAATTACATTATTATCATAATCGTCAATAGAAAAAACTGCAGCTATCCCCACCTGCGCATGCCCGTTCATTTCTAATCTGTACAAATAATAATGTTCTTCTGCGTCAATTTTCAATGATGCTTCTTTTCGCAGTCTTTCTAGATTTTCTTTTGCTTTTTCATATACACCGGTTGAATAAACATCAACATCATCCTCCAATTCTATTTCCGCTCTAGTAACTCGTAAAAAACTAAAAGGATTATCTTTAGCGAATTCTTTAGCTTCTTCTTTGTCCACAACATCATACGGAACACTTGAAACTGCACTGGCAATTTCTTTTTTCGGTCTAAGTGCTTTGAAAGGTTTTACAACAGCCATAACGCAATCTCATAAAATAAAAAATTTATTCCCTTAAAATCCCAAAAATTCAAACAATAATCCATTGATTAAATAGTTTTTTGAGATAACAGTTCTAACAATTATTCTATCCATCATCCCACTACGCACAATTTCAGGTTGCTGAAGTCTATTATTAGTTTTGATCCATATTATCAATAATTTCAGAAATCTGGTTTGCAGAAGGAAGGTATTTTTTTAGCTCCTTCGGCAATTTAGTGGTAATTTTATAAGAAGAAACACCAATGGGTTGGGTGGTATCTTTAAGAGCGTATTCTACAATTAAGCGGTCTTTTTCTTTACAAAGTATTAATCCAATCGAAGGATTTTCTTCTTTAAATTTAATTTTATCGTTAAGCACTGACAGATAAAACTGCATCTTTCCTGCAAATTCCGGTTTGAATTCACTAATCTTTAGATCAACCGCAAATAAACATCGGAGTTTCCGGTGATAAAGAAGAAGATCAATGAAATATTCTTTTTGACCAACTTGAATTTTATATTGATTTCCAATAAAGGCGAAGTTCCCTCCCATTTCAATTAAAAAATTGCGAATATTGTTTATAAGAGCAATCTCTAATTGATATTCACTATGCTCTTCACCCAACTCAAGGAAATCAAAAGTATATTCATCTTTAACGGCAAGTTTAGCCTGGCTCTTATATTCAGTTGTAAGTGTTTTTTCAAAATTAGTCTGGTTAAGAAGATATTTTTGATAAGATTTATTTTCGATCTGGTGAATCAAAACATTTTTCGACCAGCCAAACCTTTTTGTCATTTTAATGTAAAATAGCTTTTCGGAACTATCTTTACATTTACTTAAAATAGCCAAATGTTTTGCCCAGCTAATTTCTCCAACTAGTGGTTGGAGTTTTGAATCATTTTTGAAAATTGAATAAAACTGACGCATATACCATAAGTTTTGTGTTGAAAAACCTTTTATACCGGGAAATTCCTTTTGTAGATCGGTAGATAGATTTTCAACAACAGATTTACCCCAGCTGAGAGATTCCTGTTTTTCAACAATCAATTTTCCAATATCCCAATAAAGGGATATAAGCTGTTTATTTACAGTTTTTAGTGCATCGTATTGAGCCCTGCGGATGCGTTCTTTTATTTCCCAAAAGAAAGTGTTGTATATTTCTTTATCTAATTTTTCCATTCAACCATTTATAATTTTAATTTTATAATAACGCAATATCCCCAAATTTACTTTCAATAACTGAATTTCTGTGTGAATGATAATGAAAATAGCCGTGTTAAATTTACTCCCTAAATTTAATGATAAAATCAAATTATGAATAAAAATTATAATAAAAAAAATAAATATTCAGAAAAGTTACAATTTAAGTAGTCTATTTTCCTGATACGCAGGATTTTGGAGTTGACATGGTATTTTATTTTTCGATTTTTGTTTAAAAACAGCCTCTCAACTAACCGTTTTTAAACAAAACTCAGGGTGAGGCATAGTTATATATGCCTAAAAAATTTTTTCTTTAAAAAAGGGTAGTTAGGAGACCTTTTTTAAACTTTCTACACCATAGCCTCCTCTTAGTTAGCCATTCCGGGTGGATTGATTTTGAGAGGGGATTTTTTTGAGGATAGATAAATGGTAGGTTGATAGAAAAAAAACGGCTTAGATGTGAAAAAATGGCCGAAAACCTACGCTATTTCGTAAGGTTTTTCAGAGCTGAGTAATGAAAAAGTGGAAACAAAACAAGAATATACCAATTAGATAAAAAGTGTTCGAGATAAAATAGTACCGTATAAATACAAATCAAATAAAAAAATATTTGGACGATAGAATATAGTCAGCTAAAAATTAATTAATGGCTATTTCATGTCGACCAACGGTTCCCTTTGACCATCTTTTACACTGAAATGCAACATTAAGATATGATATTTCCACTTTCAATTTGCCGTCACCATCAATACCGCCATCCTTAGTTGTTCTGATCACCTTCAGATTTTTGAAACCATATATTTCTAATATATTTTTGCAAAAAATTTCAAATGTGCTTGGTTTAATTTGTTTTAGTCGTTCAAGACTAGACTGCTTAAATTGCTCTACATAATTGGTATTCAATGATTTTAAATTACTTGAGATACCAGAGTAATCTAATTTGGGTGTAGAAATTAATTTTTCTAATTCAAAAGATATTGGTTTATCCACAATTATCCCATATTGAAAGTTTAATCAAGTATAAATAAGATCAGATTGAAATAAAATCTGATTAGAAAACATATCTTTATAACTCTGGAAACATATCTTTATAGATTATTATGAACAACTATTATTATTTCAAAGGTACCTAAATGTTATTATCTTTATTAAAGCCGGTCCCTTTAAAACAAAACTTCAAAACGGTACAATATTTGATTTAATCCAACTATGAGTTCTTTAGATTTTGAAAATGAAGCCTTTTTCAAAGTTTTATCATATTTTAGATAAACCGGATAATTATTAATTCCTTAAGGGGTTATAATGCGTCTACATAATGCTTTTCCCGTTTATGCTTCTACATTAATTATTCTTTCTATTTTTCAAGCGTGTTCTTCTGTACCGGTTAACCTTGATTTGGCAAAAGAAGAAGTTATTAAATATCATGAATCAGGTAAATTTGATGAAGAAACAAACAAAGTAGTTGACGAAGCAATCGATAAGTTTGAAGCTGTTCATGCAGAAAAAAATAGTGCTGTTATTTTCGATGTAGACGAAACCGCTCTGTCAAATTATGATTACAGTAAAAAGTATGATTTTGGTTACGTTCCTGATTTATGGAATAGATGGATAAATGAAGCTAAAGCACCGCCAATAAAAGAAATAAAACATTTTTATGATTTTCTAATCTCCAGGGATTTCAAAATAATTTTTATTACCGGAAGGAAAGATTATGAATATGATGCTACATACCTTAACTTAATTAACGCAGGCTATTTAAAATTCGATACACTTATCGTTAGAACTCCAATAGAATATGAAATTCCTGCTGCCCAGTATAAATCACAAAAAAGAGCTGAACTTGTTAAAAATGGATACAATATTATTGGTGATGTCGGCGATCAATGGAGTGATTTGACAGGTCCATACCACGGTATACAGGTAAAGATTCCAAATTATCAATATTTAATAAAATAAAAAATTAATTCAGCAGTGAGTAATCAGGTTGTTTCTCTTACTATTCATTAAAGGTAAATACATTTCAGATACGCTCCAGATACGCTCCAGATACGCTCCACATACGCTTTATTTACTCCTTAAACATATTTAATAAAAAGTCAGAATGTCTATTAAGAAAGACATAAATGATAATAAGCCTTTTCTTTCTCAACCTACACGCCAAACAAGTTCTTTGGCAACCTAAGACCTCTCTCAAATTTTTTTTATATTTGCACTTCAAGTATTTCAGAAACAAATAGAACAATTATGTCAGAAATTCCAAAAGCATACAATCCGTCGGAAGTTGAAGATAAATGGTTAAAGTTTTGGCTGGATAAAAGTTTATTTCATTCGGAAATAGATAAAACTAAAGAGCCGTATACCATAGTAATTCCGCCGCCTAATGTTACCGGCATTTTAACAATGGGACATATCCTGAATAATACAATCCAGGATATACTAATTCGAACAAAACGGATGCAGGGTTTTAATGCCTGCTGGGTTCCGGGTACCGATCATGCTTCTATTGCTACCGAATCCAAAGTAACCAATTACTTAAAAGAGCAGTGTCTCGACAAATATGAAATTGGCAGGGAAGAATTCTTAAAACATTGCTGGGAATGGAAGGAAAAGTATGGCGGTATAATTATTCAGCAGCTTAAAAAACTTGGTGTCAGCTGCGATTGGCAGCGTGAACGCTTTACAATGGACCCTGATTATTATAAAAAAGTAATCGAAACTTTTGTAGTACTTTATAATGAAGGGAAAATTTATCGGGGTTATCGGATGGTAAATTGGGACCCTGCTTCCCGCTCCGCTATTTCTGATGAAGAAGTAATCTATCGTTCCGTTAATGGAAAATTGTGGTTCTTCAAATATCCTATCAAAGAAAGTTATGAATTTATAACTGTAGCTACAACGCGTCCCGAAACTATGCTCGGAGATACAGGGGTAGCTGTAAATCCCGACGATGAAAGATATAAAAATTTAATTGGGAAAACAGTACTACTTCCAATTGTAAATCGTGAAATTCCTATCTTTGGTGATGAATATGTAGATTCTGAATTTGGTACCGGCGCAGTTAAAGTCACTCCTGGTCATGATGTAAATGATTATGAAATGGGTAAAAGACATAGCCTGGAAATTATAAATATTTTCAATCCGGATGCTTCGACTAATGAAAATGTCCCCGCAGAATTTCAAAATATGGATAGATTTGAAGCAAGAAAAAAAGTTGTTGCAAAAATGGATGAACTTAAACTCCTTGAGAAGGAGGAAGACTATCAAAATAATATAGGTTACTCCGAAAGAGGCGGGGTTCCTATTGAACCTTATCTTTCGGAACAGTGGTTTATGAGAATGAGTGAACTTTCAAAACCTGCTTTAAATGCTGTCAATGAAGGAAAAGTTAAATTTTATCCCGAACATTGGATAAAGACATATGACAATTGGATGAACAAGATAAAAGATTGGTGTATTTCACGCCAGCTTTGGTGGGGACATCGTATTCCGGTTTGGTACTGTGTTGGTGATGATCATTGTAACCTGGAATGTAAGAATCCTATTGTTTCAATTATTCCGCCGGAAAAATGTCCTCATTGCGGTTCAACTAATTTGAAGCAGGATGAAGATGTCTTGGATACATGGGCATCAAGCTGGTTATGGGCTTATGATGTTTTTAGAACTGATGAAGAACAAAAATATTATTACCCAACTAATACCCTTGTTACTGCACCCGACATAATTTTCTTTTGGGTTGCAAGAATGATAATGGCAGGCCTCCATTTTAAAAAAGATATCCCCTTTAGTAATGTTTATTTCACAAGTATTATTAGGGATGTCCAGGGAAGGAAAATGAGTAAATCTCTGGGGAATTCTCCCGATCCTCTTGATGTAATTAAAGATTACGGAGCTGATGCCTTAAGATTTACTGTTATCTATTTAGCTCCTCTAGGGCAGGACGTTCTATTTAGCGAAGATAAATGTGAAATCGGAAGAAACTTTGCTAATAAAATCTGGAATGCCGGACGTTTCCTTTTGATGAATACAAAGTCTATTCCGGTTAATAAAAATTTGCTCGATAAGTATATCGACTTTTCCGATAGATGGATTGAATCCCTCTTTGTTCAGACAGTTATTAATCTGAATAAAGCAATGGACAAATTTGAAATTAACAATGCATCAAAAATTGTTTATTCCTTTGTATGGAGTGATTACTGTGATTGGTACATCGAACTTTCAAAGAACCGGTTATATTCTGATAACGATGAAGTTAAATCCGCTGTCTTAAGTAGAGCAATAAATATATTCGAAAATTTACTAAAAATTGTTCATCCTTTTATGCCGTTTATAACAGAAGAGCTCTGGCATTTGATAGAAGAAAGAGCAGAATTTGATAGTATTGCTGTTTCAAAATATCCTGAACCTAATGAGTTGCTGATTGATATTCAAGCTGAAACCGAGATGAAATTTATGCAGAATATTATAACTGCTATTAGAAATATAAGGGGAGAAATGAATATACCTCCTTCAAAATTTGTGGATGCGTTCATTAAAACTAATGAAATTCCCGAATATCAATTAGATTACATCAAAAAATTATCCCGCGTCGATAATATTACTGTTGATAGTAATATTCAAAAACCGAATGCCTCTGCCTCTGCTGTAATTAAAGATGCAGAAATATATATACCTCTTGAAGGATTGATTGATTTAGAAGTTGAAAGAAACCGGCTTCAAAAAGAAATCACAAGACTGGAAGGAGCTTTATTTGGAATAAATAAAAAATTATCCAATGAAAAATTTGTTCAGAATGCCGCACCTGATGTTGTTGAAAGGGAAAGAACTAAGAAAACAGATTGGGAGAAAAGTTTAGAGAAATTAAAGGAAATTTTAACTAATTTTAATAATTAACTGAAAGATGACATCTTTGCTAATTAAAAATAAGTTTTTATCTAAACATACATTTTTTAAAAAATTAGAAATAATCTTCTTGTTAAAGATGTTATCTTTATCTTTGTATATTTATCATTAACAAAAACTTAGGGGTCTAATATGTATCACTCAATAAAAGAATTTCTAGATGATTGGAAATATGAAAGCGATTCGACTTTAAAAGTATTTTCCAATTTGACCGATGAAACGTTGAATCATAGAATCACTCCCAAGGGCAGATCTCTGGGAAGACTGGCATGGCATATTACTGCTTCTATAGGAGAAATGATGAATAGAACAGGATTAAAATTCGAAGAATTAAACGATGATAATAATTTTCCGCCGCATTCTGAGGATATTATAGAAAATTACAAATCTGCATCAAAGAATATTGAAGACCAATTATCAAAAGAATGGAAGGATGAATCGCTGTCCGAACAGGTAAATATGTATGGAGAAATGTGGACAAAAGAAGCAGTTTTAGTCTCATTAATAAAACATCAAATACATCATCGGGCCCAAATGACGGTCATTATGCGTGCAGCAGGTTTGAAAGTTCCGGGCATTTATGGTCCGTCATATGAAGAATGGTCTGCTATGAATATGAAACCGATGGAATAAAAAAAATTTTATCTATTCTAAAGACATAAATGCTAATAAAGTCTTTCCCTTCTCAAGGGAAAGATTTAGATAGGGTTTTGTAAGTATCAATTGCAACGCATCCCAAACCCTTCCCTTGAGAAGTGAAGGGCTTATTGGAAAAAAAAACATAACATGTGCATTTTTATCTTTTTATAAAAAGTTATAACGTAGCATTAATAGAAAAGTCAGAATGGCATATTCTAGAGACATAGATGCTAATAAAGTCTTTCCCTTCCCAAGGGAAAAATTTAAATAGGGTTCGATATTAATACCATATTTAATTGGGGATATAAATGAGTTTAAATAAGAAATCAGAACTTACCGAAATTGCAAAGTTCACTTGCAGGGAGTTGAGGAACAACCCGACAAAAGCTGAAGGAATTTTGTGGAAAAGTCTGCGTAGAAAAAAAATCTGTGGTAAGAAATTTCAAAGACAATATCCATTTTTTCATGATATAACAGGCAAAGAGACATTTTTTGTAGGTGATTTTTATTGTCATGAAGAAAAAATAATAGTAGAACTTGATGGCAAATATCACGAATATAGGATAAAAGAAGATGAAGAAAGGACAAAAATATTAAACTACCTTGGCTTACGAGTGATTCGATTTAATAATGATGAAGTTATAAATAAGCTAGATTATGTTTTATCAGAAATAAAGAAACATTTCCGAAACATTGAATAGACTAACATGGGAAGGGCCTCTTATAAATAAAATCAATTTCAAAAATGTTATGATTTAATATTATAAAAAAAGTCAGAATGACAAATGTAAAGACATAAATGCTAAAAAAGTCTTTCCCTTCTCAAGGGAAAGATTTAGATAGGGTTCGATGTAAAAGAAATAAACTTCATCTATTTCACCCTTAAATACTGTATGCTGAACAACTGCTCCTTATCTGTCCATACCTTTCTTACTTCAAAACAATCTGATACTAATTCTGCAAAACTTTCTATAGTATACTTATATGAATATTCCGTTAAAATTGATTCGTTCTTCCTGAAATGTATAACCGAACCATTTAAATGAACATCCTGATTTTTCTCTGAGATTAAATGCATTTCGATTCTGCTTTTTTCATCGTTAAAAAATGACATATGCTTAAAATTGTTTAAATCAAAATCACTATTTAATTCATTATTCAAATGTTCAAGTATATTTAAATTAAAAGCGGCAGTCACCCCTTGTTGATCATTATATGCAGCTTCTAATATTTTCTTATTCTTTTTTAAATCAACACCAATTATTATCCCGCCGTTCCTTCCGCATATCTTCGCTATTCTTCTTAAAAAATTTTTAGCCTGAACAGGAGTAAAATTGCCGATTGTAGAACCGGGATAATAAACAGCTTTATGATCAAATGGTTTATCTATTTCCGGTAATTCAAAATCTTTTGTATAATCTGCAGCAAGAGGGAAAATATCAAGGTGCGGATATAATTCCTTTAATTCGTTTGAGGATTGAATAAGATGAACTGCTGAAATATCAATAGGTACATATCCAGCTAAACCTGGAATATTATCCAGTAAAAGCCGTATTTTAATGCTGCTACCGCTCCCTAATTCAATCAGTAAAGTACCTTTTCCCAATAAGGCAGACATTTCTTCTATATTTTGTTCCATTATTTTCAATTCTGTGCGAGTAGGATAATATTCATCGAGCTCGCATATTTTATCGAAAAGTGCTGAACCTTTTTCATCGTAAAATAACTTGCAGGGCAGCCGTTTTGGAGTCAATGATAATCCTTCAATCACTTCGGATATAATTTCCTCCTGAGTGATCTCTTCAGTTTTAATAGTCATTTCTTAAACCTTTTAATTTATTACAGTATGCCGGTCACTTCTAAAGTGACATGCAGCTTAAATTGTCTTTTAAATTAAATATCTTTTGCTAATCTTATTCCCATAAACTGCCATCTTGCATTTGGGGGGAAAAAATTGCGGTATGATTTTCTTATATGAGTATTTGAAGTGGCACAAGAACCTCCGCGTAAAACCATCTGGCTGGACATGAATTTGCCGTTATATTCTCCAAGTGCTCCCGGAAGTGTTTTATAACCCGGATAGGGGGAATATGAACTCCTTGTCCATTCCCAGACATCTCCATATATTTGTTTCAGTTCGTTTTTTTCTTCTTGTATAGGTACCGGATGAAAATTTCTATTTTCAACAAAATTTCCTCTGACCTCCGTATTAGATGCGGCAATTTCCCACTCTGCTTCGGTTGGAAGCCTTCCTCCTGCCCATCGTGCAAATGCATCAGCTTCATAAAAGCTTACATGACAAACTGGTTCATTAGGATTTACTTTTCTAAAGCCTGTCAGCTTAAAATTCCACCACTCATTATCTACTTCTTTCCAGTAGAAAGGAGCTCTCCAATTCTCTGCAGCTACTGTAGCTGCACCATCCGATAGCCATAATTCAGGTTTATTGTAACCTCTGTCCTCAATGAATTTTATATACTCTCCGTTTGTTATTAACCTGGATGCTAATAAAAAAGATGCTGCATATTCTTTATGCTGGGGAGTTTCATTATCATAAGAAAAACCATTTCCATCATGGCCTATAGTATACACTCCTTCTTCAAATGGAATCCATTTAATCGATGGTAGGTTTTCTATCTTCTTATCTTCGATATTTAAGTATACCGGGTAGAGCGGGTTAATTGAGAATACATGCTTAATATCAGTTAACATTAATTCCTGGTGCTGTTGTTCATGATGTAATCCTATTTCTATTACGGGAGCTAATTTCATGAAATTCTCCTCGCTTCCGTTTTCCAAAAATTCCACCATATTTTTATCAACATAATCTCTGTATTGATAAACTTCTTCCACACTGGGTCTTGATAATAATCCTCTTTTTGGTCTTTCAAATCTTTCACCGGCTTGGACATAGTAGGAATTAAATAAATATGCATATTGTGGGTGCATCGATTTATAATCTTTAGCAGCTTCTTTTAGTACAAAAGTTTCAAAAAACCAGCTTGTATGTGATAAATGCCACTTTGTGGGGCTTACATCAGGCATTGATTGTATTACATAATCCTCTGTAATTAAAGGTCTACAGATTTCTAAAGAAAAATTTCTTATCGAATTAAACCTTTTAAGAAGATTATCCTTGGATAACATATCTATTGCTTCCGGGATACTTATTACATCTGAATGATCTTTCATTATAAATTCCTTAAATGATTAAATATTAGGATATGTCTGTAATACGATAATTTAATTGTCAAATTAAAACAATTTTAAAATCAGTGGTTATGACAGAGCTAACATCATACGAATATGGAAAAAATGATATGTGACCATCTTCCTATTAAAAATCATCAAGGATATTCATATTGTTTGATATTTTGAGTCTGGGTATGCGATTTTATCCTTAATCGCGGTTCACTTTAGAGCCTGTGTGAATATCATTAAGGGCTGTCCAAAAAGTACTTTTTTCTGTCATTCTGAAGGAGTCTTCGACTGAAGAATCTCAATTATTATTCGAATTTGAGATTCTTCGCTAGCGCTCAGAATGACAATGTTACTTTTTGGACAGCACCAAAACGAAGCTAAAAAGAAACCTTTATCAACCATTTCAACAGTTTTTCTGTATTCTCACTCAGCCTCTTTAGTGAACTGACTTAAGTGAACCGAGAATAAAAGAATGAAAAAAGAAAGAAGCTTTAACCTTATAAATATATTTATCTAAGACAGATATAACATTGACTTATATTCTTCCTAACACATTCTAATATAAAATTTTATTATCTTTAATACATGGTTAAACCAATCTTCGATTTAACACATTTTACTATTTGTAAAAATTTTTCTATAATAATTTCTTATATAATGATTTGAAAGGAGATATATATGCCGATTAGAAAAGCCAATGCAGAATGGCATGGAAATTTAAAGGATGGTAAAGGTACCCTTAGTACTGAAACCGGCACATTAAAAAATGTTTCTTATAATGCTGTCTCCCGTTTTGAACAGGGGGATACGACTAATCCTGAAGAATTGCTTGGGGCAGCTCATGCTGGCTGCTTTTCAATGGCTTTAGCCAATTCTTTATCAAAAGAAGGTTATAAAGTCAATTCAATTAAAACCGAAGATAAGGTTAGTATAGCAAAAGTTGAAAATGGATTTAAGATTACTAAAATTGAAGTCTCAACAGAAGGAGATATTGACGATATTGATGAAGCAAAATTTAAAGAATTTGCTGAAAAGACTAAAACAGGTTGCCCCGTATCGCAAGCTCTTACAGGAACGGAGTTCGTATTAACAGCTTCATTGAAATAATTGAACCTAAATTAATATTTATATTAATAACTGTATAGACACAAGAACCGGTATTTAAAAGATGACATCTTTACTAATTAAAAATTAGAATTTATCTGAACTTACATTTTAATAAATAATTGAGCATAACTATCTTATTAAAGATGTCATCTTTAACACTGCGTAACTATGGGTGGATACTAGGAGCGGCCGTGTCGGAAGTCTTCAATATAGTTATTCTTCAACAAGCTCTTCAAATTGTTTATTCCTATCTATGAATGTCCGTACATATGAACAGCTTGGAACAACTTTAAATTTATTTTCTTTTGCATAATTTAACGCTCTTTCAACAATTTTAGCTGCAATATTCTTTCCTCTTAAGCTAAAAGGAACATAAGTATGATCAAAAATTAAAACATCATCTCCGTCATTCATATATGTTAAATAAGCTTCTTTTCCCTCAATTATAGAAAAAAATCTTTTTCTTTCTTTACTATGTTCTATTTCTAATTCCATATTTATTCCTAATTCTTACTCTTGAACTTGAACTTACACTTGAACTTGAACTTACACTTGAACTTCCTTATACATTAAACAAAAAATGCATCACATCTCCATCCTGAACTTCATACTCCTTCCCTTCAATCCTTAAAACCCCTGCATTTCTACAAGCTGCCTCCGAACTGTATTTTATATAGTCATTATAACTTATAACTTCCGCCCTAATAAACCCCTTTTCAAAATCTGTATGGATAACACCTGCTGCCTGAGGTGCTTTCCAGCCTCCATGGATAGTCCATGCACGAACCTCTTTTGGGCCTGCTGTAAAATAGCTTATTAAACCCAGTGTATGGAAACCCGTTCTTATTATTTTTTCAAGACCGCTCTCTTTAACACCATAAGAAGCCAAAAATTCTTTTCTCTCATCATCTTCCAGAACTACTAATTCTTCTTCAACTTTAGCTGAAATCTTTATCGCATCGGAATTCTTACTCTCAGCATATTCTTTTACATCTTTTACATAACCATTATCTTCACCTAAACCGTCTTCACCGACATTTGCACAATAGATAACCCTTTTTGCTGTTATAAGCCCTGTTTCTCTTAGAATTGTTTGAATTGAATCCTTTTCTTTATCCGGATATAAAACAGCAGGATTTCCTTCATTCAAATATTTTAATAAATCTTCTGCTTCATCTACTGCTGCCTTTGCTGCTTTATCACCTTTAGCTTGTTTTTGAAGCCTTTCAATTTTCTTCTCGAGCGTCTGAACATCTGCCAGCAAAAGCTCTGTCTCAATGACTACAATATCTCTCAACGGATTAATGCTTCCATCTACATGCACAACATTTTCATCATCAAAACACCTTACTACATGAAGGATTGCATCTGTCTGACGGATGTTGCTTAAAAATTGATTTCCAAGCCCTTCTCCTTTGCTTGCTCCTTTAACTAAACCTGCAATATCAACAAAATCAACAGTAGAATAAACAGTGCGCGCAGGTTTAACTAAATCCGTTAATTTATCCACTCTCTCATCGGGGACAGGCACAATAGCTTTATTTGGTTCAATTGTACAGAAGGGATAATTTGCTGCTTCTGCATTTTGTGCTTTTGTTAATGCATTAAATACAGTCGATTTACCCACATTGGGCAAACCAACAATGCCTATACTTAAACCCAATTAAATTCTTTCCGGAAAATGAAATATAATTTTTAATAGGTTATAAATATACTAAGAATAAGCTCGTCATTAAATTCAAAAAAATATAAAATAATTATAGATACAGTTACGGGCTCATAGAATCTTTCAAGGAATTCTCCTAATAAAACAATTCAACAATATATCCATACAACAATCATCAATTAAACAATTACCTTTCTGTAGGCACTATAGTAAGATCTATATCTCTGTTCTTCGAAGTATTCTTATAACCGATTCCTTTTCTACTTGCATATCTGTAAGCAGTTTGTGCAGGTCATCTATGCCGGTAATGGGTTGACTATCAAATTCAATAATTATATCCCCTCGCTTAATCCGGCTTTTTGAGAGGGGCTGTTTTTCTCAATCATAGTTATAAGTATGCCTCTTTCAACCGGTAGACTATAAAACCTTACAATCCTTCTGTGAACAGGTACATTTTGACCTGCAGTCCCGATATAACTTCTTCTTATTTTCCCCTCGTTAATAAGTTTTCCCGCAACAAATTTTGCCGTATTTATTGCTGTTGCAAAACAAATATTTTGCGCAGGTAGTATTGCTGCCGTATTTACACCTATTACATCTCCCTTTGAATTTACCAGCGGACCGTAAATTAATATTAAAAAAGAAAATGTATTTTTAAAGTGATGTGATATTCTACAGTGCCATCTTATTTCGAGCTGCTAATACAGTATCCCTAATTGCTCTTCTTTTTTTAATAAGCGGCAAATATGGCTGAAGAATAGAATCCAGCTTTGTCTCTGAAATATCGGTTATATGCGCATCATCTGCTAATAGTTTCCAGGGAGCTTTGCCTTTGTATTTATATTTCCCATATATAATTACCGGAGTTCCATAAGCTAATATTTTCACTCCGTCTCTCGAAACTATCCATTGTTCAGCCCAATAATAGATCCATTCTGCATCTTCTTCCAGCAGGCGGGCGCATGCATGACTTGCAGGATAACCTGGCAGTGTAAATTGATGTAACGAAACACCCCTTTTATTTTCAAGGTTAAAATACCAGGGTAATATCCATGTGGAATCATCGGTACTAATTGTTTCCTTTGATTTCCAGTTTGTAAAAAATAAACCCTCAGGTGTTGGTGTATTTCTTTTTCCGAGACTCGTTGGACCCCACCTTACTAGTATTCCATTCTGATAGGCTGCAAATGCTTCTATTGGATAAGAAAAAAATAGTACTTTAGGAATGGAATCTAAAATCTCAACTTGTTTAGGAAATGGAGAATAGAGCATAATATCTTCAGAAACCGTATCAGGTATAATCAATGTATCGCGGCTAATATTATTATGATCAATTCTATTTAATGCAAGGATAACCCTTCTTTTGGGAAGCCCGTATTCTTCTCTTAAATCTCTTAATGTTTTCAGCCCGGATGAAGAGTACTTATGGTAAGTAATTTTTAATTCTGCTTTTATTTCTTTTAATAATGAATCTTTTCTACTAGTAGTATCAATTTGGGAAGGAATCTTTTTTTCTTTGCATCCGTAATTATAAAAGAAAATAAAAATGCTCACTAATATTAGGAATCCAGGAATTAACTTATTTCGTGTCAAAAGTAAAATTTATAGTATTATAATGAAATTTTATAGAGAAGTATCAAATATATTAAAAAATCTTTCTCTCTCTTAATTCTTCAAGTAAATTTTCATAACCGGTAAAATGAATTGCATCCCAGCCCGCTTTTTTTGCTCCCTCTGCATATTCTTGTATGTCATCGATAAAAATATGTTTATCAGCAGATCTTTTGGTAATACTTTCAACCGCTTTGTAAATTTTTTCTTCCGGCTTTAAGGCTCTTACTTTATAAGATAGAACAAGCTTATCAAAATATTTAATAAACCCGTAATTCTTCCAGTAAAGTTCATGTATCGAATTTGTATTCGATAACAGGACCAGCATATAATTCATTTTTAGCTTTGGTAAAAGAGAGACTACATCTTCATTTACTGCAAAAACCTTTGAGTAATATTCACAAAAAGTCTCTTTACTTATTTTATTATTTAAACCGGCTAGCATTTTATTAATAAAATCTTCTTCGGGAAGATCCCCTCTCTCAAATTTTCTGTGGATATCATAATTTTCCATATAATATGTTAAAAAATTCTTTCCAAGATCCTTTTCTATTTTTTCCAGCTTATTAAGCATAATATTATAATCGAAAGGCAATAGAACGTTACCTAGATCAAATACAATTACGGAATATTTGTTTTGCATAATTACTACTCTAATAGTTTAGAAAAAAAATTCTAATTTATGAAATCATTTATGGCAAAGTCTAATCAATTTCAAAGTTTCGATCGCTTAAACCTGTATTTACTTTTATCGAATCAACGTGAAAAATAAATTGAGAAGTACCCAGCGTCTGATTTATTCTAAAAGGATATTTAACTCCCTCTACCTTTTTATAATTAGTAAAAAAAGTTATTTGATTGACTTTTTTACCGTTCGGAGAACTAATTGGCTTTATCTCTTTCAATTTTAGATATGTAGTTGTATCATAATATTGAATCCATTCCATATTGTCCGGCAGTCTCAAAATTACTTTGTAGGTCATTTTATCCTTTATATTTTCTTTTCCTTCATATATTGCGCTTACGTCATATGCTTTTAAGTAAAGCAATAGCTGCATAGTTGCGTCATATTTAAGTTTATCTAGTTCCGCTCCCCTTATTTCCTGTTCATTATCTCCCGTAATTGTTACTCCCTTTTTCCCATCATAAATAATTTTTTGTTCCGCTGCTCCTAAATTTATCTTCTGATAATATTTATTAGGTATTTTTTGATATACTACGATATGTATGCTCATATTACGCACTTTCCCGCTAATAAAGGTTGTTCTGTCCATTATTTTATTTATGGTATCTTTCCCTCCGATTGCTGAAATATACCTTGCAATAATTCTTGAACCTTCAATTTCTGAGCTGTCAATTATAACCGGATTAGATATATTTTCTGGAAGACATGAAGTACTTTCCCTGATTTTCTCTTCTGATACTCGATTCCTAATTAATTTATATGGTACTCCTATGCTCATAAATAGAAAAATTGGTAATAGTATTATATAATTCGCCTTCATCATGAAATAAATAAGAATAGTTGGTAATTCACATCATTTCCTAATAATTTTCACCTTAAGATAAAAATTATTTACTTTTCGGAAAAGGTATCAGGCTCATTTCTTCTCACAAGGTAACAGTTAATTCTTTTATATTATTTCTTATTGAAAAATATATATTTTTTGCAATAAAGACCGTTAAGAATCTTAAATAAAAATGGTTAATAGGCTATTACTAATTATTTTATTCTTTACAACCTTAATTTGTGCTCAGCAGTTTACTATTGTTGGAAAAGTTGAAGATAAATCAACCGGACAGCCCCTAAACTATGCTAATATACGTGTTTTGAATTCTACTAATGGTACTGCTGCAAATAAGGAAGGTGAATATGAGCTTAAAATGATTGCAGGGAAATTTTATTTGGTGGCTTCCTATATTGGTTATAATTCTGATACTTTATCAATCTCAGTTATTCAGGACCTTAATAACGTAAATTTTTATTTAACCCCCTCAAATGTTCAGCTTCCTGAAATTATTGTTAAACCGGGTATAAATCCTGCAATTGCTATAATTGAAAAAGCTATATTGAGAAAAGAAGAAAGGAATAAAAAGTTAAATAATTATGAATTTGAAGCTTACACCAAAGGAGTTATAAAAACACAGCATGATATTAGTTCGCAAAAATCCGGTATAAACTTGAGCATCGGAACTAATGACACGATTCCTTTGAAGATAACCGGTATACTTGAGAGCAAAAGTCAAGGATATTATAAAAAACCTGATGATTATAAAGAAATAATTATTGCCCGTAAACAAACTGCAAATTTCCCTCCTTCTATAAATACTCTTACCGGCGGAAGATTAATAAAAAGCTTCTATGAAGAAAACATTAATTTTCTAGGCAACAATCTTCCAGGGCCTTTAGCAAATAATGCGCTGGACTATTATTACTATTATATAAAAGCTACTACATCTAAAGATAGTCAGATAGTTTACCAAATAAACATGTCTCCTGATGATCCTTCTAATCCTGGTTTTATCGGTGATATTTTCATTACCGGTGATACTTATAACTTGATTAAAGTTGATCTTCATTTGAATAATGCGGCTAATATTGGAGGAATTTTTGACAGTGTTGAAATCTTTCAGCAATTCTCTCTTTATGACTCTATTTATATGCCTATAGATTATCATTTATTTGTTAAAGCAAATATTTTAAGCCTGATAAGATTTGGCTTTGAATTGAACTCCATTTTGTATGACTTTAAAATAAATGTTAAGATGAATGATGATTTATTTAATAAAGCTCTAATTACCGTACTTCCTGAGGCAGATGGAAAAAGTTCTTCCTTTTGGAGCAATATACAGTCAATTCCGAATACTCCTGAAGAGAAATCAGCATACCACAGGATTGATAGTATCAGCAGTCTTCCCGTTTCTTTTTGGGATAAGTTTTCTCCCATTTCAACAAGAATAAATTTCAATAGAAATTTTTCTACAAGTGCTCCGTTGGGGATGTATCATTTTAATAGTATAGAAGGTAACGGGCTCGACTTCGGTTTATTTTTTAACGATCTATTTGATAAAAGATTGAATTCTGATCTTAAGCTTATGTACGGCTTTGCCGATAAGAAATTTAAAACCGATTTATCGGTGCAATATCTCTTTGGAGACTATAGAACCTATAGTATATCTGTCAATTATTTCCATAAACTAAATATATTGTTCAGTTCATCAGATGAGTATAATGATTTAATTGCAACTTTTTCATCTTTGGTATTGAAAGATGATTTCAGAGATTATTACTATTCAAAAGGGTATAAAATAAATCTTGAGGGGGAGGTACTTCCAGTATTAAGCTTAAGTGCCGGGTTTTTAAATCAAACTGATAAAACCGCTTTTAAAAGAACGGATTTTTCGCTTTTTAATAGGGATAAGAAATTTGACAGCAATCCCCCCGTATTTAATACAAAGTTAAATGCTTTAACGGGGGGATTCAAACTGGATTTCAGAAACTATATTGAAGATGGATTTTTCAGGAGAAGAATTTCATTGGGAAATTCTTTCATTATTTTCAAAGGGAATATAACTTATTCAAATAAAAAATTCCTAAAGAGTAATCTTGATTTTACTAAATATGAATTCACTACCACAGGAAGGGTAAATACCTTTAATACCGCTTCCCTGGAATTTAAAGTATATGGAATGTATAACAATGGTGCTCTACCTTTTCAGCTCTTATATGGTTCACCTGGAAATATTGATGCGCTGTATCAGAATAATTCTTTTAGGGTACTAAACGTAAATGAAATTTTCGGGGATAGAGTTCTAAATATCTTCCTCGAACATAATTTCGGTGATGAATTATTTCGTTTATTGAAAATACCCGGATTAAAAGACTGGGGTATTCTACTTAGTTCATTTCTGGATATAGGTATTTCTGAAATTAGCGAACGGTCTAAATCTATACTCGTTCACCCAATTAAAACTTTTAATCGGCCTTTTTATGAAGCCGGTTTCGGGATCGGTCATGTGTTAGTACCATTTAAAATTGAGTTTGCATGGAGGTTAAATTATTTAGATAAAAATAATTTTAGAATTGGCTTAAACACTTATTTATTCTAATGAAATATTGGATAATCCGGTTTAAAACAAAAAAGCGCTCTCTCGAGCGCTTAAAAAGCAACGTCCTGCGGGAATAGTTTAACTTTTTGGTTTTGCCTCACTAACAATTATACTTCTGCCGTTTAGCTGGGCACCATTAAGAGCCTGGATTGCCTGACTTGCATCGGATTCTGATTCCATCTCAACGAAACCAAAACCTCTAGATCTACCGGTCTGGCGATCGGTAATCACTTTTGCAGAAACGACCGTTCCGTGTGTCTCAAATGTAGAACGCAGGGTGTCATCGTTTACCGCCCATGGAAGTGAACCTACGAAAAGTTTAGTACTCACTAACTTACCTCTAAGAAAAATAATTAATAAAACAAACAGCTTTTTAAAGCTGTAAATTTAAAATAGCACTATTATTTCCAAAAAACAATAAATTTTTCATTTATTAAGCATTTTTAAAGTTTATAAATATGCTCTATGCCACATAAAAAAATACCCCACAGTTGTGTGAGGTACTCTCCCCAGAGGAGAAGGGATAGTGCTTGGGCTATGGGTTTTAATCTAATAATTCCTTTTTACTTATACTGTAGTCCTTAAATAAATGTTGTAAGATAATTGTTGTACCGCTGTCTTCTCCAAATTCAATTGATCTCTTCACTAAAAATACTCCACGGGCGTCTCCAATTTTCAATAATGATAAAGCTGCTACTAATTTTGCACCGTCATCCTTTTCTTTTCTAAACATATCCATTAATGGTTCTACTGCTTTCTGAGATTTCAACTCTCCTAATATATATGCACTATTTATCCTTATTTCTTCATTTCCCGAATTTAATGTAGTTAAGTAATTTTCTTCCTTTAATCCTTTTTTCTCTGACAATAATGTCAATTCTCTACTAATCTGTGAAAATGTAATCTCGGTGTAAGTCATTAGTATACAAAGAATTATAAGTATATTCGTAAACCATTTCATCTTTATCAATTTCGATTATTCTTTAATATTTCCTATCTCCACTACAAAAATCCTTAAATATTCTAGCTTTCTCTACCAGTTATGTAACAAAAATTATAACTAATGTAACATTCGATTTCAAATGATTATTTTATTAGGATAGAATTAAAAAATGTTAAGTTTTCATTGAAAATAAAAAGGCGTCTAAATAGTACTTTTTTCTGTCGTTCAAATACCTTTTTAAAGATTTCATCTTTTATCATTAAACTAATGACCAGCCTGAATATGTCATTCTGAACGAAACAAAGTGGAGTGAAGAATCTCCTAATCCAATGCTGGTTATATCTTTGTCAACATTTACTAGAGTGGGTTCAAAAGTGCGGTAAATATCTGGAACTCATACAATGATTCAAATCCTTTTTATGGGTATTCAATCAATTTTACTTCTCCCAGATTAAGGTTTTCAAGTTGATTAGTGACCTTCTCTTTGTCCCCTACGATAAGGATAACTGACTCTTCAGGGAAGATATTTTTCTCAGCAGTTTCATTTACTTCTTTCAATGAAACACTTTTTATTCTTTCGATAAAATTATTGAAATAATCATCAGGTAGCGAGAAAATATACTTTGCCGTTAAACCGCTTGCTATTTGCTTATTTGTTTCGAAATTTGCCGGAAATCTTCTAATAGTTGATGACTTGGCAAACTCCAGTTCTTTCTCTTTAGCTCCCTCTCTGATTGAATGGAGTTCATTTATTATCTCTTTTACAGCATTCCCTGTATTTTCAGAACCCACTGATGTTGAGACTAAAAAATGAGCGGATTGTTTATAGTAAGTAAATCTTGAAGATGCACCATATGTATAACCCTTATCTTCCCGTAAATTTAAGTTTATTCTGCTCGAAAATTGTCCCCCTAATATATTATTTAATAATGCTTTGGAATAATAATCTTTTTCGTTTCTCTCAGGAGTTAAATGACCGATCCTTATTTCACTCTGTACAGCCCCTTCTTTATGAATAAGATAAATTTGCGCTGTATTTTTTAGACTTTTATTTACAGTTAGATTTTGAACTTTTTCAGGTTTCCATTTTGTAAGCATCAGGTTTAGGTTTTCTTTTAGTTCATCGGAATTCGAATAACCAACAACCACTAACGCTGAATTATCCGGTTTGAAATATAAATTGTAAAAAAGCTTTATATCTTCATTGGAAATATTGTTTACTGTTTTTTCTTCACCAAGTGTGAGTGAAGAATATGGATTATCTTTACCGAAAACTAAATATTCATATGCTCCGTCTGCTATTTGATCAGGCTCATCTTTTAACTGCAAAATTTTTATTAGAACTTTTCTTTTTTCACGTTCAAAATCCTTAACATTTAAATGCGGCTTTGTTACAACCATTGAAAATAAATCCAGTGATCTCTCAAAGTTTTCTTTTAAAGTCTGAAGTGACAAAAAAATATTATCCTCACTTGTACCTATATTAAAATGAGAACCAAGACTATCGAACTCATCACTTAATTCTAATGAATTATAATTCCCCGCCCCTTCATCTATAAGCATAGATGTTAAATTCGCCAGCCCCTTTTTATCATTAGGATCATATTTGTTTCCTGCATCAACAATCATATTTACTTGCAGTATTGGCAAATCGTTTTTCTGGACAAAAAATACTTTCAGTTTGTTGTCTAATGAAAAAGTTTGAATTTCAGGAAGTGAAAAATCTATTTCTTCAGATGGTAATGGTTTTATACTTCTGTTTATTGAATTCATAATATATCTATTTTGATGGCAAGATTTTTAATTCTACATATGGCTTGGTTAAATATTTTTCAATGCAGCCGCTGATTATATCTGCATCTACATTTTCATATCTCTTTAAATCTTCGGTAAAATAATTGGGTTCATTCATGAAATAATTATAGGAATTAAGCTGATCCGCTATACTATCTATATTTTGCAGCGAATAGATAAAATTTGATTTGATTCCGTTTTTAGATTTGGTTAATTCTTTTTCGGTTACTTTATTTATCTTAATATTATCTATTTCTTTAAATATTTCCTCTTTTAATTGTTCTGAATGGACACCCGGTTTTGCTGTCGCAATAATTATAAAACTTCCAGTAAGTTTCCCTGAATATTGAAAAACCGAAATATCCTGTGCAATCTCTTTTTCAAAAACGAGGTTTTTATATAACCTTGAATTCTTTGAACCGGAAACAATATCGCTTAAAACATCAAGGGCCGCATCATCATTGCCGTATGCAGGATCTGAATGCCAGGCAAGATGTAAACGCTCCAGTTGAACATCTTCCTTTTTTTCCAGCAAAATATTTTCATGTAAGGCCGGTACTGAATTTTTCAAAGATTTTAATGAATTTGGACCTGTAATGCTGCCGAAATATTTTTCTATTAAGCTTTTCACTTGTTCGGTATCAAATGAACCCGCAACAACCAGGCTTGCATTAGAAGGCGAATAATATGTTTTGAAAAAATTACTGACATCATCAAGTGAATAGCTTTTTATATCTTCCATAAATCCGATTGTCGGCCAGCCGTATGGATGATTTTCCGGAAATAGATGGGTAATTAATAATTCCCATGCTAGTCCGTATGGCTGATTATCGTATCTTTCAAGTCTTTCATTGCTGACTACATCTTTTTGATTATTTAGCTTTTCCTGAGTTAGTGCGGGAAGTAAAAATCCCATCCTGTCTGACTCAAGCCATAATATTAATTCTAAAAAATTGGAAGGAACTTTTTCAAAATAATTAGTTCGGTCAAAGGTCGTTGATCCATTTAATGTCCCTCCTGCTTCCTGTATATAACGAAAATGCATCTCTTTAGGGACATTTTTAGACCCTTGAAACATCATATGTTCAAATAAATGGGCTAAGCCAGTCTTCCCTTTTCTCTCATTTGCCGAACCAACTTTATACCAGATATTAACCGAAACTAATGGAAGCATATCATTTCGATGAAGTATTACTTCCAGTCCATTGTCTAGTTTATATTTTTCATAACTGATATCTAAGATTTCCATAAACCGTCACTTATTTCAGATTAAAAAATTTTTAGTGTCTAAATAAATTCTATTTTATATAAAGAATTTAAAGTATTTTTTGATAATATTAAATTTAACTGCTCATATTAATCTATAAATTTTATTTTAAGGTTAACTATTTCCGGATAACTCCCTGTTCTAACCGGCGGCCCCCATGTTCCTGCTCCGCAGGATACATAAAATTGTGTGTTTCCTTTTTTGAGATATCCCCAGCCTTTTTCATATATCATATTGGTAATAAAATTTAAAGGAAATAATTGACCATTATGTACATGCCCTGATAATTGAAGAGCAACACCGTTTCTTTCTGCTTCGTCCAATCCAAATGGCGTATGATCCATCAAAATTATAGGATATTTTCTATCCGTTTCATTAATAATTTTCTCAAGAGGTAGTCTTTCTTCTCCGGTAAAGCTTCTTTTGCTCCTATCATCCCTCGCAGCTACTATAAATCCATCATCGATTCTAATTGAGGAATCTCTTAGAAGATTCAAATTGAAATCTAAAATATATTTTTCTGCTTCTTTTATCCCTGTTATGAATTCATGATTACCTGTTGACGAAAAAATGCCGTATCTGGATTTTAACTTTAGAAAAGATGAACCTATATTATTTCCGTTTAATACGGAAGGTTTATCGTCTACTATATCTCCTGCAAAAAATATAATGTCAGGTTCTAAACTATTAATTCTTGTCACAATTTTTGAAAGGAATGATTCTCCATCCATCGGTGATAAATGAATGTCGCTTACTAAAACCGCATTAAGCTTATCCAATTTGCATTCTTTCCTTGAAATTTCAATGTTTAATGTTTTAGTTCTTATGTTTCTTGTATTTATAAAACCAGATATTATTATTGCTGTAACTACAAATAAAATTACTATAGCAGCAATTTGTTTAGTAACCAGATAATGTTCTTTGATATTATTCGGAAAGAAATCAAGTCCCCAGTTAAAAAGACGGATAAAATCCAAAAACACTATAAATAAAAAAAAATATAACATTAAAGCAAACCAGAAAGAACCTATCCATAACATTATATTATAAATGTATAAAGGCAGATAAGATACTAAGAATTTTGCGGCAATATAAGAAAGCGATAAAATAAGTAAAATAATCAAATATAAAATTCTTATATGTGGAAAACCTTCTAATGCCTGCCAGCCCCTTATAAAGATATAATAATTTATTATTGCATAAAGCGTGAAGAAAATTGAAAAGAATATAATCATATAGGAATTTTATTTAATTTATATATACCTGCAAATTTAGCAAAATTATTTCTTAAACCTTAATTGTGAGGTTCACTACAAAGGTGAGCCTCGCTTTCAATTTGGAGGGTGACCAAAAAGTAATTTTCAAATTGAAGATCAGTGAAAATCTGTTAAAATCTGCGTCATCAGTGTTCTATTTTTAAGAAAATAATTACTTTTTGGTCACCCTCGTAAAAAGGAATGAAAAAGGAAAGAGGCTTTAGCCTCATTTATTTTAGACACATGAGATCTTGTCTTTAATCATAACCTTCCGGATTTATGATATTTATTTTAAATATTAACTCTTAAAATATTAATTAAGGAGATAAAAATGGAAAAAAGAAGATTAGGTTCGCATGGCCTTGAAGTATCAGCAATTGGTTTAGGTTGTATGGGTATGTCTGAATTTTATGGAACCGGTGATGAAAAGGAATCAATCGCAACTATTCACCGCGCTTTGGAACTTGGAATAAATTTTTTAGATACTGCCGATATGTATGGTCCTTATACAAATGAAAAACTCGTTGGCAAAGCTATTGCCGGCAAAAGGGATAAAGTTGTTTTAGCAACAAAATTCGGTATTCAAAGGGGTGAGGCTCCTTCTCAAAGAAGAGTAAATGGAAGACCTGAATATGTCCGCTCTGCATGTGATGCTTCCCTTAAACGTTTGGGGATTGATCATATCGATTTATATTATCAGCATAGAATCGACCCTAATGTACCCGTTGAAGAAACTGTTGGTGCTATGGCTGACTTAATCAAAGCAGGAAAAGTAAGATTCATAGGATTGTCCGAAGCTGCTCCCGAAACTATCCGGCGGGCAAATTCTGCAGCTCCTATTTCTGCTTTACAAACCGAGTACTCTCTTTGGTCAAGAGACCCTGAAGAGGAAATTTTATCTACTGTTCGTGAACTAGGGATAGGATTTGTAGCTTACAGCCCCCTTGGCAGAGGATTTTTGTCCGGGAAAATTAAATCCGTTGATGATTTAGAGGAAAATGATTTTAGACGTCATTCCCCAAGATTCCAGGGTGAAAATTTTCAAAAAAACCTTGAACTTGTTTATAAGGTTGAAGAGATAGCCGAAAGAAATGGTGTTACATCTGCTCAACTAGCAATTGCTTGGGTCTTGTCTGAAGGTAATGATATTGTTCCAATTCCGGGAACAAAACACGTAAAATATTTAAATGAAAATGTAAAGGCTGTTGATGTTAATTTAAATGAAGAAGAACTGGAAGAGATAGAAGAAATTATGCCCGTTGGTGCGGCTGAAGGTGAACGTTATGCAGAAGCCGGAATGAAAACTGTAAATAGGTGATCATTTCAACAATAAAATTCTCAGAAGAGAATTATTAAAGATGACATCTTTATAAAAAATCATTTTCAAATTTTTTATTAAGATGCAAATGTAAATAAATTCTTATTTTTATAAAATAAAGATGTCATCTTTAAAGTTCTTTTTCACATTTCAATCTCTTTATATATTTATTTTGCATTGTTTTAGATATGAATATCAAATTAGCATTAATAGGTGATTTTAATCCCGAAGTTATAGCACATCAGGCAATCCCTAATGTATTATCCATTTCATCGGATTTTTTGAATTTGAAAGTTGAATATACCTGGATAAATACTCAAAATATTTATGAAAATATTAAAGAATTGCTTGAGATATTTAGTGGCATCTGGGTAGTTCCTGCAAGTCCATATAAAAATACTATTGGTATTCTAAATGTAATTAAATATGCCCGTATAAATAACATTCCTTTCCTTGGTACCTGTGGGGGTATTCAGCATGCTGTCATTGAATTCTTTAGGAATACAATAGGCTATCCGCAAGCCGATAACATAGAATCTAACGCTGATTCTGAAATGCCTGTAATTTCTAAATTGTCATGTTCTCTTATCTTAATAAAAGTAAAATGAAAATCTCCGGAATTGATTCTAATAATGAAGTTAGAATTATTGAGCTCGAAGAACATCCCTTCTTTATTGCAGCACTATTTCAGCCTAAAAGATCCTCTTTATTAAATAAACATCACCCTATTATTAATTCTTTTGTTAATACTGCCGCTTTATATTAACTTTCATTTTACATTAGAAGAAAAAAGTTGTTCAATTAATGTTTGTGAATCCATATATTAATATTAGAGATAAAATATTTTTGGAGATGATCTAATGGCAGAGGATACTTTAGTCCAGAAGCTTCAAGAATTATTTAGTGAAACGGGGAATGAACATCATCAAGCATTTATTGAAACTAATGGACAGGATTCTGAATGGCCTTTATGGTATGCCGGTTATCTTAAAGAAAAAGTTTCCGGCCTGATTGAAAAAAAGATTACTAAAAGTGAATTAATCTTTCTAATCCTTTCCGCTGAAAAGGAAAGAGACAAATCTAAATCAAAAACAGAATGGGAAAAATTTTACGCTGAGTATATTGCTGAAAGGATTTGAAAAAACCCTGTTCTTTAATGTGTTTGTAAATAATATCTGTTTCTCGTTTTTATCATTATATTTAAAATAAATTTAATTTGGAGACTATATGAGGCTGTTAAATTATACTTTATTCCTTTTATTAGTTACTTCACTGTTTTTAATGTCATGCAGTACCGTACCCATAACCGGCAGGAAACAGTTAAGCTTGATCCCTGAAAGTCAAATGCTTTCAATGAGCTTTTCGCAATATGACCAGTTCTTAAAAGACAACAAAGAAAGTAACGATCCCCAGAAAATAGCTCTCGTAAAAAAAGTAGGTGAAAGGATCGCTTCTGCTGTTGAAAAATATTTGTCCGATAATGGTATGGCTGATGAAGTAAAAAATTATAACTGGGAATTCCACCTTATTGAAAGCACTGAAATAAATGCATGGTGTATGCCGGGAGGAAAAGTTGTTGTTTATACAGGTATTCTTCCTATTACTCAGGATGAAAATGGCTTAGCCGTTGTACTAGGACATGAAATTTCTCATGCCGTTGCAAAACATGGCGATGAAAGAATGAGCCAGGCGTTAATTGCTCAATTAGGCGGTGTTGCACTCCAGGAAGCTTTAAAAAATAAACCTGAACTGACTCAACAAATTTTTATGTCTGCTTATGGTGTCGGTGCTCAAGTTGGTGTTCTGCTCCCTTTCAGCCGTACGCAGGAAAGTGAAGCCGATCACCTTGGCTTAATTTTTATGTCGATGGCAGGCTATGATCCGCATGGTGCTGTGACTTTTTGGGAAAGAATGATGTCTCAAAATACCGGAAGTAAACCTCCTGAATTCTTAAGTGATCACCCCGCTGACCAGACAAGGATCAATGATATTAAAAATGAAATCCCCGAAGCAATGAAATATTATAAATAATACTATAAATTATATCGGTATAAAATAACCTATACCTTTATACCCTAGCTCTATGGAAGACTTTATAGAACAAAACATAAGTGACTTAAATATTAAAATTGATAGAACAACTTGTATTGCATCCGGTAATTGCATTAAAGTTGCTCCGGAAGTTTTTGAATTGGATGATGAAAGAATTTGTTCCTTTAAAACTGGATTTACTGCAATAGAATCTGATAGGTTATTGGAAGCATGCTCTGTTTGTCCGGTTGATGCATTAATTGCCTTGAATAAAAAAGGTGAACAGGTCGTTCCGTAAAATAAGTCATAAATTATTATAAGGAGGTTGACCAAAAGGTATTAATAGGTAGAACAGACATTCTTGTCTGTTTACAATAAATGCTGTTTTCATAACATTCATGGGCAGACAGAAATTCTATCCTACTTTTTGGTCACCCTTTTGGGATGGCTCTAATAATTTTAGCATTCTTTTAATATCTCAACAAATTTTCATTAACACATATCTCTCCAAATAAAAAGTTAAAAGAAAGGAATTTCAGTTAAGCTACTTCCCCCTCTCTTTTTCTAAGATTTTTCTAAGAAGAGGGTATTAGTAGTTGAGGTAAAAATGTAAATTCCCGTATTTAATTTCTTAAATTTGTATATTAATTAAATAAAATTTTATGAGAAAATTCTTCTGGTTTTGCATAATTTAATACTAATTCTTGGTCTTGTTAGTCCTGTCTTCCTGATAATAGCTTTAGGTTATTTATTAAAAATTCTGCACATAATAAATGACAGCTTCGTTAATTTATCATCAAAAATAGTTTTTACAGTTTCCCTTCCGGCACTAATATTTATTGAAGTTTCCAAGATATCCTTAAGCGAAGTGCTTGATATTAAAATGCTTGCTTTTGTTTATGCCGGTATTATTATATCTTTTGTTCTCGTATGGATAATTTCGGTTCCCCTCATAAAAGACGGAAGAGATAGGGGCGCATTTATACAGGGAAGCTTTAGAGGTAATTATGCTATAATCGGTCTCGCACTTATCTCAAATATTTTTGGCTCTGATAAGCTCGGGAAAGCTTCTCTTTTATTAGCTTTTATTATTCCTTTATATAATATTTTATCGGTCGTGGCTTTAACTGTTCCCAATAGAAAGGAAAAACAATTAAATACTTCCAAAACTCTTTTAGAAATAATCAAAAATCCGTTAATCATTGCGGTGCTTCTTGCAGTTCCATTTTCAATTTATCGCTGGGAACTTCCTGATGTTATTCTTACCACCGTAGATTATCTTGCTGCGTTATCTTTACCACTGGCTTTGATAGGTATTGGCGGGTTTATGAATTTTAATGAAATTAGAAAAGCTTCTTTTATAGCTGTTTTATCAACAATATTGAAGCTTATATTTATACCCCTTGCTGCTTGCATAATTGCTTATGAAATGAATTTCCCGGCTGGGGATATGGGAATTATCTTTATTTTCTTTGGCTGTCCCACTGCAATTGCCAGTTTTATAATGGCTGAAGCTATGGGCTCAAATGGAAGGCTGGCTGGAAATATTGTATTGATGACAACTTTAGGATCGGTTATTACAATTACAATAGGATTGTTTCTTCTGAAACAGAACGGCTTACTTTAAAACTTTCAAATATAAAGCGCTCTGCCGAAATCTTTTCTATGCTTTAAAGTAATCTCATTTTCTTCACCTAGATATTTAAAGATAGCTATACATGCCTTTCTTGCACCGTCTTCATCATAACTTCTATCTTCTCTAATTATGCTTATGAATTTTTCAAGAGCAGAATCAAAGTCCTTTTCCTTTAAGTTTTCAATTGCAGAGATATAGATTTCTTTAACCTGTGAGTCCGGAAGGGTGCTTTTATCATTTAATTTATTTAAAAGTTCTGCAATAGTCTGAATAGATTCTACCTGCTCGTAATTCTCAGTACTGCCGTCTACATTTTCTATCAGCTGTTTCGCTTTATCCGAATCTTCAAATACTAAAATCTTTCCTAGCAGTAATTTTGCCTCTTCATTTTCTGGTTCCGTTAAAAGTACATCTTTCAGCAGTTTTTTTGCATCTTTATTCTTCTGTTCGATTATTAGTTTTTTAGCTCCTTCAAGCCTTTCCGAATATTTACTTGGTATAGCTTTTTTTAACCATTGTTCAACCATATGCTCCGGTAAAGCACCTGTAAATTCATTAACGACTTTTCCTTTTACAAATAATTTTACATTCGGAATCCCCCTTATTCCATACTCCATTGCAATTTCCTGGTTATTATCGGTATCGAGCTTTGCTAATGCCCACTTATCTTTATATTTTTCTGCCAATCTCTCCAATATAGGGCCAAGCATCTTGCACGGTCCGCACCATTCCGCCCAGAAATCTACAAGTACCGGAATTTTATTACTTTTTTCTATAACATCTTTCTGAAAATCTTTAACTTCAAAATCCATTTTTTAACCCTCAGTTTTAAATCAATTTATTTTATAAGATTAGATGCATTTTCTTTAAAAAAGATACAAAATTTTTCTTTCTCTTTCAGAGAAAAGGATCTCATAAATAATATTCAACTGTAAAAATAAAAAAGACTACTGTTTAATTTCAAATATTATTAAATTGCTTTAGTAAGTTATTGAGATACATACTAAATTCAGTTCAACCTGGTAGTTCTGTTATTAACCCGCTTGTAAACGTTCTGAAAACGTCTTGTAAACGTCTTAACATAAGGCTAAACCTATCCTACAATAATCTTAAAAGAAGTACCTGCCATTCATGCAGGAAACATTTCTGCGAACTTTGTTTAACTGAAGCCGGAGATTATTATTAATTAAAAGATGTAGATATTCATATTCTTGGTGTTTCTATGCGAAAGGAAGATGAAGAATAATTTCTAATGAAGCTTTACATGCCTTTGATTAAAATCCTAAAGAAAAAAGTATTAAACCGATTGTCAATCCAATAACAAAATTAAAAAGCTTAATTTTTACAGAATCTTTAAAAGAATATGAGAGCAGAGGGAGCATTCCATGTCCATCCTGAACAATCGAACTGGTGAGTAATATGGAAAAGGGGATTAAACCGCTTGCAAATAACGTAACAAATATTAAATGCGGTCCCGATTCAGGTATTAATCCAATTAAAGCTCCTACAATCAAAAAAATGATTGGATAGCTTGTGGTAAACTGCTCAAGGTTTAAATACCTTAAAGATATTTCAACTAGTATAAGAGCTCCAAATGTCCATAGGGCAATTTTCCATATATGCTTTTTTATTATATGGACATATACATGCTCTATTAGAAAATGTTTAAAGTTTCTTTTTGTATTGTGAACTACAAGATCAGAGCAATCATTGCATGTTGATATTTTAAAATACTTCACCAGAAAATCAACTAATTTTCCCGAAAATACACCTATAATAAAAAGAATTAAAAATAAAATTACAGCAGTTTTGGGGAACATTGCTAACATTACGAACGCCTCGTCACCGGAAACAGCAACCATTGATCCTGCTAACGCTCCAAAACTTATTAGACCATGAATATATAGAGATACATTAGTGAAACCTCCGAAACATCCGGGAACCGTACCAATAAATGATGATACTATATATTGTCTCAGCTTTCCCTTTTTTCTTAAAAGAATACCAATTTTACCTTTTGTCCATAAATTAACTATATCTATAAATATCATCATAACAGTTACAAGCAGTGTAATCTGTACTGTATCTTCAATTACTTTTATTAACATTGTTTTCATTATAATTTAGAAATTACCTTGCCTGCCGTTATGGATAAAATAAATGGATGAACGATTCTATTTCTCAGCATCAAACCGATCATCCATTTCCGGTACAATTATTTACCGGTTAGTATCTTTTCTTAAAAATTTTATTATTCCATCTCAAAAATACTCTTTTTCTATTAAATAAATATCTTCGAATAATAAATAATCACTTAAGTTACCCGCATGTAAAGATGACATCTTTAAAAAGATAAAATAACCTTCAATTTTTTATTAAAATGTAAGTTCAGATGAACCTTATTTTTAAAAAGTAAGATGTCATCTTTCAAATAACTGTTCTTGCGTAACTTCACTTAATTAATTATGGTTGCATGAAAGTGACGGATTATCTTTAAGCTCACCGCTTATAAACTGATTTACTGCATCATCAATCAATTCAGTATCGGAAAAGATTGTTTGAATATTATTTTGTCTTAAATCTTCTACCACTCTCCATCCTCCTCCTTTTGAAATAAGATAATTGCAATCCTTTAACCCTTCAATTAAATTAGCATGGCTGTGTCCGCCGCCTTCTCCATGATGCTCGTTATGCTCATGCTCTGCTATTCTGTGGTGCGTAAACACATTTTCTCTTAATTCCTTATTTACAATTTTATCATCCTCAATTTCAAAAATCATAAATGTTCTGCATTTGCCAATGTGTCCCGTCACCCTTTTCTGATCATTAGTTGCAATAGCGATTTTCCCCGAAAATCCTGTTTTAACGTTAGATAGCTGCTGTTTCGTTTCTTCAGACATTTTTATCTCCTTCAATTTTAATTTTTATTAACTGCTCATCGTTTATCCTTATTGCTTTACCATTTAAAATACCGTCGGCTGCTTTTTTCCTTGCTCTTTCCAGTATTCTTCCGAATGTAGCTCTTGAAATTTTCATCTCTTTTGCCGAATCCTCATGTGAATACCCCATCAGATCCGCTAGGCGGAGTGATTCCAATTCGTCATATTCAAGGATTATCTCCTCAAGATCGCAAATAGGGATTCCCCTTGGTTTAAAGTAATAAACCGAAGGATTGCAGCATACTCTACGATATTTCTCTGGTCTAGACATAATTCATTATGAGCATATGCTCAAAATAAAGATTAGTTTGATGAAATGCAAAGCAAATAAATTGCTGCTTCTACTAAAACTGAGTCTTTAAAGGAAAACCTTATAAAATGTTCTTATAATTCTACTATAATTCCGGATGCAAGTGGTTATTTATATTTGTAAATTTATTATTTATTTGCTATTTATCTTTTGTCATTTGGAATTTCTTTACTTTGTCTCAATACTAAATACTAACTATTCAATACTAAATTAAAGATGGATACAGTTCACTGGGGCATCATTGGATGCGGTGATGTAACTGAAAAGAAAAGCGGTCCGGCTCTCCAAAAAGTTGATAACTCTCGGTTAGTTGCAGTGATGAGGCGTAACGGAAAACTTGCAGAAGATTATGCTAAGCGGCATAACGTTACCCGATGGTATAGCCATGCCGGTAAATTAATAAATGACCCTGAAGTTGATGCAATATATATTGCTACTCCTCCGGATTCTCATTTAAAATACACATTGGATGCAGCAGAGGCAGGTAAACCTGTCTATGTTGAAAAACCTATGGCGCTGAACTATTCCCAATGTCAAAAAATGATAAAAGCTTGTGAAGAAGCAAAAGTTCCTTTATTTGTTGCCTATTATAGGAGAGCTCTTCCAACTTTCCTCAAAATAAAATCTCTTATTGATAGCGGTTCACTCGGAAATATTTTATCTGTTAATGTTAGCTTTTATGCCAGGCCCTCTGAAAAAGATAAAGATGAAACAAATTGGAGAATAAATCCTGAAATTGCTGGCTGCGGATACTTCTGTGATCTGGCTTCCCATATATTCGATCTTCTTCAATATTACTTTGGAGATATTATTTCAGCTGTAGGTTTTACTGCAAATCAGTGTAAACAATACAGAGCAGAGGATATTGTGACTTCAGCATTTAGTTTTGAAGGAAATATCCAGGGAACCGGCTTGTGGTGTTTTAATGCCTGTGAAGATTTAGACCGGACTGAAATTATAGGAACTGAAGGAAAAATAGTTTTTTCTTTTTTTACCAATTCACCTTTCCGTTTAATAAAAGGTTCCAAAATTGAAGAATTTGATATTAAATATCCTCTGCATGTACAGCAGCCTTTAATCCAAAACGTAGTTGATGTTTTATTGGGAAAAGGAAAAAGTCCGAGTACCGGTATAACCGGAGCGAAAACAAATTGGGTTTTGGATAAAATCCTCTCAAGAATATAAAAGATGCTCACCAAAGGTTATGTTTCAGTAGAATACTTTTCTAGTCTAAACCTCTGTTTAATGAAAAGAATACAATTTTTTATTATTTAGTTGATTGTTTATATTTATTTGAAACGATTTAATTTTTATATTAAAAGTTCAATTTAAATAATTAGTATAAATATATATCCATCTATTAACTTTTTTCGGAAGCTCTAAAGATATTTTTTTTAAATGAGTGTAGAGTTACATTTTAATAATAAACAATTTGAAGTTGAAAAGGGTTCTTCATTATTTGAATATGCTGAGTCTTTTGGAATTCGTGTACCTACTACATGCCAGAAACAGGGGAAGTGTAAGGAATGTATGGTTGAAGTTACAGAAGGAATGGAGTATCTCTCCGAACCGGTTCTGAAAGAATCACACTTAAGCGGGAATTTTAGATTATCCTGCCGTACCAAAATAATTTCAGATTCCGGTGTTATCAGATGTAATACGATGCGCCGTGGAAAAATGAAGATTGAAAGTAAATCAGCCTTAGTTAACATTAATAATGAAAAATTAAAAATTGACCCTGCCGTTACTCGTGATGGTGAACGTATATTACTGGATGGCAGAGAAATCGATCACTCTGCTAATCAAATATATGGACTTGCAATTGATCTCGGTACAACCACAATAGTAATCCGTTTAATAAATCTTGAATCCGGAAAGCTTATCGCAGATTCTTCATTTGAAAACCCGCAAAGATTCGGCGGTTCCGATATAATGGCTAGGATTTATTACGATACCGAACATAGAGGTAAGCTGCTTCAAAGGACTCTTGCAGGGTATTTAACCCATGCTATTGAAGAATTCCCGGTTGACCCCAATAGTATTTACGAAGTTGTAATTGCCGGCAATTCAACTATGCGTGATCTTTTCTTTCGGCTGAATGTCTATTCTATCGGTCAAAATCCTTATCGCTCTATTACTGAAATTGAAATGTTAGATGGCAAAAGAATTTCGACCAGCTTAACTGAATTCCCTAAAAGATTGCTTCTTCCTATAAATTCTAAAGCCCGTATTTACGGTTTACCTATTATCAGCGGCCATGTTGGTGCCGATGCCGCTGCCTGTATGCTTGCAGTTGATATTGCTAATGAAGAACGGTTAATAGCTATAATGGATATTGGTACAAATACCGAATTAATTCTTGGAAATAAACATAAAATTCTAGCCGCTTCATGTCCTGCTGGACCCGCATTTGAAGGCGGGAGAGTCTCCTGCGGTATGCCCGGTCTTCCCGGCGCAATTGAAAAAGTAAAAATGAATCATGATGGGTCTTTTAGTATTTCTGTTATAGAAAATGGAAAACCTGAAGGAATATGCGGTTCTGGTCTGATCGATCTCTTAAGCGAACTCCTAAAAAATGAGCGAATTAACTATCTGGGTCGCTTTGTGCATAATGATAACTTCCCTGAAAATGAAAAAATTGTTCTCCATTCCGGCGAAGATTATGATATTTTTATAAATGAAAATGATATCAACGAGCTTGCTCAGGCTAAAGGTGCTAATGTCGCCGGGCTTCATGTAGTTTTTAATAAATACGGGATAAAATTTGAAGATATAGATGTATTTTATCTTGCTGGTGGCTTTGGTAGATACTTAAATATAGAATCGGCAAAAAGGATAGGCCTTATACCTAATATCGATGACTCAAAAATCCTGCAGATAGGTAATGCGTCAATTGAAGGAGCCTCCGTTGCACTATTGTCTGGAACAAAACGAAATGAACTGGAAACTTTGATTAAAAACGTTACACATTGCAGACTTGAAACTGATCCTTCTTTCTTCGATTATTTTGTTGAGGGTTGTCAATTTAATCCTGTTGAATCTTTGAATCTTCATAATTTATGAATGAACTAATAGATACAAAACCGGATACTAATGTACTTGAAATTGAGTATAAAAGACTGCTTGGATATCCATATCATTTTGAACTGAAGGAACGGGCGCGTGAATTAGCCGATTGGGCAAGACAATGGTATTCTGAAAATGGCAGCCCGTGGATATATGCAGTTAAAACAGATAAGATTGATTACTCAAACGAAAAGCTTAGAATTAACGGTGCTGAATTTTCTTCGCTGAAACTTCGCAGTCAACTGGTCCAGGCACAGGTTTATAATGCGATGCTTGTAGCTGTAAGTGCCGGTAATGAATGTGAGGAAAAATCTAATCAGCTCTGGCAGGAAGGCAAACCGGATGAATATTTCTTCCTAGAAGTTTATGGCTCTGCCGTAGTCGAGCATTTAATTACAATTACTGGTGCAAAACTCTGTGCATGGGCAGATGAAAATAATTTGGCTGTTCTGCCTCATTATAGTCCCGGTTATCCGGGCTGGAAAGTTACCGATCAGAATCAACTATTTAAAATAATTATAAATAACCGTGAGCATGCTTTTCCGGGAACCATAAATGTTCTGGAAACCGGTATGCTTAAACCCAAAAAATCACTGCTGGCACTTTTCGGGATAACTAAAAATGTTGATAAGGTCCGGAAACTTTCTGAGTTAATCCCCTGTGAAACATGTTCATTGCAGTGCTGTCAGTATCGAAGAACTGCATATAAACATGCACGCAATCCTATTGAAGATGTTTCTAAATTACAGCCTATTAATAAAGAATTTATTAATACCGAAACTTCATTTGAAAATAGTTCAATGGGAGTTTTAACTAAAAATGGAAAATATAATATAAGTATTAAAGCACTTCAGAAATGGTCCGACCAAAGGCTCACATTGAAGGTATTGGAAGATAATTCCATAGAGGCAAATTTCAGATATGAAGGTACAACTTGTTCTAATATGGGGCGTCCATTAGAATTTGATTATTTTATCAAGCTGGGTTCACCAGAAAATCTTTATGAAATTGTTTCCATGTGTTGTAATCCTGCTAAAGATAGTGACGGTTATAAATTTATGTGTGAATATATTACTGATCCGGAAGCGATAATGAATAGTATAGAGAACGAAAAACCTTTAATTGGTAGGCCGCTTGATGATATATTAAATTGGAAATATCGGTTCTCTCCGGAAGGGTGTTTTTGTAAACCGGAAAGCCGTGAACATAAGTGGGGTTTAGTCCTGGAAGTGCTCCATTATGCTTTAGTAAAGTACGAGAACCGTCCTGTTAACGCTGAAATTGAAAATTTTTGATTGGAAAAGAATATTCACGATAATATTTATAATATTTTACTAGTTTAAAAATAGTATGTCATTCAATATTTATTTTTAGGAGAATAATTAGTGGTAAAAATCTGTGATATAAATAAAGAAGCCCAGGATAAATTACCGCCGAAATTTTTGGATAAATCCGGTATTGGTGTTCACTTTATCGATGCTTTTATTAAACCTATGAATATAAAACTTGATGATGGTACCAGAATATCCTGCAAACGTAAAGGCTTAAAGATTATGCTGGGAGTGGGAACTAAGAAAGGAGAGGGTTTAATGAGGCGGCTGGATGTAAGTAAAGACCCGGTTATAATGCTAGATGCTGCTCTTCAGGAAGCCGCTAAAACTGCTGGAGTTGAATTGAAACTTACCGACAGTGAAATATTTATATTATAATATTACTTGTGCCAGCCACCTTTGAGGTGACTGGCACATATCATTAAAAGAGGAAAAATATATGAAACCTGAACAATGGGAAATTTTTAAGAAAGCTGCGCGATTAGAAAAACTTGATAAAATACCAATGGCATTAATTATTGACAGTCCATGGATACCAGGATATCTAGGCATAAATCATATGGATTATTATCTTGATCCTGAGTTGTGGTTTCAATCTAACCTGAAAATCCATGACGAATTTCCGGATATTATTTTTGTCCCTTCCTGGTGGATGGAATATGGTATGGCTGCAGAACCATCTGCACTCGGTACTAAAATAAAATTCTGGCAGGATAATACTCCCAGCGAATACCATACACTTTTTCATATTGAAGATATTGAATCATTTCCTGAATATGAAGTTGAGAATGACGCATTTATGGCTATGACTCTGCACAGAATTAAGATGCAGAAGCAGCGCATTTTTGATAATGGTCATATACTTCCCCTTGTTACCTCACGCGGCCCTCTGTGTACTGCAGGGTTTGTCAGAAGTACAACAGAGTTCATGTTTGACCTGGTTGAAAAACCCGATTATGCCCATAAGTTACTCAATTTATGCACAAATTTAATCATTGACTGGCTGAAGGCTCAAGCTAAAATAATGGGTGACACAGTTGAAGGGATTTTCATTTTAGATGATATCGTAGGGTTTATAAATGAAGACCACTATAAGGAATTTGCACACCCCTATTTAACAAAAATATGTGAAGCATTTCCTAAAGATTGGGTAAAAATTTATCATAATGATGCTGATATAAATGCATGTCTTGAATATCTTCCCGATTGCGGATTTAATGTTTTGAATTGGGGAAAACAAACAGATATTGAAGATGTAAAAAACAGGGTAGGGGGCAGAATTTGCTTGATGGGAAACGTAAATCCATTGGAAATAGGAGTTCGCGGGACTCCTGATGAGGTATTTGAGGCTACTCTGGAAGTTTTGGAAAAAAGCGGTGGAGAAGGCATTATTCTTTCCGTAGGAGGAGGCACAAGCCCCGGAATGCCTAAAGAAAATATTCTTGCTATGCAGAATGCACTAAACGAATTTAATTCTAAAAGATAAAAATCAAAAGGAAATATATAGATGCCTGATTACGCTTTAATGAATCAATATCTTTATGAGGGGAAAGCAAAAGAAGTTGAACAAATGACTAAAGATGCTTTAGCAGAAGGGAAAACTGCTCAGGAAATTTTGAATGAAGGTTTAATTGCCGGAATGAGTGTTGTTGGAGAAGATTTTAAGTATAATATCCTTTATGTACCGGAAGTGCTTATTGCAGCAAGAGCAATGAAAGCCGGTATGGCAGTTTTGAAACCCCTCTTATCTGCAAAGGATTCTGGTGTTAAACCGGCAGGAATTCTTATTATGGGTACAGTACGTGGAGATTTGCATGATATAGGAAAAAACCTTGTTTGTATGATGGCTGAAGGTGCAGGCTTCGAAGTTCATGATATAGGCGTAGATCAAAGCCTTGAAAAGTTCTTGAATGCCGCAGAGAAATTTAATCCTAACATTGTCGGGATGAGCGCTTTGTTAACTACAACTATGACATATATGAAGACTGTAATAGATGGTTTTAAAGAAAAAGGTTTGAATGATATTAAAATGGCAATTGGCGGAGCCCCCGTCAGCCAAATGTTTGCTGATGAAATTGGTGCCGATGGTTATGGCTCCGATGCAAGCAGTGCCGTTGATCTTTTCTTAAATTTAGTTGAAAAGAAATAGGGATTATAATGGCTTATTATCAAATATTATACTGGCAGGATATTCCATCCCAGATTAAAGTCTGGGATGATTTTGATGAGATTAAAATTGAAATGCCTCCAAAGTTTATGGTCAAAATTGATAGTGTTGCCAAAACTCAGAACTTAGTAGATGAAGATAGTTATTTAAATCAATGGAAATGGGGTGAAGAACTTGAATATCCAGGAACAATAGAAGAAACTGCAGAAACTGTAAAGAAGGAATTAGAAGAAAAATTCACTTGATAAAAAAAGATGACATCTTTAGTAAGGGAAAACTCCTTTCAATATTTTATTAAAATATAAATTCAGATTACCTTATTATTAAATATTAAAGATGTCATCTTTCAATACTGATCCTTGTCTAACTTTTTTATTTAGATAAATTATATTTTTAAATACAATGGAAATAAAATGAAATCTATACTTAAAGCAATAGAAAACGGAAAAATATTAATATCTGATGGAGGCTGGGGAACTTTCCTTCATGAATTAGGATTGGGTGTAGGTGAATGCCCCGAAATATGGAATGTTACACATAGAAAAGAAGTCTTCAGTATAGCAAAAAGTTATATAGATGCCGGTTCCGATATGGTTTTAACAAATAGCTTTGGTGCTCATCCCCTTAGACTGGCTCATTTCGGTTTTCATGAAAGGGCTTTTGAATTAAATGAAGCTGCAGCAGCAATTTCAAGAGAAGCTGCAGGTGATGATCATTTCGTTCTAGGTTCAATAGGACCGTCAAGCGCAATTCTAATGATGCAGGAAATACCTGAGGAAGAAGTCTATGATGGTTTCAGAATCCAGGTTGAAGCTTTGAGCAAAGGTGGAGCAGATGCTATTTGTGTTGAAACAATGTCAGCAATTGATGAAGCTTGCCTTGCAATTCATGCCGCAAAGGAATTTACTGATCTTGAAGTAATCTGCACATTTACCTACCAGAAAACAGTCCACGGCTACTATCGTACAATGATGGGAGTTTCCCCTGCGGATATGATTAGTGCTGTTAAAGAAGCCGGTGCAGATATAATAGGTGCTAACTGCGGTGTAGGTACAGACCAAATGATTGAAGTAGTCCATGAAATAAGGGAGGCTGATAAAACAACCCCTGTATTGGTTCATGTTAATGCAGGTATTCCTATTATTCAAAACAACAAAACCGTTTTTCCTGAAACTCCTGAAATGATGAGCTTAAAAATGAAACGGCTAATTAATGAAGGAGTGAATATAGTAGGCGGCTGCTGCGGAACAACTCCTGAACATATCCGTGCTTTCATTAAAGAGATTAGAGGTTGAATTTAAATTGTTTATTCCCCTGAACTGAAAATAAATTGTGATTTGAAAAAAGAAATTACTATTGTATAAAAGTATAATAATTAATATCTTTATTAAAATTTTCAAAGGAGGAATAAGAATTGTTTATTGGACATTATGGAGTCGGCTTTGCTGGAAAGAAAGTTGACAGGAATCCATCTCTAGGTACTTTATTTTTTGCGGCACAATTTCTCGATCTAATATGGCCTTTTTTAATTTTAACAGGTATTGAACATGTTAAGATAGTGCCCGGTTTAATGGCAGCAAATCCGCTCGATTTTACATTTTATCCCTATTCTCATAGCCTTTTGTTTGCAGTTATCTGGGGATTTCTATTCGGGATAGTGTATTTCTTTTTCCGGAAGAATTTAAAAGGCTCAATTCTTCTTGGAGCATTTGTTGTCAGCCATTGGGTTCTGGATTTAATAGTGCACCGCCCTGATCTTCCTATTTTACCATGGTCAGATTTTAAGGTTGGTTTTGGACTTTGGAATTCTGTCCCATTTTCGATTGCAGTTGAAGTTGTCATCTTTGCACTCGGCGCTTACTTATATTCTTCGGCAACCAGAGCAAGGAATAAAACAGGGAAATATGCTTTCTGGGGATTGCTGATATTTCTTTTCGTAGTTTATTTCTCTAATGTTTTCAGTCCTCCGCCTCCTTCTGCAGAGGCAATCGGATATGCAGGTTTATCACAGTGGCTTTTAATTGCATGGGCCTATTGGGTTGACCATAATAGGTATAATCTTGCTCAAGATTTTAAAGAAGAAAAAATAGGTAATGTTGAAAGTAACCCCGCTTAAAGTGATTACTAAAGAAATGGACAAGAAAAATAAAAAAAGAAAGGATAATGAGTCCCCATCGGCAGTATCCAAACAGGGAATGCGCTTTCATCATATTGGTATCCCCACTAAAGAAAAAAAACAGAATGAGAAATATTTAAAGAAATATAAATTTTATGTTAAAGGATTTGAGACGAGTGAATATGGTATCGAATGAAATTAGGATTAAACATCTATAATGTTTTTTGCTTTACCTTGGAGAGGTCAAATTATAGTAGAGGATTACCCAAAATTTCTCTATTCCCCAAAAACATCAATTCTGCCGTTCATGTGTTTAGTCTTATCGATGATATTTCCAAATTCATCAACTACTCCTACATGACAGCCTGCGCAGTCTTTTAACTCAACCTGTATATGACCTGCCGGAGGTAATCCGTGGCAGGTACCGCATTTAATCTGCGAAGCATCTAAATTATTCCATACTACAGTTTGACTAAGCCCGGTCATTTTATCTGCAGTATATGCAAACTGATTTCTTAATGATGTTGAATCTTTATAAAAAGTAAAGTTTCCGTGGCAATAAGTGTTTGCACAGCTACCGTCAGCGTGGTTATATGCGGCATTGGAAGCTCCATGAGAAGTAGCCTGTCCGCTTAATATAACTTCAGCCGGTAAATCGGAATCCACATGACCGGGCGAATTAAAACTTTGCGGTACGTTATGGCAATTAGAACAGGAGACCTTATTTCCTAAAGTATTTTCATATAAATGCTGAGTATGAGCACCAACACCCAAAACTGTTCTGGATGTATCCCCGTTAATATCACGGGGGGGAGCAATTCTTTCAGGATTGTTAAAATCTCCATGACAGGTATTACAAGCTTCAGGGCCGCCCGAATTGGTATGGCATGTAGTGCATGATGGACTTACTATTCCACCGGTGAAGCTAGCGCCATGGCATTGAGAACATTGAGTTAAATTCCAATTGGAATCTTTAATAAATTTTCCATGAAAATTATCGGAACCTACAGTTGTTAATCCCTTCACGTGTATATTTATAGGAGGATGGCATTGGCTTGTATTGCATCCGACTTTTGCAATACCGCCGGAAAAATCTGAACCGTGACATTGTTTACAACTTTCCATAGTTCCATTTAATAGAAGCCTGCCATGAAAATTTTGAGATTGTTTGTCTAATACCCCATTTGAATGAATGCCCAATTCCGGTGCAGCTGTAATACTATTTTTATGCAAATCGCTGCAGCTAGATAAAATTATAGCAATCGAAACTCCAACTAAACAAAAGATAAAATATAACAAGCTTTTATTTTTCATTTTCATCATCTCCCCTGGCTTCCATGACAATATCCGCAAAAACCAACACCGGGAGGTGAAGACGGACTTGAACTTGTATGGCAATTAAAACAAATAGAGCCCTGGCTATCATGCCAGTCGCCATGATCATTGCGCATAAAGTTTACAGGATGCGTTTTAGGATTAGTCCCTTTTATACCGTCACTGTCTAAATGGCAAGTGATACATGTTGGGTCACCTCCCTGAACATCATGGCATGAGGCACAATTTTCAATATCTCTCCGGGCTAAAATAGCATGTTCCCCGCCGCCGGTACCTACTCCAATTGTAGTGAAATTTGGCTGTATATGTGAAGCAGGAACAACACCGCTCATCGAAAAATCGGCGTTATCGGATTGATGGCAATTTGCACAAAAAGTCTCGACTTCATGGCAGCTCTGGCATTCTGCTGTTTTTCCCTTTAAATCAATACCATGAGTATAAATATAATTTAAATCATGAACTCTTGTTATTTTTTGTTCCTTTGGTCCTTTTACTGATGTGCTCGGAGCATACGGCTGGAAAAAATCGTTTGGCGTATTTGCTTCTGTTATTGTATTTGTAACTACATGGCAATCTTCACATGAATTATTATTATTATCATGACACATTATGCAGTTTGCATTAATAGCTTTTGCAGCAAATTTATGTGAAGAAATGAAATTAGCTGATTTATGATTCTGAGGTTTTAAATCAGCAGTTGAAATATGACATGACTGACAATTATCAATTGCCAAAGAAGCACTATTATTATTGTTATGACATGAATAGCAATCGTCCATAACCGGATCAGGGTTTTTCAATTCCCAGCTATAATCAACTGTTTCTAAACCTTTATGACACGTTTCGCATTTAAGTTTTTGCTGGTTAACATGGAAGCTATGATTGAATGTTAAATTTACTTTCTTCTGAATTAATGGTTCAAAATTATCATCATAATGGCACATTGTACAGTTTTTGTCATCATTAACGTCATGGCATTGACTGCAATCATTCATAGTTGGTAATAATGTATCACTTAAAGAAGTTGCCTTAAGAACCCCAGTATGACATGTCTGACAATCAGTTACCCCGTCGAGATGAAATTTATGTGAAAATTTTATAAGTCCTTTGTTTCTATATTTAACACCCGTGGTATCATTTGAAGAAAAAGCGGTAAGTATTAAAGCTGATGCTATTAACGGAATTAACGATAAGCGGAAGAGTCTAAATTTCATTTTACATCAACCCAAGTATAGTATTAAACCAGTAATTTATTTTAAAGAATAACCTGAAGTCGTTTTTATAAATTTTATTATTTAAGAATTGTCCCTGTAAATCAAATGATAATAATTTCCATGGTCTATAGTTGCACCCGGCTAATAGTGTGGTTAAATTATTTTTACTCTTATCATCCGGAGAAAGTTTATATGTAATGTAAGACAACCCTACAGAGGGGGTAATTAATCCTTCTAAAAAAGAATAAGCTGAATAGACTGAAACTGCATCCAGTTCTCCGGCATAACCAAAGGTTTTTCTATAACTGAGCGTACCGTAATTAGTAGCAAGAGCTATTGTTGCCCTTTGAGAAGTTTCATCTTTATAAATTACATCACCGACTTTTCCGGTGATAGTGAAAGTTTTATTCAAAATATAATCCGCACCGGCCTCTACTTCCTGAGTGTTCCCATAATCGAAGACAGAAAAAATTGAGTTGTATCTAATTCTCGGTTCACGATAATTATAATATAAGTTTAACCGGAGGTTGGAAATTTTTTCATAGTTTCCATAGAATTCAACCTTTGATACTTCATCAAAATTCAGATCATAGTCAAGCTTTGTATTAATAGATAAAGCATCTTTAAGGTCATAGTCTATTTCACCGGAAGCAAATTTATACTGATTGGAATTATTTCTGATTAAAACTGTAATAGGATTCAAGTCAGCATCTAACCGTGTAGCATAATAATCCTCAACTCTAAAATTTTTATTTACAAAGCTTAGAGCCATCTGGAAATTATCCAGGGCAGTGGTAGTAATCTTACCGCCGTAAATAAAATCATTGTTCCAGTCATTAGTTACTTTAAGTTTCTGATAAGCAGGTACATTACCGCCGTAATAACCTGTAATTTTATAATCCCCTTTTTTTACGTCGAGATTAATCCCGTCGTAGATTCCCCCTGCAACACTATTAAATAAAGGCTGTCTTCCTATTTTTACCGTTGCAACATTAAAAACTTTTCGTGCTTCAAAATATAAATTATAGAATCTTAATAAAGGATCATTCTTAATATCTTTTGAAAGATCACTTTCAAAGTTGATATAAGATCTAAGAGAATAGTTCCCCTGATTTATATTAAGATTAAGCATTTGATACGTACGGGCATAAGTAGTTGAAGCATTTAATGTATCAAATCTTTCAAATGAATAGAGAGAAGAAGTAAACCTTCCATTTATACTTTGAGCAAATACACCGGAATTTAAGAATATAATGATCCCAAATAGGAAGACAAGTCTTTTCATTTTTTCTAAATCAGTTTTGTTTGAGTTCTATTATTGCTGTGGAATAGGGTGTTTAATCTTATCCCATGATTCTTTAAAGTTAAACTCAACAAAAGTCGGGCTTTCCGGGTTATGGCATGATTTACAGAATTCTTCAGTATTATCGTGCATTTCCAATCCATTCTTCATAGCAAGTTGTTTATCTTTCATAACCTTTAAGCTCTTATAATCAGAACCGGCGCCATGACATGTTTCGCACTGAACCCCATTTTCAACTTTGAATTTTGGACCCTTAAATTCTGCTGCAAGGTTATACCCGCTTGTATGGCATTTTAAGCAAGCTTCAGTCTTAACTGCAGGTGTACTAAATCCCTTTTCTTTTGCAATTTTATCAGCCTTTTCGGTTTTCAAAGTTTCATATGCTTTTGAATGCATTGAACCTTCCCAGACCTTTAGCTGATTTCCCTGTTTATCTGACTTATGGCACATACCGCAAGTGGAAACTCCTACAAAAGAATGTGTTGCAGCAGTATCGCTTGGAGTGTATCCGAATACAGCTATGGGTAATATAAGTGCAACAGCTAGAATAAATTTTGTAAACATTGCATCTTCTCCTAATGTGGTTTATAAATAAAAGAGCCCACACCTATGCAAAGGAGGTGGACTCTCCTCTGTATGATAAAACTTAATTATTAGTGCCGTTTGGCACCTAACATTTTCTCCAATCTAAAATTCATAATCACTGAAAATCTGCGTCTTATTTGAGCAGTACCATTTTCTTAATCATTATGAAATTCGAAGCTTCAATTTTGTATAAATATACTCCTGAAGCATAGTTTCCTGCATTCCATCTGGCTTTATATGTTCCCTGTGCATAATATCCGTTTATCAATGTCGTCACTTCGTTTCCTAGAACATCATATATCTTAATACTAACATTGCTGCCGTATGGTACAGAGAATTTAATCTCTGTTACCGGGTTAAACGGATTCGGATAGTTTTGGCTCAACGTAAAACTAACCGGAATTTCACTAACATCCTTAACTCCGGTTGGAGTATAATGGCTTATTGCATCGGACAATAATTTCTGAACAAGTAAAGTATTATGAATCCCATGACTTCCTTCATTTTCACAGGCTAATAAATTGTATTGTGCTTCTTTAAAAGAATCGGTTGTAGAATCTGAGGAAGAAGCTCCTGCAAGTTTACCGGAAAGTACATTTATTAAACTATCTGTGACAGTTTGAGCTCTCTTATAATCAAACATCTTATCGTGATTTGAAGTATCAACCTGTGAATAGAAATTCGGGTGACAATTTGGCTGTGCGCATGCAGCGGTTTTAGGATTAAACGTATGACCCGTAGATAAAAATCCAGTGACCGGATCCGGAGTTGAAGATGCATGAACATGACATGTAACGCATCTGTTTAATACTGCATATGTATGGGGTGAATTCGGATATTTTTCACCTGGATACTGATATCCGAAATTCTTTGAGCCGCTCAAGCATTCGGATGTTGTATGATTTGGTACTGTATTTATATCAACCGAATCGATCCCGGTTGTATGGCATTGATCGCATATAACCCTAGTTCCTGCTTCAATTGGAAATCTTAGCTGATGGATATTCTTATTACTATGAGGATCATGACAGGCGGCGCAAGTGATTGGCTGAATATCCTGCCCTGTTGCAAGAATAGCCGGTTTATAATTAGCCGGATCTTTTGCATATGCAATAAAACTTTGAGCAACATGGCATCTTACACAATTGGGGTTATTCACAATGAAAGATTGTTTTGCAGACAATGCATGACCTGATTGAGACCATTCTTCATAATATGGATGATGTGCTTCAGAATGGCACTTAGCGCAGTTTTCGGCAGAATAATCTAATGTAATTCCACCTGTAAAGTGTTTAACTAGATCTAATTGCCTGTCTGAGGTTCCTTGCGGACCATGGCAAGCTTCGCAGCCGACATTTTTTACTCTATTCCAGTTTGCCTGGTCAGTAATAACATAATTTGGTGTTTGTGTAGAATCCTTCTTTACATATTCATCAGCACCATAATTTGCTACTGACGGATCCCAACCAACATTATGGCATCTTAAACAATCATAGCTGAAATGGCTATTCGTTACAGATACGGAATCTTGTGCCTGAGCGTGTAATGTCAATTTCCAAGTATCATAATATGGTGTTTCTCTAGCAGTGGAGCCCGCTGTATGGCAAGAAGCACACGATGTAGGCGCAGCGTCAGCAGGTGTTCCGGTACCTAAGTAATAACTTTGTTCCTGGCTAAAAGCAAGGGAGGGTCCGATAATAAATGTAAGAAACAGCAGTAAAATTTTATTCATACATCCCTCGAGTTCTATTCTGTTAAAAAATATTATCTTCTTAAAGATAGATCATATAATCATCACAAAAAGTAAACCAATATAAAAAGTAGATTTTTTCAATATTCAAATAAATAATATTGCCATTGGTGAGAATAAGAACACCGCTTTCCTAAAGTTGAGAAGCTTAATAAAAATATCAAATCTCCCAGAAAAATCAATAATTATCTATATTTTACATTTACCTGTGTGACCTGGAAGATAAAATTGTAATATACGCAAATTTTGAACCTAAACTAATACTTTTTTTAAATTTTCATAACCGCTTTTACTGACCGGAAATGACCTGGTTATTTCTTTTAATTTTACTAAAAAAGATTCTTTCCCAAGCTGCTCAATTTTTTCTATCTCTTTAATCGATATAATATAAGAGCGGTGAATCCGCGTAAATTCGTTGGGATTAAGGTGTCTTTCCATATGCTTCATAGTTTTCTGCTTTAAAAATTTACCCATTTCCGAAAATATCATAATGTAATCATCCTGCGCTTCTATGTATTTAATCTGTTCTGCAGGAATGATAAGAATATTTGAACCATCTTTTACGATTATTCTTTCAATATATTCTTTCTGCTCGTCATTATGATTTATTAACTTTTTAAGTTGATCATCTTGTATGGATTTGTCTCTCAAATAGACTTTGGCCTTTTCTATCGCTTCGTCGAATCTTTCTTTTGAAAAAGGTTTTAGTAAATAGTCGGCTGCATTAACTTCAAATGCCTTGATGGCATATTGATCATATGCGGTGGTAAAGATAATTACAGGAGGTTCTTCAAGTATTTCCAGCATTTCAAATCCGTTTATTTTCGGCATCTGTATATCCAGAAAAATTAAATCGGGACGCAGCTCATTTATTTTTTTTATCCCCTCGAGTCCGTTGCTGCAGTCGGCAATTAGTTCAATGCTGCTGTATGCTTCCAAATATTTCTTTATGATCTGGCGGGCAAGGCTTTCGTCATCAATAATTATGGCTGTAAGTTTATCTTCCATATTTTTTTCGTTGTTATTCCGAAACCGGAATAAATAAATCAACTCTAAAAATATTATTCTCCTTTTTCACTTCCAAAAGATTTTTTCTATTATACAAAAGTTCGAGCCTGTTTGCAATGTTTTTTATTCCTATTCCCGCACCTTTTGGCTTTGAGTTTCCATTTTCAAAATTATTTTCGAGCGATATATTTATAAACTCATTTACTTTTTTGCACTCCAGCTTTAATATCACTTTGTCAATAGATTCATAGACGGCATGTTTTATTGCATTTTCAATCAGAGGCTGCAAGAGCATATTGGGTACATAATTTTCGAGACATCCCTGTTCAACATTTTCAATAAAATCAAACTTGTCCTCAAACCTGATTTTTTCAATATCTAGGTAAAGCTTTATGTTATTCAATTCTTCTTTTAATTTATTTTTTTGTCTTTCATTATTTGCAAGGGTATACCTGAGAAAATCTGCAAGCTTTAAGATCATACTCCTTGCTTTATCGGGATCTATAGTAGTTAAAGCACTCATGGAATTGAGACTGTTGAAAATAAAATGGGGATTAATTTGAAACTTTAATGATTTGAGCTCTGCCTGCGTAATCAGATTCTTTAGTTCCGATTCCTGAATAATCCTTTCCTGGAAACCGGTATAATAAATTATAACATAATAAAAAGTTGTAATTAAAAAATAAAAGAGGAGTCCAATCAGGAACCTCCATGGAAGAGTCGAATAAAAAAAACTTTTATAGATTAAAGATGAAGGATAAATAGAGGTAATTATATAATATCCTAGCAGAAGCCAGATTATTGAAGTAATAAAGCCGCCGAGAGCATGACTCAATATTATTTTAGATATTTTGTTATTTTCAAAAGATATATATCTTGCCGAGTACCAGAAGCTCAATCCCAGTCCGCATAACAGTAGATTGAAAATTATGCTGTCGGCAACGGCAATTGATAATTCAATCTTTTCTCCTGTCATAAGAATAATAAAGTACAACAGCATAAGAATCAGCCAGAATAGAAGATAGAGGCTAAAATTTCTAAAATTTTTTAATAGAGGATTACTGAGCATTTAAATTACGCCTTAATGATAACTTTTAATTTCACCGCCTCCGAAAATAACAATCCCTTTTATCAGCAAAGTTTTATCATGGTCAACCACTGTGCTCGGGTCACGGAAGATTTTATTAGAGAATCCTCCGAACATAGGAAAAACATCTGTCCTGACATTCCAGTTTTTAGGTACTATAAAAGTATTCCCGCCGAAAATTGCCAGAACATCTATTACATTTGCTCCGGGTGCCAGTTTACAGTTTGTAAGATCGATATTCGAACCCCCAAAGATAGAAGTAACGTTACCTCCTTGAAAATTTTCCGAATAGATGATTTTTTCTCCCCCTCCGAAAATCGAAATTTCATCTATTTTATCTGCATTTAAATCATGCCCTTTGGAGTGGTGAAAGGCATTGACTTTTGCCGGATCATAAGAATAATCCCTTCTCCGGGTAATTATTAAAATACCAAGCAAAATTATAACAATTGGAAAAACTATGCTTGCATTAAAATGTATCCATGGAAATATTCTGGGAATCATTAAAAATAGACCGAAAGCGAAGAGTAATGCTCCAAAAATTTTCTTCCTGGAGTTTATAATAATAATTGCCCCAAAAATCATGAGAACCATAGGGAAGGAAAAGATAATTCTGGGTATATCGAAATATAAAATATCAAGGTTGTCTAAAAGAAATAACCCGCCAATTAGTATTAATATAATTCCAACAAATATTCTTGTGCCTGAAACTCCGGAGTTTCTATTTGTTTTTAATTCTTCCATATTTTTTCTCCTTAAATTCTTTGCTTCAAAGATAAAGGTTTTGGTAAGAATTGTTAAGAAAAATTCGGTGAAGTACGGAAAAATACCGGTAAGATTTATACAGTCTAAGTATTAATTTAATTTGTTTGTCTAAACAAAATACAAAAACCTCCGATAGTAGTTAGTGTAAAGGGGAAATTGTTAATAATGAACGAAGGAAATAGATTCTATGGTTATTGGCATTAGTGTTGATGTGATTAATTCAAGAGCTGTTGTTTGATGAATTATCCGCAGCTTCTTTATTGAAGGTGAAACTTTTGAGTTTCCGGGTAAAGTTGTCCCAACAAACAACAGCTCAATAATATTTTTTAATTATTGAATCTCCTTTATTATACCCCAATTCCGATGCAATTTGGAAATCAAGCAAAGCATTTTGTTTATCTCCATAATACAAATAAGATAATCCTCTTTTAAAATAAGCTTCTTTATCCCATGGAACCAATTCTAAAAAAGTCGAAAAGTCCTTAACTGCACCATAATAATCATGAGTAACCAGTTTTGCATTCCCTCTCAAATAATACAAAATAGTATCTTTGGGGTTACTTTTAAGGGCTTCATCTAATCTTTTTATAGTCAGTTCATTTACTTCAATAAAGCAATAAAGCAATAAAACAATAAATTCATAATTTATTTGTAGTTTGTTATTTGAAAGTGTCCATATCTTTCATTCTTATTCGTCATTAATATGAATCAAAATTTAATAACTAAAAATAAGGAGCTCTGTTATGGAAAAGTTTATGTTTATTTTTAAGGGTGCCGATTATGAGGATGCCAGATTATCTGCAGAAGAAGCACAGAAGGAAACAGCCAAATGGTATAGCTGGATTAAGGATCTTTCCGAAAAGAAAATTTACGAGGGTGGTGAACCTTTATTAAAAGGTGGTAAGACCCTTAAAAAGAACGGCAGCAAGGTAGTTGTTACCGATGGTCCGTTTCCGGAATCAAAAGAATTGATTGGAGGTTTTTTTGTAGTAAAAGTAGAAGATATGAACAGGGCACTGGAAATTGCTAAAGACTATCCGGATTTTGATTTAGGCGGTTCGGTTGAGGTCAGACAGGTAAGAAAAATCGATATGTAATTCCAAACGTGAGGTTCACCTCGAAGGTGAGCCTCACATATAATCGAACTAAACAATTTTTCACGTCATTAAGAGAATTTTGAACACCCTATGAATTCTCCAAATAAAGGAATATCTAATTTAGTTGAGCATTTATTTCGTCATGAAAGCGGCAAGATTACTTCCGCTCTTACCAGAATTTTCGGAATAACTAATTTAGAGCTTGTCGAAGATGTCGTCCAGGAAACATTATTAAAAGCCCTGCAAAGCTGGCCATACAAGGGTATCCCGGATAATCCTTCTGCATGGCTCTACAGAGCAGCTAAAAATAATGCAATAGATATTTTGAGAAGAGAGAAATTTGCGAGGGATTATTCCCTGGAACTCTCTGCAGCTTTAAAATCGGAATGGTCTCTAAGCGGAAGCGTTAAAGAGTATTTCTCTGAAAATGAAATAAAAGATAGTCAACTTAGAATGATTTTTACCTGCTGTCATCCCGATCTGCCTGTAGAATCACAAATAGCCCTTGCTTTGAAAACTTTATGCGGTTTGAGCATCAAAGAAATTGCAAATGCATTTTTAACCAATGAAGCTGTTATAACTAAAAGATTAACCAGGGGAAAAGAGAAAATCAGAGAAGGGAAAATAAAATTTGAAATTCCAATAGGCGGTGAACTTGATATCAGACTAAATAATGTCTTATCTACAACTTATCTATTGTTCAACGAAGGATACAATTCATCTAATGAGGATACTTTAATAAGAGATATTCTTATTGAAGAAGCAATAAGATTAACGGAATTATTAACCGAACATACCATTACTGATAAACCCGAAGTTCATGCCTTGCTGGCGTTAATGTTTTTCCATTATGCAAGAACACCGGCAAGATTAGATAAGGAGGGGAATATAATTTTACTGGAAGACCAGAATAGAAATCTCTTTGACAATAATTTAATCGTAAAAGGGATAGAACATCTTGAAAAATCATCGGACGGATATAAAATGACCGGATATCACATTGAAGCCGGTATAGCGTATATTTATACTACTGCAAAAAGTATGCGTGAAATTGATTGGAATAAGATTCTGGCAATGTATAATCTTTTATACGAAATTAAAAAAACTCCGGTTGTTGCACTAAACAGGGCTATCGTTTTTTCCAGGGTAAACGGACCTGCTGAAGGAATTAATGAAATCAATAATATTGAAAATAAAGAAACCCTCGAAAATTATTATCTCTATCATTCGGCACTCGCCGATTTATATGTTAAAACGAATAATATTGAAAGGGCAAAATATCATCTGGAAAAGGCTGTTAAGTTGACTACTTCGAAGGCTGAAAAGAAACTGTTGAAAGAGAATATTAAAAATTTACCGACAGAAAGATGACATCTTTGTAATAGAAACAAATCTTAATTTTTTTAAATAAATATCTATTCTCGATAAAGTTAAGTAATTTAACTAAAGATGTCATCTTTTCAATAATAATATATAATCTATTACTTATAAGAGGACCGTTATACTTTGTCATTCTGAACGTAACGAAGTGGAGTGCCTGTCCCGCTTGCGGGGAAGAATCTCTAACCCTGTATTGCAGTTACCAAAACCAAGTTCTTTGGTAAATTAAAAAAAATCTACTCAATTATAACCTGGTTTGAAATTTCATTGGTATCATCAGGCTTAATAGGGAAATGAGCACTTAAAATTTTTCCAACTTCTTCAACCCCATGAATGATTCCCTTACTGAAATTTCCCTTCAAAAACATTTTCTGCATTTCATCTTTAATCGAATCCCACGTCTTAGGTTCAACCTTTTCATTAATCCCCTTATCGGCAAGAACATAAAATTGCCTATCCTCAAGGAGAATAAAAATCAGAATTCCGGTATTATCCCTCGTCTTATCTATTCCTAATTTAAAAAACTCCTCTTCGGCAAGCTCCCTGACAGATTTTTTCCTTTGACGAAATGATTTATGTTCTTTAATGCTTACGCAGATTTCTCCGGCTGTAGTTTTTTCGGCTTGTTTAATTCTATTTGAAATCCGGAGAAGCTCGTCATCATTTAAGAAGTAATATATTAATTGTTTTTCCATAGTGTTAAACCTATTAAACATTATGAATAAAAACAAAACCAGTCCGGCTAACTACAGAGTTCGCTGAGATGACGCAAAGTCCACAGCCCAACTCCGGTATAACTCCAAGATAACTCCAAGATAACTCCAAGATAACTGAACCCTAAAAATAAGCCAAAATCTTCAAAAAAAATTTTCCCCAACTGCAAAGCATAATTAGCCTTGTAGATATTTTGCATAGAAAACCCCATGATTAAGGAGGGGTTTCTTTCCCCTAGAGAAGCAAGTAAAAATAAAGTTCTCGATACTGCCTGCAGTTTTGCTTTATAGCTTAGTGCAAAAAATTATACTCTGGCAAAATATTTGACACGGTAAATTTAGAACTTTGCATAATTTCCACCCGCTGATATATCCGGAAATTTCTATTGCATTATTCTTTTTTTTGAGATAATTTAAATTTAACATAAAAATAAATGGGGAAAGGGAAAACCTTTCTACGAACATAATATTATCCCAAACGTTGATGTGACTCAATTAGCGGAGCTATACCAGGATATATAAATCAAAGAGATGCTAAAAAACTCAAATCCGCTGGCCTTAAAGAAAAGGCACAAGAAATATTAGGGAAATTAGAAGATAATCCATTCCAGAATATACCACTATATGAAAAATTAGTTGGGGATTTAAAAGGAGCATATTCACGTCGAATAAATATCCTTCACAGAATCGTATATGAAGTTTTAGAAGATGTAAAGACAGTAAAAGTAATTAGAATGTGGACTCATTACGAGTAAATGCTGATGCCATTAGAAACTTTTTAACTTATAAATTTAGTACTCAATAAAAATTTTAGCAACTGCCTAAAAAGCAATTGCTAATGAACTACCCTCGATAAAGGGTTATATCAATGGTTAAAGTCCCAGATAAAATAAAAGCTATTGCTGAAAGATATATTTCATTATTAAAAGAAAAAGCATTTTAAGCCGTTACCTGTGTGGGGGATGTCTGGTAACAGGCACTTCTACCACGACGGACTCAGATAAGGAGGAAGAGGTAAATTTATGTCAAAATATTTATTATTGATTTTAACTTTAGTATCAATAATAGTTGGCTGCAAAAAATCAACGGGTGGAATCACAGAAACTCAACCTAATTCAGGTTTAGAAGGACAAGTTTATGCAAATGCTGGACCCGGTTTTCACCCAGTAATGACAATAGCAACAATAGTTGTATTAAGAAGTGACTCGGCAACAGAAGTAACTGAAGTGAAGTCCGATAGTAGCGGAAAATTTAAAATTAGTTTGGCACCTGGTAACTATGTTTTATATGTGAAAGAATCGCATGAATTATACTATAGTGGACCTTATGAAGTTGTAAAGGGAAGTTATATTGAATCAAAAGCGTATTTGTATGATGCGCGAATTGTCGAACTTTACATGAGCCCTAACGCAGCGGCTTAACCAGATAGCATATTTTCTGTGGGCAATTTTGTATTTTTTAAGTTGGTGGCTTCGTTCATTGATGGTTGTTCTTTCCCGCTCTATTATTTATTCAACTTTTGAGAAATTATTTTATTAAAAGAATTGTATTGAAAATTAAATTTTTTCAATATAAGTTAAATTTGTACATAAAATAAAATGGGGAAAGGGGGAACCTTTCTACAAAAAAAATAGATTATTCTAACGTTTAATGAAATAAGCACAAATGCAAAAAAGATATTTTTTAATAATTTATTTTTTCCTTTGTTCAATTTCTTTTGTCAAAGCGCAACCCATATTTAGTTTATCGATTGGCGGCGGTTATATTCTAAATTTCGATAATAAAGAAAATAGTAATTATTGGGGAAACGGATATTTAATAAATTTGTCCTCAGAATATTTTGTTTTTCAGGATATATCAGTATTCATTAATTCATCTTTTCAAGTTCATTTCTTTAATGATGAGTTATATAAAAAACATAGACTTTTGTACGAGGGTGAGTACTTAGTTGACGGTAAAGATAGAAAAATGTATGAATTAACATTAGGTTGGCGTTTATATGATTCTTTCTCTGTTTTAAGACCTTTTATAAGTTTTGGAGCTGGTATATTAGCAGTAGATCAAGGTGAAATATTTTTGACAACAGGGATTGAAAACTCAGATGAAGATATAAATACAAAAAAACTTGTTGATAAAAGTTATTCATTCAGTCAATTTACTATGGGAATTGGTGCCGAAATATTATTAACAAATAAATTAAAGATTGTTATTGAGGGGAGAATATTAGAACCTATAAATATAGGGTCAAGTTATGCTCCCATATCAACTTCAATCAAACTTGAGTTATAAAAAAAAGTTGTCTGTACATTAAGATAAGCAATATGAATTACTTGAAAAGAAAAAATTTTTTTAAGAAAAGAATAATTTCTTTTACAAAAGAAATAATAATAAATAGGTAATCTTAATATGAAAATAATTCAATTTGTCTTCTTTGTTATCATCTTTTTTCCATCTATTATTATAATAGCACAACAAAAAAATGGAATGTTATCAATTGGAGGTGAAATCGGATATTCACGCCATAGTAATATAGAAGAAGATGCTTATGGGCCCTATGAAACTATAATTACTAAATATACACTAAATCCTAAGCTGGGATATTTTTTATCAGACAATTTTGAGATAGGTTTAGGATTAAGCTATTCTCATTCAGAAAATGAAACTAAAAGTTTGAATGATGATTATGTTAATAAAGGAAATATGTTTTCTGTAAACCCATTTGCTAGATATTACGGCTATTTTAATGAAAACTTCGGGATATTTTTAGAATTAAATTTGTTATATGGATTTGGTGATGAAGATTATAGATTGTATCCATCAAGAAGAAAATATGATGTAAAACATTATTCAATAATGTTAAACCCTGGCATAATATATTCTCTAAGCGATTTAATCTCAATTGATGCATCAGTTAGGTTTTTTCAATATGAAAAAGTTCCGGATCAATTTGAAATAACCGATATCGGAATAGATTTTAAAACAGTAGCATTAGGTGTACGAGTTAATATTTAGTTAAAATTATTCATTGGTAAAATAGGAATTACAAGAACGCTATGGAAATAGAATTCCACTTAATGATACAGTCATTTCTCCAGCATCTATTTACAACTCGAGTTTATTTAAATTAATAGTAAAAAATTAAAATATACTTATAAAAGCTTTTTAAAATGTGATTGAAGAGGGAAAATAAGTTGACTTTTATAATAAAGCATCCCTTTTGGTATTTTGAAATACCAAATAAAATGTTATTATAGTAATGTACTAAATGGAGAGGCTGCATTCGATTTAAGATACCATTATTTCTCAGTCTATCATTAAACAATAATAATGGAAAAGGGGTCCGTAATGAAGAAGTATCAATTATTCCTTATTCTTTCACTAATATGTAAACTTTCTTTTGCTCAGGGAGAAGCAGCGGTACCTTTTTTAGAGCTGCAGCAATCACCACTTTTACTGGGAGCCGGACAGATAGGGGTTTCAATTCCAATGAGCGATCCTTCCGGATTTTACTATAATCCCGGACAGCTCGGGTATTATTCGCGCGAAAACAACTTTTCTTTTCTAACTCAACCTCAAAAAACCCGGTGGTTTAAATATTTTGGTTTAGATTTATCGTTCCAGACTTTTGGATTAACAGCAGGATATAATTTCAAAAAAAATGAAAATAGTATTCCATTATCTATCGGGTTTGGGTATATTCATAATAGATTAACGTTTGGTGAATTTGTAAGTCAAAATAGTACCTCTGAGAGTTATGATGAGTTTGACTGCTTTAGCATCGGAACAAGCTATGAATATTATTTAATATTTAATTTAGGTTTTTCAATAAAGCCCTTTAAGTCTCATCTTGGTCTAAGTTGGGAGGAAAATACACCTATCGAAGCAAGCGGGACTGCATTCGATTTTGGAGCCTTGGTTATTGCACCGATTTCAAAATTATTTTTTAATGATATTGAGTATAATTTAGACCCCAATTCGTACATAAAACCTAAGTTTGATTTCTCACTCGGTTATTCAGTTTTAAATATCGGAAAGAAGATTTTCTATATTGATGCTGCTCAGGCAGATCCGATACCCAGAACTGCAAGATTTGGATACACTTTCGATTTCGGTCTGGACTTATTTACAAATAAATACCAGTTGAATACACTGGATTACTCATTTACCGCCGAAGCAGAAGATATTTTAATTAGACGAAACTTAAACAATGTCAGTGAATATCAGAATATCTGGGGGGATATAAATGTTGGAAAGAATTTAATTGAATTAAAAGGGAGTGAGAATGTGGTTGTACACCAGGGTCATATCTTCAAATTATTTGAAACTGTTGTAATTACCTCCGGCAGATATTACGGGAATGGATATGACAATCCCAAAACAAATGGATTTGGAATTTCATCTGAAGGAATATTTAAATTATTAAGTGCAACTATTGACAATGGAGTTGTGAATTTTATAAACAATCATTTAGTATTGCAGTACTACGATACCAATATTTTCGCTGATTCCGATTTTGAAACTAACTTTAAGGGTATAGCGGTTTATTTTAAGAACTTTGGATTATAGCAATAGTTGAGTTTAGTATTGAGATTTGAGTATTGTGAAGGAAGATACCAGATACAAGATACCGGATACCAGATAAATCAAAGATCAGATGTTAGAAAATTCAAATACCAAAAAACAAATAGCAAATAAATAACAAATTTCAAATATGAGATAATCTCTTCTATCTGGAATTATAATTAGATTTAGTTGTTGAGCCCTGAGTATTGAGAAGGAAAAATTCCAAACAGTAAAATACAATTAGTGAAATTATTGTCAATTAATTCAGAAAGGAGTAAAGAATATTAGATAAAAAACGAAAAAAAGTATATGTTAAGACTGTATGATAAATTCCTTTAAAGAGGACGGTTTTACTTCTTAATTAAGTCAAGCCCTATGATCAACTAAAAAAAAAACGAACTATTAACCTCTCAATAAATTGTTCCGTTTAAAAAAACTCCAAAATATAATTCTTTGGACTAAACCTATTTATTTACTGAAAAGCTTCCATATAAGGTAAAGCTTCACTGTACAAGTTGTTAAATAAACCGAAGGTGACTTCAGTTAATTTCCTATAATTTAAGGAGTTTTAATATAGAAGTAATAGGTTCTAATGGGATAAAAAAGCACTTAGTCCTTTGGCTTATAGTAACTTATTTGTTATATTTGTTTACATGGAATGGAGCATTGAATATTACAGCGATGAAATAGAAAAGGAAATTCTTTCATTGCCTGCAGGCCTTTTAGCACGTTATTTAAGATTAACAGACTTAATGCTTGAGTTTGGATCGAATTTAGGTATGCCTCATACAAGGTTTATAGAAGAAGGTTTAATTGAACTTAGAATCAGAAGCAAAGAAGGAATAGCACGTGTATTTTACTGTACATTGGTTAAAAAAAAGATAGTTATGCTTCATGTATATGTTAAAAAATCAAATAAAATTCCAAAGAAGGAATTACAAGTAGCTAAGAATAGAATGAAAGAGGTATTGAGAAAATGACACATAAAAAGTTAAAGGCAGAAGCATTAAAAAGAAAATCAGTCCGAGAAGAATATGATAGACTTGAGCCGGAATTTACTTTATTAAAAGAGATGCTTAAAGCAAGAAATAAAGCAGGTCTCAGTCAAGCACAAATAGCTGAAAAAATGGGGACAAAATCACCGGCAATTACGAGATTAGAGTCTTCTTTAACCAGTGGTAAGCACTCACCATCACTTGCAACTATTAAAAAGTATTTAGAAGCAATAAACTGTCGTTTAGAAATAAAAATCATTCATAATTAATTGCAAAAAAAGCGCTATTATTGGGTATAAGGTATATGGGTGACCGATACATCCGGAATATCTTTTGGTCACCCGCACATAATACGCTTAATTATTTTTTCAAAACACTGATATCACCGCCGGATGTTTCTACATATAGAGGATTCCCTCCTTTATTCAAATCAGCTTCAAACTTAGATGATGAAATCTTTTTTGCATTATTTGCAGTAAGTTCACAGCTAATTTCACCTCCGGATGTCTGCATTTTTGCAGAGGCATTAAAATCAGCCGGAAGTTTTAGCTGAATATCACCACCTGATGTGCTTAGATCAATTCCTTTATTGGAACCTTGATAATCGAGATAAATATCCCCTCCGGAAGTAGATGCTTCTATCTTGGAATCGCTGCCGGCTAAATTTATATCTCCTCCCGAAGTGGAAGCATCCAAATTTCCCTGAAAGTTCATCCCTGAAATATCCCCTCCTGATGTGGAAACGTCAAACATACCATCTACGTTATCAAATTTAATATCACCACCTGAAGTTGAGATATTCAAATTTCCTGATACATTAGTAGTATATACATCCCCGCCGCTGGTACGTATCTTCTCATTAAATTTTATAGGGACTTTTATTTCAAATCTCAGCCTGATACCGCTTGAAAACCACCCCATTAACCAATGTTCTCCTTTTGCAACTACTTCAACTTTATTCTCATCATTATAGAATTCGAATTTCATTTTATCTTCAGCTTTTTCATTTCCTAGAATTTTAATATAAACTTCGTTTTTATCCCATGAAGAGATCGAAACATCGCCGCTTGAAGCTTCAATTTTTAAATCTTTTCCGGGTGATATTTGAAATGTTCTTTCTTTAATTACTTTTAAATCCCCTGCAAATGCATTCATAAATGCAATTGATATTATTAATATAAAAAATAAGACTGGAATTTTTTTTCGCATTATACACCTCTGTTTTTTATAATATATTAGACTTTAAATTTAGAAAAAGGTTACTTTTTTATTTAAAAACTAAAAGCAATCTATAATGAATAATAATAGACTTTTAGAACTGAATGATAAAGGGCTTTATTGCAGTAAGGGTGGTTTTTATATAGACCCAGGGAGACCTGTTGATAAAGCTTTAATTACGCATGCTCATTCAGATCATGCAAGATTGGGCTCGAAAAGCTATCTTGCTGTTGATAAAAGTGAAAACCTTTTAAAGTGCAGGTTAGGCCATAATATTAGTTTACAAACAGTAAGATATGATGAAATCATTAATTTAAATGGAATTAAAGTATCGTTTCATCCTGCAGGGCATATTTTAGGTTCTGCTCAAATTCGATTGGAATATGATAAAGAAGTTGTGGTTGTTTCAGGCGATTATAAAACAGAAGAGGATTTTACCTGCGAAAAATTTGAACCGGTTCCCTGCAATACATTTATTACCGAATCAACATTTGGTCTGCCTATTTATAAATGGTCTCCTCAAAAGGAGATTTTCGATGATATAAATAATTGGTGGAAGCAGAATATTAATTCAGGCAAAACGAGCCTCCTTTTCGGGTACTCTCTTGGTAAAGCACAAAGGTTAATTTCTGGTCTTGATCCTTCTATTGGACCAATCTTAACTCACGGTGCAGTTGAAAATATAAATAATTGTTACAGGCTGTCTGGAATAAATTTACCTGAAACTACTTACCTTGGGAATATTAAAGATAAAGATATTCCGAAAGAAGCAATTATAATTGCTCCTCCTTCAGGTGATAATCCTGGTTGGATGAAAAAATTTGAGAATGTTTCCCGTGCATTTGCATCAGGCTGGATGCAGGTTAGAGGTGCAAGAAGACGTAGATCAATGGATAGAGGTTTTGTCCTTTCGGATCATGCAGATTGGAACGGATTAATAAATACGATAAAAGAAACTGGTGCGGAAAATATTTTTGTTACTCACGGCTACACTTCTGTCTTTGTTAGATGGCTTAAGGAAAACGGCTGGAATGCTCTGCCGTTAAAGACTGAATTTGAAGAAGAGAATTAAAGGTCAAAAGTCAAAATGTTTTGATCAATTTCCAGCTTGATTTTTAACTTTTGACCTTTGACTTTTAGTACTATATTTGAAACTAATTTAAAAATGATTCCGGAGGATGCTATTAGTAAACAAAATAAAGAACAGACAAATGTTGAAAAAATTATTTCTCTTGCAAAAAGAAGAGGGTTTGTATTTCAATCAAGTGAGATTTACGGAGGATTGAACGGATGCTGGGATTACGGCCCCCTTGGCGTTGAACTTCTGAAAAATATAAAGGAAGAATGGTGGAAATTCATGACATACAGGGATGATGTTGAAGGTCTTGATGCTTCGATTTTAATGCATCCGAAAGTGTGGGAAGCTTCCGGGCATGTTGAGAATTTTACCGATCCAATGGTTGACTGCAAGCAGTGTAAATCACGTTTTCGTATAGATGTTCTCGCAGAAATACTAAATGAGAAGAAAAAAGAAAAAGCTGTTGAAGCATTGAAAGATAATATTTTAAATAATGCTCATTTATCTCATAAGTTTGAAGCATATGATATTCCTTCAAAGAAAGAAAGCCTTTTTGAAAATTTACTTGAAGATCCTGATTTAAGTCCGCTGCTTCTTGCTGAAATTAATTGTCCTCAATGCGGAAATAAAAATACCTTTACATCTGCAAGACAGTTCAATCTGATGTTCAAAACATTTGTAGGTCCTGTTGAAGATTCAAGTTCTGTTGTTTATTTAAGACCGGAAACTGCTCAGGGAATTTATGTCAATTTCTTAAATGTCCAGCAGTCTTCCAGACAGAAAATACCTTTTGGTATCGCTCAGGTTGGCAAGGCTTTTAGAAATGAAATTAATACTAAAAACTTTTTATTTAGAACTAGAGAATTTGAACAGATGGAGATGCAGTTTTTTATAAATCCATCCGACGATAAAAAGTGGTACGATTACTGGAAACATGAAAGAATGGAATGGTTTAAATCTCTTGGAATGACATCGGATAAATTAAGATATCATGATCATCCGCCTAATAAACTTGCTCATTATGCAAAAGAAGCAACTGACATAGAATATCAGTTTCCTTTCGGCTGGGGAGAGATTGAAGGTATTCACAATAGAACAAATTATGATTTAACCAGGCATGAACAATTTTCCGGGAAATCATTGAAATACTTTGACGAATCTTTAAATGAAAAATATATCCCGTTTATAATCGAAACTTCAGCAGGTGCAAGCAGATCATTTATGGCATTTTTAGTCGATTCTTATAATGAGGAAGAAGTCAGAGGAGAAACACGTTCAATCTTAAAATTTCATCCCCGACTCGCACCTATAAAAGCAGCGATTCTTCCGCTGGTTAATAAAGATGGTATGCAGGAATTATCAAAGAAAATAGAAAAGGATCTTAGGAAAAGGTTAAAAGTCTTTTATGACGAAAAGGGAGCTATAGGAAGAAGGTACAGGAGACAGGATGAAGCCGGGACCCCCTTCTGCATTACTATCGATACCCAGACACTGGAGGATCAAACAGTAACTGTTAGAGAAAGAGATTCTATGGAACAGGTGAGGATTGAAGGGAGCAGCTCTTTAGATTATCTTTTAGAAAAGCTGCATGTAGACTAAAATCACTTTATAAATCGTTTTTAAGGGAATAATAAAAAACGGAGATTGAAAATGAATAAGTTCAGAGTATTAATTTCTTTATTAATTCTTTCTTTTTTGATTTTATCATTAACAGCCGGTGATTGCGGTAAGCAGACTACCGGACCGGTAGTAGTTGAGAAAGTGGCTGCACCTCAAAATATTAAGGTTGTACTTAGAGCGACTCCACTTGATTCATCTGCTGCAGCAAACTCATTTGCTGTTGTATCATGGGCTGCATCACCGGATGAGAATAATACAGATTTTCGGGGCTACAGAATAATTACAGTAGAATTAAATTCCTCAAACCAGGTTAAATTAAATCTTGAAGAAAAAGCACTTGATAAATCTGTAAAATCTTATACCGTTAATGACATTCAGCCTATGAAAAGATACAAGACTTTTATTGTTGCAGAATTGACTAATGGTACTAAAAGCGACTCTATTCAAACGCCTGTTTATGCAGGTATCTATTATAATACCAACGGTTCAATTGATTCTTATACTTCAAGCGGGAATTCACAAAGTGGTTATGGCTGGGATGTGAGTACAGGCGAAGGTACTCAATATTCATTTAATCAAGCTAATTCTAAAAAAATAGACCTGCATTTAAGGGAAGAAAGTACAGGGGAACTATTTTTCAAATCTCCGGACTTTCTTGATGGGATAGTTGAAATATACAAATATACAAGAATGGCTTTAATAGGTTTTGGGCAGGAAACTTTTGATGAAACTTTGATTAGCAAACCTGATAGTCTTTTTAGAACAGAAGCTCCGGTCAGTAAGGATGGGGTTTATTTACTTAAAACTCAGGAAGGAAACTATATAAAAATCTGGATTAAAGATTATGAACAGACCGGCAGCCCGGCTTATTTCAATGTTAAATTTTACTACAAAGTTCAGCCGATCGCAGGTTTAAGAATATTAAAAAGATAATTCCTGCAACTTTTATTTTCACAATATGTATAAAAGCGGAGAGAAGATAATTATCTTTTCTTCGCTTTTTAGTAAAATTATGAGGGTGACCAATAAGTAATTTTCAAATTGAAATCAGTGAAAATCTGTTAAAATCTGCGTCATCAGTGTTCTATTTTTGAGAAAATAATTACTTTTTGGTCACCTTCATGGAGAAGCTATTTTTTTGAAGAAATTATTCATCTTATTATTTATCCTTGAAGTTAATTCTGTTTTTGCAAATACTCCTAACTTTGATTCTACTGTAATTTCCGGTATACACCAGATCTATAATATTAAATTCCAAAAAGCAGAAGTAACTTTCCGCTCATTAATTGCAGATTACCCCGATCATCCTGCGGGAAGATTTTTTCTAGCAATGATTGACTGGTGGAAAATCCTTCTGGATCCCGACAACGAGAGTTACGATGATATTTTCTTTCAAAAGCTGGAAGATGTAATTTATCAGTGTGACCGGATTCTGAAAAAAAATCCCGATAATATTGATGCTCTGTTCTTTAAAGGAGGCGCCATTGGTTTTAGAGGAAGATTAAGAGCTTTTAGAGAAAGCTGGTTAAAAGCTGCAGATGATGGCAGGGAAGCACTCCCTATTGTAGAAAAAGCTGCGTCGCTTGATCCTAAAAATGTAGATGTACAGCTTGGATTTCGGTATTTATGATTATTATGCTGCTGTTATACCCGAACAGAATGCATTGTTAAAGCCGTTGATGATATTTTTTCCTTCGGGTGATAAAGAAAGAGGTATTAAAGAATTAAAAAATACTGCTCAAAACGGCAGATATACAAAATATGAAGCCCGTTATTTTTTAATGACACTCTATTATAATTATGAAAACAACCCTTTCGCTGCCGATGAATATGCAAAAGAATTAACTGCAGATTTTCCGGATAACCCCACATTCGAAAGATGGGAAGGAAGAATATCCGTGAGGAAGGGGGATTATACTTCTGCTTTTAAAATATTTCAGGATGTTTTGAAAAAAGGAGAAATGAATTTTACAGGCTACAATACTCAAAGCGCTAAAAGAGAAGCAGTTTATTATATAGGACTCCAATATAAAAATCTAAAACAATTGGACTCTTCAAAATATTTTTTTAATGAATGTGCTGAACTTTCAAAACAAATTGAAAAAGGGAAAGAAGAATCCGGATTCCTGATAAACTCTTATTTGTACCTTGGTATGATTAACGATATGGAAGGGAACCATGATAAGGCAGTTCATTATTATAAAGATTTGCTTGATATGAAAGAATACGGAAAGTCGCATACACTTGCCAAACAATACATTGACAACCCCTATAAAGAATAATTTATAATGCGGTTGAGATAGATATTCTATGCAGTCCGCCGATTAAACCCATAGATGAAAATCCGTAATCGAAATCATATCTTGAAATTACCAGGCCTACTCCTATATTTAGCCCTGCTACTCCAGACGTGGTTCCAATCTTTAAATCTTTTCTCTTTTCGTTATCATAACCTAATCGAAGTCTTAAAGCTTTACTCAGTGTAAATTCGGCACCGACAGTGAATGCCCTGAACTTTGAGCCGAAATCATCTCTTTTCTCATTTAATTTATGGAAATCCAGGGATAAACGTAAAGGAAGATGCGCCAGTCTCTTTGATGCGCCAATAACAATATCGAGGGGAAGGGATTCCTTAGTGTTTTCATATGCAGATAATTGAGAACCGGCATTCAGAATAGCAAAACCAATATCAAATTCATCTTCCGGAAATGCATAATGTAATCCCAGATCCGCTGCTAACCCTGTTGAAGAATATCCGGCGATACTTGAATAAATTACTTTTCCGTTTATTCCATAATAGAAATTTTTATCCAGGGAATTTGAATAACCAATTATAAAGGCAACATCACCTGCACCAAAATTTCCTGTTATTTCTCCATCTTCAGTTGCTTCTTTAAAATCCCCATAATTAATATACTTTATTGCTGCCCCTACTCTCCCAATTCCTTCTATTTCAGTTGAATATGCGAGACTGGTAAGATTAATATCCAGAAGATGCTTTACATAAGAAAAAGAGATGGGACTTTCATTTAATAAAGATAAACCGGCTGGATTATAAAATATAACATTCGGATCATCATTGTTAGATACAAAACTTCCGGCTAAAGCTCCGGCTCTTGCACTATTATCCAATTCTAAAAATTCATAAACGTTTTGACTAAAAGAAACATTAGTAAGAAATAAAGAGAAAAGAAAAAACAATAACTTATTCTTCATTCAAAAACCCTTGATTTTGCTTCCGTTATTTACAGATATTATAAAATAAAGGCAAGGGGAAAAAGCTTTGGATAAGTCTTTATAATTTAAGCAATTGTGATTTTTATATTTTATTATGATATTAAATTAGAGTAATTTTACGATAGAGCTTTAAGTCTTTATTTAAGAATTTATATATATATTTTTATTTAATTATTATAGGAGTGACAATGAATTTTATTAAATATATTATGCTCCTTCCCCTCTTTTTATTATCAGCATGTTCCACTTTAATGCTGCAGCCTGCTGACTTTGCATGGCCTGTTGAATCCGTTTTGAAAGTTGATAACAACGGTTTTGTCCAGGAACCAAGATTTTCCTTTTCATTTAATACAAAGGATCTTTTCTTCCAAGAAACCGGCGATTCCCTTGGCTACCAAAACAAAGAATTACGGATAATTAGAGATACTAAAGGTTATTATTTTATTACCGCGGGCAGTTTTAAGAATGTTTATGTATTTAATGCAGATGACGGTGCATTAAAATTAAATAATAAAATTGAAATTTCTGATTCAACCGGTATCGAAAATCCCGCGTTTAACCAAAGAGCTCCCTACATAGAATTTGACTATAATAATAAAAAGGTCAATTTGACAAATGAAGGAATTAAAGAGGAAGAACAAAAATGAAAAAATATATTTTTATTATAGGTCTATTTTTAATATCTTTTTTCTATCTTAATCCTGGATTTGCCCAGCAAGATTACCAGATTGTTCAGAATTTTAAAGACAAAACACAGCAGCTTGAAAATGCTATTAGAGATGCAGATTCCTTAGCACAGCTTGACCAGATCTCATCCGGGATTGAAAAATTAAAAGAAGATTTTAACCAATATAAAGACTTGCTGGATAAAAGTCTTTACCCTGAAAATTTCAACAGCACAATTGATAGATTGAATAATCAGTTATCATTGAGGAAAGGGGATTTTACCCAAATCAATGTTCTTCAAACGCAGGTTGTAGAATTAAAAGATCAGTTTGATCAATTAAATCAAAGAAACAATGATTTGATTAACCAGGTTTCTCAATTAGAAGAAGAAAGCAAAAAAGATAAGCAAAAAATTGCCCAACTGGAGAGAAGCCTTGCAGAGCTTAAAGCTTCTCTTAAAAAAAGGGATGAACTCGTGATGACTATGATCGACAGCTTAATTCCTGCTTCTTCAAGAGTAGAAAACTTAACTCCTGAACAGAAACAAAATGTCTTATCGGAATCAAAGAAAATTAATTTAATATCCAATATCCGAAAATCAATCCAGGATAATATCAGATTCTTAGAATTAACCAAATTAAACCCTGATGATATTAACCAGATAAAAAAGCAGGAAGAAGATTTCGCTAAAATGTGGAGGAATGCAGGCCCTAAAATTATAGATATCTATTCTGAAAAAGGACAGAATGTAAACAGCCTAAAAGCAGTAGATTCTGCTTTTGTAGAATGGCGGAGCGCTATAAATGAAGAGCCCTGGAATACTATTAGAGAAGATTATTCAAAATATAGTATCAACCTTCCCAAATTTAGATCCGGCGACCAGTTTATGCATACTATGGATTCTTATATTGATGACCAGATAAAGAATGTTAAAACAAAAGGAAAGGAAGAGGCAGAACAGGAATATAAATATTTTGTCGATACTGTTTGGTTCTCAACTGTTAAGAAAACATGGTTCCCTTATCTGGCTGAAAATAATATGATCAAAGAGAATCAAAAAGATTCTATTGAAAATCGAATTTCTAAATGGAATGATGAAATTCATCCAAGTAAATTTAATTGGCTTTATATATTGATCGGCGTATTGATAATTGTAATCGCTATTTTATTATTTAGAAGAAGAAACCCAAAAGAAGATAGCAGTGTATAAATGCCGTAGAATTTTAGTGAGTTAATAAAAATGAACACTTTAAAAACAGTCTTTTTGATGACTGTTATGATGATCCTGTTTCTCCTTGTCGGTTACCTTATCGGCGGTTCAACAGGTATGACAATTGCTTTTGTTTTTTCATTACTAATGAATTTTGGCGCTTATTGGTTCTCCGATAAGCTTATCCTTTCAATGTATAGAGCAAAGGAAGTAACAAAGGATACCGCACCAAAGTTATATACATTAGTAGAAGAATTATCTCAAGAAGCTAATTTACCAATGCCGAGAGTTTATGTAATTGAAGATGCTACTCCAAATGCCTTTGCTACGGGAAGAAATCCTGAAAACGCTGCTGTCGCCGCAACTACAGGAATATTAAGGATACTCAATACTAATGAACTTAGAGGTGTTCTCTCACATGAACTTTCACATGTAAAGCATCGTGATATTTTGATTGGGACAATCGCTGCTACATTAGTAGGTACAATTACTTATATTGCTCAAATAGCAGGATGGGCTTTGATGTTTGGGGGAAGAGGAGGCGGTTCTGATGATGATAACGGAATATCTTCATTATTCTTAATTATTCTTGCTCCAATTGCAGCTGTGCTTCTTCAATTAGCAGTTTCAAGATCGAGGGAATATATGGCTGACCAAAGCGGAGCCGAAATCTCTAAAAGCCCGCTCTCATTAGCCTCTGCTTTACAAAAATTATCTAAAGCTAATGAAATGAAACAGGTAAATAATGCTACACCTGCAACAGCACACATGTTTATTGTAAACCCCTTAACCGGAAAAAATATAATGAAGCTTTTTTCTACTCATCCTCCTATTGAAGATAGAATTAAGAGACTGCAGGAAATGGATAAAATAATGAAATAAGTTCCGGAAAACATCTAGATTCAAAAAATTGTTCGTTTTTTCTTTAATGTTTTATATATTATTTCTTTCCCTATTCACAACTATATTTGCTCAATCATCGGGCTCTCATTTTAATGTGATTGCTTTTTATACTGCTAAAAAAAAATTATCCTATACATTTGATAATAAGTTCCAGAACCGGCTGGTTATCGATGCATTGCTTTGGCTGGGAAGAGGTAAAAGCTCGAAATAATAGAAGTTATACAAGAACGGTATTCAAAAGATGACATCTTTAATTTTTTTAAAAAAGTTTTAATATGAATTTACATTTTAATTAATAAACAAATGGTTCTTCTTGTTAAAGATGTCATCTTTCATCTTGTAGTTCAGGTTAATTTTTTCATAAAATCAAAAAAAAATTGCCTGTAGAAATAAAAATTCATTAAGTTTACCAGTAAAATTTTCTTTTCTGTCAAAAGCAGCTTAGAATAGTATAAATTATCAGAAATAATTTAAAAAATAAAATAATAAGGAAAATATTTATGTCATCAATATATATAGAACCGGCACCTATAAGAGATAAGGAAAACCCGTTTGAATCTATGATGCAACGTTTTGATCATGCAGCCACTGTCTTGGGTTTGGATCAGGGGATATACAATTATTTAAAAGTTCCCGTAAAGCAAATTATTACGTCAATTCCAATAATAATGGATAACGGAAATATTGAAGTTTTTGAAGGCTATAGAGTAATCCATAACGATATACTTGGCCCTTCAAAAGGAGGTATTAGGTATGCCCCGGATGTTAATATTGATGAAATGAAAGCCTTAGCCGCATGGATGACCTGGAAATGCGCTATAGTAAATATTCCATTCGGCGGCGCTAAAGGCGGTATCAAATGCGACCCTTCATTACTAAGTATTCATGAACTTGAAAGGTTAACGAGAAGGTTCACTTCAAATCTGCTTGATGTTTTTGGTCCCGACAAAGATATTCCTGCTCCCGATATGAATACTAATGAACAAACCATGGCCTGGATTATGGATACCTTCAGTATGCATCAGAAAAGAACGGTAAATGCAGTAGTAACCGGCAAACCGAGTATTCTGGGAGGCTCATTGGGAAGAAGAGAAGCAACCGGCAGAGGTGTTATGATTGTTGCAATGGGAGCCTTGCAGAAGTTAGGACTAAAACCAGCTTCATCTACCGCTGTTATCCAGGGATTCGGCAATGTCGGCTCTGTTGCTGCTTCTCTTATGTTCGAAAAAGGGGTTAAGATTATCGGGTTAAGCGATATTAACGGAGCTATTTATAATCCGAAAGGTTTCATTGTTCCCGAAGTAATAGACTTTGTCGAAAAAAATAAAACTCTGATAAAATATCCTGATGCTGAAGTTATTACAAATGAAGAATTGCTGGAATTAGAATGCGATGTATTAATACCTGCTGCAAAAGAAGATCAAATAACAAAAGACAATGCTGCAAAACTCAAATGCAAAATTATTGCCGAAGGAGCTAACGGACCAACAACCGCAAAAGCTGATCCTATTCTTCAGGATAACGGGATACTTGTAATTCCGGACATACTTGCAAATGCCGGAGGTGTTACGGTATCATATTTTGAATGGGTTCAGGATAGGATGGGATATTTCTGGACTTTAGATAGAGTGAACAGAAGATTAGGAAGAATGATGCACACAGCTTTTGTTAATGTATATAAAGCCGCGGCCCAATATAATGTTTCTTTAAGAATAGGCGCGTATATTCTTGCAATTGACAAAGTTGCAAAAACTCTTAAGATACGCGGAATTTATGCTTAAGAATTATATTTTAGAGAATAAAATATATTTTATAGAATTTTTTTTAATCTTTTTTCAATTTACTGTTAATATAAATGGACAAACGCGGGATAATCTTGAAATATTTTATACCCTGATAGATTCTTCAGGCAGAAATATTATAAATAACCTTCCCGCATCAAATAAGAATTTAAATCTAAATTTAAATTTAGGGGAATCATATTCCTTGTTTAGAAATCACTTGTTATCAATTTTCTATAAAAACGGGGATAAAATGAGTTCTGAGGATTCTGTCCATAATAAGGTTAGTGTAAATTATGTTTTGGATAAAGCTGCCGTTAATTACGGTGATATATTCAGAGATGGTTTGTTCGGCAGTTATTTACTACCGAGAAAAATTGAAATTTCGGGTAATTATTCGGTTGGAGGAACTTCTTTCACTTATAAAGAATTTAATTATAATTATTTGGATACTGTAAAAGTTGATAATGTCAAAACATTAGAGAATATTTCATATCCATTCACACAGGGGGAAGTTCCTGCCGAACCATTTTTCTCCAGTTTTTTTGAGCCTTTGGTAGCCATAGGAACGGCTGCAATCGCAGTATTTTTATTTTTTACAATCAGAAGTAAATAATTTTGGCAGATGTAAAGATGATATCTCTATAAAGAAAAAATATTTCCAATTTTTTATTAAAATGTAATTTCAGATAAATCGTATCTTTAAAAAATAAAAATGTCATCTTCTAAATGCCGATTCTTGCGTAACTTCTGATATTGAAAAAATGAAATACGCCTGTTTAATTTTTACCTCTCTTTTTTATATCTTTGCTCTGAAAATTATATAAAATAATAAAGCATGAAAAATTTATTCTTAGATATTCAAAGAAATCTATTACAATTTGCTTCCCGTTATTTATCCTTTTAACTATCAAACAGCCATTAAACAGCCGTCAAATACAAGTTAACACCTAATCAAACTAGTGTAGAACAGACATTCTTATCTGTTCATAATAAATGTTATATTCAAAACATTTATGGACAAACACGGATGTCTATCCAAATACCCGTATACCCTATCCCCTATACCCTTAAACCCCTCACTTCACTTCTGTCCAAAATAAATTTAATCGTGAATAAAAAGTTTAAAATTAATTCATTTTGGACAGATATGCCTTACTTAAGTATTACAAATTAATTAGCCTTATCGATTTGACATTTTAGTTCAGATAATAGTATATTAGAAGGCTGAATTTGAATTAGTTCTTTATATATTGTTTTTTGAAAAATAAAAAACAGAATTTATAATTTAATCTCTTGACATTATTGAAAAGAGAAAGTAAATTTGAAACCCTTTTAATAAGGATTTAAGATTTGTTCTTTGAAAGAGTGAGTGCATTTAACCAGTCAGTTAAATGGTTTCAATCAAGCGTCTATACGCCAAGATTACACAAAATTTAAACTTTCTACTACGGAGAGTTTGATCCTGGCTCAGGACGAACGCTGGCGGCGTGCTTAACACATGCAAGTCTACGAGAATAAGGTAGCAATATCTTTAGTAAAGTGGCGCACGGGTGAGTAACACGTAAGCAATCTACCTTTAGGTCTGGAATAATCCCGCGAAAGCGGGACTAATACCGGATGATGCAGCGGCACCGCATGGTGATGTTGTTAAAGTTCGTGAAACGCCTATGGATGAGCTTGCGTCTGATTAGCTAGTTGGTAGGGTAAAAGCCTACCAAGGCTACGATCAGTAGCTGGTCTGAGAGGATGATCAGCCACACTGGAACTGAGACACGGTCCAGACTCCTACGGGAGGCAGCAGTGAGGAATATTGGGCAATGCCCGCAAGGGTGACCCAGCAACGCCGCGTGGAGGATGAAAGCCGTAAGGTTGTAAACTCCTGTTAGAGGGGACGAATAGTCCCGGTAATACCGGGATTTGACGGTACCCTCAGAGAAAGCCCCGGCTAACTACGTGCCAGCAGCCGCGGTAATACGTAGGGGGCAAGCGTTGTCCGGATTTACTGGGTGTAAAGGGCGCGCAGGCGGGTTTGCAAGTCAGAGGTGAAATCTCCCGGCTTAACCGGGAAACTGCCTTTGATACTGCAGATCTTGAGTACGGAAGAGAGAAGCGGAATTCCAGGTGTAGTGGTGAAATACGTAGATATCTGGAAGAACACCAGTTGCGAAGGCGGCTTCTTGGTCCGTTACTGACGCTCAGGCGCGAAAGCGTGGGTAGCAAACAGGATTAGATACCCTGGTAGTCCACGCTGTAAACGATGAATACTAGGTGTTGGATCGCAAGGTTCAGTGCCGCAGCTAACGCATTAAGTATTCCACCTGGGGAGTACGATCGCAAGGTTGAAACTCAAAGGAATTGACGGGGGCCCGCACAAGCAGTGGAGCATGTGGTTTAATTCGATGCAACGCGAAGAACCTTACCTAGGCTTGAAATGCAAGTGACCGGTTGTGAAAGCAGCCTTCCCTTCGGGGCGCTTGTACAGGTGCTGCATGGCTGTCGTCAGCTCGTGCCGTGAGGTGTTGGGTTAAGTCCCGCAACGAGCGCAACCCCTGCTATTAGTTGCCATCAGGTTATGCTGAGCACTCTAATAGGACTGCCTACGCAAGTAGTGAGGAAGGTGGGGATGACGTCAAGTCCGCATGGCCCTTACGCCTAGGGCTACACACGTGCTACAATGGATGCTACAACGGGTTGCTAAACCGCAAGGTGGAGCCAATCCCTTAAAGGCATCCCCAGTTCGGATTGGAGTCTGCAACTCGACTCCATGAAGTTGGAATTGCTAGTAATCGCGGATCAGCACGCCGCGGTGAATACGTTCCCGGGCCTTGTACACACCGCCCGTCAAGCCATGGAAGCCGGGGGTACCCAAAGCCAGTGTCCTAACTCCGCCTCGGTGGAGAGGGAGCTGTCTAAGGTAAAACCGGTGACTGGGGCTAAGTCGTAACAAGGTAGCCGTACCGGAAGGTGCGGCTGGATCACCTCCTTTCTAGAGTAATCAAACCTTTAATTCGACTGATTGATCGCTCACTCTTTTTTATTGTTCTTTCTTTTATGAAGCTCAGGCCAAGTAAATTCTACTTGTAGGTCTTTGTGCATGGGCCTGTAGCTCAGATGGTTAGAGCGCACGCCTGATAAGCGTGAGGTCAGTAGTTCAATTCTACTCAGGCCCACTAACAATGGGTGTGTGTGTCTATTATATATAACCCAAAAACTATGATTAAGTTTTTGGGGCTATAGCTCAATTGGGAGAGCGCCGCCCTTGCAAGGCGGAGGTTATCGGTTCGAGCCCGATTAGCTCCACTTTATCCGGTAATGCTGAAAGCCAAGCCGGATTAAAATTTTGTTCTTTGAAAGATTGGAAGAGTAAAGAAATATTCCCGAATATTTTCGGGTAAATTTTACTGAGTCAAAAATAGAAAAGTCTTTTCTTTTTTTTATGAGTAGCACCAAATTATCTGTGAATAAAAATTTTGGTTAAGTTACTAAGGGCATACGGTGGATGCCTTGGTACGAGAAGTTGATGAAGGACGCGACTACCTGCGATAATCCTCGGATAGGTGGAAATAACCTAAGACCCGGGGGTCTCCGAATGGGGCAACCCGCCTAGAGTAATGTTTAGGCATCTACATCTGAATTCATAGGATGTATGAAGACAACCCAGTGAACTGAAACATCTAAGTAGCTGGTGGAATAGAAAACAATAGTGATTTCCTCAGTAGTGGCGAGCGAACGGGAAACAGCCTAAACCGTCTAACATGTTAAAGGAAGTAACCGTTGTGTTAGCGGGGTCGTGGAAAGTATTCTGGCTGAATTACTGATAAGCCGAAGAGTAAAAAAACTTGTTATTAGCTGAATATTCTGGAAAGTTCAACCATAGAAGGTGATAGTCCTGTAAGCAAAAATGATAAGTCTCTTTGGAATACTTTTCCAAGTACCACGGAGTAAGTGGAATTTTGTGGGAATCCGGGAGAACCATCTCCTAAGGCTAAATACTCTCTCGTAACCGATAGTGAATCAGTACCGTGAGGGAAAGGTGAAAAGCACTCCTAATAGGAGGGTGAAATAGTACCTGAAACCGTATGCTTACAAACGGTTGGAGTCTTAATCTCGATTTATCGGGATTGGGATGACAGCGTGCCTTCTGGATAATGAGCCAACGAGTTACTCGTATGTTGCAAGGTTAAATCTCTAAGAGATGCAGCCATAGCGAAAGCGAGTCCTAATCGGGCGTTTAAGTAACATGCGGTAGACGCGAAACCGGGTGAGCTACCCTTGTCCAGGATGAAGTGAGGGTAAAACCTCATGGAGGTCCGAACTAATGTGGGTTGAAAACCGCTTGGATGAGGTGAGGGTAGGGGTGAAAGGCCAACCAAACTCGGAAATAGCTCGTATTCCTCGAAATAGCTTTAGGGCTAGCCTCGAGTAATAGTGTAACGGAGGTAGAGCACTGATTGGGCTAGGGCTGTCACAACGGTACCAAACCCAGACAAACTCCGAATTCCGTTTACATGTTTCTCGGGAGTCAGGCAGTGGGGGATAAGCTTCATTGCCAAAAGGGAAACAACCCAGACCACCAACTAAGGTCCCTAAATAGTAGTTAACAGAGAAAGGATGTTCAATTGCTTAGACAACTAGGATGTTGGCTTAGAAGCAGCCATTCATTTAAAGAGTGCGTAATAGCTCACTAGTCAAGCGATCGGGCGTCGACAATGTACGGGACTTAAACTACTTACCGAAGTTGTGGATTCCGACTTGTTCGGAATGGTAGAGGAACATTCTATGCGTATCGAAGCTGTACTGCGAGGTATGGTGGAACACATAGAAAAGCAAATGTTGGCATAAGTAACGATAATCTCGGTGAAAAACCGGGACACCGAAAGTCTAAGGTTTCCTGAGCAATGTTAGTCATCTCAGGGTTAGTCGATCCCTAAGCTGAGGCCGAAAGGCGTAGGCGATGGAAAACAGGTCAATATTCCTGTACCTGGTGAATTTTGTTTGACCATAAGGAGGGACGCAGAAGTGAAGGTCAGCCACCTGATGGATTAGGTGGTCTAAGCCCGTAGGCTGAAAATGTTGGCAAATCCGCATTTTCTTAAGGCCGAGAGGCGAACGGGAGAGCCTAGCTCACAAACTGACCGTAATCAGACTGCCGAGAAAATCTTCGTATGGGAAAAATTTATCAGTTCGTACCGCAAACCGACACAGGTAGACGGGATGAGTATTCTAAGGTGCTCGAGTGAGCCGTGGTTAAGGAACTCGGCAAATTAACCCCGTAACTTCGGGAAAAGGGGTGCCTCTAGTATGTGAATGTCCTCGCGGCATGAGCAGAAAGAGGCCGCAGTGAAAAGGCCCAAGCGACTGTTTAACAAAAACACATGTCTCTGCGAAGTCAATCAAGACGATGTATAGGGACTGACACCTGCCCGGTGCTGGAAGGTTAAGAGGAGAGGTCATCCCGCTTTGGCGGGGGAAGCTTTGAATCGAAGCCCCAGTAAACGGCGGCCGTAACTATAACGGTCCTAAGGTAGCGAAATTCCTTGTCGGGTAAGTTCCGACCTGCACGAATGGTGTAACGATTTGGGCACTGTCTCAACCACGGGCTCGGTGAAATTGTGGTACCGGTGAAGACGCCGGTTACCCGCATATGGACGGAAAGACCCCGTGCACCTTTACTGCACCCTAACATTGGGTTCGGGTAAAGCATGTGTAGGATAGGTGGGAGGCTTTGAAGCCGGGGCGCTAGCTTCGGTGGAGCCAACGGTGAAATACCACCCTTGTTTTATTTGGATTCTAACCTCGGCCCTTGAAGCAGGGCTAGGAACAGTGTTAGGCGGGTAGTTTGACTGGGGCGGTCGCCTCCCAAATTGTAACGGAGGCTCTCAAAGGTTCCCTCAGCATGGTTGGTAATCATGCGGCGAGTGTAAAGGCAAAAGGGAGCTTGACTGCGAGACTTACAAGTCGAGCAGGTGCGAAAGCAGGACTTAGTGATCCGACGGCTTCGAGTGGAAGAGCCGTCGCTCAAAGGATAAAAGGTACGCCGGGGATAACAGGCTGATCTTACCCAAGAGTTCATATCGACGGTAAGGTTTGGCACCTCGATGTCGGCTCATCGCATCCTGGGGCTGAAGAAGGTCCCAAGGGTTTGGCTGTTCGCCAATTAAAGCGGTACGTGAGCTGGGTTCAGAACGTCGTGAGACAGTTCGGTCCCTATCCTATGCGGGCGCAGGATACTTGAGAAGGGTCGCTTCTAGTACGAGAGGACCGAAGTGAACGTACCTCTAGTGTACCAATTGTCGCGCCAGCGGCATCGTTGGGTAGCTATGTACGGTTGTGATAAGCGCTGAAAGCATCTAAGCGCGAAGCACGCTTCAAGATTAGGTATCCCTTACGTCAGTAACTAAAGACTCCTCGGAGATTACGAGGTTGATAGGCTGTAGGTATAAGTGTGGTAACACATTCAGCCAAGCAGTACTAATAAGTCGTGAGGCTTAACCATTAAATTTTTGTTTACAGAAAATTGCTGCTCTATTGACTCAGCTCTTTCAGTCTTTCATTTATTTTTTGAATTTGTAAAATGCTGATTTTAATTTCAGCTAGAGTTTAAATTTTGGTGGTTATAGCCTGGGTGTTACACCTCTTCCCATTTCGAACAGAGTAGTTAAGCCCCAGAACGCCGATGGTACTGCATGCGCAGGTGTGTGGTAGAGTAGGTCGCTGCCAAATTTAATTTATAACCCCAATCTTTGATTGGGGTTTTTTTATTGGAAAATTTTCAAATTCTTTAAAAGTAGTTATCCCTTTATTATTTTATTTCCTTTTTGCAGCCATACTAAAACCATTTTCAACTTTCCATAAGTAATTTCGGGAGGCGCTTTTTCTTTTATAGAAGCTAACCGGACTTCACTCAATTCCTTAGGAAAATATTCAGCAATTTTTTTTGCATCACTAATCGGCATTATTTCATCGATTCTAATCAAATCCCGACTTATCGCCTTCGTAAGATGACTTTCGATTGTACCGGCTTCAAGATTTCGTTTCTTTGCAATTTCTTCAATGTTATTACCCTCATTTAAAAGATGTATAGTCTCAAATATAGTAGATGATACCTCATTCATATCTGTTGTTTTATTAACTTCTGGTTTATTGTCAGGTGAATTAATGTTTTTCACCCTGCAATATTCTCTTACAATGGAAGCTATTTCACTGCCGTACCTGTTTCCTTTTCCTTTCCCAAAACCGGTAAGATTTATTACTTCATGCTTAACACGGGGCAAATTTTCGCATACATTTCTAATTGCATTGTTGCTGAATATCTCAGAAAAGTGTAGGTGCTTGGTTTCTGAAATACGGCTGCGCATATCTAGAAGCATTTTGTATAATTCGGGGTGTTTAATATTTTTTAATGACAAAGAAGAAACTTTGCGTTTTGAATAAGAACTTTTCATTTTTTTAATATTTATATTAAAAAATTTTCCCTTCTTCATAAAATCATCAAGCAGAAATCCATTTTTGAAGTAATTAATTTTATGCAGAGTTTCTTCTATAATTAAATTTATTTCATCCAGCATAGCATCTACTTTATCAGAAAATTTCTTTGTACCAATAGACAGAGGATGATCAATAAACATATTGTGCCATTTACAAATTTCATTAGAAAAGTAAATGGCGCCGTCTCTAATCCTTTTTTGAAGAATGTCATTATCCTCTATAAGTAATTTTTCTTTACTGAGTCTAAAAATCATTTTCTTAAATTTTTCAGATACATCCTGGAGCTCAATTTGTTTATCAATCAGTCCTTTTATCCAATTGTAAGATTCAGACTGGGTTTCACCCGATCCTTCGGGAGGTATAATTTGATTTTCCAGAAGAAATTCTCTTAAGGTTTTAAGTGCATAATAACAGTTTTCAAAGGTGAAAATATTTTGCAATTCTTCAATAATAAAATTCTGTTTTGATTCGGTAAATAGTTGAGATAAATTTGCATTCCAATTCTGAATGAGCCATTCCTTAAAATCCCTATGTGCGCCAAGGAAATTTCTATAAACAGGAGTTTTAAGAACAAGACCTTCCAGGGAGGTGCATCGGCTTAGTGCTACATACACTTGACCGGTTGCAAATGCCCTCGCAGCATCGATAACTATTTTATCAAAGGTAAGCCCCTGGCTCTTATGAATAGTAATTGCCCATGCAAGCCTCAATGGATATTGAATAAAAGTGCCAAGAATTTCTTCTGTGATTTCCCTGCTATCAGGATTTAGTTTATAATTAACATTTTGCCATTCACTTTTCTTTACCTCAATTACATCCGGATCACCTTTACATTTTACTTTTATTGAATCGTCCTCAAGTTTTATAACAATACCTATTTTTCCGTTAAAATATTGCTTGCCCTCCGTATCATTCTTTAGGAACATTACCTGAGCCCCTTTTTTTAACTTGAGTTCTTTTTCTGCAGGAAATATGTGTTCCGGGAAATCATCTTTTATATCTGCATAAAAAGTATATAAATGTTCAGAGATATTATTTAATTTTCTTTTATTAATTTCCGCAGATTGAAAATTATGTGTAGTGAGAGTAATATAGCCCTCATTATCAAAAGGTGTAAAATCTTTATTAATCCTTGAATTCAATAATTTGAAATTCTCTTCAGTTATATTGTTGTTGCGAATGCCATTTAGTATATCAACAAATTTATTATCCTGCTGTCTAAAAATTTCTTTAAGTTCAATTATAACAGGATTATTATTACGTAAAACAAAACTATCAAAGAAAAAGATTGAAGAATAATAATTCTGCAAAATTTCCCATTCCTCTTTTTTTACCACTGGCGGAAGCTGGTAAAGGTCTCCAATAAATAAAAGTTGTACTCCTCCGAAAGGCTGATGAATATTTCTTCTTACATACCGTAAAATAGTATCAATCGCATCTACGGTATAAGAAGCAACCATGCTTGCTTCATCAATTATTAACAATTCTATACTTTGCAGTAAGTTTAATTTTTCCCTATTATAATGGATTTTTGATAAAAACGGATGATTTTTTACTGTCAGAATGCTTCCTTCTAAAAGATTTGGCTCAGGCAGTATAATACCTAAAGGCAGCTGAAAAAAAGAATGCAATGTAACACCGCGAGCGTTTATAGCAGCAACACCTGTTGGTGCGGTAACGATACTTTTTTTAATAGAATTTTCCATGAGGTATTTAAGAAATGTTGTTTTTCCGGTACCCGCTTTTCCCGTTAAAAAAATATTTTGATTAGTTTCGTTAACAAAACGATACGCTAAATCGAATTCCTCTGTATGTTTAACTATCATAACAAAATTTTTTATTCTAAAATATAAATATAAGTATGTAAGTAAAAAGGTTAAAGAAAAATTGTTATATTTGAGAAACAATAGAATTTAGAAATTTTCTATTCTTTAGGAGATGAAGAATTTATTACATTGAAGGTTTATGATACCCTTGGTCGTGAAGTAACAACATGTATAAAAAATGAAAAACAAAACCGTGTTTTCCATAAAATTATATTAGATGCATCAAATCTTCCTTCAGACAAGGGGAGGTAACAAGTGGAATTTATTTTTATAGATTGCAGTCGGAAAATTTCATTCTGACAAAGAAAATGTCTGCTTAAATAAAGATATATTTAAATTGCAGATATTAATCTATTTTGTATTTTATTTGGAATATTAATTCAGATTTCCATAGATGAGAGGGTAAAAATAGGGTAAATCATTGGGGATAAATATGATTCTTAAAACTCCTTTAATGTTTTGTATTTCAATATTTATATACTGCAATATGTATACTTTTGCTTTTGGTATTGAGGATACAGCAAAAAATGTTTCAATTAAACCTAAAAGAATTTATACAACTACGATTTTAAGAGCAGACAAACCTGTCATTGATGGTAAATTAGATGATGCTTGCTGGGAAACAGGTATTTGGGCAGGAAACTTTACACAGTGGGTTCCAAAGGAAGGTGCAAAACCGTCCCAACCAACCGAACTAAAAGTTTTATATGATGATGACAACATTTATGTTGCCATAAGAGCATTCGATTACGAACCTGAAAAAATAATCAAAAAAGCAGGAAGGCGTGATGAATTTTTGGGAGATATTGTGGGAATTACTTTCGATAGTTATCACGATCAAAGAACTGGCTTTGAATTTGACATAACTGCTGCCGGACAGAAGATAGATCTTTTGCTAACCAATAACGGATGGGATGTAAACTGGAATGCAGTATGGTATGCCAAAAATAACATAGAAGATTCCGCATGGACTGCTGAATTTGAAATACCGTTGAGTCAGCTTCGATACAGCAGTGAAAATGAACAGGTTTGGGGTATGCATTGCTGGCGTTGGATTGATCGGTTACAGGAGGAAAGTGATTGGGAACCACAATCTTCTACAGGACCGGGTATATTATTTCAATTTGGCGAATTGCATGGAATTAAAGAGTTACCTAAATCCAGACGTATTGAAGTTATGCCTTATTCATTGGGAAAACTTAATACCTTCAGACCTGAAACTGGGAATCCGTTTAAGGAAACTGGTGAATCATGGCTTGGGAATTTTGGTATTGACGCAAAAGTCGGACTTTCAAGTAATTTTACTGCCGATATATCTGTCAATCCGGATTTTGGTCAGGTAGAATCTGATCCTTCCGTAATGAATCTTACTGAATTTGAAACTTTTTATGAAGAAAAACGTCCTTTCTTTCTTGAGGGGAAAAATATTTTTGATTTTGATTTTAATGATGCCGATATTTTTTATACACGACGGATTGGACAATCTCCTAATTACTCACCTGCTCTGCAAGATGGAGAATATGCAGATTTACCGGATAAGACTGCAATTTTAAGCGCTGTTAAATTAAGCGGGAAAACAGCAAATGGGTTTGCAATAGGAATATTACAAAGCCTTACATCAAATGAAAAAGCCGCAATAAATTCGTATGGAATGAATAAAAAAATTAATGTCGAACCATTAACTAATTATATTGTTGTCCGTGCAGAACAGGATTTTAATAAAGGTAATTCTGTTTTAGGAGGAATTTTTACTTCTACGAACCGGTTTATTAAAGATTCACATCTTGAGTACTTGAATAGAAATGCGTTTACCGGAGGTATTGATTTCCTCCATCATTGGAATGACAAAGAATATTTTGTTGATGCAAGTTTTATTGGAAGTTTTATTAATGGCAGTTCCGAAGCAATTAATATTCTTCAAAGTTCATCTGCACGTTATTATCAAAGACCGGATGCTGATTATCTGAAATTCGACAGTAGCAGAACCCGTCTTTCAGGCCATGGAGGAATAATCAAGATAGGAAAAGGAAGTGTTGGCCTTTTGAGGTATTCAACTGAAGTAAATTGGCGTTCACCTGGACTTGAATTAAACGATCTGGGATATATGCAGATAGCTGATATTATTCAGCAGAAAAATGCAGTCTCTTATTTTGCTAATCAGCCGGTGTCTATTTTTCGAACTTATTCATTAGGTCTGAGCCAAATTAACAACTGGAACTTTGGTATGAATCATTTGTCTTCCGGTGCAGGAATAAACATATATCTAGAATTTCTTAATAAATGGTCCGTTTCTAACTTACTAAATTATACAACTCAAGCATTGGACGTGCACATTTTACGGGGGGGGAGCGCAATGCTTATTCCTGAGAATTGGTCTAATAATATATATTTAAAGACTGATCCTTCGGAAAAAATATTCTTTGACCTAAATAACTATCTGTCGTTATCTGGAAACAATAGTGCACAAAGTTTTTCAGTTACACCTGGAATTTCGGTAATGCCGGCAGATATCTTGAAATTATCATTGAGTATAGATTATTCGTCAAATACAAATGACCTTCAATATATTGATACTAAAACAATTAATACCGGTACAAGATATCTGCTTGGAAAAATTGAGCAGCACACACTTAATTTTACTTTTAGAATTGATTATAACTTGACTCCTGAACTTTCTATTCAATATTACGGTAGTCCATTTGCTTCGGCAGGCAAGTACAGCGAATTTAAAGTAGTAAAAGATCCAAAAAACTCAGAATATAAAGATAGATTTTCTTTATTTAATCCTATTCTTATTGGAAACACTTATCAAGTTTCTGAAAATAATAACCATCAAGTTGATTATACATTTTCAAATCCCGATTTCAATTTCTTTCAATTCAGATCTAATCTTGTACTAAGATGGGAATACCTTCCCGGTTCTCAAATTTATATTGTTTGGGCTCAGGAAAGAACAAATTATATTAACCCGGCAAATTATTCTGTTTACAATGCCTTATATAAATTAACAAATATTTATCCTGATAATATTTTTCTAATCAAATTAAATTATTGGTTTTCGATATGAAACAGAAATTAAATATTCTATTATCTATTACCTTATTTTTAATAGCATTGGTAAATATAAGGGCGCAACAGTCTATTACAATTGATTCTGCTGTTATTACCGGTAAATATAAAATACCTAATTGTCCTGATTGGCTTAATAATGCCGTATTTTACCAAATATATCCGCAAACTTTTTATGATTCAGATAGTGACGGTATTGGAGACATTAAGGGAATCATTGAAAAACTTGATTATGTGAAAAGTTTAGGAGTTGACGGCATCTGGATTAACCCATTTTTTGAATCCCCTTTTCACGATGGAGGATATGATATTTCCGATTATTACAAAGTAGCTCCCAGATATGGTACAAATGACGATGCAAAAAGAATGTTTTCAGAAGCTGAAAAAAGAGGGCTTAAAATAATATTCGATTATGTCGTTAGCTATACAAGTATTGATAATCCATGGTTCCAGGAATCTGCTAAGCAGGAAAAGAACAAATATTCCAATTGGTATATCTGGACTAATAACACATGGCTGAATCCGCCAGAGGAATATAAAGATTCTTTTATAAAAGGATATAGTACGCGTAATGGTCAGTTTATGCGCAACTTTTACTGGAATGAACCTGCCCTCAATTTTGGGTTTGCTAAACCGGAAAAAGATTGGATGCTGCCTATAAACCATCCGGATATTTTAACACTGCAAAACGAATTGAAAAAAGTTCTGCGATTCTGGATGGATATGGGAGCAGATGGTTTTAGAGCTGATATGGCAGGCGCCCTTGTTAAAAATGCTAATATTACAGGAAATGATCAATTCTTTAATACAAGGGACGAAGGGACAAAGAAATTCTGGAATGAGATAAGGGGGATTTTTAATAAGGAGTATCCAGATGCATTTATGGTATCTGAGTGGTCATATCCTGAAGCTGCTTTAGACGGCGGTGGATTCCATGCAGATTTTTTTCATTGGTTTGCCGGTTATAATGACCTTTTACAAAAAGAAAGCTGGCGAATTCTAAATGGTTATTCGGAAGGTCATAGTTTTTTCGATAAGGAAGGTAAGGGTGATATCGGTAATTTCCTCAGAACTTATTTGGATCAATATAATAAAACTAAAGGAAAAGGTTACATCCTGCTTCCTCTGGGAAACCACGATTTATCAAGATTGAATATTAAACGAACAAATAAAGAGCTTGAGATGATTTTTGCATTCTCAATGGCTATGCCCGGAATACCATTTATATATTACGGTAATGAAATAGGCATGCGTCAATTGTATAATATGCCTTATGTTGAGGGAGCATATAAACCGCGTGCAGGGGCACGTTCACCAATGCAATGGAATTCAGGCAAAAACTGTGGTTTCTCAACTGCAGAATCAAGTAAACTTTATTTGCCTGTTGATTCAACTGCCGATGCACCTAATGTTGAAACGGAGGAAAAAGATCCTAATTCAATGCTTAAACATGTACGAAAACTTATTCAAATGAAAAAGAGTGAACCTGCTTTAGCTGCTTATGCAGAATTTGTTCCTGTGTATGCAAAGGAAAACACTTATCCCTTCATATTTGCAAGAGCAAATGGTGAAAATGTTATTTTAGCAGTTTTTAATCCGGCTTCTCAGGAAAAGACTGCGAGTTTTTCATTAAATTTAAGTGTTAAAGAATTCCAATTGATTTCAGGAGATAAATCACAAATCGAGAAAAAAAGAAATAGATATAATTTGATAATCAGCGGGCAGACATATTCTATTTATAAGCTTAATTATTGACAATATAAAATTCTATATTGAGCTGAATTATAAGGGTAGGGGTAAATCCTTCTTGCTTCTTATTAATCCTCATCTTAAGGTATAATTATTGCTTTCCTTTTAGACAAAGGGTAAAAATGAAACAAATAACAATAATTCATTCAAAAAATGTCCCAATATTAAGAAAATGTTAAATTTTAGTAAAAATGATTTATTCTGGTAAAAAAAATTATTGGGTTCCGTTTTTTTTCGTAACAATATTAGTTTTGATTCTAATCTTAATTGTATTCATCACCCCCAGCCTTACAATAAAAACATTTTGTAAAGTTTATCCTAAAGAAGAATGGATTTTAACCAGGGGAAATAATGGAGAAATAATTTCATGTACTGTTGACTATGAAAAAGGACATACTAGTCAGTATAGTCTAAATCAGTTTGAAAGAGGCGAATATGCTTCACTGAAAATTTCTGATGAACTAAATAATAAAGATTTTATTGACAAAGGTGATACAATTGCCTCAATAATGTCCAGTGATCTTGAAGATAAATTAATAACTGTTGAGGGTGAACTTAATGTTGCACTCGCTAATCTGAAAGCTCAAAGTACCGGCCAAAAAGAATCTATGATTAGGGAAGCTGAAAATAAATTAAGATATACTGAGGAAAAGATTAAAGAACAAAATGTATTATACCATCGAATCAGCGCTTTATTTAGAAAAGGTTTTAGCTCCCAACAGGAATATGATGCTCAGAAATGGATTATTGATCTGCTGGAACTGGAAAAACAGATTTATAAAGCTGAAGTTGAAAATGTTTCAACAGGAGTAAAAGGTGAAGAAATAAATTTAATTAAATCGCAAATTAATACAATTAAACGGAACCTTGGATTTCTTAAAAATAAAAAAAATAATTTGACTATAACCTCGCCTATATCAGGAACGATGTCAAATATCTTTTCCGCCGATACATTATTAGATATAATTAATTATCAAGAGATAGTGCTTAATATGCCTGTAAAGATTGAAGATCTTGAATTAATAAAAAAAGGTCAAAATATAAAAATTAATATAATTGATATCGAAAAAGAATATTCAGGATTTATTCTATCAATTTCACATAAAGTGGAATTCTTAAATAACCAGCAAGTGGTCTTCGTATCAGTTAATGTCGTAAATAATGACGCGAAACTATTACCCGGCATGATCAAAGAGAGCTATTTGCAAATAAAAAAAATTACTTTTTATGAATATATTCAAAGGCTCTTAACAACTTAAAGTGGTTAGAAACGAAAACAAATATCTGGTTCCCAATAAGTGGAAGGATGATTTAAGAAATGATATGATAATTCATCTCAATCACGACTTCTATTCGGAATTGAGACCTGCAAAGGAGTATACTGTAAGAAGTATCTATCTGGATTCACCCGGATTAACATCGTATTACGAAAAATTAGCAGGTGTTAAGATCAGAAATAAATTCAGAGTAAGAGGATACAATGAATTAACTCCAAACAGTAAGATTTTTGCCGAAATTAAAAGGAAGAATGATTCATTTGTTTCCAAAGACAGAGCCCCCGTTTGCTATAATGAATTAAACAATTTTTTGGATTTCTCGGACATATCTAAAATAGAAAATCATAGCATTGAATATGGGAAACGTCTGAAATCCGCTGGGAATTTCTTATACTATTTAAAGAGAGATAAATTAAAACCGGTAATAAACGTCGTTTATGAAAGAGAAGCATTTGAGTGTAAATTCGGTTCCGGTTTGAGAGTAACTTTCGATATGAATATTAGAAGTTTTTTGACACATTCATTTAACGATCTCTTTGAAAACAAGAATATGAAAACTCTATATACTTCAAGTTTTGTCCTGGAAATTAAATACAAAAAAATACTCCCGTCATGGGTATCAGGAATCATTTATAAATACAACTTAAACAAAGAATCTATATCTAAATATGCTTTATCCACGGAACGATATCTAAAAGACAATTTAATGATTTATTCTTTATAATTGAGAAGTACATGCTCGAAAATTTTCAGTCCATAAACATTTTTACGCCTTCATTAGACGGTATAATTAGCAATATTATAATCAGTTTAATATGCAGCTTTACTGTATCTTTGATTTATCGATACACGTATAAAGGACCGGGTTACTCCGAAAGTTTCGTCCATTCAATTGTTTTTTTATCTGTTATAACATCTTTGGTAATTATGGTAATCGGAAATAATCTTGCAAGGGCTTTCGGTCTTGTAGGAGCACTATCTATTATCCGTTTCAGAACTGCAATCAAGGATACCGTAGATATTGTATATATTTTTCTGGGCTTGACCATAGGAATGGCTTCCGGTGTAGGATATCACAAGATTGCAATTGCTGGAACTATAATTATAGGATCAATATTAATATTGTTTTCAAAAACAAACTTTAGGTATTTTAATTCCAACCAATATATTCTACAGTTTTCTTATTCAAATGGCAACCTCAGAGATGAAGAGTTTTCTAACATAATAATTAATTATTGCAGAAATTACGAAATTATTAATATTCGCTCATTGCCTGATAATTCTACAGAATATACTTTTTATTTAAGGATAAGAAAAAGTTCCGACAGTAAATTTATTATTGATGACCTTAAAAAAATAAAAGGGACCGGTAACTTAAGCCTTTATTTTGACAGGCAGAATTCATAAGTCTGATTCAAGTCAAATACAGAACTTTCCTTTAATCGAGTAAAAAGCATTTAGTAATTTAAAAGATGTCATCTCTTAAAAATCTACTTTTGTGTGCTTGTATTATCAGGTTCAAAATCCAGAACAATTGAATTCATGCAATATCTTTTTCCAGTTGGGGGAGGGCCGTCATCAAATACATGTCCCAGATGGGCACCGCACCTTCCGCATAAAACTTCAGTCCTGTTCATTCCAAATGATGTATCCGTTTTATAAATTACACTATTTGGTCTTATTGTTTCGAAAAAGCTTGGCCATCCACATGTGCTTGCAAACCAGGAATCAGAGCGGAACAATGCATTACCGCAAGCAGCACAATAATAGGTCCCTATACCGGTAGAATTCCAGTATTTCCCTGAATAAGCACGCTCGGTTACTTTATTTCGAGCAATTTGATATACACTATCGGGTAATACTTTTTTCCAAACTGAATCTGGAAGATCTAATGTAGTTGTATCTGTTCTGGAATAATAAGGATTATCCGGATGCTGAGATTCTTTTACCATTGTCTTTGTATCTCCCTTCGTAATATCTGCTTTATTTTGACAGCTTATCATTACAAAAGCTGTGGTTATTAAAAATATAAATATCAGTTTCATATTAGTCTGTTAAAATAAATAAATTAGTTTATTAGTTTTATCATTTCAGCATTTCTATAATCTTTAAATTGCTTTATTACTATATTGTTATGGGTAACTAAGCGATAAAACAATTTAACATTTAACCCAACTATTTGTTTCAGAACTTTTTATTATAGCATCAATTACTTTCATATTATTTACGGCATCGCTTAAAGGTGTTGGAACTTCGGTATTTTCTAAAACAGCTTTGGAGAAAGCATCTCCCTGAATAGTATATTGATCTACAGGGTCAAATACGATCTCTTCATTTTTTTCTTTAGTAAACAGCAGAACTTTGGCTTCTGTGTTAGGTGGAGTATTAACAGGGATTTCAACTTCAATCCTTCCTGAAGTCCCGATAATATTCACCCGTTGATATGGCATTAATTGGGTTGAACATGTAAATCCTGCTGTGACACCTAAAGTAAAATCAAGGATGCCTGAAGTCAATCGATCAGTCTTCATCTCAGGGTCTAAATCAATGGTACTTATTACACGAACCGGTTCTTTATCAAGTATAAATCTTGGAAACGAAATACAGTAGCAGCCGATATCCATTAACGCTCCGCCGCCATTCCCCACTTTGTTGCGTATATTGTCAGGATTAATATTAAAGTAAGAAAAAAATGATTGGATATTTTTTACTTCCCCTATTCTACCTTCTTTTACCAGGGATTTTGTTTTTATCCATTGAGGGTGAAAACGGTACATAAAAGCTTCCATTACCTTTATTCCCGGATATTTTTGAGACGCGTCTAAGAGTAAATGAGCTTCTTCTGCATTCATGCCAATTGGTTTTTCGCAAAGAACATGTTTGCCTGCTTGAAGAGCCTTTATTGTCCACGGAATGTGCATATCGTTAGGAAGCGGATTGTAAACAGCATCTATTTCAGGATCATTGAGTAGTTCTTCATAAGAACCATAAGCTTTTTGAATACCCAATTTGTTCGCTGCTTCTTTTGCCTTTTGAATATTCCTCGAAGATATTGCAGAAATCTCACAATATTCTCCTTTCTGCATTCCGGGAATTACTTTCCCTACACCTATATTAGCTGTACTCAAAATACCCCAGCGGATTTTCTTTTTTGCCATTATTTTCCTTAAGATTTACTTATTAAAACATGTTATTTAAAAATGTATAATTTATCACGAAAGTAATAATTTTTTATAAATTTTAATAGAAGAAAAAAGTAATTTTACTATTCTCCTACTATTCATTAAAGTTTCAAATACATCTCAGATACGCTCCACATACGCTCTAAATAAACTTAATAATTATATAAACATTTTGAAGACAGGGAACAGCTGGACTTTAGTGTCTTGTGTCAGCCATTTCTTTAAGCTTTCATTTAACTCTTTGGTATCCATCAGGTAAATAAAAAACCTCCTCTAAAATTTTAGAAGGAGGTTTTTAATGTTCAATTAAATAAAATAAGTTTTTATTTCTTCGAAACTAAATCCTTCTTTTCATTATTTCCTGCAATTTTAATATTCTCTTTCTTAAAGTATTTTAGTTCAGGAAGGTGCTGTAAATCTTTCACTCTCTCCGGTGAATAACCAAGCTTCTCAAAATCTAAAATTCCATTTTCAGAATGACAGCTTTGACAGCTTAACCCTTCTTTTTGTATCCCGTGATTAACCATTAATGTTCCAAATTGTCTCATCCATTTCGGCTGCACATTTCTTAATTTACCTTTATCATCCAATGGATAGGTTGTTGACCAATTATCAACTCCAAAATAATGCATAAAATCATCCATCATATATTCCTTAAACGGAAGCTGATACATTCTTTTTACTATAGGGTTTTTAATTGCTTTAATAACAGCCTCCTGAGGTTTCCCCGTTTCATAGTATGTTGGGTAATCAAATGGGAGAATCATTGCTCCAAAAGGTCCGCGGTTTGACATATCCTCATACATCTTGGCATTAAACAATTTAAATGGATAAATCTTACTTTCACCCATATTCTCAAGCGGCAGCAGATTTTGTTCAATTACTTCTCTTCTCTTTTTAATCATTTCAGGCGGCAGCTGGGATAAAGTATTTTCTACAGACTTTAAATAATTATTAATTTCACTATCATTCATGTTAAAATATTTTTTCAGATTTTCTTTTACCTCTTTTAATGCTTCAGGATTAGAAATTTTTGTCATCTGATCCATTAAGGGATTATAATTATCTGTTTTATTTGGATTATTTCCAAGGGCATTTGCTAAGAAAGTTCCGTTCCCATTAAACCATAGATAGGTGAAACCTACACCTGATTTTCCGGAGCGGAGGACATCAGTAGGTGTATAAATACCTTCCTTAGAGTTCCATGTTGGATTAACCCAATCCCTTAAAACAACATTTTCGTTCTGAAGATCCTTAATATGACATGTTTCGCATGCAATTCTTGCAACATGTCCATTCAAAATAACCCTTGTCAACTCATTTTTAGTATGCGGGGCAGATGTATGGCAATTTTCGCATGCTACAGCTTTACCGGGTAAATCATTGGCAACTAAATCTGTTCCTTTATTTCCTCTCGGTATTTTATGTCCTTCCGGAATATGGCAATCAATGCATTGAATTCCTGCGGCATAATGAACATCATCTTCTGGACTGAAAGGATTTCCTCTCTTGCTTCCTTCATGAATGACTCTTTTATTCTTATATCCCAGACTTTTTGCTGAAACATTATTTGCATATGTGTCACCCCCCATATTATGCTGATGACAGTTTAGACAATTCTCATTTGAAGGTTTTGTTACTGTCATTGCTGCCTGCATCGTTCTGTCCTGGTTCCATCGATATCCAACATTATCTTTAATCACGTATTTATAATTCATGTCATATGTTTGAGAATGGCAAATCAGGCAGTCGATACCATCTTTAGCCGAAGAGGGTACATCCCCGATAGGCATCATATCTTCTGTTGCAGGCTGGTAATTACCTCCAATATGACATGCCCCGCAGCCTTCACTTCTATAGACAACTGCTCCGTTAAGACTATCAGGTTTCGAAGCTATCAATGCAGCCCATCCTGTCCATGAAAAACTACCCGGTATGCCGCAGGCTCTGTCTATTTTTCCAACCGGAATAGGTCTGCCAGTCTCATTAACTTTTTTACCATTATAGCCGTAAGTTGAAAAGCCGGCAGCCATTCTTTGAAATTTGAAATGAACCGATTCTATTACATCTTCCATTGTATTAACAGTTTCATTTGAGCCGTCGGATTTATGAACTGTCATTTCTTCATGGCATTTCAAACATGTTTCAGGTCCTTCATATTGTAGAATTCCTGCATCTCTAAAATACTTTATATGAGAAAAATTTGTCTTTGCAAGAAAAGAAGGGGTATTCATCAGCATTTCGATTTTTACTTTTCTGCTGAATTCGTTTGTTTCACCTTTAGTCTGTTCTTCTGCTCTTTTCAATCTTTCTTTATAAGTTAATTCTTTGGCTAACTTTTCAAACCGCTCGCCGGTTATTTCCCTGCTTGAGTCAAAAGTTAATTTCCCGTTTTTTACCCCTGTATACCATTCAAAGAACGGGTGGTATAAAAATTCATAGGAAATAAAAATTAGAATAAATATGCCTATTATTACGGCATTTATTTTTGCTGTTCTAGTTCTCATAAGCTGAAGCAGTCTTGCTTTCATTACTAACCTCTTTTTGATTTTGTTTGTCCGGATGATGTTCTTGCCTTAACGGTGTATAGGCGTGCCATCCGGTTATCATTGCTTTAAAATTGCTGAAAATTGTCGTTCCCGTAGTTGCCAGATAAATGTGGCCAATCATAAAAACTGAAAGTATAAAACCTATTGAAGTATGAAAAATAGCTGTAAGTGTTAAACCTGATATCCCCCATATTTCATCGAGAATGAATTCAGGGAATAGTAATACCCAGCCGGATACTACCAGTAAGGGGAAAACAATATACATTATCTTCAAATAGGTAATCTGCTGTAAAGGATTAAATTTTTGTTCTTTAGTTGTTTCAAACGGATGAGATTCACTTTTAAATATTCCGCCTACATAAAACTTTATTTGAATTAGTAACCTGTGGAAAATCCCTTTAAGTTTTGGCACATATTGTTTGTAATTCCCGGAGGTAATGTTCATTATAAAAAAGAAAAGATAATTAATTGTCAAAGTTATTCCGGAAATATTGTGGATTAACACTGCATCCTGAAAATTTATAATCGGCGATTTTGTATTTACATACTGTAAATTTATTCCGGAGAAAATCAGGCTGAAGAATAAAAGGGCATTAAGCCAATGCCATATTCGAAGCCATCTGGGATAAAAATATTCTTGATTATTACTCATCGCTTTTCCTTTTTCTTAGAATTCCATCTTAAAAAGCCGTGTAGTGTTAATGCAATTATCATCAAACCGAATATAATGAAGCTGAGAAGGTTCAAATAATAATTTCTCGTAGCTCCTATTACATATGAGTTATTTAGAATTACAGCATTTATAAATCCTTCTTTGTTTCTCTCTTCTTTTGTTTGAAACCTGTAGAGGGACTGTACCAGGATTGAATTGGCTGAATGGCATCCGACACAATCTTTTAAAGCTTTTTCTTTAGGTAAAATTTTATGAGAAACACCTGCCGAACTTAGCTGTGTATGGCAGTCAATGCATCTTACGAATTTCCAGTGTAAATCTTTATGGGGAAGCCAGTCATGAGCGGTATTTAAATCAGGAATTACCTCATCTGTAAAGCTTGCAGTTCTTGTTTTATTGTTATGACATTCAAGGCATATATGATTATCATATAAAACTGTCTTTTTTATCTCTGTATTAATACGTGCACTTATTTTAAAGCTATGCGGGTCATGACAGTTAAAGCAAGTAAATTTATTGCCAAATTTTATATAGTGGATACTCTGTTTAAAATCCTTCTCTATAGTTTTAAAGCTGTATTTAAAAAGTTTTGGATTATCCTGGTGGCAATTTAAACAGTAGAGGTTTTCACTTTTTAGATTTGCCGGATGGGGGAAGGATCTAAAATCAGGAGAATGACATTCAATACATTCAATGTTTTTATGATTTGAATTATAAAAATTTTCCGGAATTACCGAAAGGTTTTTCAACATGCCGCTCTCCGGATCTTTGTATCCCAGAGTAGACATTGAATGGCATTTTAAGCAGCTTTGATTTTCTTGTTTATTCTTTTGGGAAGGGCTTTCGCCAAATAAATTTTGTATTAAATATTAATTCTGCCAGTATTAATAATGTAAACTTCCCCAAAATCTTTCCCATATATATTGCAGGCTTTATTGTTTAATAAAGTAGAAATTATAACTGTATAATTTTCCCGCTCCTACTTTGCCTTGCTGGTTATTAATTCCTTAATTTTCCCACATTCAGTAAAGTCTTTGTATACATTGCAGTTCCGGCATTCCTTATTATAGCAAATATTATTCAAGTGTTTGAACGACCAGCATGGTTGGGAGTGAGATATAAAAGCTTCACAATTTTTCCGGTCATTTGGGGAACAAGCATTAATTTCCCAGCAGGGAATTAATGAATAAATTGCCTTGATACCGTTGATACTTATTTTACTAACATTAATCGCTCTTCTTATACATTGTAATCTTTGTATATCCGACTCAGAATAAAGACGGTGACTCGATTCTTTTTTGAAAGGTAAAATCAATCCCTCTTTTTCATACATTCTTAGGGTATGTACGGAAATCCCTAAAATCTTTGCTGCACTACTGATTGGATATAATGGTATTTCAAAATTCTCTGTTTGTTCCACTTACGACCCCAAAATTTTATATTTATAAATATCAAATTTGCTGCCATTTATAAGTATGTATAATTCATTTATTTTGTACCATTTGACAAATCTATATTTTTACTATCAAGAATTAAATTATTATCTTTCTTTTTTAAGAGAAATGGAAAATTGGACTCAAAAAGTTACTTAGTTGGTGTTATTTCGGATACTCATGGTCTTCTTCGTCCTGAAGCTGAAAGATATCTAAAAGGAAGTGATCTAATAATCCATGCCGGAGATATTGGTAGTGTTGAAATAATAAACCGACTAAAAAAACTAGCACCTGTAAAAGCAATCAGAGGAAATATTGATAAAGACAAATGTATTGAAGAATTTCCTGAGGCTCTTGATTTCAAGTTTGGAAATAAGAAAGTTTTTGTTATTCATAATATTAAGGATATGGAATATAATTATGAGGAAAAGAAATTTGATATAATAATCAGCGGACATTCACATAAACCTTTGATAAAAGAGGAAAACGGAGTTTTATTCTTGAATCCGGGCAGCGCAGGAAAACGGAGATTTAATTTACCAATTTCAATAGCGAAGCTGATAATTAAAGAAAATAAAATATCCGCAAAAATAATTGAATTAAATGTCTAAAAATCTATTGCCCTCGGCTTCAGTCGGGGGAGTAGTGAATAAAAAATAAAAATGGCTTTAGCCGCATAAAGGATACCAGAATATGGCTGAAGCTTATGATTATTTTTTATAATTTACAATATGAAAATCTTTAAGAAAATCCTCTTCTTCTTTTCTTTATTCCTTCTTTATCTAATCGTTAAAGAATTTATAGAACTATACAACCTTTCAAAATCAATCCACCCTTATTTTGCTTACGCAGTCGTTATTATTCTTACTGGTTTTTTGATTTACTTTGCATTTATTCCTATTTACCAGATATTTAAAATGCCTCAAAATTATGCTCCGGTGAAAAATAGGAATGATGCCCCTGCTCTTATAGAAAAAAGAATTAATAATTTTAGGAAGAATAAGTTTTTATCAAGCTCTAATTTTGATTTTAGTTTAATTACTAACGATGAAGAAAGTCACAAAAAAATTATATCTTTTCTCGAAAAAAAAAGTGATAGAATAAGAAAAAAATATGTCTCAAAACTATTTTATAGTACAAGTATTTCCCAAAACGGTTTTATTGATGCTATATTAATCTTATCATCAAGCGTAAACCTGATTAAAGAAATTTTTATCCTTTACCAGGGAAGAGTAACAAATAGAGACTTATTAATTATAGCAAAGAAGGTTTATTATTCGATTGCAATTGGTGGCTCGGAAGGAGTAGAATATGCTGCCGATGAAATATTTTCAAAATTGAGTACCGAAGGGATGAAAAGTATACCATTTGCTAATAAAATACTTAGCTCTTTAGCGGATGGTTATGTAAACGCTGCACTTCTTACCCGTGTTTCATTAATAACCGAAAATTATTGTAAGTATGTTTTTATAGAATCAGATAAAGATCTTTATCCTTCATCGAAATTCATAATAACAACAACTCGTTTCGTAACTTCAGATATTTTAAACCTGGTTAACAGAAGATTATTAAAGACTCCTAAGGAAAAATTAGAAAGTATATTTAAGAAGACTCCGAATCCTCTCGCATTTATACTCAGCAAAAAAAGAATCGAATTAGAAGAAAGGGATTCCAGTTAAGGTAAAGTGATTATTTATTAAAAATTGTTAGACTGAAAATGTAAATTCCCGACCTTAAATAAATCGCGTTAAAAAATTTTACGTAATGAAGCGTTAAACAGAAAAAACTGTTTGAGTAACAGCGAGTTTTTTTTCTGTAGCGTAATGGAGTAAAATTTTAGCGATTTTATTTACAGTCTTGACTTTTTGGCACTTTTGTGTCAAGACAAAAGTGCGAAGGTTATGTTTTAGTAAAATGCTTTTCTATGTGTAAATCTCTCACTTTCTTACTTATGAATTTTATATAATTTTAATACGCTTCTCTTTACTTTTGTAATAAAAGTATTCATTTTGCATAACTTCAGTTTCCCTATAATTCATTTACCTTCATGAAAATCTTCTCATCTATTTCAACTCCCTCTTTTATATTTCTCTTTTTGTTGATTAAAACTTTTTCACCCGGATAACTAATATCCGTAGTTTCATCAATTGTCTCCGCAGATTTAAAATATGACAATATTTCATTTATTAGTTGATTATTTTCAACTTCATCGGAAAAAAGACAGGGATTAATAACAATATATATTTGCGAAGGCCCTTTTTCACCTTCCGCTAGCGAAAGATCTTTCGTAGCTCGTCCCCCTGACAATAAAGCCGCAATTATATCAAGTACTAAGGATAAACCTGCACCTTTCCAATAACCAATAGGTAAAGGTCTTTCAGACTTAATAATACTACCCGGATCATCGGTTAAATTTCCTTCATTGTCAAAACCGCCTGGAAAAGGTAATTTTTTCCCCTGCCTTTCTTTATTTAACATTTTACCATAAGAGAATTGGGACATAGCCGTATCAAGTACAATATTTCCATTTTTCCTTGGTATTGCTATAACTAAAGGATTATTTCCAGTTTTGGCTTCTTTTGCCCCCCATGGCGGAAGATTTGGAATTGTATTTGTCCAGCATATCAAAATAAAACCTTTATCGGCGGCATGCCAGCCGAAGTAGCCGGCTCTCATCCAATGGTTCGAGTTTTTTAATGCAATGCATCCGATTCCATACTGTTTTGCAAGTTCAATCCCTCTGTCGGTCATGCGTAAAGCATTTAGTGGTCCAGCACCATAATTACCATCCCACTTTTCAAATGCCCCAAAGGAATTAATTAAAGTGGGATAAACATTGGCTTTTACGGATCCGTTTTCAATGCATTGAATAAACCCGGCGAATCTATTTATACCATGCGATTCTACACCTGCAAATGTATTGTCCGTAAAAATTTCAGATAATAATTCTGCATCGGTTTCAGAGAAACTATATTTAATTAATTTATGCTTTAATAAATTTTTTAACTCATCAAACGATAATTTCAATTATATTCATCCCAGCTTTTTATTTCAAGATCGGAAATCGAATATCTTTGTAATGATTTGATAAACCGTTTGGCAAACTGTGTATTGGTCAGTACCGGTATATTCAAATCTATAGCTTTACGCCTGACAATATAATCACTATCAAGTTCGACTTTTTCTGTAGTTTTAGGAATATTAATAACCAGGTCAATTTTTCCGTCATTAAGAAAAGTTAAAATACTCGGCTCCATATTATCAAAAGGTCTGTGCAGTTCTTCTACTTCGATACCGTTGTCTTTATAAAAATCAGCAGTACCTTTCGTTCCGTAAAATTTTAATCCCATACCGTTCAGAATATTTATTTCATCCAGTATTTCTGCTTTTTGTTTTAATGTACCGGTAGAGAGCAAAACACCTTTCTTAGGAACTTTATGCCCTGTCGAGAGCAGGCTTTTTAGAAATGCTTCATTAAAATCATCACCAAGACAGGCAACCTCTCCGGTTGAAGACATTTCAACTCCGGTAACGGGATCTGAACCCCTCAGTCTGGTAAAAGAAAACTGTGAAGCTTTTACTCCTACATAATCAAGATCAAACGAAGATTTATCAATTTTGGGTACCTTTTCTCCAAGCATCAGTTTTGTCGCTATTTCAATAAAGTTTATTTTCAATGTTTTCGAAACAAATGGAAAACTTCTTGAAGCTCTAAGATTGCATTCGATAACCTTTACATCATTGTCCTTGGCAATAAATTGAATATTAAATGGACCTGTAATCTCGAGTTCTTTTGCTATCTGTTTTGTAATCATTTTAACCCTGCGCATGGTTTCAAGATACGTGCGCTGGGGAGGCAGTACAATGGTTGCGTCGCCGGAATGGACTCCGGCATTTTCTACATGTTCTGCTATTGCATAACAAAATAAATTTCCTTCATTTGCCACTGCATCTACTTCTATTTCCCTCGCATCGGTTATAAATTTACTCATTACTACAGGGTGTTCTCTGTTTATATTTGTTGCTTTTTGAAGGTACATTTCAAGCTCATCTTCGGTTAGGACAATGCTCATTGCAGCACCGCTAAGTACATAACTGGGACGAATCAAAACAGGGTATTGAACTTTTCGTGCAAATTCTTTTGCCTCAGCAAGACTTCTCAGTTCTTTCCACTCAGGCTGATCAACATTTATTTTATCTAAAATCTGAGAAAATTTATGCCTGTTTTCAGCATTATCTATCTGTATTGGAGATGTCCCTAAAATTTTCAACCCGGAATTGTGGAGCTTCATAGCTAAGTTGTTGGGTACCTGACCACCCATAGAAATTATTATTCCTTCCGGACTTTCTTTGTCATAGATATCGAGGACACGCTCAAATGTCAATTGTTCAAAGTACAGCTTGTCGCATATATCATAATCGGTGCTTACCGTTTCCGGGTTACAATTTATCATAATGGTTTTTTTATCAATCTTATTTAATGCCATAACGGCATTAACGCAGCACCAGTCAAATTCAACAGATGATCCGATTCTATAAGGTCCGCCTCCCAAAACAACAATCTGGTTATCTTCTCCTAACGGAATATCATCTTCATTACCATGGTAAGTCAAATAAAGGTAGTTGGTTTGTGCAGGATATTCTGCAGCTAATGTATCAATTTGTTTTACAACCGGAGTTATTCCAAGTTCTTTTCGATATTCTCTTACACCAAGTTCGGTAGAATTTGTTAAGCGGCTTATTTGAAAATCCGAAAATCCGTTCATTTTCGCTTCTTTCATCAAATCCTTTGAAACATCAAAAAGCATTATATCCGCAAGCTTCTTTTCAGTTTCTATAATATTTTTCATCTTATAAAGAAACCATTTGGTAATTTTAGATAATTGATAAATTTTATCTATTGAAAAACCGCATTTCAATGCCTGCGCTATAGCGAAAATCCTTTTATCTGTTGGTTCGGATAATTCTTTCTCAAGATCCTCAAAGGAAAGATCGTTTCCTGAAAAACCTGCCATACCAACGTCAAGCATTCTTATTGCCTTCTGAAGTACTTCTTCGAAAGACCTGCCGAGAGACATAACTTCACCGACCGATTTCATTTCCGTGCCAAGCTGTGTACTTACTTGCTGGAACTTTTGTAAATCCCATCGTGGAAATTTAAGTGCTACATAGTCAAGTGCCGGTTCAAAACAAGCAGAGGTTTCTTTAGTAATAATGTTTTCTACTTCATTTAGTGCATATCCGAGCGCCAGTTTGGTAGCAATAAATGCAAGCGGATACCCCGTAGCTTTTGATGCAAGTGCAGAGCTTCTGCTTAATCTTGCATTCACTTCTATAATTCTGTAGTCATCCGAATTTGGATCAAGCGCATACTGGATATTACATTCTCCGATTACTCCAAGATGTCGTATTAATTTGATTCCAATCGAACGCAGTTTAAAGTTCTCTTTTGCAGAGAGAGTCTGTACCGGTGCTATAACTACACTGTCCCCTGTATGTATTCCCATCGGGTCCACATTTTCCATCGAACAGATAGTAATGCAATTGTTATATCTGTCTCTGATAATCTCATATTCAACTTCTTTCCAACCGCGCAGCGATTCTTCAATTAAGATTTGATTAGTAAATGAAAAAGCCTTACGGGCTTTATCAAGTAGCTCAGCTTTATTATTAACGATCCCCGATCCTAATCCGCCAAGTGCATATGCAATTCTGACCATAACCGGGTAACCTATTATTTCAGCTGCTTCAACTGCCTCTTCAATGCTTTCTGCTGTCCGGCTGCTTGCAACTTTTAACCCAATCTCTGTTACTTTATTAGCAAACCGCAGCCTGTCTTCCGTATCCTGAATTGCCTCAACTGGAGTTCCCAGCACTTTAATATTATTTTTATGGAGTATACCCTTTTCATAAAGTTCGACCCCTACATTTAAAGCTGTTTGACCGCCGAATTGTAGAAGGATACTGTCTGGCTGTTCTTTTTCAATAATCTTTTCAACAAATTCAGCCTTGATAGGTAAAAAATAAACTTTGTCGGCAAAATTTTCTGAAGTCTGAATTGTAGCAATATTGGGATTAACAAGCACCGAAATAATACCGTCCTCCTTTAGTGCTTTGATTGCCTGGCTCCCGGAATAGTCAAATTCACCCGCCTGACCAATCTGCAAAGCACCTGAACCGAGAATTAAAACTTTTTTTGCTTTTCCTTTTTTAATCATTTACTGACCTCACAAACATATCAAAAATAAATTCACTGTCATCCGGGCCGGGTGAAGCTTCAGGATGAAATTGTGCACCAAAAAATGGTTTGGCTATGTGAATTAAACCCTCATTTGTTCCGTCATTATCGTTTGTAAACCATTCACGCCAGTCCTCCGGGAGTGTATCGCTGTCTATTGCATATCCATGATTTTGAGAAGTTATATAACATCTCTTCGTCCCAGTTTCATTAGCCGGCTGATTATGGCTTCTGTGTCCGTATTTTAATTTGTAAGTGTCAGCACCCGCTGCTAACGCTAAAATCTGACACCCTAAACAAATTCCCAAAATGGGTATATGTCTCTCCATCGCCTTTTTTGTATTTTCAATAGTAGACTTACACATTTTCGGATCTCCAGGTCCATTTGAAATTACAATGCCGTCTACTGCTATCTTTGAAAAATCAAAATCATAAGGCACCCTTAAAACTGAAATATTTCTTCCAAGAAAAGCTTTAATAATATTATTTTTAGTCCCGCAATCCACCAAAATAATTTTCTTCCCGTTACGATTATACTCAATTGGGTCTTTAACACTGACTTCACCGACAAGATCTAACTTATTTATATCCTGAAATTCCATAGCATCATTTTTATCAACCACAATTTTCCCTAACATTGTCCCTTTTTCTCTTAATCTTCTTGTAAGCATTCTCGTATCAATTCCGTATATACCCGGAATTTTTTGCTCCTGCATCCACTCTGATAAAGACTTTTTCCCGTTCCAGTGTGAATACTCAAATGAATAATCAGAAATAATCAATGCTCTGCAATGAATTTCATTCGATTCAAAATATTTGTATATGCCGTCTTCTTTTTCATAACCCGGCACTCCATAATTGCCTATCAAAGGGTAAGTAAAAACTAAAATCTGTCCTCTATAAGATGGGTCTGTCATTGTTTCTGGATATCCTACCATGCCTGTATTAAAAACCACTTCTCCGTTAGTGCTTCCGGAATAGCCGAATAAATACCCTGTATATTCCGTCCCATCCTCTAAAATCAATTTTGCAGTTTTTTTCTCTTCTGACATTTGTTATACCTTTTATTCTGAATTTCAAAAAAATAGCCACTCATTGAGTGGCTATAAATTATAGTCCGTTAAAAAACCCCGATATTATTTTCTTGAAAATTTTTTCTAATCCGATCAACTACTTTCCGAATTTTAGTTTTCTAATATAGGGCAAACTGATTTTTAAAACAATGTCAATTCTTAAAAAAATAATCAAATATTAAATCAATCACTTTATGATATTTCCATTGCCGTCAGCTTTAGCTGACGGAGCTTTAAATGACAGAAAAATAAACCTAAATCACAAATTTTGAGGCTTCAGCCTCATAAATAAATTTTATCCTTGTAACAGATATATGATTATTTTCAAAAAAATGATATAAAATGACTTTTATTTTATATTGAAATAATATATATAGTCTTTATAAAAATATTCTTTTTAATGCCTTTTCGAATAAATAAATTATTTTTTGCCAGTATTTTTCTCCAATTAAAATTTCCTCCCATATTTTATAAATAATCAAAATGAAAAGTCAAAAATTATCCAAAAGTCCCAAAATATTTATCCTCGATACAAATGTTATCCTGCATGATGCCAGTTCCATTAATAACTTCGAAGAGAATGATGTTATTATCCCTCTGCCTGTCATTGAGGAACTAGACCATTTTAAAGGGGTAGCCAGGTAATTAATCTAAATGCAAGAGAATTTGCTCGTACCCTTGATTCTCTTACCGGAACCGCAATATTTAACGGCGGCGTCTCCATGGGTAAGGGAAAAGGGAAAGTTGGGATAGCAATCTCCAGGGGATTAAATAACGAGATTAAGGAGATTTTTAAAGAAGATACCCCTGACCACAGAATTTTATCCATTGCTCTCGACTGGAACAAAAAAAGTAAAGAGAAATCCGTTATTCTTGTTACCAAAGATGTTAATCTGAGAATGAAAGCAAAAGCTCTCGGTATTCTTTCAGAAGATTACACTACAGATAGGATTGGCAGTGTTGAAGAACTGTACAGCGGAAAGGAGATAGTCGAAAATTTCGATGATAACCTTATAATTAAGTTTTTTCAAATCCCATTTGAAGTACCCGCAGAAGAAATTTTGAAAAAATTAAAGGGTGAAGTATTACCGAATAAGTTCTATATTTTTAGGAATCCTAACCGTTCTGTTCTTGCTTATTTAGATCAGAATAAGGAGATGTTTAAAAAGATTGATAAAAACATTACATACGGAATAAAGCCGCGGAATGCCGAGCAGACTTTTGCAGTCGATGCTTTAACCAATATTGAAATTCCCCTGGTAAGCCTCACCGGAAAAGCAGGTACCGGCAAAACACTTTTAGCTCTTGCAAGTGCCTTGAATATTAGGAAAAGCTACCGTCAAATATTTATCGCTCGCCCTATTGTTCCCCTTAGCAACAAAGATATAGGCTTTCTTCCCGGAGACGTTCAAAGCAAAATTGAACCTTATATGCAGCCTTTGTGGGATAATTTAAGGGTTATTCAGGATCAGTTTTCAGAAACTGATAAGCAGTATCAGATGATTACAAATATGGTAAAGGAGGAAAAGCTTGTAATAGAACCATTATCGTATATCAGGGGCAGAAGTTTGCAAAGAATATTTTTTATTGTTGATGAAGCACAAAATTTAACACCTCATGAAATTAAAACTATTATTACAAGGGTGGGGGAAGGTTCAAAGATTGTATTTACAGGGGATATTTACCAGATCGATCATCCTTACCTTGATTCTCAATCAAACGGTATGTCATATTTGATTGATCACTTTAAGGGACAGAAACTGTATGCACATATTAATTTAGAAAAAGGTGAAAGATCAGAATTAGCTGAATTAGCCAGTAACCTGCTATAAAAATTAATTATGCAAGTTTTTACATATCCTTTATTTTATAAATTTGTCCTAAGGTTCGGCAATATTCCGTTAACACTTTTATTGCTGCTGTATCTTATCCCGTCTATTGTTTATGTAGATGAAGATTTTCTTCTGATTATTCCTTTACTCATCTCTTCGTTTTTAATATACTTTTTAAACAGACAATATATAATGCTGTATAAAATTGTTCCTTATAAGATTGTGTATGACAATGGAAAACTGATATGCAGTGATTTTTTATTCTCCAACAGGGAGATCACAATTAATCTGGAAGATGTTGATAAATTAAAAGGCGGGATCTTTGATGGAAAAATCAGAGGTATTTTAAGAGTTTATGATGGAAAAAATCAAATTTACTTCGGTTACTTTAATAAAATAAAGAATTCGCAAATGCTCGGAACAATTATATTGAGTAAAGTAAGAAAATCTGTTTATGAGAATGTTATAAATAATATCACCTCTTTAAGACATACGGGAAAAAGATCAAAATGATTTTGGGATTTTATTAAGAGTGTTGGCTTCAGTATTAATCCTTTACTGATTTATCCAAGAGTATGATTTAATTGTAAGATCTATTGCAGTTCACTTTAGTGAACTGATTTATCACTCAACCCTGAAATTCATTACGAAATAGCGTAGGTTTTCGACAATTTTTTCATTTCTAAACCATCGAAAATAAAGCAAGCCACCCTTTACCCCTTCTTTACAAGAATCCACCCCTAAAAACGATCGTCACGAAGATCTGTCGTTTTAACTATGAACTTATTTTTTTGTAGGCTCATAGTAAAGAGTTACTGCACCACAACCAAATGTTTTTGTTTTTTAAGAGTTTAAGATTAATTCTATCCTTGACGTTTTTAAATAAAGGTAAGCCGCTTCCTAAAACAATTGGCTGAACGTCAAGCTGGTAGTCATCAATTAAGTCAAGTTGCGTTAAGGCTACTATTAAACTTGGGCTGCCAACTAAAATGTTTTTACCCGCTTGTTGCTTGAGTTCTAAAACTTCTACTTTAATGACTTCCTTTTTCAATTTTGTATTTTTCCAATTAACATTTTTCAGCGTGCGGGAAAAAACAATCTTTGAAATATTGTCTATTAATACTGCAAATTTATCCATTGGTTTGTTACCAGTAGGATTTTTTACGACAGGTGGCCAATAATTTTCCATAAGTTGATATGTTATCCTTCCGTATAAAAGGGAGCCTGTGTTACTTAATAGCTCATTGTAATGTTGAAGTATTTCATCATCTGCAATCATTGCCGTGTGGTCGCAAAACCCGTCAAATGTCATATTGATTGCTGCAATTAGTTCTCTCATATTTTTATCTTTTTATTATTACGGATACTTTGTCTTGTGAATTCTTGAATTGTACCAGCTGGTTAGCTGGATCAAATGTAATGATGCAATTTTTGAGGCAAGAATTTTTAATCGGATCATCTACTTTAAAAATCTCTACATTGCCGAGTGCGGGCTCGCTGTCGGCTTAAAATGTTTTTATGTGCCTTTAATTTTTATGGATATTTTTGTAGTTTGAGTCCCCTTATAAATCTGAAAATCTTTTTGATTTTTTGTTAATAATGAAATATCTAACATTAATGCGGTCGCTGCAATAATAGTATCTGCTATTAATAATCCATGACTCAGTCTATATTCTTTAAGAAGTTCAATAGCTTTTTGAGTTATATCATAATCTATGTTAACTATTCAAAATCTTCCAAAAACCTGTCCAAATATTTTAACTCTGCTTTATTTCTACAACCAACAATTAATTCCATCTGTGTAACTGAACTAATTACTGTTATGGATTTTTCTCTTTCTTTTTCTAATCGTTCAATGGCGATTTGATTTTTTCTGCCAACATCTATTAGTATATCGGAGTCAATTAACAAAGAATTATTCGTCAATTTTTCCCCAATCTTTTTTACGTAAATTCTTTACCCAAGAAGTACTATCTTTTAAATCTTCTCTACTTTCCCACATTCCAACGAATTTATTATTTTTGATAGATTTTCTTTCACGAGATCCTTTTATTTTGGACTCATATCTTTTTTTTAAAAAGTCAACAAAGTCCAATACTTGTTTCTGTGCTTCTATAGGGAGAGATTCAAACTTATTATAAAATCCTTCATTTTCCATTTATCAATACCTTTTTATTAAAATTTTCTATTTCTAATTTAATTCAATTTCATAATAAAATAAACTTTATTTGGCACATAACGACCACATTTAAGCCGCAACCCAGAACTAGTCTGCCACATTTATTACTTCTTAGCGTTCTTAGGCAAATATTTGATTCTACAACTATAACCCATACAACATGTAATGATAAAACCGATACTAATAATAAATCCCCGATAATCTACTGTCCGGTATGCGGGAATCAAATGAATTTAGTCCTTACACTGAAGCGTCTTAATTATTACAATAAGTCTCCCCCCTTCAAATAATTATTCCTTTATTATAAATGAAAAGCATAAAACTTTAAATTAAATATTAATAGTTCTCCAATTTAATAGGCTTTAGACTATTAATTATTTTCAAGTATGCAAAAACCTCTCATTACTAATGAATCTATAATTACTCTTAAGCTGGTTATTGAAAAAAAATCAAATATAATCTCTTCTATATCCCTTTTTCTGACATATCCGGGTTTATTACTTCTATAAAGATTTTATTGAAATTACAGATCAATCGAATAAGTCGCTTTGCTGCTGAGTCCAACAAAGGATTATGCCTCGGCATGAATCCCTTATAACGTTATACATAATTTTCTATTTTTATAATTGAACGCCTATATTTATTTCAACAGCATTGTTTTTAATTTTATTATTCGCTCCAGAGTAAGTATCTGAAAAATCCATATGATAAGATATTTCTATGAATGGATTCAATACAATATTTAGATTAGGAATAAATCCAATTGAGAATGTTCCGCCGAAAACATTTTTATAGTTTTCATAAGTTGAAGCTATTGAATTGAAGTCATCATCACTGCTTAATAAAATATCATATCGTGGGGCAATTTTAAAATAGGGGATACCAGCATCTAATTGAATTTTATAAACCAAAGATATTGGAATAGACAAATAGTTATGATATATATATTCTGTTCTCTTTCCTATTGGTTCAGGGCCTTCAGGACCAGTAACTGCCGTCTCTAAACCAACTCCCTTTTGAATATATTTTATCTCAGGCGAAATAGAAAAACCATTAAAATCAAATAAATCAATAAAACCACTTATACTAAAACCACTTTTCCTTTTGGCAATATCATCAATCACGTTATTTGTGAAAGTTTGACTTGAATTAACATAACCTATTTTCAATCCGTAGGTATTAATAATTTGCGAATATATTTTTGTTGAGAAAAAAAGAAAAATAAATATTAAGAATAATTTTTTTTTCATATTGATACCTTATTTTTAATTATATGTAACGGTGCCCATAAGCCACAGCGCAGAACAAGTATGCCGCTTGGAAAGCAACTGCCGAATATTTAGCAAACCGTGTGTAAATTTCTTCGTACACACGGTTTGCAAGTTTATTAATTAGAACGATTACGTTGAACAAGTTAGCCGATACGGAACGACCAACTTTAACATTTGTAAATTGCCGAATGCGATTACATAACGGCTTGATGGGCTAATAAGCAATTTTATTTTAGTGCATATCCAAACTGTATTCCTAAAAAAGCATCACCACTTCTAAAATCTAAATTTATTACTCTTCCATCATCTAATTTTTTATCAATTCCATGTTCCCTTTGAATCCAATCAACAAATAAGCTTATGTTAATATTCTTAGAATAATTGTATTCTATTCCGCCACCTAATCCCCAGCAAAAAAACCAATCACTCAGTGCAAAGTTATATTGTGGATATATATAATATTTTTCTGAAAATTTAGAATTCTCTCCACCTATCCCAATTCTAATAAATGGAATAATCTTTCCTCTTGTTTTAAGTGTTGTCCAAAATAAAACTGGAACTGTATTTACTATAAATTCTGCCTCACCTACAGAAGTATTTACTTTCCCTGTAGTAGACCTTCCATATGATACTTCAATACCAAAATTAAAATAGGTGTCCACTAAATTTATTATATCAGTTACCTCCATACCTAAACCTAGAAGATAACTTGGTAATAATTTATTTGAATATTCAGTTGTGGGGTATTTTGATGCTCTGATATCTTTTGAAAAATTGTAATATGATAAACTAGATAAAGTTAGACCAGCTTTCAGTTTTAATACAAATGAATTAGAAGTTTGAGAATTAATGTTAATAGTAAAGAGAACTAAAATTAAAAATACTTTTTTCATATTTTCCACATGAGTTTATATGCTTTATAACGACCCTGTATTTAAGCCGCAGCCCAGAACGAGAAACTTATTTTTATTACTAATGCAGAAGATTCAGCAAAACATGCGTAACTTGTTTTTTTCACACACATGTTTTGAAGACTATTATTTAATTTGACTCTGTTGTTCCTTTATTATAAATGAAAAACATATAACTTTAAATAAAATCTTAATAGTTCTCAAATAATTATTTTCTAGTATGCAAAAACTTCTCATCACTAATGAATTTATAATTACTCTTAAGCTGGTTATTGAAAAAAAATCAAATATAATCTCTTCTATATCCCTCTTTCGGACATATCCAGGTTTATTACTTCGATATAAATTTTATTGAAATTAGGTAATAGAGTAAGTCGCTTTGCGGCTTAGTCCAACACAGGATTATGCCTCGGCAGGCTTCGGCATGAATCCCTTATAACGTTTTGCATATTTTTTACTTTCCTTATTTTAAAAGGATTAATTTTTTGGTTTCAACAAAATTTCCTGCTTGCATTCTATAAAAATAAATACCATTTGCAAGACCATTTGCATTAAACCTTATTTTGTAGTTTCCTGCTATTTTTTCTTCATTCACTAGCGTTTTGATTTCTCTCCCTAAAGCATCATAAATTTTTATTAGTACCCTGCCTGCTCTGGGAATATAGTAATTTATTATTGTTACAGGATTAAATGGATTGGGATAGTTTTGAAACAATGTAAATTTCTTTGGAGTTTGCTCACTCTGTCCATTTATTCCATCAATTACAGAACTTTCGTAACAACCAATATCTATTCTTGCACCCACAATTCTTTTATTACCATCATTATCACTTAAAGGTAAAAGTAATCCTACTGTATCTGGTGTTCCAGCATTAATACCAGGGCTATTTTTTGTTAAATGGAAATTTCCAGAATCAGAATTGACAAATAAAGGATTATCATAAATTATATGTTCTCCATTATAGTTTGTAGATAGTATACAGTATTCTGCATTAACGACTGAAGAATCAAATGGGTGTATAGCTTGGCTATATTCTCCCGTACACCATACTATTGAATTGGCAACGCTAATTTTTGAATTCAGGTCGGTTATAATTCCAGAACCATTTGAATAAATTGTATTGTTGGATAATATCCCGGAAGAATTACTAAAAAGAAGAGAATTCTCACAATTAACTAAGAGATTGTTGTAAGCATTACAATCAGATTCATTAATCAATACAGCACCATAATTGTCCTGAAAATAATTAGCCGACAAATATACCTTTGCATTATTTCTTAATGTTAGTTCCCAATATTGTTGACCTACATAATATTTTTGACCCATAAATTTATTATCTATAATTTCTGCATCTGCAGAATCAACAAGCAGAGCAGAGTTATAAAAAGCATTTCCGCTTATTATTGGTCTGGAATTATTATTACAATAAATCATAAAAACGCCTGTAAAGTCATTATGCTCAAAAAATATATTAGATGAGATGTTCGCTTTATTTCCATCAGTACAAAAAATAGATATGCCGTTTCCTGAAAAATAGTTGTTGGAAATTGTAACACTATCATTGTAGCATGAAATAGCACCAGAATATAATTGCATTGAAGAACTATTTTTTATAACAGAATAATTGATATTACTGCTAACCGAAGAACCTTTGGTAAAAACTATATTGCCCCAATGTATGTTGTAAATACTATTATTACCTATATAAACTGAATCGCTTTTAGTTCCCTTGATGTTCAATTCTCCATAAACATAAATTGATATGGAAGCATTTATTTTTAATACAACGCCAGGATCAATATTGATCTTTTTATCTTGTGGTATAGTTATATCTGAGATAATAATGTATGGCGAATTTCCTGTTGTTAAATCATTATCCAATTCACCTGATATTTTTGTTCCAATAAATTTAGCAAAACTAGATTCCTTAGCACCTAAATCAGGAGCATTACCCTGGAATCCAAAATTTAAACTAATCCCGTAATCTATACATGGAGAATTGTCAGATAAATTAAAATTATAATTTTGTTCATCAACAAATTTTGGATCAGCAATTAATTCCTGATCTCCTGGATTAGGAGTGAACGAACTCGGATAGCCAGTCCAGCCGCCCCAATAAAGATATGGTGTATCACATTTCCATAAATCATTATTAGAAATGTAAAGACTAATGCCAGAATCGAAATTAATAGTATAGTAGTAAATACCGGTTTGAAAATCTGTAAAAATATTATTTTGAATGTAACTGCTATCTTTATTGCATTCATTAAATCTAATGCAGTAAACAGTTTTTTCCGAATCTATTTTCCCATAAAAAGTATTATTCAGTATTTTTCCGTAAGCATTATTTTGAAATACCAAAAAAACATCTGTCTTTCCATTAGTTATAAAAATTACATGATCAATATCTATTCTTTTATTCTCACCATCAATAAGAATAGAAGAATCATTAAGCTCAATAATAGCTCCATTTCCGTGAATACAAACCGACTGAACATCTTGTATAAATCTGCCATTATAAATACTATCTTTTGCAAGTACAATTAATTTATCGTATCCTTCACCTGGACTAGCATTATTGTACATATCCTGTAAAGAAGCTGCTTTTAATATAGTAACGAAGGTTGCAATAAGAAATATTACTTTTTTCATTTTATCCCCACAGTTTTTTATTATACATTTTGTTAAATCATAAATAGCTCTATATTATTTTTACTCACAATTTATATGCCTAACATATTTATTGAGCTGTTTTGATATCTTTCTTTTCATGTCTATATTTAGACATTAATATCTATATATATCCATTTTTCAATTTTCGAAGTGACCTCATTTAATTTCTTTTCCTAAAACATTTAAGTTACTATTCTATCTTCAAAACCTAATGATAATGTATCTTCATATAGTAACTCCCACAATTTTAATTCCCTATTCCACTTTCCACCTGCATTTTTTATCAAACTGCCTATTTTTACTTTGCCGTAATTAACTTTTACATGCAAAATCTTATTTAATGGTATTCTATCACAATTCCTATTCCAATCCTTTTCGTCTACAATTATTTCAGCAGTGGTTAATTTTTTTTCCCTCTCCTTATCAATCCTGTATCTACCCACATATAAGCTTTTTACCGTATTTTCTTTCCCAGTTCTTTGTCCCGTTTTGACCCGGGTACAATGTCCTTTTAACTTTCATAATTTCATTATTCATTGAATAATTTCAATCTTACAGACAACAAACCACAACAAACAAACTATTGGACACAGCTTCGCCAATTGAGCCACATCAACGTTTGGGGTAATAATATTAGGTCCGTAGAAAGTTCTCCTTTGCCCCATTTTATTTTATAAACAATTTAATTTATATTGAAAAAATATAATTTTCAATACAATTCTTTCAATAAATAGAAATTCTCAAAAGGTGATGAAAATAATATCTAATTTCAGAATTTTCTATCAAAAAAATTAGATCTATTTCATCTCTTTTTTAAGTCAACCGACTTATCCGGATAAAAATATTCAAAAATAATTATTGTTTTTTAATATAAACCAGCATATAGCTGAATAATAATTTTGTCTTTGTACCTTCAATTTTAGGTAGTTTAATTCCTTCACTTCCTTTTGACTTGTACCACGAATATGCATTACTTCCTTCTTCGCGAATATGTTCATTAAATTCTTATTTCTTCTTTAAGAATATATATATTTCTTTTTCCATTTTTCCTTTTACAACAGCTAATTTCGAACTTCCGAAATGGTACTGACTGTTGATCTCTGAATTTATCTGGCATCCTGCATCTTGTTAGTACTCTCTGCCGTAGGTAGCCGAGTGCTTAACTAAATTCCCTTCATCATCTTTGGTAGCTGCACACACTAATAATACTTTCCTGTTATATCTTGCCAATTTATTCCTGGTAAACCAGTCAAGATTTACGATTGCCTCCAGTGTATCCTCCGGATTAAAATCGACTGCAGTATATATAAATGGCATTATTATATAATAATTGTCGTTCTCGTTAACAGGGTCGAATCCGGTAAGCAGAACCGAAATGAGAAGATCCTTATCTTCGTCTGTGAAGTCTGCCTGACTCTTGAGCGGAGCCAGATTAACAGTGATGCTCTCCTCAGAAACAACCGCAGAATCTACTGCAAGATCAAAACCGTCGGGAGTGATTATATTATTTTCAGTGGGTCTGCCCGGCTCTACAAATTGGTAATTCTTCTGAATCACTGTATTATAAACAGTAAGCCCTGGTTTTCTTATTTTATCCCAGATTTTCTTTAATTCATTAATTTTACCGACAACCTTTGCAATCTGAGAACAAACCGAGAATTTACCTCTCCCTTCAATAGCAGCAGGACTTTGTGAAATATTGAAACTGGAAGGACGAGCACTAATAATAGTCTCATCATTCCTTATTCTTGCCGAGAGATTTCCTACTCTCCCTCTAAAATTGCCGAAAGCAGAACCAATTAATTTAGCCATGATAGTAACTCCTTATATATTGTGAATAATGATTTTATAATAAATGAACATTCATTCTTACTGCAAAATAAAGCATCAATATTCTTTTGTCACTGTAGTTTTTTCGCAGAGTCTGTAAGATTTATTGCAGTTCACTTTAGTGAACTGATTTATGAATAGATAAATATAATAGGGGTTTTAGTGGGATAACTCAGCCACAACTCCAAGGTAACTCCAAGGTAACTCCAAGCTGACCCCAACATAAAACAATATGAATATTACTGATAGTAAGGATCACTAACAGCTTCTAATTAAATTTTCTCTTTACTTCTGACTTATTTCTGACAGTAACGATTATTACAAAAAATTGACCAAAACTTTACCTATTATTTCCCTATTTTAAAAAGTTTAAATAATAATTAGTTTTTTGCATGAAAATAGCAGTTTTAACATCAGGAGGAGTGGACAGTTCTGTTGCCCTGAAATTATTAAAGAATGCCGGACACGATCTAACCGCATTCTATCTTAAAATATGGCTCCAGGATGAATTCTCATTCCTTGGAGAATGCCCCTGGGAAGAAGACCTGAATTATGTCCGGCAAGTCTGCCTAAATGAAAAGATCTCGCTGGAAGTCCTTCCCTTACAATCTGAATACTGGGATTCGGTTGTTTCATACACTATTTCCGAAATTAAAGAGGGCAGAACTCCAAACCCCGATATTTTTTGCAATAGCCTTATTAAATTCGGTCAGTTTTATGACAAAATTGATAATTCTTTTGAGAAAGTTGCCAGCGGTCATTATGCAAAAGTTGAAAGGCTTAATGGGAAATATGCCTTAAAAATTGCCCCCGATCCGGTAAAAGATCAGACCTATTTTTTATCATATCTAAAACAGACGCAATTATCCAGAGCTCTGTTTCCACTGGGGGAGTTTAATAAATCTCAAGTGAGGGATCTAGCAGAGCAGTTTGACCTCCCGAATAAAAATAGAAAAGACAGCCAGGGAATTTGTTTCTTAGGTCAGATTAAATTTAATGATTTTATTAAGCACCATTTGGGAGAAATTAAAGGCGATATAATCGATTCGGATACAAATAAAAAATTAGGTGAACATAACGGTTATTATTATTATACCATAGGGCAAAGATCCGGACTAGGGTTATCTGGAGGCCCCTGGTATGTCGTTGAGAAAGATGTTAAAAATAATTTAATTTATGCGTCTAAGGAAAATAAAGTAAAAAGAGATAGAGATACTTTTTATGTAACAAATTTAAATTGGATCCTGGAATCAAAACCTGATAAAAAAGATATTAAAACTAAAATAAGACATGGAAAATTTTACTATCATTGCCATATAGAATTTGAAAAGGATAGTCTATTAAAGGTGAAGCTGGATAAAAAAGATAAAGGAATAGCTCCCGGCCAGTTTGCCGTCTTTTATCAAAATGATTTATGCCTCGGCGGCGGAGTGATTGTAAAATAACTTAAGTTACGCAAACACTGTCATTCTGAACGGAACGAAGTGGAGTGAAGAATCTCATACTTTAAATTTTGCACCATTTTAATATAATTCTCTTCACTCTTATTATAAAAAACATTCAATTGCGTAACTTAATTCAGTTATCTTGATAAATAAATGCAACATTTTTAAGTTTACAACCGTCTAACCAGATTACTTTCTTTGAGATTATTTATTGATAACAATTAAATAAGAGGTTCAACATTGGAGATTACTGCATTAAATGAAAAAATTAAACAGGAAAGCGTTTTTATTGATCGGCTTCAAAATGAAATAAGCAAAGTAATAGTAGGCCAAAAAGCTATGGTTGAAAGGCTGCTTGTAGGTCTTTTAGCAAACGGCCATATTTTACTTGAAGGTGTACCCGGCTTAGCCAAAACTCTTGCAATAAAAACTCTTGCATCAACAATGACTGCAAAATATCAAAGGATTCAGTTTACCCCTGACCTTCTTCCTGCAGATCTGGTTGGCACTATGATATATAATCAAAAAGACGGCAACTTTTTTATTCGAAAAGGTCCTATCTTTTCAAACTTCATTCTCGCTGATGAAATTAATAGAGCCCCTGCCAAAGTACAAAGTGCTCTTCTGGAAGCAATGCAGGAACGGCAGGTAACTATAGGAGAAACCACCTTCCATCTGGAGGAACCTTTCCTTGTGCTTGCAACTCAAAATCCAATTGAACAGGAAGGAACTTACCCTCTGCCGGAAGCTCAAGTCGATAGATTTATGCTTAAAGTGAAAATCACTTATCCATCAAGAGATGAGGAATTAAAGATTATGAGGCAGAATGTTAACCTTGATCAAATACAAGTACAGAAAGTAATAACTCCCCAAGAGATTTTAAAAGCAAGAAATTTGATTCAAGATGTATATGTTGATGAAAAAATAGAAAAATATATTCTTGATATAGTCTTCGCAACAAGGAATCCCAAAGAATATAACCTTTCTAAGCTTTCCGATTTAATAAACTACGGTGCTTCTCCAAGAGCTTCTATTAATTTAGCCTTAGGAGCAAAAGCAATGGCTTTTATAAAAAGAAGAGGTTATGTGATTCCCGAAGATGTTAGGGCAATCTGCCTCGATGTTTTAAGACACCGTATTGCAGTTACTTATGAAGCCGAAGCTGAAGAAATTACAACCGAATACGTTATTCAGGAAATTTTGAATAAAGTTGAAGTACCTTAATGATGGAAAATGGAAAATAATATTTTAGAACTATGCTGACTAAGGAATTATTAAAACAGGTACGCCAGATTGAAATAAAAACCAAAGGTCTTGTAAACCAGGTTTTCTCAGGTGAATATCATTCCGTTTTTAAGGGTAGAGGAATGGAATTTTCCGAAGTGAGGGAATATCAATTCGGCGACGATATAAGAAATATCGACTGGAATGTTACTGCTCGCTTCGGTCATCCTTTTATTAAAATTTTTGAAGAGGAACGGGAATTGACCGTTATGCTGCTCGTTGATTTGAGCGGTTCTCTTATCTTCGGCACTTTAGAAAAAACAAAACAGCAGGTAGCTGCAGAATTAAGTGCTATTCTCGCTTTTTCTGCAATGAAAAATAATGATAAAGTTGGATTGATTCTTTTTACCGATAAAATTGAAAAATTTGTCCCTCCAAGAAAGGGAAGAGCACATGTGTTAAGGATCATCAGGGAAGTTTTATCTTTTGAACCTGCAGGAAAAACAACAAATATAAAAGGTGCTCTTGAGTATATGAACAATGCAATAAAGAAGAAAAGCATCGTTTTTCTTGTTTCCGATTTTATGGACTCAGGCTATGAAAAAATCTTAAGAATAGTAGGAAAGAAGCATGATTTAATCGGTATTGTATTAGATGATCAAAGAGAAAAAGAAATTCCCAGAATGGGCTTAATTAAATTTATCGATGCCGAAACCGGAAGGGAACGCTGGGTAGATACAAGTAGTAAAACCTTTCAAAAGAACCTGGCTTCTTTCGGCTGGAATAATATGGAAAAACTAAAATCTCTTTTTACATCAAGCAGAATAGACAATATCGAAGTACACACCGGCGAAAATTATATTAAGCCGCTTGTACGGTTTTTCAGACTCAGGGAAAGCAGATGGTAAAAAAACTTTTAGCTCTTTTCTTTATCGTAAGTTGTCTTGCATATGCACAGGGTATCTCCGTAAAAGCTTTTACCGATTCTTCCGATTACCAGGTAGGAGATTATATAAATTTAATCATCCAGGTTGAACACAATAAAAATATAAGCATAAGCAGTCCTGTAATTTCGGATAGCACTTCAAAAATAGAAATAATAAAACAGGAAGCCCCTGAAGTCGAAAATAATGAAGGTAATTTAATATCTACCTTTAGATATGTAATTTCTAAGTACGACTCCGGAAATGTAACTATTCCGCCTATTCCTGTACTTTATAAAATAAAGGGAAATCAGGAATTACAAACCGCATATACAAATGATGTCCGCTTTACGGTTCATACTTTACAAATTCAGCCGGGTGGACAAATTAAGGATGTAAAAGCACCAATTAAAATTCCGCTCGATTGGAAAGAAATCCTGCATGTGGGTTTTGATAACATTAATTATCCTTGGTATAGCTTTTTACTTTTATAGACGGTATAAAAAGAAGAAGATGGCTGAAACAAAGAAAATCCGGAAAGTAATTGAAAAACCTCCTCATGTAATTGCTATTTATGAATTGAGAGCACTGGAACAGGAGCAGCTCTGGCAAAAAGGTTCGATTAAAGAATATCATTCAAGAATTACTGAAATAATCAGGAGATATTTCCAGGATCAGTTCTATCTTCCCGCTCTTGAATTAACCACTTCGGAAGTAATGCAGTATTTGAAACAAGTTAGAAAAGCTGGAGTAATAACAGAAACAACTTATAATTTTTTAAGTAATGCAGATCTTGTAAAATTTGCAAAATTCAAACCTATGGCTTCAATTAATGAAGAAATGATGAAACAGGCAATTGAGATTGTGGAAAAGACCAAACCGGTACCTGAAAAAGAAATAAGCACAGAGGTTACTAATGCTTAAAGGTATTTCATTTGCCTATCCATGGGTGCTTTATTTTCTTATAGTTATACCCTTGATGCTGGTCTGGTACTGGATGAAGGGAAGAAAAAAACAACCATCTATAACCTATTCATCATTAAGCATTTTTCGGAATATAGCTTTTAGCTGGCGTGAACGATTCAGGCATATACCGATTATACTACGGGTTCTTGCAATTGCATTGTTAATAATTGCTTTGGCAAGACCTCAGAATTTTTCTTCAGGAGAAAATATTTATACCGAAGGTATTGATATTGCTATGGTTCTTGATATTTCCGGGAGTATGCTCGCAGAAGATTTGAAGCCCAACCGGATTGAAGCTGCTAAAGATGTAATAGATAATTTTATTAAAGGAAGGACTTCAGATAGAATTGGACTCGTTATTTTTGCAAGAGATAGTTTCACTCAATGCCCGTTAACAGTAGATTATTCTGTCCTTCGAAACCTGCTCAGCCAGGTAAAAAGCGGTATGATTGAAGATGGAACTGCCATCGGGAATGCAATTGCAAATGGAGTAAATAGACTCAAAAATAGTAAAGCAAAAAGCAAGGTAATTATTCTCCTAACTGATGGAGTTAACAACAGCGGTGAAGTTGATCCTGTTTTTGCGGCACAAATTGCTAAAACGTTTGGTATAAGAGTTTATACAATCGGAGTAGGTACTAAAGGAGAAGCTCCGTATCCAGTGCAGACTCCTTTTGGAACCAGGTATCAAATGATTCCTGTGGAAATTGATGAATCTGTTTTACAGCAGATTTCTAATATTACCGGTGGAGAATATTTCAGAGCAACGGATAACAAAACTCTAGCAGACATCTATGATAAAATCGATAAATTAGAAAAGTCCAAGGTTGAAATAACTTCATACCGCAATGCAAAAGAATTATTCTACGGCTGGCTTGGAGCCGGTTTGTTCCTATTGGTTTTAGAAGTTGGATTATCAAAATCGGTTTTTAGAAAATTACCATAAAAGTAATTAGTTTGTGGTTTGTTGATTGTAGTTAATTGTAAATTGTTAATTATTCATTGTTAATTAAAAATGTTTCGATTCGCGCATCCTGAATATCTATATGCTCTTTATGCAGTTCCTTTATTTATACTACTTTTCTGGTATTTATCAAGGAATAGGAAAAAATTACTTGAAAAGTTTGCTCAGAAAGACTTGCAGAAATTACTTTTACCCAACTATAGCTGGTTAAAGACTTCTTTGAAATACGGGACTAATAATTCTGGTCTTTATTCTTTTAGTTGTTGCAGCAGCAAATCCGCAGGTTGGTACAAGAATGGAAGAAGTAAAGCAGACCGGAATTGATGTTTATATTTGTCTTGATGTCTCTTTAAGCATGAAAGCCGAAGATATAAAACCGAATAGGCTGGATAGAGCAAAATTTCAAATTTCCAACCTTATTCAAAAATTGCAAGGTGATAGGATCGGTCTAATAATTTTTGCCGGTCAGGCATATGTTCAATTCCCCCTTACTTCAGATTATTCGGCAGCAAATTTATTCTTGAATGCCGTCGATGTTAACTCGGTGCCGCAGCCCGGAACTGCAATTGCTTCCGCTATAAATCTTGCCGTTAAATCATTTGATTATAAAACCAGTACTCAAAAAGCAATTGTAGTTATTACAGATGGTGAAGATCACGAGGGCGATGTTTTACAAGCTGTGAAAGATGCCGTAGCTAAAGACATAAAAATTTATACGATCGGATTAGGTTCACCCGATGGTGTTCCTATTCCTCTTTACGATAACAACGGTCAGCAGATAGGTTTCAAAAAAGATAGAGACGGGAATGTAGTATTAACTAAGTTGGATGCATCGATTTTGCAGCAGATTGCATCTGCCGGAAACGGGCAATATTTTCACGGTTCAAATTATGAAGACCAGCTTAATGATATTTATAATGATTTATCGAAACTTGAAAAGACCGAGTTTGGTGTAAAAAAGGTTACTGATTACGAAGATCGATTTTATTATTTTTTAATACCCGGATTGATTCTTCTTGTTATGGAATTTTTTATCAGTGAGTCGAAATCTCCTTTATTTAGTAAGTTGAACAGGAAGTTAGGTCTGGAAAAATAATCATTTATATGAAACTGATTTATATGAAAAATTTAATAAAAATATTAGTTCTGGTAAATTTATTATTTGGATATAATTATCTATATGCACAAAGTGTGCGTAATTTAAATAATAAAGGAGTGGATCTTTATAAAGAAGGAAAGTTTGCCGACTCTGAAGTGAATTTTAAGAAGGGAACATTAGAAAACCCTAAAACTTTTGAAACTAACTTCAATCTCGGCGATGCATACTATAAACAAGGAAGATATGATGATGCTATTAAATCATATCAATCTGCATTAAGTGAAACTGAAAGCTCCGCACAAAAAGCAAAAGTTTTTCACAATATTGGGAACTCTTTATTAAAAGATAAGAAGATAAAGGAAAGTATCGGGGCTTATAAAAATTCATTAAAGCTTAATCCTAATGACGAAGAAACAAAATATAATCTCTCTTATGCCTTATCAATGTTGAAAAATCAGCAGAATAACAAGCAGCAGAATAAGAACGATAAGAATAATAAAAACAACAAGGACCAGAATAAAGATAAAAACCAGGATAAGAACCAGAACAAAGATAAGAATCAGGATAAGCAGAAGAATGAGAATAAGAACGAACAGAATAAACCGAATAATGAAACTGCAAAACAGGATAATTTGAAGCAGCCTGAAAAGAATAAAATTTCTAAAGAAGAAGCTAACAGAATTTTAGATGCTTTAAAAAATAATGAAACTGACTTACAAAAGAAGCTTCGTAAAAAAAGCGGAACTGTTGTTAAAACTGATAAAGATTGGTAAATAAGTTAAGGGTTATCCGTTTGAATTTTGGAATTTGAATTGTAATACTTTATGCAAAAAATATTAAATATTAAAATATTGTTTCTATTCCTTTTGTTTGGAAGAATAATTCTTTCCCAAACATTTACTTCCTCTATAGATAATAATAAAGTTGGAATAAATGACAGATTCCAGGTATCTTTTACTTTTTCAGGGACAGACATAAATAATGTTAAGAATTTCAAGCCGCCGGCATTTCAGCATTTTCTTGTTCTTTCCGGTCCAAACCAATCCACAAATATGGAAATTATTAACAGTACGGTTTCTGCCTCAAGAACTTTTTCATACTATCTGCAAGCCAGAGGGACGGGAAAATTTGAAATTGAAAGTGCTTCGATAGATTTTAACGGTAAAACTTATAAGACAAATCCAATAGCAATCGAAGTGGTTGCAGGTTCGACAAGACCGGAC